>NZ_CP005083.1:1459952-2157428 GCF_001563265.1 Sphingobium sp. TKS | reverse complement strand
GTCCGTCGGGAGGCGGCCCAATGACCGATGAAAATGATCCGGTGGAGACCGGCACTGGCCGTACCGGCCGTGCGGAAGAATCGGTCCAAGGGCCTTATCAGACCCATCTCGCCGAGGCCGCCGCGGCCGATCAACTTGACGGGAGCACGCGCAATCCGGCGCTGCTCGACCTGAAAGCGCGCTGGGCCGCTCTCAACGCGCGCCAGAAATTGCGCGCGAAGCAACTGGGCGTAGCGGCCTCGGTCGCGGTTCTCGGCTACGGCCTCTACACCGCGTCGACCGCCAATCACGCGCAGCCCGAGGCTGCGCCGGCCGCCTCGAAACTCGACATGGGCGCCGGCCTGCGGGGCGACAGCCTCGAGACGAAGCTGCGCGGCGACCTCAAGAAGGTGCTCGACGGTCAATCGCTGCTTGGCGAGCGCATCACCGCGATCGAGGAAGGCAAGGTCGTGCCCGGAAGCAAACCGCCGGGCGTGACAGATGGTGGCGAGCTGCCGGCAGCTCTGCCGGGAGCAGCGCCCTCATTCCCGCCATCCCCTGACCAGGCGGACATCGACAGTGCAGCCGGAACCCTGCCGGCACCGCCCACTCCGCCCGCGGCACCGCCAGCGCCACCTGTCGAGAAAACCTTCGGAGCAATCGGCGCCGCGACCAGCGCCATCGTGCCGGCCGCCGGCAACGGCCAGAGCGCGGCGGCCGACGGCGCCAAAAAAAAGAATCGGACGATCTATTTACCGCCTGGTTTCATGCGAGCTCGTCTCCTGACCGGGATCGACGCGCTGGCCAGCCGGGACGCGACCTCCAATCCCGAGCCCCTGATCGCGCGCGTCCAGGCACCGGCGGTTCTTCCCAATGACGTCAAGGCGAACCTTGCCGGCTGCTTCGTCATCGGGAACGCCACCGGTAGCCTCGCCAAGGAACGGGTGGAGGTCCAACTGGTCTCGCTCTCCTGCGTCGACTTCGACGAACGCTCGGTGGTCGACCAGTCGATCAAGGGCTTCTTCGTCGACACCGACGGCAAGAAGGGCCTGTCGGGCAAAGTCGTCACCCGCGCGGGCGCGGCGCTGGCCCGCGCCTTCATCGCCGGGACGATCAGCGGCTTCGCCGATGCCGTCGACAACAGCTTTGGGGACGTCTCGACCTCCGCCCTCGGCAGCGTCCGCACGCTTGACGCGGGCGATGCGGCGAAGAGCGGCATCGCCGGGGGCCTTTCCAAGTCCTCCGACAAGCTCACCGACTTCTATCTCGATCTCGCGCGCCAGGCCGGGCCGATCGTCGAGGTCGGTGCCGCCAAGGACGTCGTGGTCGTCATCCAGGAGGGCGTGACTCTCGAAATCAAGCCGACCGCGGGAGCGAAGTTCTGATGCGCCCGACCATCCAAGGAGAAGAGCCGATGCTTCAATCCAATCCAAGGCGGCCTCGCCTGTGGCTGACGGTCGTCGTCGGCACCGCCGCGCTCCTCCTTTCGGGCTGCGCCACGATCGGCTCGATGATGTCGCCCTACAGCGAGAAATTCAGCTGCAAAAACAGCGATCACGGCCAGTGCATCCATCCCGATCGGGCCTATGCCGATGCGGTCGCGGGGGTCCCGTCGCGGTCGGATCCGGCGGTGACCCGCGACAAGAAGCTTCTTCGCGAGCAGGGCGCGGCAGTCCGACCGAATCGCGCCGAAGCGGGCGGGCCACAACGCGGCGCAACTCCGCCTTATCTCGGCTATCGCGACAGTGTTTATCGCGAACTGCAGGGACTGATCGACGCGCCGGTCACACCCATGCTGCGGCAGGGCCGCACTGTCCGCACCTTGATCCTCCCCTATGCCGACCGCGAGCGGCCGGACCGACTCTACATGCCGCGGTACGTCTACTCGATCCTCGAACGCCCTCAATGGGTCGTCGGCGATTATCTGGTAAACCCTGTCGAGCCTGCCGCGCGGGTGCCGGTGCTCGAACAGGTCCATGACAAGAACCCGGTCGACCGCGCAGTCGAAGGCGAGCCGGCGGACGTCCCGGCGGCCCCGGCGGATCCCCGGCCATGAAGCCGCTCGGTGGTCATCATGGTGGTGGGCTCACCTTCGCGACGCTTCGGCGCGCCGTGTCGCGCGACGCCTATTCCGATTTCCTCCCGCTCGTGTCCTGGAACGAGGAAGACGAGGCTTTCCTGTGCATCGACGATGGCTGGGGACATGCCTGGGAGCTGGTGCCCTCGGCCTACATGTTCGCCCATGTCCATCAGGCCCTGCTTGGGCTCCTCAACATTCATTTCCCGGAAGGCACCGTCCTTCAACTGCACAGCTTCGCGGACCCGCTGATCGACGATGCGCTCGACACCTTTCTCGACCTCAAAACCCGCCCCGACCCGCTGATTCAGGCCTCCGCGCGCAGGACGGTCGACTATTTGCGCGCCGGAACGCAGGGCCTGGCCGCGCTGCACGGCATTCCGATCCGGGACTTCCGCCTGTTTCTGTCGATCAAGACCCGCGTGAAGCTGGGCGCGGATTTGCGTCGCCAGGTCGAGGAGCAGCTATCCAAGCTCGGCATACGCCGGATCGCGCCCGACGAGCTCGTTTCCTTCTATCGCAGGGTGTTCAACGGCGTGTTTCGGCACGCCCCGGGCGTCTTCGCGGATGGATCGGACGGCGAGCCTGCGCGGCCGATCCGCAAGCAGATCATCGATGCCGGACCCGACCTTCTGTTCGAAGGGGCCGAGGTGTTTCTCGGCAACCAGGTCGCGCGTTGTCTGACGCCGAGAGCGCCGGCGCGCCGCATCACGGCCGAACGCGCCAACCGGCTTCTCGGCGGCATGCGCGGATCGGCGGAGGACAGCGACCAGATCGGGGGTCCGTTCCTCTTCACGCTCAACATCCTGTTCGATCATAGCCAGTTCGAGATCCACAAGCGCGCGCAGATCCTCTCGGCGCAAAAGGCGGCGGGCAGCTTCGCCGTCGAGGTCGGCAAGCAGATCGAGGAGATAGGCTGGGTGCTGGACGAAGTGGGCAACAGCCGCTTCGTCTCGGTGATCCCGTTGGTCTGGGTGTTCGGCCGCACGCGCGCCCAGGCCCGCGAGATGGCAGCGCGCGCCAAGCGGTTGTGGGAGAGCGAGCCCCTTCCGTGGATGATGCAGGAGGAGAGCTACCTCAATTCCATCCTGCTGCCGATGAGCCTGCCCTTCGGCCTGTATCCCGAAAAGCGCACGATCCGGATGCTCGAGCGCGACTTCCGCATGCCGGTCAAGGCGGCGGTCCTGCTCTCTCCCGCGCAGACCGACTTCCGGGGCGGCGGGCGCCCTGCCCTCCTCTACACCGGGCGCAAGGGCCAGTTGGTGACGCTCGATCTGTTCGACCCGCGCATCAACAACTATAATTTCATCGTCTCGGCAGAAAGCGGCGCCGGCAAGAGCTTTCTCCTCAACAATCTCTGCCAGCAATATTATGCGCAGAACGCGCTTATCCGCATCATCGATATCGGCGGCAGCTACCGAAAGCTGTGCACGCTTTGCTCTGGCCGCTACATCGACATCGGCGAGGAACGGCTCGTCCTCAATCCCTTCGACATGGGTTTTGCCCTGGACGGCGACGATAAGCAGTCGGCCATCTCCATGGCGGTTGCGATCGTCGCGGAGATGTCCAATGCGGCAACGCGCAAGGGCGTGTCCACCTCGGAGTGGAATCTCCTGAAATCGGCGGTCCAATGGACGATCGAGACCGGGCGATCCGAGCAGGGCATCGACGCGGTGCGCGACTGGCTGGGCGCCTATCCCACCAATGTCGCGAGCGACCTCGACCGGGTCGAGCATCTCGTGCCCACTGCCCGCGAGCTTGCATTCAACCTGCGCGATTTCGGTTCCGACGGCGCCTACGGCCATTATTTCAACGGCCCGTCGACCTTCGACATCTCGTCCGATGAATTCGTGGTGCTCGAGCTCGAGCGACTGAAGGCGATGCCGGATCTCTTCAACGTCATCGTGATGGTCGTCGTTAACGCCGTCACCCAGGAACTCTATCTTTCGGCCCGCGATCGTCCGCGCTTCGTCCTGTGCGATGAGGCCGCGCAATTCATGACCCGCACCGAGGGCCAGGACCTGTCGCGGCTCGCCGAGGCGTTCGGCCAAGGCTATCGCCGCGCGCGGAAATATCAGGGCAGTTTCGGCGTCGTCCTGCAATCGATGAACGACCTCCTCCTCTTCGAAGGTACCGGCCAGGTAATCCTCGAAAATGCGGCGACCCGCTTCCTTCTGCAGGGGTCGACCTACGACAAGGCCGTCGACAACAGGATTCTCGATTATTCGGGTTTTGTGCTCGACCTCTTGAAGTCGGTCCGCAACAACAAACCGAATTACAGCGAGGTCTTCATCGACAGCCCGCTCGGGCTCGGGATCGCCAGGCTCGTCGTCGACCCCTTCTCCTACTGGATCAACACCAGCGCGCCGCAAGAAGTGGCGGCGTTCGAAGCGCTGATCCGCGCGGGCCGCAGTCCCCTCGAGGCGGTGTGCGAGCTCGCCCGGGTCGACCCAGCCGAAATCCTTCCCGGCAGCCAAAGGGAGACCGTCTATGCTCAAGCGTAATTCCAATCCCGACCAGTTCGCGCTCGGGTTCGGCAAGGATGCCGAAATCGAGCGCATCATCGAGGCAAGGGTCGCCATTCGGGCCGAGGCCGAGGCCATCCATTGGCGGTTCCGGCTCGTCCTCATCGAGACGACCCTGATGTCCGGCCTCGTGCTGGCCGCGGGACTGGCCCTGGGACAGCCGACCGCGATCGTGCTCAGAGGTGCTGCAATCGTCGCTGTCGCCTGCTTCGTGACCGGCGCGATCCTCATCGCACTCTCCGGCGTGACGGGCATGCTTCTGAGCAAGGTCAGGAAGTGGAGGGCGCGATGAGCGAGATTCTCCCCTTCCCCCGTGCGGAACGGCTGCGCGGTGGACGCGATCGGCCGGCGGAAGCGCGGCGGGCGCCGGATGAGACGCTCTATGATTATATGGTGCGGATCGCCCGCGGGAACGAACGCGAGATCGAGCGGCTCAATCGCACCATCGGCGTTCTTGAAGACGGCGTCATCAATACCAACCGCGTCATCGCGCGCCGGTTCCGCCAGTTGATCTACCTCGAGACGGTTGCCGCATCGATCATCGCGGGCGGCTTGATGATATTCGGGAGGCCATCCGCGATCGCGCAATGCGCCGTTCTCGTGCTGCTGCCGTTGGCATCAGTCGCGGGCGGCATCGGCTTCCTGACGCATGCCGCCCGGATCGAAGGCTTCCTCGCCAAACTCGCTTCATGGAGGCGGCGCCGGTGAAGGGAATCTGCTCCGCGACGCCCGGCCAGACCGCCGTCCGGCTCCTCGTCGGAACGCACCTGCTGCTGCTGGTCCAGTGCTGGCTCGTCCTGTGCTCGGGAGTCGAGCTCGACGGCATGTTGCGGGTCATCGTCGGGGGCACGGCCACGCTTGGACTCCTCGCCTTCGCGGTCGCCATCCACGGCGGACCGGCCCATAGCGACAGCATCTGGCAGCCGAACAGGCGAGCGCTCGGCCCAAGCGGCGGAGGCCGGCAGTGAGCGGCGTCCGGCGGCTCCTCGGGCTTCGTCGGCGCCTTTCCGGACGCTGGTCGATATTTGCGATCGGCTTCCTGATCGGCCTCGCCATCGCATTCCTCCACGCCCGGGCGGCGCATGCGGCGAGCAGCACGATCGGCAGAACCTGGGCCATCGCCGAGCCCGACGCGATGGCGGAGATCGAGGCGCGCGCCGCGACGGTACCGCCCGTTCTGGCGGCCAGGTTTGGGCCACGTACAAACTGGAGCGCGATGCGCTCGGCGCATCTCGCGCCTGCAACGCACGCCCGGACCCGCTTCGTCGTTCCCTTCTACACGCTCGATCAGGAGGTTCGCCTGCCGGACGGCCGGCTGCTCTATCCGAAGGGCTTCACCTTCAATCCGCTCAGCTATGTGTCCCTGCCGCAGAAGCTCGTGATCGTGCAGCCGCGTGATCTTGGTTGGGCGCTGCGCGTCGCAGCGCCCGCGGACTTCATTCTCCTCGCGGCCGGCGGCCCGCGCGACGCCGACGCGATCAGCCTGGGCGAGCAGCACCGTCGCGCGCTGTTCATCCTGGAGGAACGGGTCAAGCAGCGCCTTGGCCTGACGGTCGCGCCGGTGATCGTCCGGCAGGTTGGTCAGAAGCTCGAGCTCTCCGAGGTTCGGCTCGATCGGCGGTCCGACGGAGGCACGCGATGAATATCCGGCTTCCGCGGATTCGCGCGGCGATGGCTGCGGCCTTCCTCGCGGTTCCTCTCGCGTTGCTGCTCGCCTCGGCCCCCGCGCATGCGTCGAAATGCGAGGCGGGCACCATCTTCAATCCCATCACGAAGGTTCGCTGGAACTGCATCTTTCCGATCACGATCGGCGGCGTGCGGGTCGGCAGCTATGACAAGCTCGACAAGGCGCTCGACGCGCAATCGGCCTCGAATCCGCTCTGCGCCTGCCGCAAGGGCGTGACCTTCTGGTTCGGCGTGAAGGTGAGTTTCTGGTCGCCCAACCGGATGGTCGACGTGGTCACCGAACCGGGTTGCATGATGGCGCTCGGTGTCGACCTCATGCCCACGGGCGGCAAGCTTCAGGGCAGCCAATCCTCGATTTCGGACGGAACGAACACTCGCAAGATGTTCGCGCAGATGCATTATTATATCTCGCCGGTCTGGAAGATGCTCGACATGTTCACGGACCTGCCGTGCATCGAGGACGACGGCTTCGACGTCGCCATGATCACCGAGGTGCTGCCGACCTGGCAGTCGGGAACACTGGGCGCGATCATCCAGCCTGAAGGCATTCTCTTCGGCAACCCGGCCGCGGGGCTCGCCTGCATGGCGGACAGCGCCGCCGCTGCCGCCGGCAAGGTCATCGATCCGCTCTTCTGGTGCATGGGATCATGGGGCGCCACCTACCCGATCGCCGGCGACATTCACTTCGATGACAGTGTCGAAGCCTGGGCAGGCCTCGCCGCGCGCGGGACATTCATGATGGGCCGGCTCGGCGCCCTTACCGTCTCGTCGGCCGACGGCTGCTCGTTCAAGCCCCAGCCGATCTGGACCAAGTCGCGCTACAAGCTCCAGATCATGGAGCCCGTCAAGGGCGGCAAATGCGTGAACATCGGCCGCCCCGGCGCGCTCTGGTCCTCAGCCAAGCACGCCCCGGGAGAAGACAACGCCCAATTCATGCTTTTCGAAAAGGTGATCTGCTGCGCGGGGATTTCCACCCCGTGACGCGGTCATCCTCCCCACACCTCGCGCCGCCGCAGGACCCAGCCCGGTCTGCCCGCCACAGCCCTCGAGGCTGTCCGGCGTCACGCGAGGTGGGAGCGGCGTCGCGCCCCCCAAGCGGCGCCGCTCCACCCCCGGTCAGCACGGCCACAGGCTCCCCTGCGGCCTTGGATGCATCGCGTCTCGCGTCCAATGCCGTCGTGGCCGTGCTGACCATATTTGAAGGACAGGCGGTCTTCCGGGTCACGTCCTCGCTCGACGCCGATGTGCCCGTCGGTTCCTTGCTGCGCGTTCGGCGCGGATCGCGTGGGTACGCGCCGCGGCGGTGGCGGCCATGAGACCGGGGTTCTTGCTCGGCTGCGCCATCGCCGCACTGCCCGCTGCGGCATGGGGGCAGACGATGGACGATCGTGCCACCGCGGCGGCCACCGCCTCGCGCGCAAAGACTGGCGACAGCGACGATCTGCTGAACAATTATGTGACGCCCGGCCTCGCCGGCCAGCCCGTCGCCACGATCGACAACAGCAAGTCGTTCAATCCGAACCTCGCCTGCCAAAAGACGGCGACCCTGCTTGAGCTGCTCGCGCAGCCCTCGTCGACCGGCGACATCGGGACGCTGCGCATCTCGCGGGACAAGGATCTTGACGGAAGCTTTGATCAGACACTGACCCTGCCCGTTCCCGTGTCGGGCATCTGCGCAAATGGCGTGATCTCGTGCCAACCCGGCACCTGGAACCAGTGCCGTGATTTCAAATGGGACACCGCGGCCGCCGGCGACCTGAAGCTGAGCGAGGTCGATCAGACCGAGCTTGCCGGCTGTTACTGCGTCAACAACAGCTGCGGCAGCAATCTCGCATGGGGCAACCTCGCCTCGGTCCTCAAGGATCTGGGTGGCGGTGTGATCGGCGCGCTCACGACCGCGGATCCGCGCGTAGGTGTCGCGCAGGCCTCGATCGACGGCCCGGTGATCCGCTACACCGGCGCCCAGACGACGGCCTGCACCGCCAACCCGGAAGTTGCGGCGACATCCTATCGGAGCAACCCGACCGCGATCCAGGGCGATGCCTTTGCCGCGTCTCAGTCGAACAGCGTATTCCAGGCGCTTGCCGCGTCGCCTGCCGGAGCCGGCAAGGCCGAGGAGACCCGATCCTGCACCATCGAGCGCGAGGTCACGCTGTCTCAGAGCGGCTTTGACGACATCATCTCCGCCAGCGGGCCGATCCAGAGCATCTCGGATTGCGGGACAGGATGCCGGCTCTATCAGATCGGCGGGACCGGCAACTGCAACGACCCGCCCGCGACCTACTCCGTGCGGTTCAGCACCACCCGGCCCGATCGCGTCCTGTCGGCACGTATCGTCAGCATCTTCACCGCGGACTGGCTGCAGGCTCGCCTCAACGGCACGCCAGTTGCCTACGCCGGCAAACGCCCCTGGCTCACCAACAGTCTGCCGAGCGGCGATTGCGGCGTCGGCGACAATTACAGCGCCGCGCCCAACTATGATTTCGCGACCACGCTCAAGGATGCTGGCGCGACGATCGACGCCCGGATTCGGGCGACGGGCTCGCATAAGAGCGGCTACCTCATGGTCGAGATCAAGGTCGACACCTCCTGCGATAATTCCGAACGCCTCGTCGACCTCTGCGCCGGCTATGCCAGCGACCCAAAATGCCGGCTCGACAATGAGAGCGTCGATGGGGTCGACACTTTCCGCAACGGCGTGGCGACCGGCCTGGCGCCACTTCCGCAGACGCGGCTGTTCGGCACAGCCACATGCACGATACGGCTCACCCGCGACTTCTTCGAGCGGGATCGCCGGTACAGATGTTCGGTCGATCTCGGTTCCCCCACCCCGCCCGATCTCAGCCGCGGCGCCTACATCATCGATCATTCGACCGAGACGCTGCTGGCCGACCGGACAACTGCGTCGGATGGAAGCGTGTCGACATCCACACGCCCGTTTGCCCTGCCCGATCGCGGATCGGTTCCGGCCTGCGAGGCCATCTGCAAGACGCGCGCGCCCAAAGCCAACAATGACGCCGCAATCGCGGGCGTCATCGGGGCGAGCCAGAACAATCCGACCGGATGGGACACATTCTATCACAGCTGCTCAGCCGCCAATGTGTGTCCGCTCGGGCGGGGCGAGGAGATCGTATCGGGCTGCGGCTGTCTCGACGATTTCCCCGAAGCGGTGGTGATGATGCAAACCGTTCGTCTCGGCGGCGCGGATCTTGTCTGCACGTCGGAGGTGCGGTGATGCTCCGCAAACCTTTCCTTGCGCGCTGGATTGCCGTGCTTGCCGCGGCCGCAACGCTCACCGCGGCCTTGCCGGCGCCGGCGATCGCACAGCAGCTGTGCGCCGCCGATCTCAACGGAAACGGGGATGCGGCCGATGCCGGAGAAACCGCGAGCTGCACCGAAATGCAGGGTGGGTCGTGGCTCTGTCCGATCCAGGAGACCGCATGCGTCGCCGATGCTGGTGGGCAATATAGCTGTCCGCTGGGCACGCAATATCAATGCTTGAGCCCGAGCGGCGGCGGCACGCCGAGTTGCTCGCCGAACAGCTGCACCACGACGGGCGGCAGCGGGATCGAGGATGAGCCGGTGGTGGACGATCCCGGCGCCCCGGCCGACGGGCCGGTCGACGCCGAAGGCAATTGTACAGGCGCGATCGAGATATTCTCCGGCCGCGCTCTCCGTTGCCGTCCGGCGGGCCTGAAAACCACCTTCTCGAACTGCTGCAAGGACCGGGGCAAGATCATCAAGGACGGAATGGGCTCGTCGATCTCGTCGATCGGGACCAAGCTCGCCGTCGCGAAGGGCGTCTTCACCGGCATGAAGGCGGCTTACACGGCCTTCAAGGCAGGTGCGACCGCGAGCCAGGCCGCAAGCGCCGGCGCCAATGCCATCATCGCCGGGATCGATCCGACGTCGATCGCGATCAGCCTGGCGATCAACTTCATGATGGATTTCCTCCTGTCCGGTTGCGACCAGCAGGACATGGAAGTGGGGATGTTGCGGGGCTCGGGCATGTGTCACGAGGTCGGCACCTACTGCAGCTCGAAGATTCTCGGCATCTGCGTCCAGAAGTCGAAGGGCCATTGCTGCTTCAATACCAAATTGGGTCGGATCATCCAGGAGCAGGGACGCCCGCAGCTCAAGTCGTTCAACGGCCTGGGCTGGGGTACCGCCAAGCACCCCTATTGCCGGGGGTTCACTCCGGATGAATTCCAGGCGCTCGACTTCAGCAAGATCGATCTGTCCGAATATTATTCGGATATCGAGGCGCGCGCCCAGTCGGACATCCAGATCGACATGAAGGATCGCGTCGATGCGTATATGCAAACCATCCAGAACTAGGCGGATGGGCTTGGTGGTGGCAACCGCCTTCCTCTGCGCGCTCGAATTGCCGGGCGCAGCGCCGGGACAGACCGAGGCGAATAGACCTGCCCCGCTCGGGCAAAGCGAGGCGCAGAAGGCCGGTGACAACGCGATGGAACGGCTCCGGGCGGCGGTCGCGGGTCGCAAGCAGGATAGCGTTCGACAACCGAGCGTGAGGGTCCCGGCGCCTTCGGAAGCAGACCATCGGCGGTTGCGCGAGGCGATCGCCGAGCGCGTGACATCGCCGGCGATCGACACGCGTGCGCGCGCGACGCTCGAGAAGGGCAAGGCCGCGCTTGCCGCGCAGCGTGAAGCAGCCGCGGAGAAGCTCGCCCAGGCGCTCGGCCTCGCACCTCCCGACCTCAAGGCGATTGCCGGCACCGTCGCGCCCGCCGGCAAGGCATGGGTTCCGGTTCTCTTTGTCTCTTCCTCGATCCCCGCGCCGATCCTGCGCACCTATGCGGCCCAGCTTGAGCGCGCGGGAGGCGTGTTCGCCTTTCGCGGGATGCCGGGAGGGTTGAGCAGGGTCGCCCCGATGGCAAAGCTTTCGGCGGAAATCCTGCGGATCGACCCCGGATGCGAGGGTCCGGCCTGTGCGATGCGCAACGTGCAGCTGATCGTCGATCCCCTGGTCTTCCGCCAGCACGGCGTCATGCGCGTGCCGGCGCTGGCGATGGTCCCGGGCGATCCGACGCAACCCTATTGTGAACGAGAGGATGACAGCCCGCGCGCGTCCCAACTCGTTTACGGCGACGCCGCGCTGTCCGGGCTCCTCGACGAATATGCCCGGCTCGGGAGCAAAGAGGAGGTGCGCGATGCTCAGGCTCGCCTGGAAGGCCGGTAAAGCGCTCTGGCCCGAGATCAGACTGCTGCCGCTTCGCGCGGCGGTGGCGCTCGGCAGCGCCGGCCTCGGGCAGCCGCCCCGCCCGCAGCAATTGTGGAAGGCTTACGGTATCGTGCTCCCGATCGGCGTGCTCACCTGGTGGGCGATCCCGCAGGTCACATGGGTGATGAGCCCTTCGATCAAGGCCTGGGCCGTCCGAGCCGCTCCGGGGCCGATCCATCGCGGCGATCTCGTGTCGTTCGAGCTGTCGCACCCGCTCGCCGGGCCAAAGCCTGTCGGCGTTACCAAATATGCGCTTTGCATGCCGGGCGACCGGATCGACATGATCGAGAAGCCGTCGATGACCCCTCGGGCCTGGGATGGATGGTATTATTGCAACGGGCGCTTGCTGGGCGTGAGCAAGGCGATCGGTCGGAATGGCCAGAAGCTGGACCATTGGAATCCTGCCGCGGCGCAGATCCCGTCAGGCATGATTTATGTCGGCTCTTCCCATCCGAGCGGGTTCGACAGCCGCTATTATGGGCCGATCGCGATTTCGCGTCTCCAGCGCATGGAGCGCGTGCTGTGACCCGCCGCTCGCCCGCCCGCTGCGCCGCCATCGCGCTCGCCTTCATGCTCACGTTCACGACCAATGTCAGGGCGCAGGAGGGGCCTGCGATTGGCTCGAGCACTCACCGCGGAACGCCCAAACAAGGCTATTGGTGGTATCAGGCGCCCCCGCCGAAGCCGACCGAGGAGAAAGCCGAATCGGATGCGGTGGTGAAGCCCGAGATTCCGCCCATGGCGGAGCTCGCGACCTGGACGCCGCCCAGGATCCGCAAGCTTATCGAGCAGCAGCGCGATTATGCCGCGACCGTCCTGACCGTCGATGCCGTTGCCGATTTCTGGCGGCTTGAGGATTTTGCCCGGCGCAAGGCGCGCGCGTTCGCCGGCGTGACCCAGATCGCGATGCTCCAGCATCCCGAGCTCAATTCGAAATCGGCAAATCCCATGGTCGGCGACGCCCGCGATCGCTTGCTGGCGTCGAAGGAAGAGACGCGCCGCAGCTATCTGCGCGCGCACGCCAATGAATTCGCGCTCGTCATGTTCTCGCGCTCGACCTGCGGATATTGCCGGGTCCAGTGGCCAATCGTCCAACGCTTCCAGGACGAGATCGGCTGGCAGGTCACCCTGATGGACATCGACAGGCGTCCCGGCATTGGCGAGCGCTTCGGCGTCGAGGTCACGCCGACGACCATGGTCATCCGCCGCAACAGCCAGCAGCGCATGGTCATCGCCACGGGCGTCGAGGCGTATCCGAATTTGATGCAGACCGCCTATCAGGCCGTGCGGCTGCTTTCGGGCGACATCCGCCCCGAGCAATTCCTGACGGGTGCAGGCGAGGAAGACGGGTTCTTCGACGCGCTCGCCAATGGACCGGTCTCGGCCACCGATCCGCGCGCGCTCGGCGGCGATCTCGTCGACACAAGCCTGGAGCCGAAGCGATGAGGGGGATTATCGCGCTTTCGCGCCAGCCGTTCGCGGAGGACGCTCGATCAGGCGGGAACGCGCGCGGCGCCTCCCCGCTTCTGCAGCAGACCAACGGCCTTCTTGTCGAAGCTCACGAACGTCTCACCTCCCAGCCATTGCCCATCGTAGGCGATGACGCCGTCGGCGAAATCTCCCCCCTGGTCGAGCAGCACCAGCCCAGCCTCAGCGGCCTGTCGATCGACCCGGATATTTGCGGCTTCGAGAAGCAGACGAATGGAGGCGCCGATCCTCGCAGGCTCGAAATTATAGGCTCGTTTGAGCACCCAGCAGAACTCGCACAATGCTGCGACCGCTACAGCCACAAGCTCGGCATCCTTCATGATCTTCTGGGCGAGCGGGCCTTGAACCGGGTCGTCCAGGGTGGCTGCCCTGACGAGGATGTTGGTGTCGGCGGTGACCTTCACAGCTGGCCGCCCCACCCCTTCTCGATGACCTCGTTCATCTCCTCGATCGAGACCGGTCTTTGGCCTTCCCGCTTGAGCGAGCCGAAGAAATCCTCGATCCGTCCAGACGGCTTCACGGCCCGAATCCTGATTTCTCCGCCGGGCAGCTTGTCGAAGCTTATCTTGTCGCCGGGATGGATGCCGAGATGCTGCAGCAATTCCTTCCGCAATGTGATCTGCCCTTTGGCAGTGACGGTGACGGCATTCATCGGACGAGTCCTTCCTGCCCCGAATGTAAGAAAAAAACTCATTACAATCAACAAGCGTTTCGTGATCCGAACGCTCGCCATTCTGCTTGGCATTCCCGGAATTATGGCCACCGCCGGCTCGCCGGTCGCCGCGCAAACGATCACGCGCGAGCAGGCCGCGCGCGCGGCGATCCATCCGGTCGCAAACGAAGCCGCGCTGCGCGACTGGCTTCGGCGCGTGCCGAAAACGCGTGCCTTCCCCCCGGATTTTACCGCAACGCTGCGAGGGCAGGGCTCGCTCTATCTGATCGAGATGACGACCGCCCCCGGCTGCGTACCGTGCGCCGATCTCTGGGCCGCGCTCGGGGTCTTTCATCGCGCCTATGGGTGGCAGGTGCGAACGATCAGCGGCCAGGAGGCCCTGCTGAGATCAGGCAGGCTCGGCCTGCCCTGGGTCGGACATCCTGTCGCATGGGTGCGCCCAGTGGCCGATCCGGACCGGACGATTCCGATCGCCATTGGTACGGATCACGAGATCAATATCGCCCGCAACGCCTATCTCGCGGCCAAGATGCTGACCGGCGTCCGAGCGGACGTCGGTCTGCGCGCCATGTCGAAATATACCGGCATCGTCGGCGTCGTTTCCACTCAAGGGAGAGCGCGATGACCGGCCCCGAAAAGCGGATGGGCGCGCCATCGGCTGCGTCTCAACCCTACAGAGGGCCGAAGCGTCCTTTGTCCTGCAGGACCGGAACTCGAAGCCGGATTCAAAAGGCCGTCCCACTCATCCTTCCGAAGGCGCCGCGCATGGCGGGCCGGCGCCTTCGTCCAGCTCATGTCCGAGGAAGCCCGCCATGCCCAAGATGCGCCACTGCCTGAGCCTGCCCCTCCTTGCCGCCCTTGCAGCCTGCGGAATCTCGGCGCCTGCCTACGCCCAGAGTTGGGCTGAGAGCTGGTTCGATAACGTCACCTACACGAGCCCAGGATCCTTCGAGGATCAGACCCGCGGCTATCTGACTGCTGGAGGCATGTCCGGCCGGGTCGATGTGCACGACGATTATCTGATGAGCCTCACCCTTCCCAAGGTGAAAGCGGGTTGTGGCGGCATCGACATGTTCCTGGGCGGCATGTCGTTCCTCGATCCCGACTACCTGGTGCAAAAACTCGAGAGCATTCTTCAGGCCGCGCCTGCGGTTGCGTTCCAGTATCTGCTCGAGACGCTCGATGAAAAAATGGGGAACATCATCTCCAAGATGGAGGCGGCGACCAACTTCCTGAATTCTATCCAGGTCAACGACTGCCGTCTCGCCAACCGTATGGTCCAGATCGCCAAGGGCGACGACAATATGTCGGGGATCATCGAGGAAATGACTGGCTACAAGTCTGTCAAAGAGGGTTTCGCAAAAAGCTATCAGAACTCGCGCGAGAAGATTCAGGCGAACCAGAACAATCCGACCGAGGACCTGAAGGATGCGCTGGCCAACTGTCCAGCCGAGGTTACCGACATCTTCAAGACGGGATCGCTGCTCGCGCACGCCGCCACCCGTGTGGGAGCAGGCGACTGGACAAACGTCATGCGGGCGCGCGTCGGGGACGTCTACATGCGCTGGGACGCGACCGACAAGGTGCCGATCTTCTCCGCCATTCCCGCATGTCCGCATCAGGATACCGAGTCTCCCGACGATTTTCTGTCAGGCAAGGTCCAGCGACGGGCCCTGAATATCCCGCCAAGCGCCGCAGACTGCTCGACCGACACCGGCAAGGGCGCACTCGAGCTGGCACGCGAGCGTATGCAGTCGATCGCGACGAAGATCCGGACACGAGCAGCGTTGACGACGGACGAGCGCCAGTTCGTCGCGAACGTGCGGACGCTGCCGGTCTATCGGCTGCTCGAATGGGGCGTCCGCCAGGGCGTTCCGGATTCGGTCGTGGCCGATACCGACGAGCTTGTCGCGCTGACCCTCGCCTATCAGATGCTCAACGACCTCACCCGCTCGATCGACTTCGCGATCGGCAATGCCGAACGCGGCACAACAGTCGCCGGCGCCGCCGACGCCGGTCAGGCCAATATCTGTCAGACGCGCATTCTGAGCAAGGGGATCGAGCAGTTGCGCGACCTTCGCGAGGAGGTTCTGCGGCAGCGGGCGCAGATGCGCCAGAGCTATATGGCGGCACTGTCCCAGGCAAACCTCTCGGCAAGCTATGCCGGCCTGCTTCACACCCGCGACCGCGACGCGCGCGACGCCGCCGGCACCGCCGCCAATCCCAACCGCTGATCCGGAAAGGCACTTCCATGCGCCCGTCGCTCCGCTCCCTGCTCGCGCTACCCTTTGCGCTCACTGCCACACCCGCCTTGGCGATCGACACAAGCTTTCACACCTATGATGGCTTTGCCGAGACGGTCGATGCGTTCCGTCTCGTCTCGATGATCTTCGGCGACGCGCGCTACGAGACGCTGGTGCTGATCTGCGGGGTGGTCGGGATCGCGTTGGGAGCGCTGCTCGCCAGCGTCCGGGGCCAGGGAATGGGGCTGGTCACCTTCGGCTTCCAGACGCTCGTCGGCGTCGGCCTGTTCGTGGGTCTGGTCTCCACGACCGGGACCGTCCATGTCTATGATCGGGTGCGCAACGCCTATCAGCCGGTGGGCGATGTCCCGAACCTCATCGTCGTTGTGGCCGGGGTCACAAACCTCATGGAGCGCGCGCTTGCCGAGACGATCGACGACAACACGACCGACCCCAATGCCAAGCTCGAATTCGGCGCGGGTGGACATTCGTTCGACCTCTTCCTGAATGCGGTCAGCCCGCGAGGCCCGATGACGGACACCTTCCTCGATGCGACCATCAAGGATTATGTGCGGCAATGCTATCCGGTGGCGCGCGTGTCCTCGGCCTACGGGGTCGACGATGACCAGCTGTTCCGCACGTCGACCGATCTGCCCGCGTCGTTCGCCGCCATGGCGGGCCCAGCAACCTTCAGCACGGTGTACACTGCCTCCGACAAGGGCGGGACAACGGTAAGCTGCACCGAGTCCTGGGATCATATCCAGTCCCGTCTGAGCGATCCGACCCTTTTCGACGATTACGCCAAGCAGGTCTGCCAGCGCACCGGTTATAATGTCGACGATTCCGCTCAGCTTTCGCGCTGCCGTTCGCGGTTGGACGAGATGGGCGACATGATGATGGGCACGCCCCTTTCGCTCCAGGCATTTATGACGGACGTCCTGCTGGGAAGCACGGTCGGAGATGTGCTGTTCGAGGACAGTCCGGCGACCGCGGCACGGGTGATGGCTAACCGCGCGGTCATTTCCAGCGGTCTTTCCACCATGTCGGTCGCCAACGAATGGATGCCCACCATCCGCGCCACGGTGTTCGGGATCATGCTGATGATGATGCCGATCGCCTTGCTGTTCATCCTGACGCCGATCAACTTGAGGGTAGCCAGCTTCGCGTTGGGGCTGTTCGTGTTTGTCGCGCTCTGGGGGGTGATCGATGCCGGCATCTACCAGCTCACTTTTGGACGGGCGATGGATGTCCTTGCCGAGATGCGTTCCAACCATGTTGCCGCCAATGCGTGGATGCTCGCACCTTCGGCCGCGATGAAAGCACTGGCGATATTCGGGAGCTTCCGCACTGCCGCTGCGGGGCTTGCCGGCGCGTTCGTGTTCACGGTGTTCCGCTTCTCTGGCAATGTCTTCACGGCCTTTACCAGCGGCGCGCTGCAGACGCAGGGCCAAGGCTCGGCTGCCGCCGCGCCGCTCTCGACGCGCGAAGGATATGCGTCCGCGCTGGAGGCCCAGGCATCGGCTGCCGGAACAATGGCGCGCAGAAGCGCGGCTTCGAGCTTCGGCGACTACGGGGAGAGGTCATCCTTCGGTACCAATCGCGCCTTTGGCGCCGCCGGAAGCGTGTTGGGCGAACATGGCGGAGGCCCACTGGGCAATGCGGCGTTCGCGCTCGGGGGCATCGACGCGTCGCGCGAGCTCGGGGGGCTCTCCCCTGCTCTCGCCGGACGCAATCTTGGCGATCCCGCCACCGCGCGCGCCGTCCGCGCCAATGCCACCACCTCCGCGATCCGCGACTTTGCCGAAAAGGACGCCTTGCGTTCGATTGGCACGACCTATTTCGGACAGGGTCAGGCGGGGGAACGGGCATTCGCCTCGTTCGCACAGAATATGGTGCAGTGGCGCGCCTTCGGCGACCAGCGCGCCTATGACATGATGCGCCAGGGCGCCCAGCGGCATTTCGAGCGGGGCGGCTACGATGAAAAGGATGCAGCACTGAAGGCCTCGACCGTGATCGGCCAGGCTTCGGCGGATCCGACCTTTGCAAAGCTCATCGCGAATGCCTTCGAGCAGGAGCAGATGCTGCGTAACGATCTGACCGGCGCGCAGGTGCAGGTCGGAGCGATGGAGGGACGCCGCGACTTCGCGGGCGACAACGTCGCGTCGATCGAGCGGCGCAATGTTGCGACCGAACAGGCCCATCGGACCGGTGGCAACGAAGGTCAGCGCAACGCCGCTTCGATGCTCGGGCTCTCCGTCCAGGAGACGAGCCGCCGTATTGGCTTCATCAATGCGCTGTCCGGCGAAGCGAGATCAAGCGCGATCACCCAGCTTTCGCGCGCCACCGGCCGCAACGAGGCTCAGGTCCTCCATGCGCTCGAAACCTACAATGCCGCCACGCAGGTGGGCACGGCCGATGGAGCTAGCGCCGAAGCCGCGCGCGAAGGCACCAGCGTCTACGGCCGCACGCGCGAGGCAGGTGGCTACGACTTTGCGGAACGCTCGGGCAAGCTCGACGCACAGCGCGAGGTCGGACAAGACGGCACCCGCTCAGCAGCCCGGATCGGCGAACAGCGGCGCCAGGCTGACAATGCGGGCTTTGCGGAAGGGGCCGAGGCCGCCGGCATGTCGGTCCGCGAGGCGGCGAGGCTGGACAGCTTTATCCGAACTCTCTCCCAGGGCGCCGGCAATCAGCTCGACATGGCCGAGGGCGGCGCCGCGCGCATCGCCGATCGCGCCCGGAACGAACGTCTCGGCCGTATCGTCGAAAACGAGCGGCTTACGCGCATGCAGGGCCTGTTGAGGGAACATGGCGTTCGCCTCTCCAAGCGTCAGATCGCGATGGACCAGAACGGCGATATGAGCCTCAATCTCACACCCGAGGCTGCGACCCAAATGTGGCGGGGCGGTCTCATCAACGACAGCCAGCTCGGCGCGGTGGCAGGAGGCGGACGAGCCCGATTCAGCTTCGCTCATAATGACGTGCTGGTTTCGAGCTCCGTCGGATTCCAGCAGTCGGCGCGCAGCGATACCAGCACGCGATTCGAGGCGGGAAAGCAGGCGGGGCCGGATACAATCGAACATTTCCTGGGTGGCGGCGAGCAAGGTCAGGCCATGATGCGGAATTGGCTGCGAGGTGGCTTTGAAATGGATCGCCACGGCAATTGGCGCTTGAAACCTCAGGTCGCCGACACGCTGACAAGGGATGTGCAGGCGCTAATCGCGCAGACCGGATGGCAGCGGTCCATCAATCGCCTAGCTCAAGATCAGACCACGATGGGAACCAATGTCGGAGCAGAAATCGGTGGGGCTGTGAGCGCTTCGGAAACGCACTTCGGTCGTACTTCCGGCGAGGCAGCGCACGAGCGCTCGCGTCCCCAAAAAGCCGGATCGACCTCTGGTCAGCTGGGTGGCCGCGTGGGTTTCACGAGTTCAGATGTTGGCGTCACTACCGAAAGTGCCCAATCAAATCTCGACATCGTCAACTACGACGTCCGCGAGGCGATAGCTGCCGCAGAGCGCGCATCCGCGCGGTCAACGACACCGGAAGCAACCTTCTCCCGCGAGCTATCAGAAAGAATCCTCGGCAGCGAAGGGCTGCGCAATCGCTACCTTGGTCAGGCTGATTCAGATCGTGCGACGTTCGATATCACTGGACCGCTCACATCGATTGAGCAGAGATCAGTGTTGGACAGCGGGTCGTTTTCGACCGACATAGATGGAAGCAAAGGTGACGGTGATAGCACGTTCAAGAAGCGCTAGTGATGACCAGGGTGCTGAGGACTAAACGGATTGCCAATGTAGAGACCGCCGGATCGTGGATCATAGATATCGACCGATGGGTGCGGCTGCCCATACCGCCGACGGGTAAACTCATCGCCAAATGGGTCGGGGACGATCGAATAGAACGGCGCCCTATTTGCGTCGCTCCCCTGCTCAGCGAAGGCGGCCAACCACGCTCGGGCGTAGCCGAAGCCGAGCACAATGAACGCCGTCATTGGGAAGAACAGGAGATTGAGGTAGCCCGCAAGTGCGCTGGCATAGAACGTGGTAAGCAGCGCGACTTTGATCGATGCGGCCATACCCGTCCACCAGACGGAGATCGCCGCCCACCAGAGCTTCGCGTACCAAGGACGCCATAGCCAATCGCGAACGCCCGGTCGAACCGGGGCGGCGTGATGCACAGCCTCATCATCGGGTGTCGATGGCGACATGACCGGGTCCTCCGGACTTCCTTGTTTAAGACCCCTTACATAAGCTAACGCGCTAATTAAGTCAATGCCACATTGCTTAAATAAAGCCGATCGTGCATGACGTTTAGATGCCCTCCTCCGACCATCTGAGCAAGCGCCTTGGTCGCTTCGTCGAGACAATTGCCGGAGGCGAAACCGTGCGGGCGTTCGTTCCGCCGCCGCTGCCTCCCGAGCCACCGATCGACATACTCGCGTTGCTCGATCGTTTGAGTTTCGCAGAACGAGCCCTTGGTCGCCTAGATGGAATCACGATGCTGCTGCCGAAGCAGGAGCTCTTCCTGTACATGTACGTACGAAAGGAAGCAGTGCTCTCGTCCCAGATCGAGGGTACGCAATCGACGCTAACAGACCTACTTCGTTTTGAAGCAGAAGCGCAAGCTGGCCAGCCCATCGATGACGTCCGCGAGGTCTCCAACTATGTCGATGCGCTTATGTACGGGCTGGACCGCGTGCAGACGTTCCCCCTGTCGCTGCGACTTATCCGGGAAATGCACGCCCGATTGCTCGACAGTGGTCGAGGCGGCACGAAGGACCCCGGTGAATTTCGCCGTTCACAGAATTGGATCGGAGGAACGCGGCCGGGCAACGCCCAGTTTGTTCCACCACCTGTGCCTGAGTTGGAGGCATGCCTTGGTTCTTTCGAGGCCTTTCTGCACGAGGACCGATCCCGGTTGCCGGCACTGATCAAAGCCGGCCTCCTGCATGTGCAATTCGAAACCATTCATCCGTTTCTGGATGGCAATGGCCGGGTTGGTCGCCTGCTTGTGACGCTATTTCTTTGTGTCAACGGCGTTCTGCATTCGCCGCTTCTCTATCTCAGCCTCTATCTCAAGACACACCGGCCGGATTATTACCGCTTGTTGCAGGAGGTGAGAGAACTGGGCGCGTGGGAGGCGTGGCTCGAATTTTTTCTGGACGGCGTTGCCGAAACCGCCAACCAGGCCTTCGACGCCGCGGCCAGAATCGTCGATCTCTTCAAGCAGGATCGCGATCGCATCGCCGCTGAGAGTGAGCGTGCGGGCTCCGCGCTTCGGGTTCACGACCATTTCCAGCAGAATCCGTTTCTCACGGCAAATCTTCTTGTAGGGCGCACCGGGCTAACGGCGCCTACGGTGAATGCTGCCCTTGCCGATCTCGAGCGCCTGGGGATCGTGGAAGAGGTCACAGGCCGCCGCCGCGGTCGGGTGTTCGGCTATCGGCGCTATCTCGCTATCCTAAGCGAAGGCACCGAACCACTGCCGCCCGGCCGAGTATAGCGGTCCCGAACCCCAGACTCTCGGCCGCGCCCTATCAGGACAGACAGCATGATCGACCGTCTCAACTATACCACCCATGCGATCGAGAATATTCGCCGGCAGCAGCGCGAGCTGTCCAATAAGGGTATTCCGCCCGAGCCCAACGTCTATTGGGTGCTGGATATCCTCGACACGGCGGTGAAGTTCATTTTGCCCGACCATGGCGAACTCCTGGACCTCACCAGCTTCGATCAGAAGCATGCTGATCTCATCAAGCTCCCTTATCCGATCACGGTCATCGAAGCTCCGTTTCCACCGCGACCGGAGGATCGTTTGGCGAGCGGCAAGGAAACGTCGTCCAGGCGGATCGGGCTCTATGTCGAGATGACAGCGGCGGAAATGCTGAAGAAGTTTCCTGGCGCTGAAAGGCCGGAGCCGCATTCGGAGGGGGTGCTGGTCATTGCGATATACTATGTCGATGCCGCAAAGCGATGGGAGATCAGCGGATGCGGGTCCTATTTCCCTTACGAGCAGGAGGCATATAACCGGCTTTCGGAGCCCAACACACCCGCCTCGCTCAAGTATCTTGCCGAAGTGCAGGAAGAAGGCAGGCCAATGTCCAAGATGGCTCTGAGGTGCTACCTGGCGCCGCTGCAACCGATGCTCCTTCATTCCATGCGCCAGGCTGGTTTCGATGACGATCGGATAAAGGCGGCGATGATAGGGAATATCTCGGACGAACAGATCATGCTCGCTCAGCTCTGCGCGGTTCTCAATTGCGGGAACGTGGAGCAGGCGGACGTCCCCGTGCCTGAAAAGCTCGCCCGGGCCCGCGCCAAGTCGGGCAAACTCCCTCTATACGACTATAAGGTTCTAACGGTCTCGGGAGATGTCGCATCCAGGGAGCAATCCGACAAGCCCGGCTACGAGTCTGCGATGAGGCGAACCCATTTACGCCGAGGACATATTCGTCGCCTCGCAGCGGGACGCCTCGTATGGGTCCGTCCGGCGCTGGTGAACGCGGACAAGGATGCCGGGATTATCGAGAAGAGCTATCGCGTCAAGTCGTCCTGACTGAAGCCCGTAAAGCGGCGCCCGGAGTTCCAGAGCGCACGTTGAGAAATCCGGCCAAAGCGCTGTCATAGAACGCAGCCGGCGGCTCAAACCTCGTGGCTACCGCCATTCCAATCCACCAAACGGCGATCGAGGTCCACCGAAGCTTGCCATACCAGGGACGCCAGAGCCAATCGGCCAGCTTAGAGTGCCGCGCCGCCGTTCCATTCGGCTCGATGCTCTACGCCGTCACGCCCTGACATGTGATCGAGAAAACGCGTTCCCGGTCGACATGTTGAAAGCGAAAAGGCTCGCGCACTCCAATTACTGGCCGGCTCACGATTTCTCACGCGGTGGACAGATGATGGTTTCGGCATCGCCGTTGGCCGATCCTCGCATCATGTGCCCGCTAAGATTGCGCGGCGTCCTCGATCGCAGCGATGATCCGATGTACGGCGACCGCATCGTCAAATGGGGGCGCGGTGCGGGTGCCATCGCGCAGGTCCTTCGCCATACGGGCATAAACCCGGGCCACATTGCCGGGCACGACATCGTCCGGCCAACCTGTGCGCAGATCAGCCGGCACCTCGATCGGTTTCAGTTCCTTTTCGTCGCCACGTCCGCCCGCGAGGGAGAGCTGGACCATCTGCGCATGGCCTGACGAGCCCGTCACGCGGATATCGCCCTCAGTGCCATTGATCTCCCAGAGCAGGCCGCGGCCATCCCGCGCAGAGCCGCCGCGATAATGAATCGAAACAGGTGCGCCGCTTTCCAGGATGCCGCTCACAAGCACTTGATCCGGCGCAGTAACTGGCAGCGTTTCGCCGGTGTCGAGCGCGATCGCCGTTGTCCGCCGCGTCGCGAGGACGGAGGAGAGCTCCGAAATCTCACCCAGCGCATCGCGGAGCGCTGCCAACGTATGGCCCAGCGGGATTGTTAGCAGGGTGGCGCCGTTGGCGCGGTCGAGCAGATACGCGCCGGTTTGTTTGACCGGAATCGATCCGCCCCAGCCGCCGCCCCATGCGACCAGCGTCGTCGACAGCACCTCGCCGACGAAACCTTCCTCGATCAGCCGGCGCAGATGGACGATCTCCGGTGCGACCCGCGCCTGCGTTCCGACCACGCCGAGAACACCCTTCGCCCGCGCCAGCCGGGCAAGTTCTTCAGCCTCGGCCAGTCCATTGCCGAGCGGCCATTCGCAGTAGACATGTTTGCCGGCGTCGATCGCCGCCTTCACGATCTCGAAATGATGGGGCACCTTCACCGTAACGGTGACGACGTCGACCTCCGGCGCGGTGACCAGCTCGGGAACGTCCGCGAATGCGCGGTCGATCTCCATCGCGGCGGCTGCTTTCTCGGCGCTTTCGCGGCTAGTGTTGGCGATGCCGACGATCTCATAATCGTTAGGCAACGCGCGAAGCGCCGGAACATGCGCGATGGCCGCCCAACTTCGGCCCGGCTGGAGTCCGACGATGCCGACCCCGAAACGCTTTCCTGCCATGAGCACCTTCCTCTCAGTACGGGCCCGCCTTGCACCTCACGCCTCAACGGCCCCGGCAAGACATGGGATCAGGCCTACGACGTTCTGCGCGCCGTGGCCAATGGAGCACGCCGTCCAGCAGCAGATCGAAGAGCGTGCGCCAGTGGCGCTTCGCATTGCAGGGAACAATGATCCCGGCCCTCGCGCTACTCGTCAAATGATTGGCAACGATAGCCTGGAGGCATAATGCCGGATAAAGTCAGAATTGTCATCGTTGGTGCCGGTTTCGGCGGGATGGCGGCCGCGAAAGCGCTGCGGCGCAGCCCTGCACAGGTGACACTGGTCGATCGTACCAACCATCACCTGTTCCAGCCACTACTCTATCAGGTTGCCACGGCCGCGCTGTCGCCGGCCGATATCGCGACGGCCAACCGCGTGCTGCTGCGGGGCAATCCCAACATCCATGTGCAAATGGCGGAGGTGCTGGGTGTCGACGTCGCCGCGCGCGAGGTGCTCCTGGATGACGAAAGGCGCTTGTCCTACGACTATCTCGTTCTCGCGACCGGCGCCGCCTACAGCTTCTTCGGGAACGAGGCATGGCGCCCGTATAGCCTTGTTCTCAAATCGCTGGACGATGCGCTCACCAT
The DNA here is from genome assembly GCF_001563265.1 of Sphingobium sp. TKS. Classification (NCBI taxonomy): domain Bacteria; kingdom Pseudomonadati; phylum Pseudomonadota; class Alphaproteobacteria; order Sphingomonadales; family Sphingobiaceae; genus Sphingobium; species Sphingobium sp. TKS. Next base: position 2,132,845 of record NZ_CP005083.1, on the reverse strand, counting down.
TCGCGCGCGACTCCTTGCGGCGTTCGAACGGGCTGAGCAGTCCGGCGATCCGGCCGAGGTACGGCGTCTGCTGACATTTGCGATAGTGGGCGGCGGGCCGACGGGTGTTGAGCTGGCGGGCACGATCGCCGAGCTCGCCCGCACCACACTTGCGCGCGATTTCACTTGCATCGACCCGCGCAAGACCCGTGTGGTGCTGTGCGAGGCGGGCCCGCGACTGCTGGCTGCCTTTGACCCGTCGCTTTCTGCCTATGCGGCCGAGGCCCTGGCCACGCTCGGAGTAGAGGTGCGGACCGGCAAGGCCGTTCAGGCGATCGACGCCACGGGACTCATGCTGGGAGACGAACGGATCAACACCGGCACCGTGCTCTGGTGCGCCGGAACAGAGGCACGGCCCGTCGCCCGATGGCTCGCTGCGGCTGCGGCTCCCAACGGAGCGGTGAAGGTCGCCGCCGATTGCTCCGTGCCGGGGCACCCGGAGATCTTCGCAATTGGGGACGTTGCCAGCTTTGATCACGGCGGCGGCCGTCCGTTGCCAGGTCTCGCTCCCGTCGCCAAGCAGCAGGGCGCTTTTGTCGGTCGATTGCTGGCCGCACGTATAGCGCGGCGTCGCGAACCTGAAGCGTTCCGCTATCGCGATTACGGCACCATGGCGGTGATCGGCCGTTCCCGCGCAGTGGCTGTACTGGGTGGGTTGAGGCTGAAAGGATTTCTCGCCTGGCTAGCTTGGTCGCTGGTGCACCTGATGCTGCTGGTCGACTTTCGCAGCCGCTTGCTCGTCTACGTGAACTGGTCCTGGGCGTGGTTCACCTACGGGCGCGGCGCGCGACTGCTGACCGGAAGGATGCAGCGAGAGGGCAAGCCAAACGGGGATCTAAAGTCTTGATCGCCGCCAAGGCGGCTAAAGCCGCTGCATGAGCAGGTGATCGTCGCAGGGATAGGTTTCGCCATTTGTCTCCCCGTTGCTTGCGAGGCGGGCGGATGGTCGTCATGTTGCCCTCCCGGCGCATCGCGAACTCGGGTAGATAGCGAAATCGTCACGCTTGCTCTCGATCGCCCAGCCACCGATCGCTCATCGCGGAAGGGCCCTACGTCGCGGCGGTGTGAAAGAGGACGATGCCGATTGCGATCGCATTCTCCCATCTTGGGCGTGGAGATATCGTCGTCAGCTGGCCCGCAGTCGCTTCCCGCGCGCACCGGATAATCCCGTATATTCCGATCCGTGGGATCGAAGGATAAGCGCCGAGGACCTGGTCCGCGATCATGGGGGAAACGAGCTATGCCACGAAATTCCGGGCTTCCCGATCAAGCGAATCGCGCCTGTGCCGACCGCGTTTGAGCCGTGCTGGCTGGTGTTCTGCCAACATTCGGTCGGGCGGAGACCAGGCAACGCGCTGAGCGGTAATCGGTACGCCTGCCAAACGGAAATATGAGGAACCAATGAATCTCGAAAAATTCACCGATCGCGCCAAGGGTTTTCTCCAGAGCGCGCAAACCGTCGCGATACGGATGAGCCATCAGCGGATCAGCCCGGAACATCTGTTGAAGGCACTGCTCGATGATGAGCAGGGTATGGCGTCCGGCCTGATCAAAGCGGCGGGGGGCGACCCCGCAGTCGCGACGCGCGAGACCGATATTGCGCTCGCAAAAGTGCCGTCTGTTTCGGGTAGCGGCGCCCAGGCCGCGCCGAGCCTCGACAATGACGCTGTGCGTATGCTCGACCAGGCGGAGCAAATCGCGCAGAAAGGGGGCGACAGCTATGTTACGGTCGAGCGGCTGTTGCTCGCACTGGCGCTGGTCTCAGGCACGGCGGCGGGCAAGGCGCTGGCGGCGGCGGGCGTGAAGCCCGAGGCTCTGAATGCAGCGATCAACGCGCTGCGCAAGGGCAAGACCGCCGACACCGCCTCGGCCGAGGACCGCTACGACGCGCTGAAGAAATTCGCGCGCGACCTCACCGAAGCGGCGCGCGACGGAAAGCTCGACCCGGTCATCGGCCGCGACGAAGAGATTCGCCGCACTATCCAGATCCTTGCGCGGCGCACCAAGAATAATCCGGTGCTTATCGGCGAGCCCGGCGTCGGCAAGACGGCGATCGCCGAAGGCCTTGCGCTGCGCATCGCCAATGGCGACGTGCCCGACACGCTCAAGGACCGAGCGCTCATGGCGCTCGACATGGGCAGCCTGATCGCGGGAGCCAAATATCGCGGCGAATTCGAGGAGCGGCTGAAGGGCGTGCTCGATGAGGTAAAGGCTGCGGAGGGTCATATCGTCCTCTTCATCGACGAGATGCACACGCTGATCGGCGCGGGAAAGTCGGAAGGTGCTATGGACGCCTCCAACCTGCTCAAGCCCGCCCTCGCCCGCGGCGAGCTGCATTGCATCGGCGCGACCACGCTCGACGAGTATCGCAAGCATGTCGAAAAGGACCCGGCGCTGCAGCGGCGCTTCCAGCCCGTCTTCGTCGGCGAGCCGACCGTCGAGGACACGATCTCGATCCTGCGCGGGCTCAAGGAGAAATATGAGCTGCACCATGGCGTGCGCATCACCGACAGCGCGCTGGTCTCGGCGGCGACGCTCTCCCACCGGTATATCAGCGACCGCTTCCTGCCGGACAAGGCGATCGACCTCATGGATGAGGCTGCCTCGCGATTGCGCATGGAAGTCGAGTCCAAGCCCGAGGAGATCGAGAATCTCGACCGGCGCATCATCCAGCTCAAGATCGAGCGGGAGGCGCTGAAGAAGGAGACCGACAAGGCGTCCAAGGACCGACTGGCGGCGCTCGAGCAGGATCTCGCCAATCTCGAACAGCAATCGGCCGAGCTGACGTCGCGCTGGCAAGCCGAGAAGGAGAAGATCGCGGGCGAGAGCCGGATCAAGGAAAAACTCGACGCCGCACGGATCGAACTCGAGCAGGCGCAGCGCTCGGGCGACCTCGCGAAGGCGGGCGAGCTGCAATATGGCACTATCCCGACCCTCGAAAAGGAGCTGGCTGATGCAGAGGGCGCGACCGAGGGCGCAATGCTTCGCGAGGAAGTGACCAGCGAGGATATTGCCGGTGTCGTCGCGCGCTGGACCGGCATTCCGGTCGAGCGTATGATGACCGGCGAGCGCGAGAAGCTGCTCGCCATGGAAGAGACGATCGGCAAGCGCGTCATCGGCCAGGCCGATGCGGTCCGGGCCGTGTCGACCGCCGTGCGCCGCGCGCGCGCCGGTCTGCAGGATCCTAACCGGCCCTTGGGCTCATTCCTGTTTCTGGGTCCAACCGGCGTGGGCAAGACCGAGCTTACCAAGGCGCTCGCGGGTTTCCTGTTCGACGACGACAACGCGATGGTCCGCATCGACATGAGCGAGTTCATGGAGAAGCACTCGGTCGCCCGCCTGATCGGCGCGCCTCCGGGCTATGTCGGCTATGAAGAAGGCGGCGTGCTGACCGAGGCGGTCCGCCGCCGGCCGTACCAGGTCGTCCTGTTCGACGAGGTGGAGAAAGCGCATGGCGACGTGTTCAACATACTTCTCCAGGTGCTCGACGACGGGAGGCTGACCGATGGTCAGGGCCGCACCGTCGACTTCACCAACACGATTATCGTGCTCACCAGCAACCTGGGCAGCCAGTATATCGCGGCCCTCGCCGACAATGAGCCGGTCGAGAAGGTCGAGGAGCAGGTGATGGAAATCGTCCGCGGCCATTTTCGCCCGGAATTCCTCAACCGCCTCGACGAGATCATCCTGTTCCATCGGCTCGCGGCCGACCATATGGCGCCCATCGTCGACATCCAGGTCGCCCGGGTGGGCAAGCTGCTCCAGGACCGCAAAATTACGCTCGATCTTACCGACGCGGCGCGCGCGTGGCTTGGTCGGGTCGGCTATGATCCGGTCTATGGCGCGCGGCCATTGAAGCGCGCGGTCCAGCGTTTCTTGCAGGATCCGCTCGCGGACCTGATTCTTCAAGGCGAAATCCGCGATGGAGCGACGGTCCATATCGATGAGAGCGACGGCGCACTTGCGCTGAAGGTTAGTTGAATATCGCGGTGGACGGCCGTACCCGTAACGCCGGACTTGCAATCGGCGCCGGCATCCGCACAGTTTCTTGCGCCGATAGAACCGGCGGTCCGGACAGAAAAATGGCGACCAAATTTGGCGAAGCTTCCAGGTCCGTCACGGGCGCGGCCGGGAGGGGTGACAGGTGAGCGATCCATACGAAGTTCTCGGCGTCGCGACGTCCGCCACTGCGGATGACATCCAGAAAGCCTATCGCAAGCTCGCGAAGAAACTCCATCCAGACCTTAACCCAGGCGATGCGTCGGCCGAGGAGAAGTTCAAGAAGGTCGCGGGCGCATACGATCTGCTGAGCAACGCCGAGAAACGCAAGCGCTATGACGCGGGCGAAATCGACGAGACCGGTACCGAGCGGCCTCAGCAGCAATATTATCGTGATTATGCCGGATCGGACTTCGGCCGTTATGCGAGCAGCGCGGGCTTCGAGGATTTTGCAGCGGGCGATGATCCATTTGCAGATCTGTTCCGGCGGAGCACGCAGGCACGCGCCAATCGCCGCGGTCAGGACCTGCACTACCGTCTTTCGATCAGCTTCGTGGAGTCCATTACCGGCGGTCCGCAACGCGTCACCCTCCCTTCCGGCGGCACGCTCGACGTGACGATCCCGGCCGGTATCGTCGATGGCCAGTCCCTGCGGCTAAAAGGCAAAGGCGCGCCGGGCACCGGCAAGGGCGGCCCTGGAGACGCGTTCATTGAGATCGAGGTCCGATCGGATCCCCGGTTCATCCGCGATGGCGACGACATCACGATCGAGGTGCCCATCTCGTTGAGCGAAGCGGTCCTCGGCGGCAAAATCCGCGTGCCGACGCCCACCGGGGATGTGACGATGACGGTCCCCGCAGGCTCAAACAGCGGCAGCACGCTGCGCCTGAGGGGCAAGGGCGCGCCCCTGCCCGGCGGCGGCCGCGGGGATGAGTTCGTCAAGCTCAGAATCATGCTTCCCAAGCCGGCGGATCCCGACCTCGAACAGTTCGTCTCGAACTGGGAAGCCGGAAAGAGCTTCAATCCTCGTGAGGCAGGGCGATGATCGATCTGGACGAATTCCTGGCGCGCTCGGGCATCGACCTCCGTTCGCTGGAACTGTGGATCGAACGCGAATGGATTATCGCCGAGCAGCGGTCCGCGACGATCATTCTGTCCGATATGGACGCGGCCCGCGCACGTCTCATTCGCGATCTCAAGCATGATTTCGGCGTAAACGACGAGGGCATCGACATCGTGCTTCACCTCGTGGATCAATTGCATGGTCTTCGGCAGGTCGTCGCCGAGGCTCGAGCGCAGGCCGAAGCGCAGCCGCGTCGCGGCGTCCGACGCTCGCGAGGGCCTAGATCGGCCCCACCACGCCCGCCTCGAAAGAAGTCATAGCTCAGGATGACGCCTGATCATGGCCATTATCGCAAAGCAATGATCCTCCCCGGTCAGCGGCCTTTGGAAAGTCTGCGCGGCGCATCGCTTCCCAATGTATATTCCGGCGAGACTGCGTAGATTCCCGAGGCGCGCGCCGTGTTCGGATCCCCTAGGGACCTGGCCAGAGGAGCGTTTCCGATGGATGGCACTGACAAGCGAAGGGCGCGCCATGTGGTTGTCCTTGCTCACCCCGATCCAGACAGCTTGAGAACGGCGGAGCAATATTCGACCACGGTAGCGGCGGGATAGTCCTGCTGCGGGCGGCTTAAAAGTCGTCCACCTTGAAGCCTTTCTGCCGAGTCAGGGAGGTGTGGGGATCTACAGCGTGGAACTTTATCTTCAGGTCCGTCTGGCTTGCGCGGATGGCATGAGCCAACGGGCGGCGGCGAAGCGTTTCAATGTGTCGCGCGATACGGTACGCAAGATGCTGTCGTTTTCATCGCCGCCGGGTTACCGGCGCCAGTCCGTACCGCAGCGCCCGAAGCTGGACGGGTTTGTGGCGATCATTGATGGATGGCTTGAGGGTGACCGCAGTGTCCCGCGCAAGCAACGCCATACGGCGAAGCGGGTATTCGACCGTTTGCGCACCGAGCATGGTTTCACCGGCGGCTATACGATCATCAAGGATTACATCCGGGAGCGCGAACAGCGCAGCCGGGAGATGTTCGTGCCGCTGGCGCACCCTGCGGGAGATGCGCAGGCCGATTTCGGGGAAGCGCTGGTGGAGATCGGCGGGGTGGAGCAGAAGGCCTACTTCTTCGCGCTCGATCTGCCGCACAGTGATGCCTGCTATGTGCGGGCCTATCCGGCGGCGGTGGCGGAGGCCTGGGTGGACGGACACGTGCATGCCTTCGCGTTTTTCGGCGCGGTACCGCGCTCGATCGTCTATGACAACGATCGCTGCCTTGTGGCGAAGATCCTGCCCGACGGCACGCGGCAGCGTGCCACGCTGTTCAGCGCTTTCCTGTCGCATTACGTGATCCGCGACCGCTATGCTCGCCCGGGCAAGGGGAACGAGAAAGGCAATGTGGAGGGGCTGGTAGGCTATTGCCGGCGCAACTTCATGGTGCCGATCCCGAAGTTCCCGACCTGGGAGGCGTTCAACCTGTGGCTGGAGGAGCAATGCCGCAAGCGCCAGCAGGACAAGGTGCGCGGGCAGAGCGAGACGATCGGTGAGCGGCTGCAGCGCGATCTCGCGGCCATGCAGCCTCTGCCCGCTACACCCTTCGAGGCCTGCGATCAGAAAGGCGGGCGGGTCTCCTCGCAATCCCTGGTGCGCTACAGGACCAACGATTATTCGGTTCCGGTGGCCTGGGGCCATCAGGAGGTCTGGATCAGGGCCTATGTCGATGAGGTGGTGATCGGCTGCCGCAGCGAAGTCATCGCCCGTCATCCTCGTTGCTATGCCCGCGAGGAGGTTGTCTTCGACCCGCTCCATTATCTCCCGCTGATCGAGCAGAAGATCAACGCATTCGACCAGGCTGCGCCTTTGCAGGGCTGGGACCTGCCCGAAGCGTTCACGACACTGCAGCGGTTGATGGAAGGGCGCATGCACAAACATGGCAGGCGCGAATATGTGCAGGTACTGCGCCTGCTGGAAACGTTCACCCTCGCCGATCTCCAGGCGGCGGTCGAACAGGCCATCGATCTTGGCGCCATCGGCTTCGATGCCGTCAAGCACCTCGTCCTGTGCCGGATCGAACGCGTACCGCCCAGGCTGGACCTGGACGTCTATCCCTTCCTGCCACGCACCACGGTCGAGAAGACCTTTGCCAGAGCCTATCTGAGCCTGCTCTCCGACCGGCAGGAGGCCGCATGAGCGATCAGGCCCCGGAGATCCTTCTCGCTCACCATCTCAAGGCGCTCAAGCTGCCTACGTGCCTGCGTGAGCATCACAAGCTCGCGCGGCAATGTGCCGCTGAAGGCGTCGATCATATCCGCTTCCTCGCCCGCCTCGTCGAGATGGAAATGATCGACAGGGAGCGTCGCATGGTCGAGCGGCGCATCAAGGCCGCGCGCTTCCCCGCCGTCAAAAGCCTCGACAGCTTCGACTTCGCCGCCATCCCCAGGCTCAACAAGATGCAGGTGCTCGAGATGGCGCGCTGCGAGTGGATCGAGCGGCGTGAGAACGCCATCGCTCTGGGGCCATCAGGCACCGGAAAGACGCACGTAGCGTTGGGGCTCGGACTGGCAGCATGCCAGAAAGGACTGTCGGTGGGCTTCACCACCGCGGCAGCGCTGGTCAGCGAAATGATGGAGGCCCGCGACGAGCGCCGTCTTCTGCGCTTCCAGAAGCAGATGGCCGGATACAAGCTGCTCATCATCGACGAACTGGGCTTTGTGCCGCTCTCCAAGACCGGCGCGGAACTGCTGTTCGAGCTGATCTCCCAGCGTTACGAACGCGGCTCCACCTTCATCACCAGCAACCTGCCCTTCGACGAATGGACCGAAACCTTCGGATCTGAGCGTCTCACAGGCGCGCTCCTCGATCGCCTGACCCATCACGTCAGCATCCTCGAGATGAACGGCGAAAGCTATCGCCTCGCGCACAGCCGGGCCCGCAAGGCCAAAACCAGACCCTGAAAATTACATCAATGCCGGGGGGAGTGGCCCTCGGGCTACGCCCTCACGCCACTCCCCCCGACATGTAACACGATGGCCTGGTTTTACGCCGCCGAATGGCCGACTTTTGCTCCGCCGTTGACAAACAGTGATATACTGCCCTCTGCTGGTGAGGACGCCTGCCTTCTCCCATGTCGCGAGCGTCCGACTGGCCGTGTATAATGTCGTGCCCGCATATTCCGCGATATCCTTGCGCCGCAACGGAATGGTGATCGCCGTACCCTCGGGACAGTTTGATCCCGCTTGTGCGGCAAGTCTGAGAATAGCCTGCGCCAGACGCTGCTCGGCGCGCAACGTCGCGAGCTCGCGCATGCGCTCCTGAGCCTCTCCGAGCCGGGTTCCGAGCACATGAATGACATTGAGAGCGATGGCCGGATATGACGTCATCAGGTCCACAAGGCCCTGCTCGCTCCAGCTGAGGATGACCGAGCTCTCCGCCGTGATCGCATTCGCAGGGAAGAGATGGTCGGTGAACAGCGGAACGGTACCGAACATCTCACCCGGCGCGATGAAGCGAACGATCGCCTGGCCACCTTCCTGACCGGTCTGCGAAATGCGGATGCTGCCGGAGCCGAGCGCGAAGGCGCGGCTTGCACGCTCCCCCTGCTCGAAGACAACGCTGCCGCTCGCGACCCGATCAACCTGCATCGCCGCGCGAACCGTTGTAAGAGCCGCATCGGGTAGCGAACGGAAAAGCTCAAGCTCCTCGAGCCGCAGAAGCGCCGCCTTGCCGTTCATCGAAGTAAAAGCCTGCATTCGTTGTCGCTCCGTCAACGATAGTCCTCACCCATGAAGATATTCTGGCCATCCGTTGCGCCAGCGCAAATCCGGCATTGATCGGGCATGTTATTCGCAAACGCCTCGCAATAGCATATCCAGGGGGCAAGCAACATGCCTATCGGCCTTGTCCGATCGGTGCCGCGGCGCACCGAAGGCGGTCACTCCAGAATGCCCTCGGCGGGGCTCGCCATGCTCGTCGCCGGTGCCGTGCCCCAGGCTGCGCTGGCGCAATCCGCGACGCCTGGCAGCACTGGCGCCGAGATCGTCGTGACGGCGCCGCGGGATGTCATCGCACCTCGGCTAGGTGCGACCGCGGGTGGCACGGCGGTCGTCACCGCCGAGAGCATGCCTGCTACCGCCAACCTGACGATTTCGCGTGCGCTGGCCGACGTTCCGGGTGTGGTGGTTCAGGACTTCTTCGGGGGCAACGATCAGCCGCGTATCCAGATCCGGGGCTCGGGACTACAACAGAATCCCGTCGAGCGCGGTGTGCTGGTGTTGCAGGATGGACTGCCGCTCAACCGGGCCGACGGATCCTATGTCGTCGGCTTCGCCAATCCGGGGAGCGCGGACGCAATTGAGATCTATCGCGGCTACACGGCCAACCGGCTCGGAGCGACCGTGTTGGGCGGAGCGCTCAACCTCATGTCGCCGACAGGACGGAGTTCGCCCGGCGTAAAGCTCAATCTCAGCGGCGGCAGCTTTGACCAGATTGGCGGACTCGCGGAATACGGTCTGTCCCGCGATGGCTTCGATATGCTGCTCCACGGCGACGTCAGCCATCGGGACGGCTTTCGCGTCTACAACAAGTCGGAGCGGACAAGCGTTGGCGGCAATCTCGGTTTCCGCCTCTCCGACGCATTCACGCTCCGCGCCTTTGCACGCTACACGGATCTTGGGTTCGATGTCGCAGGGCCGCTGACCCGCGATCTGCTCGAAAGCAATCCGCGCTCGGTGTTCGCCGGGCCGACGGTGACGCCTGGCGGTCCGATCAATCCGGGTCCCAATGTGGTGCGGGACCGGCCGCGCCGCGAACCCAGCCAGCTCCTGATCGGTGCCCGCGCTACCGGTTCATTTGGTTCGCATATCGTCGATCTTGCGGTCGGCTACACGCAGACCGACGACAGCTTCCGCTTTCCGATCTCCGCCGGCGTGCGCGTAACCGACGGGCACGACGCCACAGCGGTGCTGCGCTACGCCTATAAGCCGGATGGGTCGCGGCCCCTGCCCCTGTTCGAGGCCACGGGCCAGTATGTGAATGGCTCCGCCGACCGGGATCAATATCTCAATCTGTCGGGACGCCGTGGCGCACAATTCGGCAACAACCGGCTGAAGGCCGATACGCTTGCGCTCAATGCGGCTTTCAACATCCCGCTGGGCGACCGGATCACGCTGTCGCCCTCGCTCGCATGGTCGCGTGCGACCCGCGACAATGTCGACCGTTATGCTCTCCCTGCGCGCCCAACCGCCGCCTACGCCCCGGCCAATCCAACGATGGCGCTGCCGGGAGGTGCCGTGCCCACGGTCAGCTCAAGCTATGCGCGCGATTATGAAGGCTGGAGCCCGGCGCTCGGTATCAGCTGGCGTGCGGCGGAACACCAGACGCTGTTCGCGGCAATCAGCCGCAGCTTCGAGCCGCCGACTCATGACGATCTGTTCGCGACCGTAAACGGCACGCCGAACAGCAGCGCGGGCCGACCCAACCCGGCCAATCCGGCAATGCCTGCGGCCGTGTTCGTCACGCCGGACCTCAAGGCGCAGCGCGCAACGACGCTGGAGGCGGGCTGGCGCGGTGATGCCGGCGTCCTGTCCTGGGATGGCGTCCTCTACTATAGCTGGGTCAGAAACGAGCTCCTCAGCCTGCGCGATGCGTCAGGCACGTCGTTGGGCGCGGTCAATGCGCCGCGCACGCGCCATTTCGGTGTTGAACTCGGCGTCACCGCGCGAATCGCCCCGGCGCTCACGGGCAGAATCGTCTACACCTTTCAGGACTTCCGGTTCCGCGACGATGCGCTGCGCGGCGACAATCGGCTCGCAGGCGCGCCGCGGCATTGGGTCCACGCGACGCTCGCCTATCGGCCGCTCGAAGGTCTGGCCCTGGAGGCAGCTCTGCGTTGGGTGCCGGAAAAGACGCCGGTCGACAATCTGGGCACGCTTTACAATGACCCATATGCGATCGCCGACCTGCGCGGCACGTATCGGATCAGCGACAGGCTCTCGCTGTTCGCCGAGATCACCAATCTCTTCGACAAGACCTACGCCTCCTCGTCGCTGATCGTCGATCATGCGCGGCCCGACCAGGCCGTCTTTCTTCCCGGTGACGGCCGCAGCTTCGGCGGCGGCGTGACCGTCCGTTTTTAGATCCACCAACATTGGAGGTAATGATGAGCTATCGTCCTGTCCTGCTCGCGATAATCGCAGCCGTAGCACTGCCGGCCGGCGCGTCGGCGCGGTCCACACAGCTCGACATCGACCGGCTTCGCAACGAGACCGTGCATGAGGTCGCCCGGCGCGCGATCCTGGCCGTCGACAAGGAAGGACGGCCGTTGACCTTCGTCCTGCGCATCGGCAGAGGCCAATTCCTGCCGCCGCACGGCGCACAGGGCGGGCTACGAATCCTGACGGTCGTTTCGGGCACGCTGTCCTGGGGCGACGGCGACAAGGTAGACCAGGCCGCCGAGCGCCGATTTGGTCCGGGCAGCGTGATCGTCGTGCCGGCTGTCGGCGGGCAGCATTGGGCGGCTGCTCGTGACGGCGATGTGCTGCTCCAGGGCGTGTTCGTTCGGGACGGCGCGCTGACACCGGAGGCCGCCGCGCAACTGGCGCGATAGATCTTCAGGCGCGGGCAGCTTGCGCCAGCGCAATCGCCGTCCGGCACCGGCCGTCTATGGCAGATCGATCGAAGGGAATGCGATCCATGGATGAACTCGCCTTGGCCCGTGCGCTGCACGTGCTCGCCGTCGTGGTCTGGATCGGCGGCGTGTCGATGGCGACGACGGTCGCGTTGCCCGCCGTGCGGCGTGGCGATCTCGGAGAAGATCGCCTCAAGGCCTTTCACGCGTTTGAGCGGCGGTTCGTCTGGCAGGCGCGGGCGGCGGTGGTCGTCGCAGGCCTGACCGGCTTGTTTATGATCGCGCGGATGGAGCTTTGGGATCGCTTCGCCGATGTGGGCTTCTGGTGGATGCACGCCATGGTCGGCGTGTGGGGACTGTTCGCCTTCGTCCTATTCGTCGGCGAACCGTTTGTCCTCCAGCGCGCTTTTCCGGCATGGGCGCAACGAGATCCCGAGCGGGCTTTCGCGGCCCTTCATCGTGTTCACAAGCTGCTGCTCGTGCTCAGTCTTCTGACGATCTTTGGCGCCGTTGCCGGCAGCCACGGATGGCTGCCGGCATAGCGAGTTCCACGCCGGCGCATAGCCGATCGCGGCAGGCGCACGGGACCGCGTTTTTGCCACCTGCCTCATTTCCGCAGGTATGGCCTGCTGCGCCGATATGGGTGGTGATCAGTCCCGCTCGTTCCTGCCAATCCAGGCCGGCGGATCGCTCGCCGGAAAGGATTCGATCGACGCCTCGTCGATCGGGTCGATCGGCCTGTCGGCGGCAAGCAGGATCTCGACGCGCGCGGCAACATCGGCAATGAGCGCGTTGAGGATCGTGGCATTGTCCGTTCGGTCGGACGAAGCGACGCATGAACAAAAGCGTTCATGAACGGTCCGGCGCACGAGGTCGTCTAGGTCGGTTGCTCCGGTGCGATATCGCCTCTCGACGTGCCGCGCCGCCTCGGCCAGCGCCTCCAGTTTGATGGGATCGTCATATTCATGCGTCATCGGTCAGTCTCCTGTCGGCGATCTCAGATGCGATGCCGGCGCCAACACGCACTTCATCCTCGAAGCCGGAGCACTGCTGGCGCAGCCCTCCCGCGCGGTCGGACGGAATGAGCGCCGGCGTGCCTTGCATCGCACAGGCCGCCATTTTCCTGGGCATCGGTCCGGCCTCGGCGGCCTCATCGACACCGACCGGAAGAGGCAGCCTATACCCATGGATGAATGGCGCAAGCGCTCGCGGGCCATGGGCGTGACGTTCGAAGAGGTGCGCAGGCCGATCGCGGCGACAGCGGATAGATCGAAGTGGCCGGTGTGCGCAGCGCCTGCGAAAAGACCCGTGCCGGCTGCAGCCAGGTCCCAGCGGCAAGGGAGGCATGGAGCGATCATGCGGTCGTGGGAGGCCAGGGGAATCGGCCGTTTTGTGTCGAACCATCGTCTGCATTGTCGTTCAGGCGCGGACCGAAGCAATGGCACGGCTCCCAAATCTCCCGCCCCGCTCAATCCTCCGTTATCGGCCGTGGAACAGCGTCACCATTCCGGCGATCGCTATGCCAAAGACCATGATCATGACTCCTGCGATTCGCAGGGCGTAGGTCAGCGGATCCTGACCATTATCCGGTCGCGCCCGCTTCGCCTCCAAAATGCCATTTCGGCCCAGGACGCGGCGGACGAAGGCTTGCCGAAATGCCATATTGAAGCCCACGACGGCGAGGATGGTCCCGCCCAGATCGACGATCAGCACGAAGGCGGGCATGATAGGTTACCTCTCGTGCCGGCCGCGCAGGATATCCTCACGCGGCGCACGCCATCAGCCCTGCATCCAGGCCCGCGATCAGGTCCGCCCCGGCTTCCAGACCTACCGACAGGCGGAGCAGCCCGTCACCAATCCCCGCCACCGCGCGCGCATCCGCGCCCATGTCCAGATGGGTCATGGTTGCGGGATGGGCGACGAGGCTTTCGACGCCACCGAGCGATTCCGCGAGCGTGAAGGTGCGAACGGCAGCGATGAAGCGGCGCACGGCCTCCACCCCTCCCGCGAGATCGAAGCTCAACATAGCGCCGAAGCCCCGCTGCTGCCTTGAGGCGATGGCATGTCCCGGGTCGGAGGCGAGACCCGGATAATAGACGTGGGCGACCGCCGAATGGCGTTCGAGATAGTTGGCCACCGCCATCGCATTGATCTGCTGCTGCGCCATGCGGGGAAAGAGCGTGCGCAGGCCGCGCAGGGTCAGCCAGGAATCAAATGGCGCGCCTGCGCTCCCGACGACATTGGCCCAGTGCCGCAATTGCTCCACCTGCGCCGGATCGGCGGCAATCACCGCGCCGCCGATGACATCGGAATGACCGTTCAGATATTTGGTGGTGGAATGGAGCGCATAATCGGCGCCGAGCGCTATCGGCCGCTGAAGCGCCGGCGACAGAAACGTGTTGTCGACCGCGACCTCGGCGCCGGCAGCTTTCGCCTGGGCCGACAAAGCCGCGATGTCGACGACGCGCATCAGCGGATTGCTGGGCGTCTCGATCAGCACCAGCGACGGCACGTCCTCGAGCGCGGCGGCGAACGCCGCGTCGTCGCCCTGATCGACCAGTCGAAGCGCGATCTGTCCGCGCTCGGCCCGCGCCTTGAGAAGGCGCATGGTGCCGCCGTAGCAATCGTGCGGCGCGATCACGAGCTCGTCCGGGCGCAGGCGACTGATCAGCAGATCGATCGCCGCCATGCCGCTCGAAGTGACGATCGCCCCTGCCCCGCCCTCAAGTCTGGCGAGCGCATCGGCCAGCAGGTCGCGGGTCGGATTGCCCGATCGGCCGTAATCATAGGGGCGCGGGCACTCGAATCCCGCGAACTCATAGGTGCTCGAGAGGTAAAGCGGCGGCGCCACCGCACCGAAGGCGGTATCGCTCGCCACGCCATGCGACGCGGCGATCGTCTCGGGCTTTGGGACATCGTCGTGGCCGTCAGTCATTGAAGAACCGTCCTTCCGTCACCTCGCGGACGATGCCGGCGCGCACGGCGAAGTCACCGAAATGCTCATCCGGTTCCCGCTCTTGGGCGTAACGGCCGAGCGCGTCCGCCAGCACCTCCAGGATCACGGGCTCGCCGACATTCTCGCGCACCATGCGGTTGAGCCGCTGCCCATGAAAGCCCCCGCCCAGATAGAGATTATATTTGCCCGGCGCGCGTCCGGTAAGCCCGATTTCGGCATTGTAGGGACGCGAGCAGCCATTGGGACAGCCGCTCATCCGGACCGTGATCGGTTCGTCCGAGAGACCATTTTCTGCGAGGATTGCTTCGATCCTGTCGATCAGCGTCGGCAGGTAGCGCTCGCTTTCGGCCATGGCGAGGCCGCAGGTCGGCAAGGCGACGCAGGCGATCGCATTGCGCCGCAGGATCGAGACGTGGTCGACTTCCAGCCCATGTTCCGCCAGCACCGCCTCGATCGCGGCACGATCGCCGGTTTCCACCCCGCCAATGATGACGTTCTGGTTCGGCGTCATGCGGAAGCTGCCGCGATGGATGCGCGCCACATCGCGCAGCGCGTCGAGCAGCTTCAGATCCAGCCGCCCGCTCTGGATATAGAGCGTGCGATGGTGACGCCCGTCGGCCGTCGTGTTCCAGCCATAGCTGTCGCCGTTCGAGGTGAAAGCGAAGGGGCGCGCGGCCTCGAGCGCGGCGCCCATGCGGTTTTCGACCTCCGCCTTGACCCAGTCGAGTCCCTTGTCGTCGATCGTATATTTGAAGCGGGCATGCTGGCGGTCGTTGCGGTCGCCGTAGTCGCGCTGCACCGCCATCACCGCATCTGCGCAGGCGATGATCTTGTCGGCGGCCACGAAGCCGATCACGCTGGCGAGGCGCGGATAGGTCTCCGGCGCCTGGTCGGTGCGGCCCATGCCGCCGCCGATGGCGACGTTGAACCCTGCCAGCCCTTCCGGCCCGCCGATGGCGATGAAGCCAAGATCCTGCGCGTAGACGTCGATGTCGTTGGACGGCGGCAGCGCGAAGCCGATCTTGAACTTCCGCGGCATGTAGGTGCGTCCGTAAAAGGGTTCCTCCGGCACTGACGAGGCGACCCGCGCGTCGCCATACCAGATCTCGTGATAGGCGCGCGTTTTGGGGATGACGTGATCGCTGACCCGCTTCGCCATCGCCGCGACCTCGGCATGGAAGCGCGAGCTTTGCGGATCGACCGTGCACATCACGCCCCGGCTGTCATCGCCGCAGGCCGCGACCGTGTCGAGCAGCGTCTCGTGCAGGCCCTGGATGATCGGACGCAGGCTGTCTTTCAGGACCCAGTGGAACTGGAAGGTCTGGCGCGTCGTGATGCGCAGGGTTTCGCCGCCATGCGCGCGGGCGAGCTCGTCGAGCTTCAGCCATTGCGCCGGCGTGGAGACGCCGCCCGGCAGGCGAACCCGGATCATGAACTGAAAGGCCGGCTCGAGCTTCTGGCGACGGCGCTCGTCTCGCACGTCGCGATCGTCCTGCTGATAGATGCCGTGGAACTTCATCAGCTTCACGTCGTCGACCGACGGCACCGCGCCGGTGATCCGGTCGAGCAGCCCCTTCGCGATGGTGCCGCGCAGATAGTCGCTCCTGTCCTTCATGCGCTCGTCGGCGCTGAGCCGGTCGAGTGGCTGCGAGAGATCCCGACTGCGGTCGATCGTCGTCATGGTCATGGCTCAGTAGACGTCGCGCTGGTAGCGGTGGTCAGCCTGCAGCGAACGGACATAGTCCTCGGCCGCCTCCCGCCCGGTGCGCGCCTCCGCCGCGACGATATCGATCAGTGCCTCGTGGACATCCGGCGCGAGGGTCGCGGCATCGCCGCAGACATAGACATGCGCGCCGTCCTCAAGGCAGGCGAATAAGTCGCGCGCGCATTCCTTCATGCGGTGCTGGACGTAGATTTTCTCCGCGCCGTCGCGCGAGAAGGCGACGTCCATGCGGCCGAGCGCGCCGTCCTTCAACCAGCCCTGCCATTCGGTCTGATAGAGGAAATCGGAGCGGAAATTGCGCTCGCCGAAGAACAGCCAGTTCTTTCCTCCCGCGCCCCGCGCCTCGCGTTCCTGAAGAAAGGCGCGATAGGGGGCGACGCCGGTGCCGGCGCCGATCATGATGATCGGAACATCATCGCCCGGCAGCCGGAAATGCGGGTTGGTCTGGATGTAGACCGGCAGTTCGGTGTCCGGTCCGGCACGGTCGGCAAGCAGGCCCGAGGCGACGCCGCTGCGGGCCTCGCCATGCAACGCATAGCGGACGGGCGCGACGGTGAGGTGGGCTTCGTCTGGCGCGGCGGCCAGGCTCGAGGCCAGCGAATAGAGGCGGGGCTGCAACGGCCGCAGCGCGCTGACGAAGCCCTGGAGCATCACCTCACCCACAGGGAACCTCCGGACGATGTCGATGATATGATGCGTGCGCAGGAACACCGAGCGCTCGCCCGAGCGGTCCTCCTGTAGCAATTGCGTGAGCGCGGCGGCATCACTGAGAAGCGCCCAATAGTCGAGGAAGCGCGGGGTCGCGGCGGTGATCTCGAAGCGCTGCGTCAGCGCCTCCGCGATCGTCATCGTCTGCCCCTTGAGGTCCAGCTCGGCCTCGGCAGGCAACGAGAGCGCATCGAGCAGCGCCGCGACCACTGCCGGGTCGTTGGAGGCGGCGATCCCCAGCGCATCGCCGGGCTCGTAGGTCAGCCCCGATCCGGCGAGCGCGAGTTCGATATGACGCGTCTCTTTGGTCGATCCTCGTCCGACGATCACTATATTCTCGGTTACCGATGCCGGGAACGGGTTCCGCTTGGCATAAGCTGATGACGCAGAAACCGCCGACGCAGCAACGGCGGGAGCCACGCGCGGGGCGGCCTCTTTTTCGGCGGCAAACTGCTCAACGAGCGCCTGCGTCCAGGCGCCGGCCGACTCTTCATAGTCGACGTCGCAATCGACGCGCGGCACCAGCCGGGTCGCGCCCAACTCCTCCAACCGTCCGTCAATCCGCTTGCCGGCCTGGCAATAATATTCATAGGTGGAATCCCCGAGCGCCAATACCGCGAAGCGCACGTCGCCCAGTTTCGGGGCCTTGCGCCCTTCCACGAACTCGAAGAAGCCTGTCGCCGGTTGCGGCGGATCGCCTTCGCCATAGGTGCTGACGATGATCAGCAGATCCTGCTCCTGGGAGAGCTGCCGGACCTTGTAGTCGGCCATATCCGAAAGCGCTGGTTTGAGGCCCTGTGCGGACAAGACGTCGAGGAGGCTACGCGCCAGTTCCGCTGCATTGCCGGTCTCTGTGCCATACAGAATCGTGAGCTTGCGCGCCGAGGCCGAAGCGGACGCCGGCGACTGCGCGCGAAGCAACAGGCCGGCGTCAAGTCCCGCGAAATAGCCGCTAAGCCATCGCGCCTGCGTGGGATCCAGGGACCGGGAAAGCAGTTCCACAAGTCGCCATTGCTCCAGGGTCAGCGCGCGCCCTGGCGGATCCGATGCTGTCATGCGCGTTCGTCCTTGGCGTTCAGCTCCCTTCAGCGCTCCGGCCCATGCCACCGGCACGGGATCCTCTCCGGGCGCATTTTCTAGCGAAGCTCAGTTCAGCTTCCGACAGATTGAGGATGTCGATAGAATAAGACAAGCGACTTTTATTGAGGGTTTAACGCAATGATTTTGATATGAGCCGGCCTGTGGGCCGCGAGATGGCCACCGGGATTGATTGCTACGCGACACCGATCCCTCCGCTACCTTTTGCCGGCGAGCACTTCATGCAACGACGCGCGCCAATCGGTACATCCGTGCGACGGCGGCTTGGAACGTATCGGTCGTTCACGCGACAGGCTTGCGTCCGGGGCCGCAAGCGTCGAGAAATGCGATTATTGATTGTGAGGAGACTCGCGATGCAAGGCATGGGCGAAAACTGTCCCTTCGAGTTCAATTTCGATGCGGCGACGTTCAAGGTGGGAGATCTCGTCAGTTACCGGGTGACCGGTAGCTTGAGCGACTTTCCCTTCATGGGGACATTGCTCGAGGTGCATGACGAATATGTAATCATCAGCGCTGATCCCAACGATCCCGACAGCCACATGCGCGGCACGAGAGAGAGCCGCCCGGTCGTCGAAGAAGCCGAAATCCGCTAGGCATTGTTTCGTCGTGGCCGCTCACCTTTCCGCAGCTGATGGATGTGCCGATGGTGAAGCGGCTGACAGGTTTTTGTTGCGGGTACGGGGAGAAAAGCGGGCCGTCTAGGCGATTACGCTTCCAAATACCGCCTGCGTTGACTTTTCGCGCGCGGCGACGTTGACTGACGCACCATGTGCGACTCCATCTTCCAAAGGCGCTCTGCGCGCCACGCGGATCGGCTTCTCGAAGGCTAGTGGCCCCGGACCGCGCCGTGCGGATCCGGGGATCCCCTTCTTCAACCGATGAATGCGCCAAGAACTGCGCCTGGAGCGGAACCATGAGCGGCCACGACCACAACCGATCCCCTGAAGATTTGGACGATGACATCGCCGATCGTAGCGGCGAGGAACGGGCAAATGTGCTGCCCTTTGCCAAGCTGCCGCGACAATCCCCGCGATCCCGACCTCCAGAACCGCCGGAACCTCCACGCGCCGCATGACACCCGGCCTCCAGGCGATGCTCGCGCGACAAAAACTCACGCGATCCGGGGTCGCGTCTCGAATTGATGGCAGGGTGATGGACTCGAGAGAGTCCACCCGAGCGTGGTCGCGCCTTTCCTTACCGATCGGCGCAAGCCACTGGCCCTCAGCGACCAGATGAAACTCGCGAAAAAGAATTGGTGCGGGGCGGGATGCAGGCAAAACGCCATGCGCCCGATCAGCGCGCTGGTCGGACCGTCATCCTGCGTATTGCCGGAAACGTCTTCTTGAATCGCCTGACACTCAAGCAAACAGCGACAAAGATCATCTCACTCCACTTGAGCAATTATTTTGTTTGGTCGCCGCTCGGCGCGATGGTCTTGAGGAAGGCTTCGGCCAGCGCGATGTTGACCTTGTGGCTGTCCAGCATGGCGCGCAGGTCCGCGTGGAGACCCTCGTCGCGCACGCGAGGCGTCAGCGCTTCGAGCTTGCGCACGACCCAGGACTGGCCGCGGTTGAGAAAGGCCAGACGCTCTGCCAGATCGGCGATCGCCATCGCCTTGCCATGAAAGCCGCCGGTCCTGCGGGAGGGCATACCGCCGAGTCGTTTGATCTGCCGCGCCAGCATCGCGCACCAGCGCGCCTCGTCGGCGCGCACTGTCCTCATCAGCGCCGCATGTGGCGGACTCGCCGCCGCCTTGGCGCTCGCCAACGCTACCCGAGCGCCGGCACGCTCGGCTTCGAGAAGCTCGTTGAGCGCGGCCAGCAGCTCATCGCGCCCGGCATAGCCCATATAGACGTCGTCAGCTTGGGCCGCATAGCAGACCGGGGACGCGGGCTCGTCGCTCATGCCGCGATCGCCGCCGCAGCGCGGAGCCCGCTGCGGATGCGGGCCATCACGCCGGGGTCCGCCTTGGTCGAATGGACGACATAGGCGGAATAGGAGAATTCGGGACTGTCGGGCACGAGCGCGAGCCTGCCCTCCTCCAGATAGGATCGGATGAACCCCTTGCGGAAATAGCCGCTGCCGCCCGTCGCCAGGAGATAGTCGAGCGCGAGCGGTCCGTAGCTGATCGCGACGACCGCGTTCGGCTGGTCCGGATAGGCGGCCTGATAGCTCGCGGCGAACTCCTCGCCCCAGTCGATCTGGACATGGTCTTCGGGCGCCAGCGGCCGATCGGTCGGCGTGGTGCGGACGAGGACGAGCTTCTCCTCGAACAGCAGCTCGGCGATCACGCCGGGACGGCGCGGCGCGGCATAGAGCACCGCGACGTCGAGCGAGCCGTCCTGGACCTGCTCCATCAGCCGCTCGGAAGCGTCGATCTGCGTGCTGACCGCGAACTCGGGGCATTCGCGCCGCATCCAGAGCAGCCAGTGCCGCAGCAGCGGACTCCACAGGCTGAGCTCGGCGCCGATCGTCACCACCGTCTCGCGGCCAGGCGGCAGCGCCACCGCGCGGCGGGCGCGTTCCCACACCTGCACCAGCGTGGTCGCAAAGCGCAGAAATTGCTCGCCCGCCGGCGTCAGCTTCGCACCCAACTTGTTGCGGATGAACACAGGCCGGTCGAGCTGGTCCTCAAGGACGCGAATGCGCGCGCTCACCGCGGTCTGGGTAAGATTGAGATTCGCGGCAGCAGCGACGAAGCTGCCCGTCTTCACCACTTCCAGGAAGGTGCGGGCGACGCCGATATCCATGCCGCAAGATCTTTCCGCTCAATCATCAATTATATTCATTTGCTTGATGGATAATAGCGGGCGGATGATGTGCCGACAAGGAGGACCAGGATGGTCCAGCATGAAGGAGTGTTCGCCGAAGCCGACCCGCTCTCCTTGGGCGCGGTGCTGCAGTGAAACCGTTCGATCCGGTTCGTCCCGAGCCACCGCGACGCGAGGACGGGAAGGCCTTCGGGATTCTCGCCACGATCCTGATGGCGGTGACCTGGCTTGGCCTTTATGGCCTCGTCAAAGCCGATATCATCTCCGAACAGGCCTTGCCCATCGTCATCATTGTCGCGGCGCCTGTCGCGACATTCGTCATCATGGGCTTCGAATGGGCGGCGACATCCACCAGCGCGCCGAAGGCCTTCCGCGAAGTGCCGCCCCCCGCCGACTTCACCGCTCTGTGGCCGCTGGACCATGGCAGATCGGACGCCGCCCAATCGCCAAGAACCAGGAAGCGCAATGCGACCCGTCATCCCGGGGTCGAACCTGGCGATGAGCCGTGAGCGGCCAGCGAAACGGAAGCGGCGGCGAGTGCCGCAATCGCCGGCCGCATCTGCGCGTCGGCCTCTACTGGATGGTCGCCGCGGCAATTGCGATCGCATCGCTGCGGCTGTTCATCTGGGTTCTGGGCAAGAGTGGCGTAATCAGCGATGCGGATGGCGAGTTCGTCCTGCTGATCGCCCTGCCCATAGCGCTGTTGACCATTGGATGGCTGCCCCCCGTGAACCTCAGTAAAGGCAATGATATTGCTTTCAACCTGAAATAACATTCGTTTGTTTGTTGGCTAGTGCGGCCTCACACTGGCTCCGCATGCACGAAGGAGCCTCCATGACTATCCAGCTTGGGCAGATCGCCCCCGATTTCGAACAGGACAGCACCCACGGCCGCATCCAGTTCCACGACTGGCTCGGAGCGAGCTGGGGCGTCCTTTTCAGCCACCCCAAGAACTTCACGCCGGTCTGCACGACCGAACTGGGCGAGGTCGCGCGGCTGCGCCCCGAATGGGATAGGCGCAGCGTGAAGCCGATCGGGCTGTCGGTCGATCCGGTCGAGGCCCACCATAAATGGGAGTCCGACATCGAGGAGACGCAAGGCGCGACGCTCGATTTCCCCATGATCGCCGATCCCAACGGCCAGGTCTCGAGCCTCTATGGCATGATCCACCCGAAGAGTGATCCGACCGTCACGGTCCGCTCGGTATTCGTGATCGATCCGGCGAAAAAGGTCCGGCTGATCCTCACCTATCCGCCGAGCACGGGCCGCAACTTCGCCGAGATCCTGCGCGCGATCGACAGCCTCCAGCTGACCGACGCGCGCAGCGTCGCCACTCCGG
This sequence comes from Sphingobium sp. TKS, assembly GCF_001563265.1. NCBI lineage: Bacteria > Pseudomonadati > Pseudomonadota > Alphaproteobacteria > Sphingomonadales > Sphingobiaceae > Sphingobium > Sphingobium sp. TKS. Next base: position 2,110,533 of record NZ_CP005083.1, on the reverse strand, counting down.
TCAACTGGGAGCCGGGCGAACCCGTCGTGATCTCGCCCAAGCTATCGGACGAGGAAGCCAACCGGCAGTTCCCGCAAGGCTTCAAGACGTTGAAGCCCTATCTGCGGATCGTCGATCTGCAATCGACCGGTCAATGAGCCGGACGCGGACGAACGGGCAGGATAAGGCCGCCGCCATTCCTGAAGGCGACGGCTGGCTGTCCACGCTGTTCGACCGCAACCGGGCCTGGGCCGATGCCAAGACGCGCAACGATCCGGGCTTCTTTCGCCGCCTCGTCGGTCAGCAGCGGCCCCGTTATTTCTGGATCGGCTGCTCGGACAGCCGCGTGCCGGCGACGGAGATCGTCGATCTCGATCCGGGCGAGATGTTCGTCCATCGCAACGTCGCCAATCTCGCAATCGCCGCCGATCCCAATTTTTCCGCCGCGCTGCAGTTCGCGGTCGATGTCCTGAATGTCCACCATATCATCGTCGTGGGCCATTATGGCTGCGGCGGCATTCATGCCGCGATGGAGAACGAGACCGACGACGCCATCGGCCACTGGCTGGCGCCCGTGCGTCAGCTTCACCGTCGTCATCCCTGCAAGGTCAACACCGATGGGGCGGCAGCCGAGGCCCTGTGCGAGCGCAATGTCGTGGCGCAAGTCGACGCGCTGTCCGTCAATCCTCTCGTGCGAGCGGCCTGGGCGCGTGAGGCCCCGCTGAGCCTGCACGGCTGGGTCTATAGGATCGGCGATGGACTGTTGAAGAGCCTGTGCCGGCGAGTCCACGGCGGGGGTTTAGCGGTCGAGCCTGTGATCGATGGGACCGGCTGATCATGGAAGCCATCGTCCGACCGCCTGTTCCGAGCACGGCGACTTCGTGCGATGTGCTGATGGGTGCGATCGCTGCCTGTGAGAACGCCTTATCGCCGAGCCGCCCGCTCGACGCTCTGATCGCCGTTGGGGTGTTCCCCGGCCTGGCGGAACTGCCGCAGATCGAGGTAGGCGTCTGGCTGCATCCAGACGGCTCCCGCGTCCGCGCCCTGCGCTACACCGGTTCGCACACGGCGGCGGCGACGCTCGTACCGCCGGGATACTGGATCGACTCCCGCGCGCGCGGCATCGCGGTGGCATGCGCCCGTGGGGAGTGGATGGAAGATCACCCGGTCGAGGAAATCGCACTCTGTCTCGCGGCCCTGCGCGCGCGCCTGCACGAGAGCCGCGATGTCAACTAGCACTCGACAAGCGACAGCCGCAAAACATCCGGTTTCGGAACGGCGGCCTTCTAGCGCGTTGGAGATTGCCGCGCTATCCGGCAGACCGGCTTGCCGAGAACCTGAACGTGACCGCCTTTGTCTGGTGGGACAGACTCGCGAACTGGCATATCGCCGAACAGCAATATGGTGCCGCGCTGGGTCATGGCGAGCCATGGCGCTTTCCCGCGCCGGTACGCGCTCTTGTTCAGTGAAGGGAGATAACCATGCTTATCGATGTGTTTGCCGGACCCGACCGTCGTACGGCCGCCCCACGGGGCTGCTATCATTTCGTCCGATCGCCCGCGCCTGGCGAGCAGGTGGAAATCGCGGGTGAAATCCTGACTGTGGCCAATGCCTGGCATACGCCCGCCACTCACTATGCCGGCGCCAAATTCGCGATCCTCGTCGGAGATGCGACCATCGGCGGCGAACCAGCGATGCAGTGCCATGAGGACGCCGGCGCCGTGATCTGAGAGCGTCAAGGTTCAAGGGAGGGGACTGGCCCTCAAGCCGTTTATAGGAAAGGAGACACGGACCAGCTTCTTGTTCGGAGTATGTTTTGGAAACGATCACGATCGTGCTTGCCCTGCTCTTCGCCGTCGTCGTGAGCGGCATTGTTGCGCGGCTTCTGCCCTTCCCCCTACCGCGCCCGCTTGTTCAGATCACGCTGGGCGCTTTCATCGGGCTTGCGGCGAACTGGCGCGTGACGCTCGATCCCGAGATATTCTTCCTTCTCTTCCTCCCGCCGCTTCTCTTCCTCGACGGCTGGCGCATTCCGCGCGAAGACCTTTTCAAGGACGGCAAGACCATTCTCGAGCTGGCGCTCGGCCTCGTGGTCTTCACGGTGCTGGGCATGGGTTTGTTCATCCACTGGATGATCCCGGCGATGCCGCTTGCCGTCGCGTTCGCGCTGGCCGCGGTGGTATCACCGACGGATCCCATCGCGGTATCCGCAATCGCTCAACGCTCTCCCATCCCCAAGCGAATGATGCATATCCTGGAGGGCGAATCACTCCTTAATGACGCGTCAGGCCTGGTCTGCCTCCGCTTTGCGGTCGCTGCCGCTCTCACCGGTGCCTTTTCTCTCGGCCAGGCCGCGCTCAGCTTTCTCTGGGTCGCGACTGGCGGGATCATCATCGGGGCCGGTCTGACCTGGTTGGTCGGTTGGCTCAAGGCCATCATTGCTCGCCGTTTCGGCGAGGAAAGCGGATCGCAGGTCCTGATCAGCCTGCTGATTCCGTTTGGCGCCTATCTCATCGCTGAACGGCTGCATTGTTCCGGCATTCTCGCCGCCGTCGCGGCGGGGCTTGCCATGGGCTTCGTCGAATCCCGGGGACAGGCACTCGCCGTCACACGCATCCGCCGCACCGCCTTCTGGGACATGATCCAGTTCACCGCCAACGGGATCATCTTTGTCCTGTTGGGCGAGCAGTTGCCGTCGATCCTGTCGGGTGCTGCCGAAACCGTCCGGCTGACCGGCCACTATGAGCCCTGGTGGCTGGCCATCTATGTCGTCGCGATCAATGCCGGGCTTGCGGGTCTGCGCTTCGGGTGGGTATGGCTGTCGCTCCACCTGACCCTGTTTCGCCAGAGCGACGAACGTGGCGCTCCGGGCTGGCGGATTATCGGGGCCATGTCTTTCGCCGGCGTGCGTGGTGCGATCACGCTGGCCGGCGTGCTCACCCTCCCTCTGACCATGGCCGACGGTTCGGCCTTTCCTGCCCGTGATCTCGCCATCTTCCTGGCCATGGGCGTGATCATCGTATCGCTGGCTTCGGCAAGCATCGGGCTGCCCTTGCTGCTGCGCAACCTTGAGATGCCTCCGGAGCCAAGCCAGACTGCCGCGGTCGAAGCTGCGCGCATAGCCGCTGCGGAAGCGGCGATCGCCGAGATCGAGCGCACCCAGCATCGCCTTGCGGACGGCCGTAAGGATGCCGACACCTATGTTACCGTCGCGTCGCGTCTCATGGATGTCTATCGCGAGCGGATCGACCGCCACGCCCGCGGGCCGGAACAGGGGAGCCTGATCCGGCGTGACGACGCCATCGAGCGCGAGCTGCGGCTGGCTGCGCTCAGAGCCGAACGGGGAGAGATCTTCAGACGCGTGCGTCGGCGCGAACTTGGCAGCGAAGCCGCGCGCAAGCTCGTGCGCGAACTCGATCTCGCCGAGGCCCGCTACGCTGGCTAGCTGACCGGCACCCAGCCCCTATGCAGATGATTTGACTTGCGCCTGTGCTGGGGACATCATCGCATCATGCAGACTAGGCGCCGTCATTTCCGATTCCGCCATCATGGGGGGCAGCTTCTCGCGGGCATCTGGCCCCGGGTTCCGGTGCGGCACGCCCCGAACTCGGGGCAACTCTCGACAGACCGCTGCGCCAGGCCATGAGCCTGCGCGCGCCTCCTTATCCGGAAAGCCAGCACCATGACGAACAGCAAGGCGGCATGTCGACCGCCCATCCATTTGATCGACACCGAGGCCGACGCCCTCACCAACCTGGCGCTTGGCGCCGAAGAGCGGTTACCGCAGGTCAGCGAATTGCTCCTCGAGGAAATCGGACGCGCCACGATTCACAGCGCGACCCAAATCCCGTCCGACGTCGTGACGATGCGTTCGACCGTCGAGTTCACCGACGACGCGAGCGGAGCGACGCGTTCGGTACAGCTCGTCTACCCAAAGGACGCCGACATCTCGGCGGGACGCATCTCGATCCTGACGCCAGTCGGAGCCGGCCTCATCGGCTTGCGCGAGGGAGAGTCGATTCTGTGGCCAGACCGGGAGGGGCATGAACGCAAGCTCGCCATCGTCAAGGTGAGCCAGTCCGCTCAGAGCAACCCATGACTTCCGGCTACCGCGCCAAGCACCGTTATGACGGCCAGCATCAGGAGGAGTTGGTGCATTCCTACCATCCTCTCGAAGTCCGCCGATGGAGCGGGTGATTTCTCCATGCGCGCGTGGAGAAAGAGCGGTTCGATCAGGAACAGCATCGCCATGAATATGGCCCAGAGGCAGACCATGGCGTCCATCCACCAGAAACGGGGATCGGCGAACCGGCCCCACATATCGGCCCTGTAGACCATCCAGAGCCCGCTTGCTCCGGCCAGCAGCACCCACAGGCGCGCCTTCGGCGCAAACCGCTCCTCCAGTTGATGAAAGGCGGCGAGCCTCTCGTCGGGTGCATGGTGGCGCCGGATGGACGGCATCACGACGGTCGTCACGAACGCAACGCCACCGATCCACATCAGGACGGCGACGACGTGCAGCGCACGACCAATGATGAAATCGTCCATCGCGGCGCCTGCCTCAAGCTGCGAGCAGTTCGTCGGCCGGACCGAAGAACTCGTAGTGGATGCGATCGGACGCCACGCCGGCAAGCGACAGCGTCGCGACGAAGGTGCGCAGGAACGGGCGCGGACCACATAGATAATAATCCGCATCTTCGATCGGCGTGTGCTCCGTCAACCAGGCCTCGTCGATCAAGCCATCATGGTCGTAATCGCGACCCGCCACATCCTCGGGGCGAGGGCATTGATAGAAATCGGTGACGCGGATGCTCGGATGAGCAGCCGCGATGGCGCGGACATGATCGGCCAGCGCGTGCGTCGAACCATCCAGCGTGCCGTGAAGATACTGGACGGGGAGATCGGGATGATGTTGCGCGATCGCCTCGAGCATTGCGACCATCGGCGTCAGGCCGACACCGCCGGACATCAGCACCACGGGGCGCTCGGGATTCTCGGACAGGAAGAACTCGCCCGCGGGCGCCGCCACCTTGAGCACCGTGCCCGGCTTCGCCTGGTCATGCAGCCAGCCGGAGGCGAGGCCCATGGGCTCGCGCTTGACCGAAATGCGATAGGTCTCGCCATTGGCCGCCTGCGAGATGCTGTAGTTGCGCTTGACCGGCGGGTGACCGGGGATCTCCAGCCAGAAGGTCAGATACTGGCCGGGTTTGTGGCGAATGACCGGGCGCCCGTCGGTCGGGCGCAGGATGAACGAGGTGATGACGCTGCTTTCGGGGCGGACTTCGTCGATCACGAAGGTGCGCCAACCCGTCCAGCCGCCTTCCGCGGTCTCATGCTCCTTGTAGAGGCGCTCCTCGCGAGCGATCAGGATATGCGCCAGGAACCAGTAGGCTTCGCCCCATGCGGCGAGGATCTCGTCGGTAGCGGCATCGCCCAGCACCGCCTTGATCGCGCCGAGCAGCGCTTCGCCGACGTGAGGATAATGTTCGGGGAGGATCTGCAGGCCGACATGCTTCTGCGCGATCCGCTCGACGGCGGGGGCCAGCGCGCCGAGATTGTCGATATTGGCGCCATAAGCGAGGATGGCGGCGGCCAGCGCGCGCGGTTGCGAACCGGCATCGCCATGGTGCGACTGGTTGAACAGGTCGCGGATCTCCGGGTTCTCGAACATCCGCCGGTACATCTCGCGTACAATGTCGAGGCCGTGCGCTTCGAGCGCGGGCATGGTGGCTTTGACGAGCGCGATGGTGCGCTCGCTGAGTGTCTGTGACATCAACGTCTCCTTAGGGCCGGTAGTGAAGGTGAAGCGAAAGGTCAGCCGTCGGGCGGCTGATCGTAGAAATCGACGCGCATCTTCATCGGGCCAAGCGGCTCCACGAAGTGCGGTTGCTCAGGAAGCAGCAGGCCCGAGGTCTCCGGATCGAGCAGCATTTCGGAAGGAGGATCGAGATAGCTGAGCCGGACCCGCCCCTCGATCACGCGGACGATCCCCCATACGCCGGCCTTGGTGCTGTGCCGGCCGCGCAACGCGGCCGGGAGCGTTGTCTCGTCGAAGACCGGCGTCGACCGATAGGGTTGAACGCGCGAGTTCTCGGTCATCAGAGGCGAGCCCCGTCGGCGAGGTGCGTCGCCTGGACGATCGGCCGCGGTGGCCGAGAATCCAGCCTGAAGAAGAGGGCAAGCTGCAGGCTCTCCGCGATCCGCGCCGCCTTGTCCTGAAGGGCTGCGGCCGCCTCCGGTGCCATCAGTTCGTTCGTCGTGTCCGTCCAAAGCCCGAGCCAGCGCCCGAACAGCGCGGGCGTGATCCGGTCGCGGTGCTTCATATGGGCAGGCACGGGCTGGCCCTTGTAGCGTCCGCTGGTCAGCATCACCGACGACCAGAAGGCCGTGAGCTTCTGAAGATGTGCGGGCCAGTCATCGATCGCACCATTGAATATGGGGCCGAGTTCGACGTCCGCGCGCACGCGGGCGTAGAAGGCGTCCACAAGCCTCTTGAGCCCTCCCTCATCGATTCCCGCGACACTGCCCACGACTCACGCTCCAATCATACATCTCCAATACATCTATCGTGACATTTGAAAGATGCAAGCGTTATGCATATTATGTACGATGGCCCGATTGAAGGTTGCTTAGGAGCATGCATGAAGCTGACGCTGTTCACGGATTACTCGATGCGGGTGCTGCTTTATCTCGCCGCACGGCCCGATCGGCTATGCTCGATCGCCGAGGTCGCGCGGGCCTATGGCATCTCGCAGAATCATCTCATGAAGGTGGTCAATGAGCTCGCGCGCAGCGGCTATATCAAAAGCGAGCGTGGGCGATTCGGTGGCATCCGGCTCGGCAAAGCGCCCGAAGAGATCAATATTGGCGCGCTGGTCCGGCATACCGAAGACGGGTTCGATCTGGTGGATTGCGGAAGCTGCGTGATTGCTCGCGCCTGCGGGCTGACGGGAGTCCTGAAGGAGGCGCTGGCGGCTTTCCTTGGCGTACTGGACGGCTACACACTGTCGGACCTTATGACGAATCGTCAGGATATTGGCCGCATCTTGGCCGAAAGCCTCTCCTCCTGAAGGTTCCAGACGGTCTCGCCTGACGGCTGAGCCGGCGGCATCCATCCTAGCTGACCGGATCTGACACTCCGCTTCCGGCCCCTGAGAAATCTTCCTTGAAGTCCATCCGATCGCGCCCCACCCTCCGCCGACGGCGCTGCCTTACAAGCGACACCACGAAGGTCCATGGCTGCCGCGATGGCAGAAAGACCAATCTCGCGACCTGGGAACCCTGTCGCCGTCGCCGGTGGGCTCAGGCCTGGCGCACCATGCCGGACGCCATAAGGGCAAGCGCCTCATTGATCCTATCCGAGAGATCGGCGTCGACGTCGCAGCCTTTGATCGCCTCCGACATGGCTCGGACCCACTGGTTGGCCGTCGCGGCACTGATCGCGATGGGTGCATGGACCGACATCATGCACTTGCCCGGATTGGCCGCGAACCAGTCGCGCGGTCCTCCGATCCAGCCGGTCAGGAAACCGCTGAGCGAGCGGCGCATCGGCGTCAAGTCGTCGGCGTGCAGGGCGCGAAGATCGCGATACGCAGGATCGGTGTCCATCAGGTCATAGAAGCGATCCACAATTTGCCTGATCGCGTCGCTGCCCCCGATCGCTTCGAAGGGGGACCACGGCGGGGCACTCGCAGTCGTCAATGCCGCCGTCCGCGCAAGGCATCTTCGATCGAGACGCTCCCGAGGACGATCATGAAGAACAGCATCGATCCGACAACGAGCAGGGGAAAATGGGCGCTGAACATCTCTGCCATGACGATTTCCTTTCGCAGTCAGGCTAGCGGCTCGCTGGATCGACCGATTTGACGAAGGTCAAAGGCAATCAGCAGATATGGGCCGGTTTAGAGCGCGCTGCCGGCTGCACGTGTCGGATCGGCCCGGAAGCTGTCGAACCTGCTCGCAATCAGCCGCGCATAAGGCAGCCCGGCCGGTGCGATCTTCAGATGGCGAGATTCCACGGCGAGGAGGTTCCTCGCCGTGAATGCTTCAAGATGGGGCCGCACGGCCTGCAACATATCCTCGGGGACGGCCGCTTCCCCAGAGCAGAGAAGGCTTTCAATGATCGCAGCGCGGCGGCGGGCGTCAGGCGAGCGCATCACGCCCCGTTGACCCGCGAGGCTCCCTGCCGTGACCAGCATGCGGTAGCGACCGGCGAGCTTCTCGTTCTGGAGAATCATGTCGGGGAACAGGCTGATGGCGCTGGCGCCGAGGCCCAGGATAACGTCGGCGGGATCGTCGGTGAATCCCTGGAAATTGCGCCGCAGGCTCCCCCCCTCGGCTGCCATGGCGAGCGGGTCGCCCGGCAATGCGAAATGGTCAAACCCGACGGCCGCGTAGCCTGCCCGGGTCAGGCGCTCGAAGCCGAGCGCAGCATGTTCGAAGCGTTGCCGCATGTCGGGAAGCTGGCTCCCATCGATCCGGCGCTGACGGGGGATCACCGAGGGCAGGTGAGCATAGCCGAACAAGGCCATGCGGTCGGGGGCAAGCCGCAGCGCTTCGTCGAGGGTGGCGTCAAGATCGGCGCCCGTCTGGCCGGGTAAACCGTACATGAGGTCAATGTTCAGAGACCGGATACCTGAATCACGCAGCCGCGAAATCGCGGTCTCGATCATTGACAGGGGCTGGATACGGCCGATCGCCCGCTGAATATGCGGCTCGAAGGTTTGACAGCCGAGGCTGGCGCTGGAGATGCGCGCCTGGGCGATCGCATCGTACCAGCCATCGTCGAGGGTGCGGGGATCCAATTCGATCGACAGCGCGGCGGTGGCCGCATCGAACGCGACGATGAGTCGGTCGAGCAGCCGCAGAAAGCTCGACGGCGGCAGGGCATTGGGGCTTCCGCCGCCAAAGGCGATCCGGGTGACGCGTCCACGTCCCTGAAGGCGCCGGGCCACAAGGCGGATCTCCAGTTCGAGCGCTTCGAGATAACCCGCGAGCCTTCCCGGGCGATTGGCCGCACCCGTATTGCAACCGCAATACCAGCATATCTCCCGGCAATAGGGGATATGGACATAGACCGAGACCGGAGCTTCGCGGCCGATCCGTTCGAGCGCCGCCACTTGCTCAGATCGGCCGATCCCGCCTTCGAACTCGAGGGCGGTCGGATAGCTCGTATAGCGCGGCACTGGCTGGGCGAGCAGGTCTGGATGGTAGGGCCACATGGCTCGTCCGCTTGTGCGCTCTCGGCATCTCTCTCCTTGACCAAGGTCAAGGCTGCGTTTGGTCGGGGTCGAACAGACGAAAATCCGCCGAACTGCCTAACCAGGATCGTTCGCGCCGAAGTGCGCCGGCCCCTTTCGCTAGACGATGCCGCCGTGCGATCGCCGGCACCGTCATTCGCGCGCACGGCCGACGGCACCTGCGCACGCCTTGGTATCATTCCCTCCCTGCTGGCGCGGTCGCGCTTGTTTGGTCGCGCGAGCCTCGCGGAAGTTGAGATTGTCTTCTCAAGAGGTCGGGACAGTGACGTCTCCCGGATTCGAGCCAGCATGCGCCGCTTGCCGATTTTCTTCGCTTCGGCCACGAGGCTTTTGACCGCCGTCAAAGTGCTGGCCTTGCTCCGGGATCACAACTTCATCCATCGACTCCGTCAGGATACGCGACATGGCACCAGCGCTTCGATGTCTCCTTTCTTGCTTTCCCTTGCGGCTGGCGCCCTATTGACTGCGGTCTTGCTCTTCGTGCCCTCGGACGGGCGCAGGCTGGTTCGCGAACAACCGTTGTACTGATCCTGGCGCTACCCCCTCCCCGCGCCAGCGCAATGCCACCGCGGACCGCGTCCGCGGTGGCTTTTTTTCGCATTTATGTCGCTTGCAAACCCATGCGCGAGGGGCGGTCATTGGTGGCTTGCTGCCGGGCAGGTTTGAGGAGATGATCCCAGGCTACGGACATAACTCGTGGGTTTGGCTGGGGCGGGAAATGGCGAGCAGAGAAGACATAACCCGAGCATCCCTCTGGCTGGCCGTGTTGGCGGGCGGACCGCTGCTCGGCGCCAAGTTGTTCGACCTTCTCGTCCTTGCTGGCGCTTGGAGCGCTAATCCACCTGCATCTCTCGGTATGATGCCTTACGGCAAGGCTTGGCCAGTCGATACCGGCATATTCTTCATTCCGTTCTCGGCCGCCATGCTGATAGCCGGGTTCGGTGCGCTCGTAGCGGGGTGGCGAACCCCGTGGCGCTATCGATGGCTGCTCTGCCTGCCATCGATCGGCATTCTGCTCCTGCTGATCCTGACTGTGGTCGAGTTCTGGCCTATGAACGCCGCGCTCTTCTATCACGGCATCCACTCGCCCAAGGACACCATCACAGATGGTCAGTCGATCGCCATGGCGCAGCGCTGGGTGACGACTGGGTTCGGGTAGCTGGAGCCGCTGCCGCTTTTCGTATCGGCCATGCGGGCGCTGACCTTGCCCTGGCCTCAAGACATTGCAAAGGACCCGCCGCTTGTGCGTGTCGTTCTCGCGCTCGCCCTTGCCGGAGTGGCGGGTTTCATAGTGTGGTTCGTGTCGAATCTATGACCCTGTGCCGGGCGACAGCAGTCACCGCATGACTGGGTTTACAAGCTACATGACTGTCCTTTTTCTTCGGTGATCTTCGCGATCGCCGAGACAGCCCGGCGCGGCGTGTGGACATTGTGATCAGCACCGTCAGCGTCGAGTCCTCCGCCCGATCCAGCTGACCGTCAACTTTGACGCGAGTCAAAGCTGCCGCTTCATGCTTTCGCTAGACCCCGCAAGTTGCATCGGAGAAAGATATGCGGCCTCAGCGGAGCGTCATGAATATCGAGAAGGCGCCGGACAATCTCGTCGCCTTCAGGTCGGGCTGGCATATGATTGGTGAGCTGGAACTGGTTCCCATCATGACCGATCACGCGCACCTAGCGGCATTGTGCGACAGGCTCGAAAAGCTCGCCGACGGGCTGCCCGGCCTGCCTCGACCCGCGCTGGTGGACGATGTCTGCGCGGACCTGGGGAGGCTCTCGTCCCAGCTTCCCCGCGGGGGGCGACGGCTCGTTGAACAGCTGTTCGCCCGCCCAACGGCAGAGCCGCTCCGCACGATCCTGCTGGAACGCATCGGGCGCCAGCATCTGGTCGAGGCGATAGCTGCGGAGGATCTCGCAGCTGCGCTGCGGCCGCTGAATTGCGCTACGCGCGCCTTTTCCGCGGAGGCCTTGGGATACATGTTGAGAAGCTTCTTCGAGGTGGCGCGTGCGGACATGGCGTTCGAGACGCTGGCACTCCTGACCCTCGGAGGAAACCGGCTAACGAATGAGGCAAACGCGTTTCTGGTCGGCCGCCTTTCCGGATGTGGCAGCCGCTCCTAACCTCCGGCCGAGCGGCTCAGGCCGCCTCGGCGAGCCCTTCCAGTCCGCCCCGGTCGATGATCGCCACCGACCGGCCGCCGGAAAGCGCGATGATTCCGCGGTTCTTCAACTTGGTGAGCTGTCGGCTGACAGTTTCGATCGTGAGCCCCAGCACCTCCGCGATCTGCCCCCGGGAGAGCGGCAGCTCGAACGCATTCGGCCGCCCTTCGCTCGCCAAGGGAGTCTCAATGGCCGCCTCCATCTCCAGCAGAAAGCCTGCGATGCGCTCGCCGGCGGACTGACGCGCCAGCATCAGCATCCGGTGGCGCGCCAAGTCGAGCGAATGCGCCATTCGCCTGAGCAATTCCTGCTCGACGCAGCTATGCATGTCCAGCAGGCGCCTAAAGTCGCGCTGCGCGAAGATGCAGGTTTGCGCGTCCGTGAGGGCGGTAAACGTGAACTCGGCCTGCGGGGCGAACGGTTGCCCGATGAAATCGCCTGGATATAGGAGCCCGACGATCTGCTCACGGCCGCCGATGGTCGAGGCAGTGATCTTGACCATGCCCGAGACGAGGCTCCCGCATGGAGGATGCGGGTCGCCCGCCCAGATGAGGCCTTGCCCGCGCGAAACGCGCGAGCGCCGCCCGATGCGGTGGAACGTGGCCAGATCCGCATCCGAGACACCCTTACAGACCGCTGAGCTTCGCACAGCGCAATCGGCGCAGGATTGGACAAGCTGGATCATGCCTGTCTTATCGCGCGCCAGGCGGGCAGCCAGCATTGGGAAACATACGTAGTAGGATGCTGCAATCCAGCTCCGATCCCTGGGCCTTGGCCGCGAGCATGACCCCGCAAAGCTGGCAATGGCCCGAACGGGTCGCGCGCCGCACGATGGGCGAGCCGACGCTGTGGGACGCCGGTATCCGCCTGATGCGCGCGGGGAACCCGGAAGGCTGGCGGGCCATCGTTGATGCCGCCGACATGCGGCAGGCGAACCGCGACACCATCGCCGCTTGCGAGAGGGCGGCGGAGAAAGCCAAGGAGCCGGTGCGATGCACGATCAGGATAGGGCGTTAGACGCTTTGGCCGGATCGCAGGATGATAGGCCGCGAAGCCGACCGGCCGCTACGGCGCTATATGGGGAGCGCGCGGCCGGTCGCTTCGCTCCACACCTCATTCACTCATTCTTTCCTCGCTTGGGGGAAAGAGCAACGTGCGGGCAGTTGCGATAACGGTCTTGTTGAGATCGTGAAGGATGTGGACGAAAAGCCGAGAATATTGCCAGTATAGCGTGACATCCAGTGCACGCAAAGGTTCCAACGGTTGCAGTTCGCCAGACGCAATGTAGCGATCACCCAGAATATGCGGCACCATGCCCCAGCCCAGTCCCACCCGTAGTAGGTCGACAAATCCTTGAGTAGACGGCACCCAATGGGTTGGTGGCGATACATCGCTGTCCAGAACAGTCTTTGCCCAGCGCGCCTGCAGGGCATCTTCCCGGTCGGTGCGCAGCATCGGTGCTTTCGAAAGAGAGAGAGCGTCAATGCCGTTCGGGAAAAAGCGGGTGAAATAGGCCGGTGATGCAACCGCAACATAGCGGAGTATGCCTAAAGGCGTAATACGGCAGCCTTGAACGGCCGCTGGGTCAGCGGTGATTGCCGCAAGGACTTCGCCGGAGCGGAGCAATTGGGCGGTTTGTTCCTCACCCTCAAGAACGAGATCAAGCAGATTACCACTGCGCCGCGCAAACTCCCCTGCAGCCGCTGGAAACCATGTGCTGAGACTATCGCCATTGACCGCAATGCGAATTGTGGGGGCACATGCCGGATGAACGGTAAAAAGGTTCGGCATTCCGTCTATGAGGTTCCTTTCGAGTAGCTGCACGCGCTCGAAATGAGCGCACATACGCGCGCCGACCGAGGTCGGGCGACAAGGGCTTGTGCGCAACACCAGCACTGCGCCGACACGTTCTTCAATGGCCTTTATCCGCTGAGAGACTGCCGACGAGGTGACTCCGAGAGCTGCGGCGGCACGCTCAAAACTTCCCTCGCGCACCACGGCGGCAACAGCAGCGAGTGCTGAATATTCGATTATGGGATTAGTCATGCTTAATACCCCTTAGAATATTTAGCTATCCTAACTGGCAATGGTGGATCATCCAACCACAAACATAACGAATGGCTTTCTAGGAGCTTCGCAATGGATGCATCATCATCACTCGCAGGAGTCATAGACGCGGAGAATTTGGCTTTTACTTCCCATGTAAAATCTAAACTCTCCAACCTCGCGAACTTCGATACACGTTCACTCAACTGGCTAATGCTGGAGCATTATCAATTTTCGGCTCGCAATACGACCTTCCTCGCACAAGGAGCGGAACTAGCACTTGAATTTACGAACGCGGCTATTCACACCGAATTGATGCGAAATCTGGCCGAAGAGAACGGCCATGCCGCAATGTATAAGTCCGCGTTGGAACGTATTGGCATTTCCATCGAGTCCAGAGACGAGTTTCCTCCCACTTCGTATTTCTTCTTCCGTATCGCTGGTCTGATATCGGATGACCCCTCGCGAATGCTTGGTGCCATGTATGCCACGGAAGCGGCGGCGATCTTCGAGCATGAGATTTTCCGGCATATCTCCAAGGAAGTCATCAGGCGTGGTGAGCTTGCGGCCGAGGGTAAGCCCTTGGTGGCATTCCACGACATGCATCTGAGCGGAGTCGAGCAGAGCCACAAGGATGAACTCGGAATCTTTCTACAGGAGATCAATCCCTATCAGCAGACCGTCAGTGCTGATGGCGTCAGCCCCGGCGCCGCATTGGACGGTGGACGCAAGGCGATTGCGGCGATGCGGCAATGGTGGCAGGATTTGCTCGCGCCGATCTTTCCCCTCGCCATCGCTGCGTGAGCCGAGGGGGCATGTCAATGCAAGAACTGAGACTTACTGAGTCAGCTTCACATTCGTTGAGCGAGAGGATCATCACCGTATCAGACGGATCAACCGGGTCGCGCTCCGCACCGTTTCCTCTGATCCCCGTCGCTGCGCTGTTGGTGGCGATGGTGTCGATCCAAAGTGGTGCCTCGCTGGCAAAGTCGCTTTTCCCGATCGTGGGAGCGGAGGGGGCGACGGCTCTTCGCCTAGGGCTGGCAGCGGGCATCCTGCTCATCATCTTTCGGCCATGGCGAACGCGATTGGATCGCGCAGCAATTCGCCCGCTGCTATTCTATGGAGCCGCACTTGGCGGCATGAACCTCCTTTTTTACCTGGCGATCCATAGCCTGCCTCTTGCGGTGGCGGTTGCCCTTGAATTTACGGGGCCGCTTGGCCTCGCGCTCTGGCAATCGCGCCGCCCTATCGATTTGTGCTGGGTGGTCCTCGCGTTCATCGGTATCGCACTGTTGTTCACTTACGGAACGACCGGCATGGGATTGAATGCCGGCGGAGTGACGTTTGCCTTGGGGGCAGGCGTTTGCTGGGCTGTCTACATACGGATTGGCAAGCGTGCCGCAGCGCAAGGCCGCCAGGCAGCCGTCGCTTATGGCACCACGATTGCAGCCATCCTAACCGTTCCGGTCGGTCTTGAGCATACCGGCGGTCATCTACTTTCTTTCGATATTCTACCACTTGCTCTTGCTGTCGCCCTGTTGACCAGCGCTATTCCCTATTCGCTTGAGATCGTCGCGTTACAAGGTTTGTCCACAAGAACCTTCGGCATTCTGACGAGTATGGAGCCAGCGCTGGCAGCGTTGTCGGCAGCGATCATTCTTGCTGAACATCTTTCTCTCGCCCAGGTCATCGGAACCGGGACAATCATGGCGGCTTCGATAGGAGCCGTGACCAGCGACAGTCGCTCGACGCCCGAGCCGGTTTGAAAGGGCTTTCAATGACTGAATCGTCACCGCCACCGCGAGCAGCGTTCGACAGCGCCTTTGCCCGCTGGCGCAGCGAGATCACTTGTCGGCCGACAATTGGTGAGTATCCGGTATATGACGATCATCTCTACCGCTGGTTGTTGGAAGACAGCGGTCGGATCGCAGCCTATCGCGGAGCAATCCAACGAGCAGCACCGCGCAGACGGGTGGTCGATCTTGGCACGGGTGCATCGGCGCCGCTCGCTATTATGTGTGCAGAAGCCGGAGCATCGCACGTTGATGCGATCGAGGTCATGCCTGCATCGGCAGAGGCGGCGCGAGTACATATTGCCAAGCTGGGATTGAGCGACCGCATCACCGTCCATTGTGGGCCGTCCACCGAGATCGAACCAGCCGAACCAGCCGATTTATGCGTGTCGGAAGTGATCGGAATGATAGGAAGTGCCGAGGGAGCCGTCGGTTCGCTCCTAAACGCGCGTCGGCTGCTCAAGCCTGACGGCCATATGCTGCCCAAGAGATGCATAACTTGGTTTGCGCCTGCATCGGTAGTCGAAGCGCCTTATCGAAACGCCGCCTGCACGGCGGTCGCAGATCATTATGCTCAGCGCATTAAACAGAGCGTTAGTCGAGATTTCACTCTTAGCCGCATTGTCACGTTCAACTTTCCTGAGTCACACTTGTTGGCAGACAAGCACATATTCGAGGATTTACGCTTCGATACCAGGGAGATTGCGGGAGACGCTGGCGAAGTGGTTTTCGATATTACGCGGTCGGGTCAACTAGGTGGTTTCGTATTATGGATAGAACGTAAGCGCTGTTCTGCTCCCACCTTGCGGGCGTGACGCGCAGCGCTGAGTCTCCGCCTTGATCGGTTGGAGGTGCGCTGGTGCTATGATGATGTCATGTGACGATGCTGGCACGAGCGTGGTTCAGCGGTTCGAGGTTTTTACGGGTGCAGGCAAGCGGCGCGATTGGCCGCTCGAGGTGAAGGCATCAATCGTCGCGGAGAGCTATTCAGGCGCTGAGACGGTCTGTTCGGTTGCTCGGCGGCACGGTCTGAGCCCGTCGCAGCTGTTCACCTGGCGCCGGGAGCTTCGCAAGCAGTTGGAGGCCCAGGGCCTGTCGCTGCCGATGGCCACGGCGCCGGCGCCTTCGTTCGTCCCCGCGGTGATCGATCCGCCGCCGGCAAGCGATCCGGCTCCGCCGGCCAGGCGCTCGCGGAAGCGCCGGCGCTCGCAGGCCGGTGCGGTCGAACTGGAGATCGACGGGGTGGCGGTGAAGATCGCCCGCGGCGCCGATGCGGGTGTCATCGCGGCGGTGATCGAAGCACTCAAGGCGACACGATGATCGGCCCTGGTGCCGGCGCGCGCGTGATGGTGGCGACGCGTCCGGTGGATTTTCGCAAAGGAGCGGACTCGCTCGCCGCTTTGGTCGGCGCTGAGTACGGCGGCGAGCCCTATTCGGGCGTGATCTACGTCTTTCGGGCAAAGCGAGCGGACCGGATCAAGCTCATCTGGTGGGACGGCACGGGCCTGTGCCTGATGGCCAAGAAGCTGGAGCAAGGTGGCTTCAAGTGGCCGGGCATCCGCGATGGCGTAATGCGCCTGACTGCGGCGCAACTGGGCGCGCTTCTGGAGGGTCTGGACTGGCGGCGGGTGCATGGCGGCCGTCGGCCGAAGGCACCGGTGATCGCCGCTTGACCGGGCATTCTTCTGCTGATTCAGTGCCTGCATGCTCTTGGAAGCGGACCTTCCCGATGACGTTGCAGCGCTCCGCGCGCTCGTCCTCGAACAGGCTCGCGAGCTCGACACGCTCAAGGCTTTTCAAGCCGAAGTCGAGCGTCTGAAGGCCATCATCGATGCCCTTCAGCGTCACCGCTTCGGCCGCCGCTCCGAACAGCTCGATCCCGATCAGCTCCAGCTCTGCCTGGAGGAGGTCGAGACGGCTCTCGCCGAGGCGGAGCACGCCACGGAGAAGGCGAGCCCGACCCGTGTTGGCCGTCCGCGCAAGACCAACCGCGGCAGGCTGCCCGCGCACCTGGAACGGATCGAGCAGGTCGTCGATGTCGAGGACAAGGCCTGCCCCTGCTGCGGCGGTACTCTCCACCAGATCGGCGAGGATGTATCCGAACGGCTCGACGTGGTGCCGGCCACCTTTCGGGTGCTGATCACGCGCCGGCCGCGCTACGGCTGCCGCTCGTGCGAGAGCGCGGTGGTTCAGGCACCGGCGCCAGCGCGGATCGTCGAGGGTGGCATCCCCACCGAGACGCTGATCGCCCAGGTGCTGGTCTCGAAGTACGCCGATCACCTGCCACTCTACCGTCAGGCGCAGATCTACGCCCGCCAGGGTATCCAACTCGACCGCTCCACCTTGGCAGACTGGGTCGGGCGAGCAGCTTGGTATCTACGACCCTTGCGCGACCACATCCTCGAGCGGCTGCGACGATCCGAGCGACTGTTCGCCGATGAGACCACCGCACCAGTGCTCGATCCGGGGCGCGGGCGGACCAAGACCGGGCAGCTGTGGGCCTATGCCCGCGATGATCGGCCGTGGGGCGGTAAGGATGCGCCGATGGTGGCCTATGTCTATGCCGCTGACCGCAAGGCCGAGCGACCTCACGCCCATCTCGGCGACTTTGCCGGCATCCTTCAGGTCGACGGCTATGGCGGCTATGCCGCGCTTGCCCGGCGGCGTGGCCAAGTCCAACTCGCCTTCTGCTGGGCGCATGTTCGTCGCAAGTTCTACGAGCTGGCCGACACATCGCCGGTAGCGACCGAGGTGCTGCGCCGCATCGCCATGCTCTACGCCATCGAGGACGAGGTGCGAGGATCACCGGCCGAGCAGCGGCGCGCGGTTCGCCACGAACGCAGCCGCGGCATTATCGACGATCTGCACCAGCATCTCGAGGCCCTGGCCCGCCAGGTCAGCACCAAGAGCAAGCTCGGCGAGGCGATCCGCTACACGCTCACCCGCTGGGACGGCCTCTCCCGCTTCCTCGACGATGGGCGCATCGACCTCGACAGCAACACCGTCGAACGCTCAATCCGCCCGCTGGCGCTCAATCGCAATTATGCGAAGCGCCGGATTATGCGCAGGTGCCGACGGCGGGTTGTGCCCAGTCCGCCATTTTTTTTCGTCGCACATGTTGCAGCATGACTAACTTCAGCTGCACATAATACGCCTTCCTCTCCACCCACCATCTGGAGAGGAGCCTTTCATGAAGTCTGATCTATTGCAGCCGGGACCGCGTCGCTGGCTGGCGAACAGTGTCTTTGCGTCCGTGGAGGAGGAGTATGTCTCCTATCTTCGAGCGGGCCGATATCATCCGAACACAGTGCGAGTATATTTTGCTTGCGTCGCGCATTTCGGGAAGTGGGCGACCGAGGAAGGCTTGGACATCGCGCTGATCGATGAGGCGGCGCAACGACGATTCCTGGATACCCATGTGCCATCTTGCGATTGCCCTTACCCGGTTCGCAAGCTGCGCCACGAGTTGCGCGTCGCTATCCGGCACCTTCTGCACGTGCTTCGTGCCCAAAGGCGGATTCCGGCGATCGAACAGAGGGGCCGGCTCGACGGTGAACTGGCAGCATTCGATCGTTACATGCGCGATGTCGGTGGTCTGGCGGACACGACGCGGCGGCAGCGGATCCATATCATTCGCCAGCTGCTCCTCGAGCGGTTCGGTGATGGCGAGATTGATCCTGAGAAGCTCGACCCGGCAGTCGTCCGGCGTTTTGTCCTCGGTGAAGGCCGTTGTTGGAGTGCTGGCGCCGTGCGTGTCGCTGGCGGCACAGTCGGTTGTTATTTCAAGTTTCGCAAGATGTTGGGCGATGATGTCGGTCGGCTCTTGCAAGCGATTCCTCGGGCCGCGCATTGGCGCCTGGCGGAGTTGCCCGACGTGTTGTCGCCAACTCAGATTGACGCGGTTCTCGCGTCATTCGACGATGATCTGCCCTCACGGCGGCGCGCCTACGCGATGGTCAGATGCGTCACCGATCTCGGGCTCCGATGTTCCGAGGTCGTAAAACTTCGCCTCGACGACGTCGACTGGCGCAACGGGATCATTCGCATAGCGAGGACCAAGACGCATTTCACCGACAGCCTTCCATTGCCGGCTGCCACCGGCGACGCCATCGCAGACTATTTGCGCCATGAGCGACCGAAGACCAGCAACCGTGCGATCTTCGTTCGCCATGTCGCGCCGTATGACGTCCCGATCAGGGCAGGCGTCGCCAAGCATGCGGTGATCGCAGCTTTCATACGATGCGGATTGGATCGAACTGATCCCCACGTTCTTCGTCACAGCATCGCGAGCCGCCTGCTCGCCGACGGCACGCCCATGAAGCACATCGCCGATGTCTTGCGTCACCGTAGCCTGGACACGTCGAAGATCTATACCAAGATCGATCTTCGCCGCCTGTCGGTCGTGGCCATGCCCTGGCCAGGGAGGGCGTGATGATGACGATCACCATGACAGCGCAGGTAGAGGCCTATCTTGCTGAACGTACGACGCTGGGATTTCTTGGCGCCGGGCCGAACGCCAGCCAGCTTCGTTCGTTCGCCAGATTCTTCGACGGCTCTGGCCATCGGAGTTCTCTCACATCGGACCTCGCGATCGAGTGGGCGAAGGGGCATGCTCGCAGCCGCGAGCCGAGGGCGTGGGCTCGCCGGCTCGATACACTTCGGCCCTTCGCCGCCTACCTTCTGCGGGAAGATCCGGCCACGGAGTTCCCGCAGACTCAGATATTCGGCAAGTCCCATCGCCGGGCCACGCCCCATATCTACACGGAAGACGAGATCTTGGCGTTGCTCGCAGCGGCACGCCGTCTCGATCCGGAAGGCGGGCTTCGACCCGCGGCGTTCGAGGCCTTTTACGGATTGATCGCCGCAACCGGCTTGCGCGTTTCCGAAGCGATCAAGCTGCGCTGCGCTGATGTGGACCTCGGAAGTCGATGTCTGACGGTCCGGATGACGAAGTTCAACAAATCGCGGCATGTGCCTTTCCACGCCACCGTCGCCGTCGCACTCGCCGATTATCTTGGCATGCGGGATCGTTTTCTACCGCGCGTGGCTGAGGACGCATTTTTCGTCTCGACCCCATCACGGTCGCTAAAAAAGCGCGCAGTACATTGGACCTTCCAGAAGTTGCGCAACGAAGCGGGCATCGTTGCCCGGGGTGCCTATCGCGACGTTCGTATCCATGACCTCAGGCACACGTTCATCTGCAGACGCATCCAACGGTGGCAAGCCGAAGGTGCCGATATCGACAATGCGATCGCGGCGCTCTCGACTTATGTTGGCCATGCAAAGGTATCGGACACCTATTGGTATTTGACCGGCATCCCGGATTTGATGGCCACCGCAGGCAACCGCTTTGAAGACTTCGCTTTCGGGGAGGCAGCTCATGGCTGAGCTTACTCCCCCGACATTGCCGACGCTCGTCCAGCGCTTCTTTCTGGATCATCTCGGCGAGCAGCGTGCGGTCAGCGCTCAGACCGTAGCGGCATACCGGGATACCTTGCGCCTGCTCCTCAACTACGCGGCGGCAGCACTCCGTCGAACGCCCACCGCCATCACTTTGCCCGATCTCGACGCGCCGTTGTTGCTCGCCTTCCTGGACCATCTCGAGAAGGATCGAGGCAACAGCGTTCGAAGCCGCAACGCACGTCTCGCCGCGATCAGGACGTTCCTTAAATATGCATCGCATCACGACCTTGCGTCGCTGGCGACGATCGAACGGGCGCTGGCGATCCCGCTCAAGCGGTTCGATCGATCAATGGTCGGGTTTTTGTCACGGCCCGAGATCAGCGCCATTCTCGAAGCACCTGACCGGCTTAGCTGGGCCGGACAACGCGACCGCGCCTTGTTCAGCATGATGTACAACACGGGCGCCCGCGTTTCCGAGATGATCGGCATGCGGTGCCGGGACGTTGTCCTTGAAGGGCAGCCCGCCGCGCATCTGCGTGGCAAGGGCCGCAAAGAACGCAGCGTGCCGCTCTGGCGCCCAACTGCCGCGCTGATCAGGTCCTGGCGCCGCCAGATCGGCGATCCCTCGGGGGATAGTATCTTGTTTCCGAACCGAAGTGGCGGCCGCATGACCCGCTCGAACGTCACCCAGCGCTTGAACCTTGCCGTTGCGACTGCAGGTCGCAAGAATCCGGGGCTCCTTGACCGCCCGGTCACACCCCATACGGTTCGACACACAACGGCGATGCACCTGCTTCAATCGGGCGTCGATATCACCGTCATCGCCCTGTGGCTCGGTCATGAGGATACGGCAACGACGCATATGTACGTCGAAGCCGATCTCGCGATGAAGGAACAGGCTCTGATGAAGCTGCAACCAAGCGCCGCCGCGCCAGGGCGCTTCCGAGCCTCCGACAATCTGATGAGCTTCCTGCAGTCGTTGTGATTATGTGAAGTTTGTGGCGGCGGGTCTGGTGCAACAACTGGACCCGCCGTCGGCACCTGCGCATAATCCGGCGCTTCGCATAATTGCGATTATGCATACCTTTCCATAATCGCAAGAATGCCCTGTTCGCCGGCTCCGATGAGGGCGGCGACAACTGGGCGGTGATCGCCACGCTCATCGAGTGCTGCAAGCTCAATGAGATCAACCCGCACGAATGGCTGACCAGAACCCTCACCAGACTTGCCGATGGGCATCATGCCAACAGCGTCGGCGAACTCATGCCTTGGACCGCCGTGGCCTGAAAACACCGCTTACGATAGAACTCCACGTTGATGAAGAGCATGTTATCTGCTCCTGGCGCGGATCGTCATGGGCTCCCGTATTCTTAGCTATGGCTCCTGTTGCAGTGCAGCCGGGTGATCGGCTCAATGTCTCACTAACCCGCTTCATTCACCGTGCAGGAGAGAACCCAAGTTATTCTATCATCGGTCATGTCGCTCGCGCTGGTCGCCCCGTCGCGGTCGTCGAGATCGTTGAGCTGCTGCCGGTTCGATGGACGCGAGGTTAAGCTAGCTGCGCTTGCCGCTCGAAGTCCATGGGGCTGAGATAGCCCAGGGTCGAGTGCCGGCGCGTCGGATTGTAGAAGCGCTCGATGTAATCGAACACGTCTGCCTTCGCGTGATTGCGCGTGCGGTAGGTTTTACGCCCGATCCGCTCGGTCTTCAGCGAGGAGAAGAAGCTCTCCATCGCCGCGTTGTCCCAGACGTTGCCCGACCGGCTCATGGAACAGGCCACGCCATTGTCGGCCATCAGCCGCTGGAACTTCTCGCTCGTATATTGGCTGCCCTGATCCGAGTGGTGCAGCAGGGCGTCGGGCTTTGCGCGGCGCCAGATCGCCATCATCAACGCGTCGGTCACGAGCTGGGCGGTCATGGTGTCGCTCATCGACCAGCCGACCACGCGCCTGGAGAACAGGTCGATAACGACGGCGACGTACAGCCATCCCTCGGCGGTCCAGATGTAGGTGAAGTCGGCGATCCACTTCTGGTTGGGCGCCTCGGCCGTGAACTGGCGATCGAGCAGGTTGTCGGCGATCACGGACCGCAGGCCGTCATCCTTCGGCAGCCCGCGGCGCCGGGGACGAGCCTTCAGGCCGTGAACACGCATCAGCCGCTCGATGCGATGCAGGCCGCATGAAAGGCCTTCGGCCAGAAGGTCGTGCCAGATCCGGCGCGCACCGTACGTCCGATAGCTGGAGATGAAGCTGGCGCGGACCTTGGCGCCGAACTCTTCATCGCTGCGGGCACGGGCGCTGGGCGCTCGGACCAACCAGGCGTGAAAGCCGCTGCGCGAAACACCGAGCGCTTCGCAGATCCAAGACACTGGCCAGATCCCTCGGTGCTTCGCGACGAAGGCGAACCTCATATCGAGTCCTTCGCGAAGTAGGCCGCCGCTTTTTTTAGGATGTCGCGCTCCGCCTTCATCCGGGCCAACTCGCGGCGCAGCCGCTCAATCTCCTGCTGCTCGGGCTTCATCACGCCGTGCCCGGGAAATGCCGATCCCGGATCGGCTTGATGGTCGCGAACCCATTTACGCAGCACGTTCTCGTGGACGTCCAGATCGCGCGCCGCCTGCGCCACCGACACCCCGCGCTCCCGCACCAGCTTCACCGCCTCGAGCTTGAACTCCCGGCTGAACTTCCGTCGTTGCATCCACACCCTCCGGTCCCAAAAACACCTTATCTCGGTGTCCACGGAACCGGCAGCAGCTCACGTATCGCTTTATGCTTGGCCTTGAGCCGTGGCGAAGCCACCGGCCCGTCAGGTCATATGGGGGCTTCGTATCTTACTGTTCTTGCCTGCGTGCGCGTCAGCGTGCGACCCCGCACTTGCACGGGATAGCCCATCCATCGTCACAGAATTGGCTATAGTTTCGGACTACAGGTTTCGTGGGATCAGCGCATCAGAGCGCGGGCCAGCGATACAGGCGAACGTCGAAATGGCGAGCGGCGACGGACTTGTGGTGGGCGTTTGGGCGTCGTCGATAGCCGACTATCATGGTTCCAATATCGAACTCGATTTTTATAGCGGATTCCGCAGTTCCATCGGAGAAACGCAAATCACTATCCTAGCCTATGGCTTTGTTTATCCAGGCGGCGATAGTGTCAACACCTACGACATAGAAGCATCGCTTACGAGGATGGTTGGCGCAGCTACCTTTGATACGCTTATTGCTCTCGCGCCTCGCCAAGGGAACGCTCCCCGCACAAATGTCTACTTGTCGGAAACGGTCACTCTTCCGCTCGCGCCTAACCGGCTCGTTCTCCGCCTACACTATGGCTGGGAAGAGGGTATGTATGACGACAAGCAAGATTGGAGTGTTGGCTTGCGATATACGAAGGGAAAGCTGGAAGCTTCATTGAGCTATGTCGACTCCGACTATCAACGATATGCCGGAAGGAACGCTGCCGGGAGCCTTGTAGGGGCAATGAAAGTTCGCTTCTAATTGGATTGCGTGGCTCAAATCTGCCTCAAACAGAAACGGCCCATGCTACGCTCAACAAGCGTCATTCAGGCCCATGCAATCTCACTGGACAGAGGGCATGTCTGATGGTATGCGTGGCCAGCTTAAAGCAAATACCGCCGTAAATTCAATACCTTGCCATGGCGACCGGGTGCCCGTAGGACACCGAGTCAGCGGCATCTCTAAGAGTGCTGGCCGATCGCGCGGATCACGCGCTCCACCCTGCCCTTCTTGCCCGCAAGCTTGGCATGGGTCCCGATCGGTTAAGTACCATCCCCGATAGGCGGGCGCGCGCTCAAGCGGCAGATCGGGGACGGAGGTTGCCCGAACGATGCCGACAGCTGTGCTTCCCAGGCCGCAACCCGGCGACGGCGGCAAAATCACACCCTTTCCAGCGGGGCGCGTGAGCGCGGTGCGGGGTGCGGTTGTTGACGTCACCTTTCCGTCCGGTTCGCTGCCCTTGGTGGAAGATGCTCTGCTATTGTTCAATGAGCCGGGCACGCCGATCGCCGCCGAGGTGCAGGCACACCTGGACCGTCACACGGTACGCGCCGTGGCGCTTACCTCGACATCCGGACTGCGTCGTGGCGGCGTGGCTCGTCGGGCCGGCGGACCGCTCGAGGTGCCGGTCGGAGACGCAGTCCTGGGCCGGCTGATCGACGTCGTCGGCCGACCCGGCGACGACGGACCCGCACTTACCGGCGATGTGCCGCGCCGTCCGATCCATCGGCCTGCCCCGCCGCTTTCGAGTCAGGTTGGCTCCGCCGACATTTTCGCCACCGGCATCAAGGTTATCGACCTGCTCGCACCGTTGAGCCGGGGCGGGAAGGCGGCCATGTTCGGCGGCGCCGGCGTCGGCAAGACCGTGCTGGTAATGGAATTGATCCACGCGATGGCGGAAACCTATCACGGCCTGTCGGTCTTCGCCGGCATCGGCGAGCGATCGCGCGAGGGACATGAACTGCTGCTCGACATGCGTGCGTCGGGCGTGCTCGATCGCGCGGTCCTCGTCTACGGCCAGATGAACGAGCCGCCGGGCGCGCGCTGGCGCGTGCCGATGACGGCACTCACCATCGCCGAATATTTCCGCGACGAACAGCATCGCGACGTGCTGCTCCTGATGGACAATGTCTTTCGCTTCGTCCAGGCGGGCTCGGAAGTGTCCGGGCTGCTCGGGCGACTCCCGTCGCGCGTTGGCTATCAGCCCACGCTGGCCAGCGAGGTCGCGGCGCTCCAGGAGCGGATCGCCTCGGTGGGCGATGCGGCGGTCACCGCGATCGAGGCGGTCTATGTTCCCGCTGACGACTTCACCGATCCCGCCGTCACTGCGATCGCCGCCCATGTCGACAGCACCGTGCTGCTCTCCCGGTCGATGGCAGCGGAGGGCATGTATCCGGCGGTCGACCCGATCGGTTCGACCTCGGTGCTGCTCGATCCGCTGATCGTGGGTGAGGACCATGCCCGAACGGCCCGCGAGGTCCGCCGCACGATCGAACATTATCGCGAGCTGCAGGACGTGATCTCGCTGTTGGGGGTCGAGGAACTCGGCGCGGAAGATCGCCGCATCGTCGGTCGGGCGCGCCGGCTCATGCGTTTCCTCACGCAACCCTTCTCGGTCACCGAGGCGTTCACCGGCGTGCCCGGGCGCTCGGTGGCGCTCAAAGACACGATCACGGGGTGCGGGCGCATTCTGTCCGGCGACTGCGATGGGTGGAGCGAGGAGTCGCTCTATATGATCGGCGCCATCGGCGAGGCGCGGCATGACGCATCCGAAGGGCCCGCCTCATGACGCTCCACCTCACCATCGCGACACCGGGGGAAGTGGTCGTCGATCGGCTCCCGGTGGCCGTCGTGCGTGCGGACGACGATTCAGGGAGCTTCGGCGTGATGGCCGGTCACGCGGACCTGCTGACGATGATGCGGCGCACCATCCTGCGCTGGCGCGAGCCGGATGGAACGCACGGCTATTGTGCGGTCGAAGGCGCGTTGCTCGTCGTCGACGGGGGTTCCGACGTGCGCGTGTCGGCGCGCCAGGCGCTGCGGGGCGAACGCCTGGACACGCTCGAGCAGGAGATCGGCGCCGCCCGCGAGCGGGAACTCGAGACGGCGAAGCATGAACGCGTGGCCGCCACTCGCCTACATGCACAGGCGGTGCGCAGCCTCGTCGCGCACCTGAAGGCGCCTTCGGCGGATGGGGACAGCTACGCATGAACCGCGAGCGACCGGACCCGCTGGCCGCGGCGGCGCGCGAAGCCCGCCGCCGCGCCGAACAGGCGGCTCGTCATCCCGAACCTTCGCTCGCGGCGCGGCTCGGACAGATCGGTGTGCTCGGCTGGATGATCGTGCTGCCGGCGCTCGGCGGCGCGCTGGTCGGTCGTCTACTCGACAAGCGCTTGCATACTGGCATCGAGATCACCGCCGCTCTGCTGATGCTGGGCGCGGCACTCGGCTTCTGGATGGCGTGGCGATGGATGCGGCGGCCATGATCGCCACCATCCAGCACGCCGCGTTCGGCGCAATGGCCGGTGTCATGATCGGCTTTGCGCATCTCCATACCCTGTCGCCAAGCGTGCGCTGGATCACCGAGGGGCGTGTGGGTGCGGCAGCCGGGTTGCAGGCGCTACGGTTTGCGCTGCTCGCATTGGTGCTGGTCCTGCTCGCCAGGCTCGGGGCTGTGGACCTGATCTCGGCCGCCGTCGCGCTCGTGGCCGTGCGTGCGCTGATGATGCGACGCCAGGCGAGAAAGAGCGGTGGACTATGAGAGAATCGCCGCTCACCCTCCATCCGCTTTTTCACCTGGGTCCGGTGGCGATCACCGCGCCCGTGCTCGTCACCTGGGCGATCATGCTGCTTCTCGTGGGCGGATCGGCGCTCTTCACTCGGCGGCTGCGGATCGTTCCGGGCAAGACGCAGGCCGCCCTCGAGCTGACCGTCGCGACGATCGACAGCCAGATCCGCGATACGATGCAGGCCGATCCCGCGCCTTATCGCGGGCTCGTGGGCGCCATCTTCCTGTTCATCCTGACGGCCAACTGGTCGTCGCTCCTCCCTGGCGTCGAGCCGCCCACGGCCCATCTTGAAACCGACGCGGCGCTTGCCGGCATCGTATTCGCAGCGATGATCTTCCACGGCGTGCGCACGCGCGGAGCGCTCGGTTACCTCAAGAGCTTCGCCGAGCCGAGCTGGTTCATGGCGCCGCTCACGCTGTTGGAACAGATCACGCGCACCTTCTCGATGATCGTGCGCCTGTTCGGCAATGTGATGAGCGGCGTGTTCATCATCGGCATCCTGTTGAGCCTCGCGGGTTTGTTGGTGCCCATCCCGCTGATGGCGCTCGATCTGCTGACCGGCGCCATCCAGGCCTATATCTTTGCGGTGCTGACCATGGTGTTCATCGGCGCCGCCATCGCGCCCTCCCCTCAAGCAGCTACGGAAACGACGCCATGACCAACTGGGCACACATCGCCAGTATATTTGCCGCGGCACTCGCCGTCTCCTTCGGTGCGATCGGGCCGGCGCTCGCCGAAGGACGCGCCGTCGCCGCGGCGATGGACGCGATCGCGCGCCAACCCGAAATGGCGGGCACGCTGTCGCGCACGCTGTTCGTCGGCCTTGCGATGATCGAGACGATGGCGATCTACTGCCTCGTCGTGGCGCTGCTGCTGCTGTTCGCAAACCCTTTCGCCGGCTGAGCGCAGGCGGTGCGGATCGACTGGTGGACGCTGGGGCTGCAGGCGATCAACGCGATCGTCCTGATCTGGCTGCTGTCCCGTTTCCTGTTCAAGCCGGTCGCCGCGATGATTGCGGAGCGCCAAGCCGCCGCCGAGCGGATTGGCGCCGAGGCCGAAGCCCTGAGAGCATCGGCAGAGCAGGATCGCGACGCGGCGGCGGCGGCGGAAGCCGAGATGGCCGCCAGCCGCGCCGCGCAGCTCAAGGCGGCGACTGACGCCGCTGCCGGAGAGCGCGAACGCCTCGTCACGGCGGCCCATGACGAGGCCGCCAGGCTACGTGCCGCCGCCGTCGCAGAGATCGAAAGGATGCGCACCGACGTGGAGCGTCGAGCCCAGTCCCGCGCCTCCCAACTTGCCATTATCATCGCTGGCCGCGTGCTTGCGCATCTGCCGGAAGCGTTGCGGATCGCCCCGTTCCTGCCCTCGCTGGGCAAGGCCATCGATGCGCTTTCGCCGCAAGCAAAGGCCGGCCTTGCCGAGCAGCCATGCGCCCGCGTCGCCGCGCCGCCGGATGAAACCGATATCCGCGCACTTCGCGTCCTGCTGGCGGAAAAGCTTGGCGCGCCGGCCGAGCCGGAGATCGTGGTCGACGCCGCGCTCATCGCCGGGATCGAGCTGGAAGGCGCGCACGCCGTCGTACGCAACAGCCTGCGCGCCGACCTTGACCACATCACGGCGGAGCTCGGTCGCGATGGCGATTGACGAGAATGCCTGGCTCGAGCGTGAGCGCGGCCGCATCGCCGGGGCGGCGATCGGTCCCGAGGCGATGTCGCTCGGCCGTGTCGAGCGCACGGGCGACAATATCGCCTACGTCTCGGGGCTGCCCGAGGCCCGGCTCGACGAATTGCTGCGCTTCGAAGGGGACCGCTATGGTTTCGCGCTCAGCCTGGAAACCGACGGCGTGAACGTGGTGCTGCTCGACGAGGGTCAGAAAATCGAAGCGGGCTCGCGCGTCGCGGGCACCGGCGAGGTTGTCCGCGTGCCGGTCGGAGAAGCGCTGCTAGGGCGGATCGTGGACCCGCTCGGCCGTCCGCTCGATGACGGGCCGGCGATCACGGCCGAGGCGATGCATCCGATCGAGCGCGACGCACCGCGCATCATCGAGCGCGACCTCGTCAGCGAGCCGGTCGAGACCGGCTTGGTCGTGGTCGACACTCTGTTTCCCATCGGCCGCGGCCAGCGCGAACTCATCATCGGCGACCGCGCCACCGGGAAAACATCCATCGCGGTCGACGCGATGGTCAACCAGCGCCGCGCCGACATGATCTGCGTCTATGTGGCGATCGGCCAGCGGAGCATGGCGGTCGAGCGCGTGATCGAGGACATACGGGCGCACGGCGCTCCCGAGCGCACGATCTTTCTCATCGCTTCGGCTTCTTCGACCGCGGGCATGCAATGGATTGCCCCCTTCGCTGGTTTCGCCATGGGCGAATATTTCCGCGACAAGGGCCAGCATGTGCTGATCGTGCTCGACGACCTCACCAAGCACGCGGCCACCCACCGTGAGCTTTCGCTGCTCACCCGCGAGCCGCCGGGTCGCGAGGCCTATCCGGGGGATATCTTCTATCTCCACGCCCGCCTGCTCGAACGCGCCGCACGGCTGTCCCCCGCCTTGGGCGGCGGTACGCTGACCGCACTTCCGATCGCCGAGACAGATGCGGGCAACCTCTCCGGCTATATCCCGACGAACCTGATCTCGATCACCGATGGACAGATCGTTCTGGACCGTCACCTGTTCGCGGCCGGCCAGCGCCCGGCGGTGGATGTCGGGCTCAGTGTCAGCCGCGTCGGCGGCAAGGCGCAGAATCCGGCGCTACGCAAGGCGTCGGGACGTATCCGGCTCGACTATGCCCAGTTCCAGGAGCTGGAGATGTTCACCCGCTTCGGCGGCCTGTCCGACGAGCGGCTGAAGGGGCGCATCCTGCGCGGCGAGCGCATCCGCGCGCTGCTCGCCCAGCCGCGTCTGAGAGCGCTCAAAACGGCCGACATGGTGGCGCTCCTGGCCGGGCTCGCCGCAGGGCTGCTCGACCCCGTGCCGGTGGCCGACATTGACGCGATCCGTGATAGGCTGTCCGCGCGGCTGGATGCCGATGCGGGCGATGTGGTCGCAAAGCTCATCCAGCGCGGTGAACTGGACGATGCCGCTCACGCAGCCCTCCTTGCCGTGCTCCGCGATCTGATCGCCGAGACGAT
The DNA here is from genome assembly GCF_001563265.1 of Sphingobium sp. TKS. NCBI lineage: Bacteria > Pseudomonadati > Pseudomonadota > Alphaproteobacteria > Sphingomonadales > Sphingobiaceae > Sphingobium > Sphingobium sp. TKS. Next base: position 2,080,457 of record NZ_CP005083.1, on the reverse strand, counting down.
CCGGCCATGATGGACCGCCTGGCCGCAATCACACGGCGCATGGAGACCGTTCGCCAGCTCGGAGCCGTCGCGACGGCGATGCGCGGAATTGCCGCTGCCCGGCAGCGTGAGGCGGAAAGCCGGCTGGAGGCGATACGCGCCTATGCCGCGACGATGGGCAGCGCCATCGGCGAAGCGCTTGCGCTCGCGCACGGCAGCGCCGCGCCGCGGAACGGCAAGGCGGAAGGCGATATATTGATTCTCCTGGCGGGCGAGCAGGGCTTCGCCGGCGCCTACAGCGACCGCGCGATCCAGGCCGCGCTTGCCCATTTGCGGCAGTCCGCCGACGGACCTCCCGCGACGCTGATGCTCGCCGGCAGCCGCGGACGGATGCTGGCGGAAGCGCAGGGCCTCAAACCCGCCTGGACGACCACCATGCCGCTGCACGTCCGCGAGGTCGCCGACACGGCCAACCATATTGCCCAGACTCTCTATGCGCTGCTGGCACACGGTGGAGTCGGCAGCGTGACGCTGCTCCATGCCTCGCCCGATGGCGCCTCCGCGTTACAGCCTTTCCGCGCGAAGACGCTGATTCCGTTCGACTATGCCCGCTTTTCCTCGCATCCGCGCGCGATTCCGCCGCTTGTGACGATGCCCGCGGATCGGTTGGTGGCGATGCTGGCCGAGGAATATGTATTCGCCGAGCTTTGCGAAGCGCTCATGCTGGCGTTCGCCGCCGAGAGCGAGGCGCGTCTTCGCGCGATGATGTCGGTCAGCGAGAATATCGCAAAGACGAGCGATGTGCTCGCTGCTGTCTTTCGCCAAGGCCGTCAGGACGCGATCACAGAGGAAGTGGTGGAACTCGCGGCGGGTTTCCGTTGAGGACGATTCGAAAGCCGCACACCGACCTCGCCGATTGCCCTGATCTTGCTTTTGGCCGCATCCGCACCGAGTTCGCCTCGCAACCGCCCGAGCGAGGATAAGGACCGCCCACTGTCGGGCTCGACCGGCACGGAATCCCTTCGCTAGGCGGCATCTCCCCCGGCGACATCGCCCCTGACGAGCGCCGGCTGTTCGACAGATCGCTTGTCATCGCTCCATGATCTATTCAAAACGGCTCCCGAAGGCGGTCGGAAATGTCGGGGTCACTCAGTGTGTTGGTTGGATGGAGGTTTAGGACTCAAGCTGGTCTCAGTGGAACCGCGCCCTTTAGCCGCAATAGACGAGTCGCTCTTCCGATCGCCGCGGGCCAATCGTTCGCGGGACTCGGCAAGCAAGTTCCGAAGCGTCAATTGTTTATCGTGATCGGTTTCGGCCTCCAGAAGCCGCCGGTATCGAGAAATGTTCTGTTTGATCACCCATTCTTCAGTCATCGCCGCCTCCATTCCAAGCAGCAATGCTCGGACTTTCGAAATCTGATATCTGAAAGGCTCTGGGTGAATGAGTGTTCGCCCAAACGGGGTTGCTTGCACAGACTCGGAAAATACCGAGTGGCGTGCGCGCGCCGGCATAAAGCCTTGTGGTCCCACGCCTGGCAAAGGCATGTGAGGCAGGCCGGATGACGAGGAAGCGCTCTTCGGCAAAGCCACCGGCAATCGTAGCTGCAGGTACCGATAACGCGCCCGTGGTGGCCGCCAAGCGGGATCGAATCGAGGGAGACGCCTTCCCGATCGTCGCGATCGGAGCCTCCGCCGGCGGCGTCGAGGCTTTCATGGAGCTTTTTGATATGCTGCCGGATCGGTGCGGAATGGCATTCGTCCTGATCCAGCACCTCGATCCCACGCATGAAAGCACGCTGCCCGAGATTCTATCCCAGCACACAGGCATGATCGTCAGCGAAGCGGCCGATCGCACCGCCCTCGAACCGGACCATGTCTATGTCATTCCGCGCCATGCCTACCTGACGGTAAAGGACGGCATGCTGCGGGTTTCGATCGAGCGGGAAAAGCATGGCGCACGCTTCCCCATCGACAGATTCCTGACGTCGCTCGCAGAGGAAAATCGCGCACGGACGGTTGCCGTGATCCTGACCGGCACCGGAACGGACGGCAGCCTGGGGTTGAAGGCCATCAACGAGCATGCCGGCCTCATCATCGCCCAGGATCCCGATGAAGCCGCTTTCGATGGCATGCCCCGCAACGCGATCGGCACGGGAGCCGTCGATCTTGTCCTTCCGCTCGTCAAAATCGCCGAAGCGCTGTTGCAGCAGTGCGCGCATGCGCGGACGACCGCTCCCGGCGAAACCGACGCAGGCGTGGGACCCGACACCATTCTCGCGCAGATCCTGGCGCTGGTGCACCAAAAGACCTCGCGCGATTTCGGCGCCTATAAGGAGGCGAGCCTGTTGCGCCGCATCCAACGGCGCATGGCGATACGCGGAAGCGAGACCCTCGATGAATATCTGAAGCTCCTTCGCGCCGATCCCAGCGAAATTGCCTTGCTGGCGAAAGATATGCTGATCCACGTCACGCAGTTCTTTCGGGGAACCAAGGACTTCGAGACGCTCGCGTCGAGTGTTATTCCGGATCTCGTTCGCCAACACCGGGACGACGTGCCGCTCAGGATATGGGTGACGGCTTGCAGCACCGGAGAGGAAGCCTACTCGATCGCGATCCTCTTCTTCGAGGAGATGGCACGACGCGGGCGGAATATAAACCTCCAGATATTCGCCACCGACATCGATGAGGAGATGATTTCAATAGCCCGGCAGGGCGTTTACTCCCCATCGATCAAATCGGAAATTGATCCGGAACGCCTGGAACATTTTTTCATCAAGGAGACGGACGGATACCGCGCTTCGACGCGCCTCCGGGAAACGATTGTTTTTACGGCCCACGACATTTTGAAGGATGCACCCTTTTCACGAATTGATTTCATATCCTGCCGGAATCTCTTGATCTACTTGCGCCCCGAAGCGCAGGACAAGATCATCGGGTTGTTTCATTTTTCACTGCGGCAAGACGGCGTTCTTTTTCTCGGCGCATCCGAAACGCCGGGCGATCCTTCGGATCTCTTCAAGCCAATATCGCACGCTCACCACCTCTACCGGAGAGTCGGCCAGGGCCGGGCAAGTCAGCTGCAATTCCCGATCGATACTCTGGAAAGGACCCGCGTGACCTGGCCAAATGTCGATCGAGCCTCCGAGCGGCGGCTGGAAAATCTTGGGAATATCACGCATCGCATCCTTGCCGATGCCTATGCGCCGGCGTCGGTGTTGATCAATGCCAAGCATGAGAGTCTCTATCACTTCGGTCCGATCGATCGCTATCTGCGAGTCTCACCCGGAGAGTTCAGCCGCGATCTGTTCACGATGGCGCGCGACGGCCTCGGCCTGAAGCTCAGGATCGCCGTCAGGCAGGCGCGGCAGCGACATGAGGCGGTGACCGCCACGGGTGCCGAAATCAGACGCGACGGCAAGACGTTTTTCGCGACCGCTACCGTCAGACCGCTCGATGTGGAAGGCCAGGAACTGCTCCTGGTCAGCTTTTTCGATGAACCCGGGCACAAGGCCAAAGTGCGGCGCTCTCCGCGGTCGCTGTCGGATGCGGCGCGGATCGCCGAGCTTGAAAATGACGTCGCAACCACGCGCCAGGAGCTGGAACAGACGATCCGCGAACTGGAGCATGCGAATGAGGAACTGAGGGCGAACAATGAAGAGGCGATGTCGGTCAACGAGGAGTTTCACGCGACCAGCGAAGAACTCCAGACCTCGAAGGAGGAATTGCAATCGCTGAACGAGGAGCTGACGACTGTCAACGGCCAGCTTCAGATAGCCCTGGAGAAGCAGCGCAGCACCGCCAGCGACCTGCAGAACATCCTGAACAGCACGGACATTGCCACGCTCTTCCTTGACCGGGATTTCAACATCCGGTTCTTCACGCCGAGCGCAAAGACGCTCTTTGGAATCATAGACACCGATGTCGGGCGGCCGCTTGCCAACCTCGCATTGCCGCGCACCGATGCAACGCTCCTTGACGACGCCGGTCTCGTCCTGCGCGATCTCTCGCCGGTTCAGCGGGAGATCAAGGCAGAGAATGACGCCTGGTACATCCGGCGGATCCTTCCGATCCGGACGCAGGACGATCAAGTTGCCGGCATCATCATAACTTTCTCCGACGTCAGCCAGATGAAGGTCGTGGAAGAGCAGATTCGCGACGCCCGAAATTATGCCGTGAGCATAATCGATACGATCCGAGAGCCCCTTGTCGTCCTCGATGGCAGCATGGGCATCGTCTCGGCGAACACATCCTTTTACCGATATTTTGCCGCAACCGCCGAGGACACGCTCGGACGCACCTTAGGACAATCGGGTGCTGGCGAACTGGGCGTCCCGGGACTGGATAGGTTTATCGACGAGATTCGCGCCGGCAAGATCGCACAGGACCATGAGATCGAGATCGAGCGGAAGGGCCGCGGCCGCCGGGTCCTGATGCTGCGCGCGCGCGAGATCGAGAACCGCCCGGCGGACGAACGGCGGGTTCTGGTCGCCATCGACGACATCACCGAGCGTGTCGAGGCCGAGCAGGCGCTCGTCGATGCACGGAAGGCGGCCGAAGAGGCCAATTTCGAGAAATCCCGCTTTCTCGCCGCGGCCAGCCACGATTTGCGTCAGCCATTGCAGACGCTTCGGCTGCTGCGTGGAATCATCGAGCAAAAGGTTGTCGACCCGGAGACGGTGCAACTGATGAAGAGAGCGGGCGAGACCCTCGATGGGCTAAACGGCCTGCTGGATTCGATGCTCGACAACAACCAGCTCGAGGCGGGTACGATCCTCCCGCAAGTGGATGCATTTCCCATCCATGACCTTCTCGATCGGCTTCGGAGCGAATTCGCCGTCCACGCCGAGGCGGCGGGCGTGGCATGGCGGGTGATCCCATCTAAGAGACTGGTCAAAAGCGACCAACACCTCCTTGAACGAATGCTCCGCAATCTGCTCTCCAACGCCTTCAAATACACAAGGCGCGGCAAGATTCTTCTTGGCTGCCGCGCCCATGGCGACAGGCTATCCATCGAGGTCTGGGACACGGGCGCGGGCATTCCTGAGGGAGACCTACCGACGATCTTCAACGAGTTCCATCGAACGGGCGGTATGGCCACACCGGACCCGAACCCCGGGCTCGGGCTCGGGCTGTCGATCGTTCGCCGGCTGGGCGAGCTTCTGGACCACCCGATCGATGTCTGCTCGCGCGTCGGCAAGGGCTCGGCATTCAAAATCAAGGTGCCGATCGGGACCGACAGGAGCGCCGATCACAGGACAATGGAGCTGCGGGCGGATGGCGGCATGATACCCTCGCGCAAGGGGAGAATTCTCGTCATCGAGGATGACGCTCCCGTCCGGGAAATGCTCGGAATGTTTCTCAGCGGCGTTGGACATCATGTGGTGCTGGCGGCCGATGGGCAGGAGGCGCTGGACGCAGTCTATAAGGTAGCGGAGGCGCCGGATCTTTTGATCGCGGACTATAGCTTGCCCGACGGCGCAGACGGATTCGCAGCTATCGACAATATTCGCAAGGCATTGAATGCAAAGCTGCCGGCAATCGTGCTCACCGGAGACATTTCAACGGTCACTCTCCAGGCGATCACGAGACGCGGCGAGTTCCACCTCGCAAAGCCGGTGACGGGCGATCGTCTGGCCGGAATGGTCGCCCGACTGCTCGCGGCGTCGCCCCAATCGCCGGCCGCTCCTGAGCGGATTTCCGCCTCGTCCGACTTGAGGGTGTTCGTCGTGGATGACGACCGGGGCATACGCGACACGCTTCGCGAGCTCTTGGAGATCAAGGGTTATCAGGTCGAAACCTATTCCGACGGCGAATCGCTTCTGAAGGCCGACAGCCCCGGAATGCAGGGATGCCTGATCCTTGATGCCAACATGCCCGGCATGGGCGGCCTTGAGGTTCTTGAACATCTCAAGGGGCGCGACAGCCGACTCTCCATATGCATGATCACCGGGAAAGGCGACATAGCGACGGCGGTGACGGCCATGAAGGCTGGGGCAATAGATTTCATCGAGAAGCCGGTCGACCCGGCTCAACTGATCGCGACGATCAACCGGGCGTTCGAGCGGGCAAGGATAGCCTCCGAAGAGTCCGAATCGCGCGCCAGCGCTACGCAAGCGCTCGCGAGCATGACCAAGCGCCAGCGCCAGGTGCTAGACTTGATTCTTGCCGGCAAGGTCAACAAGGAAATAGCGGCCAGCCTTCGGATCAACCAGCGCACCGTCGAAAGTCACCGCGCGCTGATCATGAAGAAAATGGGCGCGACCTCGGTTGCGGAACTCGTCCGTCTGGTGCTGACCGCGCATTGACTCCATTGTCACCAGAGATCGAGCCCTCGTGTCGTGGCGAGACCTGGATCACGCCATCATGCCAATCGTCCTGCGAAAGCGTCCAAGGGCAATCAGGAAGAAGATTGCACCGATCGCGATGATCCCGAGGAATTGGGGCCAGACGACATCCAGTCCGGCGCCGCGATAGAGGATCGACTGGGCCAGCTTGACGAAATGCGTCGTCGGCGCGGCGAGCATCACCGTTTGCACGATCTCGGGCATGCTCTCGCGCGGCGTCATGCCCCCGGAAAGCAGCTGGAGCGGCAGCAACACGAGCATCAGCAGTAGCCCGAACTGCGGCATCGAACGCGCGATCGTGCCCATGAAGATGCCGATCGACGTGGTCGCGAACAGGTGTAGCGCGGCGCCGGCCAGGAACAGCGCAATCGATCCCTCGATCGGCACCTTCAATATCCCCTCGACCACCACGAGCAACGCGAAGGCGCAGGCGAGCAGGACAACGAGCCCCATCGCCCAGACCTTGCTCGCCATGATCTCGAACGGTGTGACGGGCATTACCAGCAGATGCTCGATTGTGCCGTGCTCGCGCTCGCGGATCAGCGCCGCGCCGGTCAGCACGATCGAGAGCATGGTGACGTTGTTGATGATCTCCATCACCGATCCGAACCAGCTCTGCGCCAGCGTCGGATTGAAGCGGGCGCGCAGCGCGAGGTCGGCGGGCGGCGCGGCCGTGGCGCGGGTCCCCTGCATGAATTCGGACACCTCGCCCTGGACGATCTGCTGGATATACCCCCCCCCGGTGAAGGCCTGGCTCATCCGCGTGGCGTCGATGTTGAGCTGGACGGTCGGCTGACGGCCGGCGAGGACATCGCGCTGGAAATCGGGCGGCAGATCGAGCGCGAAGGTGTAGCGCCCGGCGTCCATGGCCGGATCGACCTCGCCCAGCGAGATCAACGCTGGCGGCGTGAAGTGCGGCGGATAAAAGGCCCCGGTGATCCGGTTCGACAGCGGCGACTGGTCCTCGTCGACGATCGCGATCGGCGCCTTGTGCAAGGTCTCGGGCATGGCGGAGGCTGCCACATAGATGCCGAGCGAGAAGGCGTAGACAATCAGCACCAGCATCATCGGATCGCGCCACAGGCTGCGCAGTTCCTTGATCCCGAGGCGGAGGATATTGGCTGCCTGCCGCATCTCAGCTCTCCTGCTTTTTGAGAAGCGCGACCGACAGCGCCAACAGCACCGGCACCGCCACGGCCAGTGCGAGAAGCGGCCGGACGAGATCGCCGAAACCCAGGCCCTTGGAGAAGACGCCACGGCAGATGGTGACGAAATGGGTGGTCGGGAAAATGGCGCCGACGAATGCTCCGGCCCCCTCGAGCGACGATACCGGATTGATCAGCCCGGAAAATTGCACCGCCGGCAGGATGGTGCCGATCGCCGTGGCGAACATCGCGGCGATCTGGCTGCGCATAAAGATCGAGAAGAGCAGTCCGATCGCCGTCGCGGACAGCGTGTAGAGCAAGGCCCCCACCGTCATGGCCAGCACGCTGCCGGTGATCGGCACGCGGAACACCAGCACCGCCAGCAACACCAGAAGGACATAGTTCAGCATGGCGAGCGCGACATAGGGAAGCTGCTTGCCGAGCAGGAATTCGATCCGCGTTATCGGCGTGACATAGAAGTTGATGATCGAGCCGAGTTCCTTCTCCCGCACGACGCTGAGCGCCGTCAGCATCGCGGGGAACAGCAGCAGCAGGACGGGAATGACCGCAGGTGCGATCGCCACCAGGCTCTTGACGTCGGGATTATAGCGATAGCGGGTCTCGATGGTGATGAGGCCCGCCGATGGCCGAACGCCCAGTTCCTGCGTCGCCGTCTCGCTCAGCCACTGAGCGTGCAACGCCTGGATATAGCCCTGCACGGTCTCGGCGCGCTGCGGCATCGCGCCGTCGATCCACACGCCGACCTGGACAGGATCGCCACGCCTCAGATCGCGGGCGAAGTTGGGCGGGATCTCGATCGCAAGACTGAGTTCGCCGGAGCGCATGCGCCTGTCGAGCTGGGCGTAATCGGTGATCGGCGGGCGTTCGATGAAATAGCGCGAGCCGGCCAGGTTGAGCGCATAGTTCTGGCTCGTTGTGGTTCCGTCGCGGTCGAGGATCGCGAAGGGCAGATCCTCCACGTCCATGCTGATGCCGTACCCCATGATGAACATGAGCAGCACGCTCCCCAAAAGGGCGAGCGTCGCGCGGATCGGATCGCGACGAAGCTCCAGCGCCTCGCGCCGGCTGTAGCTCATCATGCGCCGGCGGCTGAAGGCGCGGGAGAAGGACGAAGCGGGCTGGTCCTTTGTCTCGACGGCCGGTGCGGCGGCCGCCGTTCCCGTCTCTGCGCTTTCGTCTATGCCCGCCGCGTCCTCCAGATAGCTGATGAATGCGTCCTCGAGGCTTTTGCTGCCGCGCTTCTCGACGATCGCCGCCGGCGTATCGCTGACCAGCACCTTGCCCGCGTGCATCAGCGAGATGCGGTCGCAGCGCTCGGCCTCGTTCATGAAGTGGGTCGAGATGAAGATCGTCACCTTGTCGTTGCGGGACAGGTCGATCATCATTTGCCAGAACTGGTCGCGCGCGATCGGATCGACGCCCGAGGTCGGCTCGTCGAGGATCAGCATCTCGGGCTTGTGGATCATCGCGACCGAGAGGCTCAGGCGCTGCCGCTGGCCGAGCGGGAGCGCGTCCGGCAGCGCATCCATGATCTCGGTCAGGCCGAAGCGTCCGGCCATCTCCTCGATCCGCGCGGGAATTTGGGCGGCGGGGACGTGGAAAAGCTGCGCATGCAGTTCGAGGTTCTGCCGGACGGTGAGCTCGGAATAGAGCGAGAAGGCCTGGGACATGTAGCCGACGCGCCGGCGGGTCGCCATGTCGTCATTCTCGACCTCGCGCCCGAACAGCCACGCCTGACCCTCGCTCGCCTTGAGCAGGCCGGTCAGCATCTTCATCGTCGTCGACTTGCCGCAGCCGTTGGAGCCGAGGAAGCCGAAGATCTCGCCCCGCTCGATCCGAAAGTCGACATGATCGACCGCGGTGAATTCGCCGAAGCGCATGGTCAGTCCCTTGGCCTCGATGGCGATCTCGGCCTCGCGTCCGTCGCTGCGCGGCGGGATCGTCACGGCCTTGTGACCGCGTCGACGCTCCTCGGGCAGCAGCGCAATGAAGGCCTGCTCCAGCGTCGTGGTATTGGTCCGCTCGTAAAACTGCTGCGCCGTTCCCGTCGCGAGGATCCGTCCCGCGTCCATCGCCACCAGCCAGTCGAACCGCGCGGCCTCCTCCATATAGGCGGTGGCGACCAGCACGCTCATGCCGGGCCGTCCGGCGCGGATGCGATCGATCAGGTCCCAGAACTGCGCGCGTGAGAGCGGATCGACGCCCGTGGTCGGCTCGTCGAGCAGCAGGAAATCAGGATCGTGAATCAGCGCGCAGCACAGCCCCAGCTTCTGCTTCATGCCGCCCGACAGCTTGCCGGCGGGACGATCGCGAAACTCGGCAAGTCCGGTGCTATCGAGAAGATCGGCGATCCGCCGGTCGCGCTCGTCCGCGTCCTGGCCGAAGAGACGGCCGAAGAACTCCAGATTCTCGGCTATCGACAAGGTGGGATAGAGATTCTTGCCGAGTCCCTGCGGCATGTAGGCGATCCGCGGGCACACCAGCTCGCGGTGCCCCCTGTCGCTCATGTCGCCGCCCAGCACCTCGACCCGCCCCTTCTGGATGACCCGGGCGCCCGCGACGAGCGAGAACAGCGTGGACTTGCCGACCCCGTCGGGGCCGATCAAGGCGACCATGCGCCCGGCCGGGATCTCCAGGTCGACGTCGTCGAGCGCCAGCGTCTTGCCATAATGGATGCCGACCCCGGAAAGGCGCGCCGCCGGTTCCGGCGAGGCGCTCTCCGTCGTGCCGCTCGCAGTCATCGCGATACGTTGACGGTCAGCTTCGCCGGCCATTGCGCCTCGCGGTCGGTCCGGACATAGGCCATGCCGGGGAGCCCGGTCTTGACCTGGGTGATGTGGCGTTCGAGCAAGGCGGGATCGATCCGCGCCTTGACGCGGAACATCAGCTTCTGCCGCTCGCTGGCCGTCTCGACCGTCTTGGGCGTGAACTGGGCGACATCGGCCACGAACGAGACCCTGGCCGGTACGACGTAATCGGGCGCGGCATCGAGCACGATCCGGACCTCGCTTCCCAGCGCCACGCGCCCCGCCACCGTCTCGGGCAGGAAGAAGGTCATGTACACGTCGCCGAGGTTGACGAGATTGAGCACCCGCCCGCCGCCCGCGACGACCTCGCCTGGTTGAGCCACGCGATACTGAACACGCCCAGCCACTGGCGCGCGCAGGTCGCTGTCGCGGATATCCGCCTCGATCCGTTCGATCGTCGCGCGCGCGGCGTCGACGTTCGACCGCGCGCCGATCACCTGGCTGCGCGCGGTGCCGATGGCCGCGTCGACCGCCGCCATCTGCGCGCGCGCCGCCTCGACCGCCGCCGTCGCGCCCTCGACCTGCGCCTGATCGTCGTCGCGTTCCTGAACCGCGGTCGCCCCCTCGCGCGCCAACGTTTCCGAGCGGGCGAGCCGCTTGCGGGCGGCGTTGAGTTCGGCCTCGCGCTGCCGGACGGCGGCAAGCGCCGCCGCGCGTTCGCTCTGGCGCTGCGCCACCTGGCTCTGCGCGATCTGGATGGCATTGAGAGCCTGGGCGAGTTGAGCCTGAGCCTCGGAGCGCTGGGCGTTGAGGACGTCGACGTCCATATGCGCGACGACCTGGCCTGCCTTCACGAAGTCGCCCTCATCGGCGACGATGTCGCGGATGCGTCCCGGGGTCTTGGCCGACACGTCGATCTCGATCGCCTCGATCCGTCCGTTGCCCCCGACAATGCCCTCCGGAAGATCGGCGGGCCTGAGCAGCAGCCACAGGATGAGGCCGACCGCAACAGCCGTCGCGGCGATGCCGCCCCTTATGATCCATTTCTTCTGAGGGGTCGTCATTGTGCTCGATTCCCGGGAGCTGCGTTGATGTCGAAGGCAGGGTTCTGGACGAAGCCGCCGCCCAGCGCCGCATAGAGGGCGACGGCGCTCGCGAGATGGGCCCGCCGAAGCTCGACCAGCGCCTGCTCGGTGTCGAACAGGTCGCGCTGCGCGTCGAGAACCTCGAGATAGGCCGAGCGGCCGTTGTCGAAGCGCAGCTGCGCGAGCCGCGCGCGTTCGCGCAACGCCGCAAGCATGGTCCGCGTCGTCTCGATCTGGAGGCCGAGTTGCCGGCGCCGGACGAGTGCGTCGGAGACGTCACGAAATGCTGCCTGCACCGTCCGCTCATAATCTGCGACGGCGATCACCTGACGGGCTTTGGCCACGTCGAGGTTACCCTTGAGGCGTCCGGCATTGAACAAGGGGAGGCTCAAGGTCGGCGTGAAATTCCAGGACAGGCTTCCATCCTTGAACAAGCCGTCCAGGTCGCTGCTCGCGGTGCCGAAGGCGCCTGTCAGGCTGATATTGGGAAAGAAAGCGGCGCGCGCGGCGCCGATATTCGCTTCGGCTGCGCGCAGGGAATATTCGGCCGCCACGATGTCGGGTCGATTGGTGAGAAGCGCCGACGGCAGGCCCGTGGGCAGCGCCACCTCGGGCGCGGCTTCCGCGAGGCGGAGCGGCCCGGGCGGGATGTCGACGGGCCGCCCGACCAGCAGCGCCAGGGCGTTGCGGTTGACCGCGCGATCCTGATCGAGCGCCTGCAGCGCCGCCTGGGCCTGCGCCAGCAGGGTCTGCGCCTGCGTCATCTCGAGCTTCGAACCTGACCCGACCTCGTAGCGCCGTCGCATGATTCGGAGCGCGTCCTCGCGGGTCTTGATCGTCCGGACCGCCAGTTCGGCGCGCTCCTCATATTCGCGCTCGAGAAGATAGCCGTTGGCAACCTGGGCGACGAGGTCGGTGGCGACCGCGCGTCGCGCCTCTTCCGTCGCCAGATATTGCGCCCGCGCCGCCTCGTTGAGATTGCGCAGGCGGCCCCAGAAGTCGATTTCCCAACCGGCGCTCAGCTGGGCGTAGATCTGGTTTCCCGTGACCGCCTGCCCGAACCCCGACAGATCGGCCGGGGTTCGTCCCCGCGTTCCGGTCGCGACCGCGTCCAGCTCCGGATAGAGCGCCGACCCCTGGATCCGCCATGCCGCCCGAGCCTCGGCGACGCGTCCGGAAGCGACCCGGATGTCGCGGTTGTTATCGAGCGCTGCCGCGATGAGCGCGCGCAGCTGTTCCTCGCGGAAGAAATCGTACCAGCCGACCTGGGCGACGGAGAGCCCGGCGGCGGGCGCGGCGGCATAGGCCTGCGGCACGGGCTGCGGCGGGCGGACATGCGCAGGGGCGAACGAGCAGCCGGCCAGAAGCATCGGCAGGGCCGCGAGAACGGGCGTGAAGACGCCGCCACGCCGCGCGATCCTTGTGATCGTCAGATCCGCCATGTTGCTTCGCCGGTCCCCGCTTCGATTCAAGAGCACCGGCTCCCGCCCAAGAGCGGGCGGAAGCCGGTTCATGTCTTACGTGAGGGCTCAGGCCGCTTGAGGGACCTTTGCGGGCGAGCGCGCCGGCTCGCTGGGCTTCGCGGGCTCGGTCGCCGCTGTCTTGGCCAGTGGCCGGAACCACGCCTGGAGGGTATCGGTCAGTTGCTGCTGGTTGGTTGCCTGCGAGAGCAGGTCCTTCCAGCTACCCTGCCACTCGTCGATCGCAGCCTTGAACTTGGTTGCCGCCACCTCGCGGCTCTTTTCCGCCTCGTTGAACATGCTGGTGACCGCTTCGCTCTTCAAGCTGGGGACCGTTCCGGGCTTCAGCTCCTTCAGCTGATCGACGAAGAGGGCGGCTGCCTTGCTGCCGATCTGCGCGCATTCCTCGCCGCCGGCCCGGGCAATCTCGGCGAATTTGAGCGCTAGCTCGCCATTGGCCCTGGCAAGGGCAGTGATCTGGTCGAGGGGATAGCTCATGAATCGGTCCTTTCGAAATAAGGCTTGGGGGACGAACAGCATCCTTTACAATGCTGCGCCGCGATATGAGGGAATGCCCGTAGGAATGGCGCGAACCCGCGGGAAGGTTCAGCCAGTGGCGATATATTGACCTCCGTTGATGGTGAGCACCGAACCCGTGCAGAACGCTGCTTTTGGCGAAGCAAGATAGGATACGGCCTGCGCGATTTCGTCGGGCTCGCCGAGACGGCCCACCGGAATGCTGGCGATGATTCCGTCGCGCACCTCCTCCTTGACCGCCGCGACCATATCCGTGTCGATATAGCCGGGGCAGACGGCATTGACGGTGATGTTCCGCGAGGCATTTTCCTGGGCGAGTGCTTTGGTGAAGCCGATCACACCGGCTTTGGCCGCGGAATAGTTGACCTGCCCGACCTGGCCCTTCTGACCATTGATCGATGAGATGTTGATGATCCGGCCGAAGCGTCGCTCGCGCATGCCCTCAATGATCGCGCGGGTCATCGTGAACATCGAGTCGAGATTGGTCGCCAGCACCGCGCGCCACTGGTCCCAACTCATCTTGTGGAATAATCCGTCTCGGGCGATGCCTGCATTGTTGACAAGAACGGACACGGGTCCGAGCTGTTTTTCGACGAGGGCGACGCCTTGGCGACAGGCGGTCTCGTCGGCGACGTCCCATTTGAACACCGGGATCCCGGTGTCGTGCCTGAACTCGGCGGCAGCGTCGTCATCGCCATGGTAGATGGCGGCTACCTCGCGGCCCTCCGACTTCAACGAGCGGGCAATGGCCGCGCCGATCCCGCGCGTGCCACCGGTAACGAGTGCAATATCCGTCATGGTCGTCCGGTCCCGTTTCTGCCTCAGCTACGCTGCGACGTGTCCCTTACAGAGCCTCCCCCGGACAATGCGTATGTATACTTATCGGTTTTGTTATTATCGCCTTGCATTCGAGGAGCAAGTCCGGAGGCCAAGGCGGAATGCAGATGGCCTCGTTGAAGGCGACGTCATGACGCGAGTGAAATCTTCAGGAAGGACGAGGCGTCTGCCGCCGCGCGACCCCAAGGGCGGTCGGCCAAGGCAGGATGTCGCGGCGCGGTTGGGCACGCATATCCTCGACGTCGCTCTCGAACAGTTCGTCGCCCATGGCGTCGAAGGCGCCAGCATGGAAGGGATAGCGGCTGCCGCCAACGTTTCGAAGCGGACGCTCTACGCGCGCTTCGGCGCAAAGGCGCGCTTGCTCGTCTCGGCCGTGGAACACGGAATCGCGCATCATCTCCGGCCGATCGCGTCGAACATTCCGGCCGGCTCGGCGCGGGACAAGCTGCTCCATGTCGGCAGAAAAATTCTCGATTCGTCGCTCAAACGCGAGGTGATCGGCCTGGAGTCCCTTGTCAATTGTGTTGCCGACCATGAATCGGAAGTCGGTCAGGCGAAGCCCTCGATGGGTGCGAAGGCAGGAATTGCGATCATCCAGTCCATTCTTGAAGAGGCCTGCGGCACACGCGCACGCGAGAGCGACACGGACCTGCCGTTCCTGGCGGCTTTCCTTTTCGATGCGCTCGTCACAAGCCCGCGGCATCGCATTCTCCAGCGCCGCGAACTGGAAAACACCGCGCAAGCCAAGTCGGATTATCTCGAGCGCACGATGGAATTGATTGCCGATGGAATGCCCTTCCTCGGCAGGTGTTCGCCCGATTAGACTGCGCGCCGCCCATCTCATAGCGGCGGCCCCTTTGTGCGAAGAACACGGCCATCATGGTCGATCGCCCGCTTCCGGCTCAGGTGACGCTCTCCAGGAGCAGCGCCACGCCCTGCCCGCCTCCGATGCAGAGCGTGACGAGCCCGCGCCGCAGTCCGTCGCGGCGCATCGACTGGAGCAGCCGCGTGGTCAGCACGGCGCCCGTCGCACCGATCGGATGTCCATGGGCAATGGCGCCACCTTCGACGTTGACGATATCTTCGGGCAGGCCCAGCTCGCGGATGACGGCGATCGCGATCGCGGCGAAGGCTTCGTTGATCTCGACCCGTTCGAGGTCCGATATCGACCAGCCCGCACGGGCAAGCGCCTGGCGCGCGGCGGGGACCGGGCCGAGACCGAACAGGCCCGGCGCTACCGCGCCCACGCCGAACGCGACCAGACGCCCCAGGGGAGCGGCACCATTCCGGCCGGCCCAGTCCTCGCTTGCGACGATCATCGCCGCCGCGCCGGTATTGAGCCCTGGGGCGTTGCCCGCAGTGATTGTTCCTTCCGGGCGAAAGGCGGGCTTGAGGTGGGCGAGGCTTTCGGGCGTCGCGTCCGGCCGATTCTGCTCGTCCCGCGAGAAGATGGTCGGTCCTTTTCGTCCTGGAATTTCGACCGCCACGATCTCGCTGTCGAACTTGCCCGCCGCCTGGGCGGCGCCGAACCGCTGTTGTGATCGCACGGCCCAGGCGTCCTGGGCCTCGCGCGAAATCTGGAATTTCGTCACGAGATCCTCGGTCACCCAGCCCGAATGCTGGTCGACGAACGCGTCGTTGAGGCCGTCATGGAGCATGCTGTCGAACAGCTTGCCGTCTCCCATCCGGTAGCCCCAGCGGCCCTTCTCGATGAGGTACGGCGCCTGATCCATATTCTCCATCCCGCCAGCGACGGCGGCATTGGTCAGGCCCAGCATGACCTCCTGCGCAGCGGTGGCGATCGCCTGGGCACCGGAGCCGCAGACCCGGTTGACGGTCATCGCCGGCACAGTGTCGGGGATCCCGCCGCCGATCGCCGCCTGCCGCGCCGGGTTCATCTTCGCGCCGGCCTGCACCACCTGGCCCATGACAACCGTATCGATCGCGTCCCCGGTCACGCCGGCGCGCTTCAGCGTCTCCGCGATCGCGATACTGCCGAGCCTCGGCGCGGCCATGTCCTTGAGGCTGCCGCCATAGCTCCCGATCGCGGTTCGCACGGGCGCGCAGAGAACGACATTCGTGGTCATGATCTTTTCCTCCATTCGGCCGCTTCAGGCCATGTATTTGCCGCCGTTGATCGAAAGCGTGGCGCCGGTGACGAAACCGGCTTCGTCCTCGACCAGGAAGAGGACGCCCCGAGCGATCTCCTCGGGCGCGCCGAGACGTCCGACGGGAACGGCGGCCAGAACATTCTTCATCGCCTCTGCCGGGACTGCGGCGACCATCGCGGTGTCGGTATAGCCCGGCGCGATCGCATTGACCGTGACGTTGCGCGCCGCGCCCTCGAGCGCCAGCGCCTTGGTGAAGCCGATCACGCCCGCCTTGGCCGCCGCATAGTTGGTCTGGCCGAACTGCCCCGACAGGGCGTTGACCGAGCTCACATTGACGATTCTGCCGAAGCGCCGCTCGCGCATGCCCTCGATGACCGCGCGGCACATGTTGAAGCAGCCGCCAAGGTCGACATCGATCACGCTGCGCCATTGCTCTTCCGTCATCTTGTGGAGCGTGCCGTCGCGGGTGATGCCAGCGTTGTTGACAAGGATGTCGACCGGCCCGATCTCCGCAACGATCCTGGCTACGCCGGCCTGGCTCGCGGCAAAATCACCCACGTTCCAGCTGTAGACAGCGACGCCCGTCTCGTCGTGAAAGGCCTGGGCGTCGGCGTCGTTGCCGAAATAATTGGCAATGACGGTGTAGCCATGGGCCTTGAGGAGTCGTGCGGTCGCGGCGCCGATGCCGCTCACGCCGCCGGTGATGAGCGCTATACGAGACATAGGATTTCCTTGCTGCTGGTGCTGGTGGAGGCGGCCTGGAGCGGCGCGGTCACTGCGCGAGATAGCCGCCATCGACGGGATAGTAGCCGCCCGTCATGAACGAGGCACGGTTCGAAAGAAGAAGCGCGACAAGCGCAGCAACCTCCTCGGGCCGGCCGAGTCGGCCGATCGGGTGCTGCTCGATCAGTGAGGGCGACGGCTCGCCCTGTGCCCGGATAAGGGGCGTATCGATGACGGCTGGTCCGACGGCGTTGACGCGGATTGCCTGGCGGGCGTAGTCGACGGCCGCAGTCCGGGTCATGCCGACGACGGCGTGCTTGGCGGCCGTATACGCGATGGTGCCGGGCAGGCCGAGCATGCCGCAGATCGAACTCATGTTGACGATCGCACCGCCGCCCGAGGCGAGCATGGCGGGGATCTGATATCGCATGCCGTAGAAGACGCCGTCCATGTCGACGCTGAGCACGCGCCGCCAATCGGCGAGATCATACTCGCCCGCCGGGGCGGAGATCCCGCCGACGCCCGCATTGTTCACGGCAAGATCGAGCCGGCCGAAGGTCTTCACTGTAAAGGCAACCATCGCCTCGACATCGGCGGGGTTCGCCACGTCCGTCCGCAGCGGAAAGGCCCGACCGTCTCCGATGTCGGTGGCGAGAGAATGCGCGCGGTCAACGTCGAGATCGGCGAGCACAAGCCGCGCGCCGCCGGCGGCCAACTCGCGGGAATTGCTCTCGCCAAGCCCGCTGGCGGCTCCTGTCACGATCGCAATCTTGCCATTGAAGTCGAACATCTTGTCCTCCAGAGCGCGCGGAAGCGCCGCCCGAAAACGGGCATTGTCAGACCGATCGGCACCTCACCCTAGAGTTGTGGATTTCCCGATCCTGGCGGGAACTGCCGTTGATGTGCATCGCGGTAGAGCGGCCCGCCATCGGGAACTCTACTTATGCGTTCAATTCAAGCTCGCGTCGGCGCGCTGATGCGCAAAGCCGGAGGTCGGGCAACCGTGGAAGCAGTGGATCAACCAAACGGATGGGCGATGGACATCCTGCGCCGCGGCGGGCTCGCCCGTCTGCTTTTCATGCTTGCCAAAGATGGACCCCGGACCGCGTTGGCGCGCCATAAGCAAAGAGGCCGCGGCATTCCGGGCAGCAATGATCATCATCGCGATCGATCCAGCTGGTGCGGAGATTCACGTAGCGACATGGCGGCTAGCTTGCAGCAATCTTCTCGGGGAAGGAGGCCTGCCATGAATGATTCCGGCATTTCCTGCCTGCTGGGCCGACGCCGCTCACGCCGAACGCCGGCCCGTGTCACGGCCTGCGCCGAAGCCCGCTCCATTCATCAGCAGTTCGTCAGCAGTCATCCGCCAATCAGGCTCGCCGACGCTCGCGAGCGCCGGCAACTCCGCTGTACAGGCGCGGCCGGCCGCATGGCCGGCTCGCTCCAAGCGCGGGTGCCGGCGGGCCCGCGCGTTCAACGCGACACCATCCCAATGCAACTCTGACTGGAGAAATAATGAGCGAACTCGGCCACGATCTGCACACGCTCTTTCCCGCGCACCGCGAGATCCTTCACGCACTGAAACTGGAAAGCCCGCACTATCGTGAACTGGCTCATCGCCATCACGAGTTGACTCGGCAGATATACCGGATCGAAGGAGGACTGGACGCCACTTCCGATGACCGACTCGAAGACCTGAAAAAGCAGCACCTGAGGCTGCTCGACGAGGTCGCAGAACTGATTGCAGATAAGCTGGACGCGCGATGCCGGATCTGAATCTGATACGCTATCGCCTCACCGACAAGCTCCGCGAGCTGAACGCCAAGGTTGCGCGCATCGAGGAGGAGCAGGGTCAACCGCTCGATGACGACTTCGAAGAGCAGGCGGTCGCCCGCGAGGATGATGAAGCACTGGACGCCGTCGAACAGTCCACGCTGGCTCATATTGCGCTGACGCAACAGGCGCTCGCAAGGCTGGACGCGGGCACGTATGGCCTGTGCACCAACTGCGGGAAGGTCATCGCGGCAGCGCGGCTCGAAGCGCTACCAGCCGCGGCGCAGTGCATCCGGTGCGCAAGCTCGGCGGCGCACGACAGAGTCTGACGGAACGTCCATGCGCCGTATCGAGGACACGAGCTTCACTGTGCTCATCTTGGCCGTATCGCTCGCCTTCGCGTGGGTCGTCCAGCCACTGTTTGGCGCCATTCTCTGGGGCGTCATCGCATCGATCCTCTTCGCGCCGCTGAACGACCGCTTGTTGCTCGCAATGCCGAGGCGCAACAATCTTGCCGCTCTGCTGACACTGCTCGCAATCATGGCGATGGTAATCCTTCCGGCAATCCTGCTTTCCGCTTTCCTTCTTCAGGAGCTGGCAGGCGTATACGCGCGGATGCAGAGCGGAGATGTCGATCCGGGCGCCTATTTCCTGCAATTTCAGGAACGTCTGCCACGATGGGTGAAGTCGCTGCTGACCGGGTTGGGTCTGACGGATTTCGAGGCCGTGCGGGCAAGGCTGACAGCCGGGATCGCCGCGAGCTTCCAGACGCTGACGGCGCGAGCTCTCAGCATCGGCCAGAGCGCCTTTGGCTTCGTCATCGGGCTGGGCGTCATGCTCTACCTGTCGTTCTTTCTCTTGCGCGATGGCAAGCAGGTGGCTGCCCGAGTGGAAGCCGCCATTCCGCTCGATCCGGAGCAGCGCGCGGCACTGTTTGCAAAATTCACTGCGGTCATTCGCGCAACGATCAAGGGCAGCCTCGTGGTCGCGGTCATTCAGGGCGCTATCGGCGGGATCGTTTTCTGGATACTCGGGATCCATAGCGCCTTGCTTTGGGGTGTCCTGATGGCCTTTCTGTCCCTTCTGCCGGCGATCGGGACGGGCATCGTCTGGGTGCCCGTTGCCGTCTATCTGCTCGTGACGGGCGCAGTCTGGGAAGGCATCATTCTCATATTGTGCGGCCTTTTCATTATCGGGCTCGTCGATAATCTCCTGCGCCCGATCCTCGTGGGACGGGATGCGCGCATGCCCGACTATGTCGTCCTGATCTCCACTCTCGGTGGTCTGGAGGTGCTCGGCTTCAACGGCCTGGTGATCGGTCCGGTGACGGCGGCGCTCTTCATCGCAGCATGGGATATCTTCGCGCGCTCACGACTAAAGCCGCAGGCAGGGCCAACATAGGCAATCCGAGTGCCTTGCAATGAGCGACGCAATTGGAGCGGCCGACAGGCGCTGGCCTATGGGGACAGGTTACGGGTAGTTACGCATTCCCTTGGCCCTATTCTGTCGGCCTAGTGCAGTGAGGCGTCGTGCCGCGCGCCCAGCAATGGGTAGTCGTGTTCATTTCGGGCCATGCGGGCCATCGAGCGGTCCTCGAACGCTGTTGTGCTGAGGAAATCTGAACCAGAAGTGACAATCTTTCATACGGACCTAACGATAGCCGGGGATATTGCCGCCATCGCCGGCATCGCGCTTGCGCTTGGCCTCGGGCTGCTGATCGGCGTCCAACGTGGCTGGACATTGCGCCGTGAACCGGCCGGCTCCCGCTTCGCCGGCATCCGGACCTTCGGACTGCTCGGGCTGGCGGGAGGCGTCGCGGGCGCGCTCAGGTCGATCGAGCCCGGCGTGGCGATCATCCTGGTCGCGGCTGCCGCGATGTTGGTTCTGATGGGATATGCGCAGGCCGCATGGCGGGGCGGCCCGGTCAGTGGAACAGCGAGCCTTGCCGGGCTTCTGACGCTAGGCTGCGGATTCCTCGCGAGCAGCCAGCACGAACGCCTCGCGACGATCGTCGCCGTCATAATGACGTTCGTGCTTGCGCTCCGATCTCAGCTTCATGGCTGGATCGAGAGGTTGAGCGAAGTCGAGGTGAGGGCGATCGCCCGCTTCGCTCTGATTTCCCTCGCTATCCTGCCGCTTCTCCCCGACCGCGCTTTTGGTCCCTACGGTGCCTGGAATCCGCAGCAACTGTGGATGGTGGTTGTCCTCGTGTCGGGCTTTTCCTTCGCCGGCTATATGGCGAGCAAGCGCCTCGGCGCCTCGCGCGGGACGCTCGCGACTGCAGCTGCCGGCGCCATGGTCTCGTCGACGGCGGTTACCGCCGCCTTGGCGACCCGGCTGCGCGACCCAGCGGAAAACGGTCCCATTCTCATGGCGGGAATCACCGTCGCCTCCGTCATCATGCTGGCGCGCGTACTGGTGCTGGTGGGCGTCCTGGCTCCGTTCGCGTTGCCGGCGCTAGCGGTGCTGGTTGCGCCCGCGATGCTGGTCAGCGCCCTCGCCACCGTCTGGCTTCTTCGGGCAGCAGCGCGTTTGCCCTCACGGTCCAGCCAGGAGGTTCCTGTTCGCAACCCGTTCAACCTTGCGCCGGCGCTCGGCCTGATGGCGCTGGTAATGGTTTTGTCGCTCGCCTCGCGGTGGGTGCTCGATCGATTTGGTGATGCCGGCTTGGCCACGATCCTCGCCCTGTCGGGGATGGTGGACGTCGATTCCGCCATCATCACGATGGGTGGGTTGCCGAAGGGCGTGCTGGAAGGACCAACTGCGGGCCTCGTTCTGGCCACCCCGGTCATGCTCAACACTCTCGTCAAGGCCGGAGCCACGATCAGCCTCGCCGGAAGGCAGCGAGGCTCGTCCGCCGCCCTGTCCCTGATTGCGAGCGTCGCAGCCAGCATGCTCATGCTGCCTGCGGTGTTGTGATGGCCGGTCGGGAGCGCCTGCTGGGAGCGAAGCTCATGGCCGGGAGATCGCAGGTCTGCGTACCTGCCTGACCGCCGGAGCGACATGAGACCGCGTTGTCGCGGTAGGCGTGAGCGTAGCCGTCCAGGGTGCACTGCGGCCGCCGCGAGAACGTCTCCCATAGGTATAGTCACGCATATTCTGAGTCAGGCGCCGTCGATAGCCTCGTTCCATTGCGATGGAGGCGACCATGAAAAACATTCTTTTGCTGGTTCACGACGACGAGGGGCAGGAAGCCCGACTGCAGGCGGCGCTCGATCTGACACGTGCGCTTGATGGCCATCTGACCTGCATCGACGTCACGCAATCCCCCGTAGTCGCGGGCGACATTTATGCGGGCTTTGGTGAAGCCGTGATGCTGACCGATGAGCGGGAGAACGAGGCGAAGAACAAGGCTGCCCTGACGGAGCGCCTCTCGCGCGAAGATGTTCCCTGGGATTGGGCCGATGCCACCGGTGATATCGCCAGCTGCGTCCTCGAGGCGGCGACGCTCGCCGATCTGATCGTGCTCAATCGGACGCTCGACGCATATCCTCTCCCCGATATGCGTACGATCGCCAGCCGGATAGTGATGCATGCGCGCAAGCCCATCGTCGCTGTCCCCGAGAAGCTGGATCGGTTCAACGCCGTGGGTCGCGCGCTCATCGCCTGGGATGGCCAGGCATCTGCGGCTGACACGATGCGCGTGTGCGTGCCCCTTCTGCGGCTTGCATCCAATGTCCACATTTTCATGGCCCGCGATGGCGCCGAGAAGACCGAACCCACCGAAGCGGCCGAATATCTGTCCCGCCACGGCATCCATGCGAGCGTCAAGATCATCGACGATGGCCTGCACGCGCCTGATGCGCTGATTGCCGAGGAAGCGGCGCTTTGGCAGGCCGACTATGTGCTGATGGGGGCCTATAGCCACGGCCGCCTGCTGGAAGCGTTTGGCGGCGTCACCAAGCGGATGCTGAACAAGAGCAACCTGCCGCTGGTGCTCGGGCACTGAAGAAATCACCCGTGCAAGCCGCGGTCGGCTCAGAATCGGCCGCCGCCGGAATGTCCGCTCACAGCGGCCGATTTGACCGCCATCAAGGAGAGAAGTGCTACCCGCGCGCGGAACTCCCGCCGCCAGATATCTGGGCGGGCGTCTTTCGTGTCCATCGCAGAAGGGAAGCACAGAGTTCCAGTTCTTGCTCTTTCCAAGCGTCCG
Source organism: Sphingobium sp. TKS (assembly GCF_001563265.1). Lineage (NCBI taxonomy): Bacteria > Pseudomonadati > Pseudomonadota > Alphaproteobacteria > Sphingomonadales > Sphingobiaceae > Sphingobium > Sphingobium sp. TKS. The sequence goes on along the minus strand of NZ_CP005083.1, from coordinate 2,057,543 downwards.
GGCGGACATGGCGTTCGAGGCGTTTGCGGCCCCTGTTCGCGGAGCGGCGGCGACGCAGCCGCGCGAGCACGCCCCGGATGAGCCGCACGCCGGGAGTTCGAGACGGGGCAGTGCAATTACGTAGTGCGCGCGCGTGCACGCAAAGCGATGATGGGACACCGCCGATCCAGGAGCCTTCTGCATGACCAGCCCTGCCGCAGCGCCATCGCCCCCCGATCCGCTGGATGGCCTCGCTGAGACATTCGACCGCGCCGCGGTCGCCGCCATTGCTCAGCTGACGTCCGGGCTTTCGCCCGCGACCATCGTCCAGGCTTTCTCCGACTGGGGGATCCACCTCGCCATTTCGCCCGGGAAGACCCTGCTGCTCGGCGCGAAGATCGCCCGTAAATATGCGCGACTCTTCGATTATGCCCTCCGCAGCACCGGCGACGCTGAGGCCCCGCTCGCGATCGAGCCCTTGCCGCAGGACCGCCGATTTTCCGATCCGGCCTGGAACGAGGCACCGTTTAATTTCATCAGCCAGTCCTTCCTGCTCAGCCAGCAATGGTGGCATGCGGCGACCACGGACGTGCACGGCGTCACCAGGCATCATGAAGCGATGGTCGAGTTCGCCACGCGACAGATGCTCGACATGCTTGCGCCCTCCAACTTCCTTGCCACCAATCCGGTCCTGCAAAGGAAGATCCTGGAAACCGGCGGCCAATGTCTCGTCGAGGGCTTCAAGCATCTGCTCGAGGATATCCAGCACACCGTGCGGGGCCTGCCGGATGTTGGCGCCGAGCAGTTCCGGGTCGGCGACAATGTCGCGACCGCCAAAGGCAAGGTCGTCTATCGCAACCAGCTGATCGAGCTCATCCAGTATGAGGCGACGACCGAGAAGGTGCGGCCAGAGCCGGTGCTGATCGTGCCGGCCTGGATCATGAAATACTACATCCTGGACCTGTCTCCGGAGAATTCTCTGGTGAGATGGCTGACAGGCCAAGGCTATAGCGTGTTCATGATCTCCTGGCACAATCCCGGCAGCGCCGACCGCGACCTGGACATGGAAGCGTATAGAAGAATGGGGCCGATGGCCGCGCTCGAAGCAGTCACTGCGATCACCGGCGCCTCCGCGATCCATTCGGTCGGCTATTGCCTCGGCGGCACGCTGCTTTCGATCGTGGCGGCTGCGATGGCGCGCGACGGCGACGACCGCCTCGCCAGCGTCACCCTGTTCGCCGCCCAGAGCGAGTTCAGCGAGCCCGGCGAGCTCGGCCTGTTCATCGACGAGGCGCAGTTGAACTTGCTCGACAGCATGATGTGGAGCCGCGGCTATCTCGACAGCAGCCAGATGGGTGGCGCCTTCCAGATCCTCAGGTCCAACGACCTGGTGTGGTCGCGCGTGCTCGGCACCTATCTGATGGGCGAACGCGAGCCGATGAACGACCTCATGGCCTGGAACGCCGACGGCACGCGCATGCCCTACGCGATGCACAGCCAGTATCTGCGGCGCCTGTTCCTCGACGACGATCTTGCCGAGGGCCGGTACAAGGTCGAGGGAAGGACGATCAGCCTCTCGGCGATCCGCAAGCCGCTGTTCGTGGTCGGCACCGAACGCTATCATGTCGCGCCCTGGCGTTCGGTGCACAAGATCCATCTGCTGACCGGCGCGGAGATCACTTTCGTGCTGACGAGCGGCGGCCACAATGCCGGCATCGTCTCGGAACCCGGTCACAAGGGCCGCCGATACCGAGTGCTCACCCGCGAACCCGACGGCATCTCCTACGACCCGGAGGAATGGTCGGCGCGAGCCGAGCAGAAGCACGGTTCATGGTGGATCGAATGGGGCGAGTGGCTTGACCGCCAGTCCGGCAATCCCGTCGCGCCGCCGCCGATGGGCGCGTCGGACAAGGGTTATGGGCCGATCGCCGACGCGCCCGGGCTCTACGTGCTGGAGCATTGAGCGGTGGCTGACGATGCGATGATCGAGAACAAGACGTTCGACGAGATCCGGATTGGCGATCGCGCGAGCCTCACGCGCAGGTTGGACGAAAAGGACATCCAGCTTTTCGCGCTCGTCTCGGGGGACGTGAACCCGGCAGTGCTCGATTCGGCTTACGCCGCGACCGACATGTTCCGCCACGTGATCGCGCATGGCATGTGGGGCGGCGGCCTGATCTCCGCCGTGCTCGGCACCGAACTGCCGGGACCGGGTGCAATTTATCTGAGCCAATCGCTGCGCTTCACACGGCCGGTCGGTCTGGGCGACACGATCACCGCCTCGGTGACGGTCACCGAAAAGCGGGCCGAACATCATATAGTCGTCCTTGATTGCCGGTGCGCCAACCAGAATGGTGAGGACGTCATTCTCGGGGAGGCCGAGGTCAAGGCGCCGACGCAAAAGGTCCGCCGGCCACGCGCGACGCTTCCCGATGTGCGCCTTTCCGACCACGACCGCTATCGTCGGCTGATCGACAAGACAGCCGGGGGCGAGCCGGTCGCGACCGCCGTCGCGCATCCGTGCAGCGCGGCGGCGCTCCTCGCCGCGATCGAGGCGGCCGAGGCCAATCTGATCGTTCCGATCCTTGTGGGTCCGGAGGCGAAGATCCGTCAGGCGGCCGAGGAGGCGGGCAAGGACATTTCGTTCCTTCGGCTCGTGGCCGCAGATCACAGCCATGATGCCGCTGCCAAGGCGGTCGCGCTCGTCCGGGCGGGTGAGGCGAAGCTGCTGATGAAGGGGTCGCTCCACACCGACGAATTGATGGGCGCGATCGTGCCTTCCGCCGCCGGCCTCAGAACCGAACGGCGGATCAGCCACGCCTATATCATGGATGTCCCGGGTCATCCGACGCCGCTGATCATCACCGACGCGGCGATCAACATTGCACCGACGCTTGAGGAAAAGGCCGACATCGTTCGCAACGCGATCGACCTCGCTCATGTGATCGAGATCGAGACGCCAAAGGTCGCGATTCTCTCTGCTGTCGAAACGGTCAATTCGGACATGCAGTCCACGCTCCATGCGGCCGCGCTCTGCAAGATGGCTGATCGCGGCCAGATCACAGGCGGCGTGCTCGATGGGCCGCTCGCCTTCGACAATGCGATCAGTGAGGCGGCGGCAAACGAAAAGGGTATTGCCTCGCCCGTCGCCGGCAAGGCGGAGATCCTCATCGTACCCAACCTCGAGGCAGGCAATATGCTCGCCAAGCAGCTGACATTTCTCGGCGGCGCCGACGCTGCGGGGATCGTCCTGGGAGCACGCGTTCCCATCATCCTTACGAGCCGCGCAGACAGCCTGCGCACCCGCCTTGCCTCCTGCGCCGTCGCCGTTCTGATGGCCCGTGCAGCGACCAAGGCGGCGCCCGGGGTCACTCAGGCGGCAAGCGCATGAAGGCGGTCGTCAGCCTCAACTCGGGCTCTTCGAGCATCAAATTCGCGCTCTTCACCATGGACCCGCAAGGCGCGCCGCGCTTCTCTGCCGGAGGCAAGATAGAGGGCATCGGCGTCGCGCCGCATCTTGTCGGGCGGGCGACAGGAGGAGAAGTCCTTGTCGAGCGGTCGTGGAAGGACGGTGCCTCGCTCGGGCACGATGCCCTGCTCGCCGACCTGTTCGAATGGTCGGCGGGCCATCTCGGCGATAACGAGGTGATCGCGATCGGGCATCGGGTCGTTCACGGGGGCACCGAATTCGCGAGCCCTCGCCTGGTCGACGATGCGCTGCTGGAGAAACTCGAGGCGCTCTGTCCGCTCGCCCCGCTCCACCAGCCCCATAATCTCGCCGCGATCCGGGCGATCGCGAAACTCCAGCCCCGCCTGCCACAGGTGGCGTGCTTCGACACTGCCTTCCATCACGACATGCCGGAAATAGCCGCTCGCCTCGCCATACCGCGCGCGCTCCATGACCGGGGCATACGTCGTTATGGCTTTCATGGTCTCTCCTACGAATATATCGCGCGCAGCTTGGCCGAGCTCGACCCGCCGCTCGCCGGCGGCCGGGTCATCGCCGCGCACCTCGGCAACGGCGCCAGCCTCTGCGCGATCCGCGGTGGAAAGAGCGTCGATACGACCATGGGCTTCACCGCGCTCGACGGTCTCATGATGGGCACGCGCTGCGGCAGCATCGATCCCGGCGTCGCGCTCCACCTTGAGACCCAGATCGGGATGAGCCCCGCTCAGGTCGAAGATCTATTTTACAACAAATCGGGTTTGCTCGGCGTGTCCGGAGTCTCGAGCGACATGCGCGCGCTGCACGGCAGCTCGGATCCGCGTGCGGCCGAGGCGGTCGAGCTCTTTGCGTGGCGCGCGGCGCGCGAGGCGGGAGCGCTCATTGCCTCGCTCGAGGGACTGGACGGTTTGGTCTTCACCGCCGGCATCGGTGAAAATGATCCGGTTGTTCGTGCATCGATCTGCGAACGCCTCGCCTGGGCCGGCATCGTGCTCGATCCGGAAAGCAATGCGCGAAATACGCCGGTGATCAGTGCCGGGAACAGCAGGATCGCGGTCCGCGTCATTCCAACCGACGAGGAGCGGATGATCGCAATCCATATGCTGAACGTGCTCAATTCGGGCTCACTTCTTGACGGAAAGGCGAGATCATGACCGGCTCGGCATTTGAATGTGAAACGCGAACAGGCCTACGGCTGTCCGTTCGTCCGGCGGGTCCTGGCGATATCTCCATATTGGATGAACTCTTCCATCATGTGAGCCAGGAGGATCTGCGGTTCCGCTTCCTGAGTGGGATCAACGAAGTGAAACCCGAGCAGCTGCGCGCCATGACCGCCATCGATCACGGAAACCCGGAAAGCTTCATCGCGTTCGACGCCGCAAATGGCAAAGCTGTCGCCACGGCGATGCTTGCCCTCGATGCCGAGGGCAAGCGCGGCGAGGTCGCGATCTCGGTAGACGCCGATTACAAGCGTCGTGGCATCGGTTGGACCTTGCTGTCTTTCGTAGCGGAGCACGCGAGGCAGCGCGGCGTTCAGGTGATCGAGTCCCTCGAAAGCCGCGCCAATCACGAGGCGATCGAAGTGGAACGCGACGTCGGTTTCACGGTGGAGGAGTGCCCCGGAGACCCGACGCTGGTGATCGTAAGGAGGACGCTCGAGATCCCGGCGTCCGGCGGATAATGTGTGAGACAGGACAGGATGCACCGCCCTCGACTGGCGGAGCGTGTCAGCGTCCACGCAAACCGTAGGCAAGCTATACGGAATCGCCTGACGCCGATCATGCACTCGACAATGTCACAGACACGCGATGATCATCCACCGGGCTCTGGCCGAAGCAAGCCACCGGGACGATCTGGCGCGACCGAGCGGACGGCGCCTCGTATGTGATTATCGTACCGCGCTCAGACCGGTCGCTGCTAGTCCGCGAGCTTTCGCAGGCGCAGCGCAAAGATACAGAGGAACACGCCCCGAAAGATAAAGCTCGTACCGATGATGAACGCCAGAAAGATGAGCGCGCTGGCCGGCCCTGCAAAGAACAGGATCACGCCGAGGGCGATGTCGATCAGCCCGAGGAAGACGAGCCAGCCCCGGTGATGTGCTCCTCCCAAGCCGGTTGAAATCTCAAGCGCGCCGCCGACGATCAGCCAGACGGCGATGAACCAGACGAGCGAGAACGCGCCCGCAAAAGGGTGCCACAGGACAAGCAGCCCGAGGGCGAGCGAGAGCAGCCCCAGGACGATGTCGAGCCAACGGCTGCGCCAGCCCTTCCCGGAAAAGCCAGCCGCCAGCCCGAGAACGCCACCACTCAGCAGCACGAAGCCAATAAACAGGCCGGTGGCAAGGCCTGTCGCAAGTGGCTCGAGCAGGGCCACTATTCCGACGATCGCCAGCAGGATGCCGTAGGCGAGGATCCAGCCCCATCCTGTGCCCTGGGCAAGGCCAGGCTCGAGGTTCCAGTTTTTCGCGGCCATCAATATTCTCCCTGTTCGGTCGCCCAAGCCGGGGACATCGCCCGTGACGAGAATGAGCGAGTTGGCGGGCCAGTTCCAGATCTGGTTCCTTGCACGAGGCGGCCAGGCCCCGGCGGCGCGTGCGAGCGTCGGCTTGTGCAATCCGCCGCAGATGCAGCGCCGGACGTTCGATCGGTGGTCCTTCCCTTGCGACAATGGACCGTCTCTAGGGTCGGCACATGGTCGGACGCGATTTTGTTTGCACGGTCGGGCGCCAAGCTGATCGACCGCCATGAGGTCATGGCTCGCGGCAACCTTCGCCTCGGCCGGACGGCCTGCAACGGTCGCCAGACATTCCTCGCGACCGTTGCAAGCTGATATCCCCGCACGGGGATCAGGCGACGACGATATTGTCCTCCACCCGAACGACGCCGGGCGCGGCCCACGCGGCGCGTTCGGCGATCTGGCGCTCGTTCCACGCCTTGACCTTTCCCCCCAGCGTCACCTTGCCGCCGTCGGTAAGCACCGTCACAGTCGCCGCATCGAGGTTGGCCTGGCGCTTGAAGGCGGCGACGATCCGGTCCTTGACATCGTGGGCGGTCGGCACGTGCTGCTTGATCTCGATCTGGTTGCCGACGCCGATCACGCCAGTGATCTTGCCGGCGACCTTGCGGGCTTCGTCGCTCTGATAATACCAGTCGACGGTGCCGGTAAGCGTGACCCAGCCATGCTCGACCTTCACCTTGATCTTGTCGTCCGGGATCGAGACATTCCAGGCGAACATGTCGAGGATGCGCTTGGCAATCTCATGATCCGCCGTCTTCGGATCCGACGCGAAGCGCACCTTGATCTCCTCGGCGATCGCCTTGACGCCGGCCACGCGCCGCGCCGCCTTCTCGGCCGCCAGCTTCTCCGGATAGCTCTTCACATAGCCGGAAAGTGTCACCACGCCGTCGGTCACGGCCACGCCGATATCGGCGTGGTCGACGCTCGGCTCCCAAGTCAGTTCGTCCATGACGTCACGCTGTAGTTGGCTGTCGCTTGTCATTTGCGGTCTCCTTTCGCTTTGAAATCCGCCGCACGCGGGATGTGGCGACGGTGCACGGCTTGTCGACGGCCACCTTGAGGACCATCGGCAAGATCAGGGAAACGACGGTGCCATGGCCCGCGCGGCTGCGAATACGGAAGCGGCCGTGAGCAGCCCGGACGAAATGGCGTACGCGGCCCAGTCCTGTCCCGTTGGCGGCGGGCGCTACGTTCCCTTGGAGCGCGCGATGCAATTCGCACAGAGTGAGGCCGCGGCCGGTATCGGCAATAGCGATCCAGATCCGGTTGTTGATCCCCTTGATGCGGATCCATATCTTACCCGGCGTCACCAGCGATGCGCTTGCGTTTGCCACCAGTTCGAGAATCGCCGCGTCAAAGGCGGCCGCTTCGAACTTCGCTGGCAACCGTTTGCTCGTGCGGTCCAGCACGACCTCCACATGTCGGCCGGCGAGCGCGCGCATCAGTGGCTCAAGACCTGCCAGATGACCGTTTACCTCCAGATCCTCCGTCGCACCGGCACCATCTGAGCGAGCGAGAAGAGTGGTCGTGAGGCGGCCGCCACGCTCTGCGGCGTCTTCGATGGCATCGAGGAGCAAAGCGCGCCGCTCTGTCGTAAGCGGATCATCCAGCATGTGGCGGGCCGATGCCACGACGCTGAACAGATTCCTCAGATCATGGATACCTTCCCGAGCGGAGGTGCCAGGGTCCTGATGACCGGTTCCGATGTGCATCGAGCGCCTCCCTGTCGAACGAGGCGATTGTCTCGGCAAGGGACAGTCCCGGAAATTGGGAATGTTACTTAGATCGCTCGGCGGATCGGGCTGAAGCCATGAAGCATTCGCAGCATTAACCAGAACCGCGGGGCGCCGGCGCCGCGAGCGCTGCAAGCGGTTCTGCATCGTTCGTGGCGAGCCGCATCGGCCGTTCGCCGGCGCTTGGAGGTAACTACGTAAAGACCGGGTTCGTCCCCTCCGATAGTCGCCTGAACGTCACAGGGATGGGATGCGTCCAGGCGATGCGCCCCTTTTGCCTCAAGGATCATGGCCGAAACTCCGACCCACGCAGTCAACGCCGCCTCTGCAGACGGCTCCGGAAGGACGCCGGCGCCGCCTGAATTGAAGCAGGTGCCTTCAGCACAAACGGCGGAACCCCATGCCTGCGAGCCCCGGGCACAATCCGACGCCTCCCATCCTCGCGGACTCTCGGTTGTTGGGATCGACAAGGCCTATGACGGGCGCAAGGTACTGAACGACATCTCGCTTGACGTCGCTCATGGCCAGGTTGTTGGACTGCTCGGACCCAACGGCGCGGGGAAGACGCTGTGCTTCTACTCGATCATCGGCCTTGTGCGGCCGGACGCCGGGCGCATTCTCCTCAACGGCCTCGATGTCACCAAGCTTCCCATGTACCGGCGGGCTCGTCTCGGCCTCGGATATCTGCCCCAGGAGCCATCCATCTTCCGGGGGATGACTGTCTCGCAGAACATCGAGGCCGTGCTGGAACTCGTCGAACCCGATAGGGACGCACGCGGGCGCCGTCTGAACGCTCTTCTCGAAGAATTCCGCATCGAATCCTTACGGGACACACCTGCCAAGTCGCTCTCCGGCGGCGAGCGGCGGCGCTGCGAAATCGCGCGGGCAATGGCGGCAGATCCGACCATCATCCTGCTCGACGAGCCCTTTGCCGGTATCGATCCACTATCCATCGCGGACCTCGAGCGCATGGTGCGCGACTTGAAGAAGCACGATGTCGGCGTTCTGATCACGGATCATAATGTGCGCGAGACACTCGAGCTCGTCGACAGGGCATACATCCTCTACGAAGGCGCTTTGCTCACGCAGGGCACGCCCGCGCAGTTGGTCCTCGATGCGAACGTCAGGCGCCTCTATCTCGGAGAAGGCTTCTCGCTGTAGCCGATTCCGCTGCGCTCCACCCGAACACGAAAGCAGCGATATCCTATCGTGCCGGTCCGTTCTCCCGGAGCGCGCCTGCGATGAGCCCGGCCGTTTTATCGGCGGTCTCGTCAAAGCAGCGGTCAGCCGCGACACCGAAGGCCTCGACGATCGCACCGACACTGTTCTCCTTCGCGCGCGCGTGGGCTGCCAGCGCCCAGACCGCGAGAGGCTCTGTGCCGTCGCGCCGAAGAAGCCGGGCTTCGCCATCCAGTCTCACGATAGGGGGAGCATCGGCAGTTGCGACGTCGGCATAGACCGCTTCGAAATGGTCGATCCTCAACTCGAACCGATAGCCGAAATTCGCAGGCGGGCGGACGGGATACAGCATGACCAAGGGGGCGCGGCGGGCGAAGGCCTGTTCGATGCCTTTGCGGAAGAGATCCGGCACCGGCGAGATCCACCGCGCACTCTTGAGGTACATCGCCCGCGGGCCCCGAACTGTGAGCAGCCGGTCGCCATCGATTTCTGAAGCGAAGCCGATTGTCAGATGCACGCTCTGCCGTTGCTCGATCGCAAGCTGCGGGATTGGCGGCGTGGTCGCGGCTCCTTCGAGCCGATAGAGGACGACCGGCCTCGGTGGCGCCAGGAGAGAGCCCGCACAGCCGCAAAGCATGAGCAGAAGCAGGGCGGCGCCGTGGCGGAACATAGTCATGGGCGCAGTTCCAGTTCCTTTTCGCCCGCCCTGCCCAGGATGCCCCGCGGGTTCTGGCGCACTTCGCGAAGCAGCCGGTCAAGCGAGTCTGCGGCCCGCTCGATACTCGTCAAGGTGCGATCGAAGTTGGGCAGCGTGGTCGTCGAAATTCTCTGGGTCTGGCCGTCAATCCTCTCCAGCGTCCCACGCGCGTCCCGGATCGCGAGCTTGAGGTCGTCCGCCGTCTGCGCGATGTCTGAAGCCGCCCGGCGACCGTCGCCCTCGGCGATATTCCGGACCGAGGCGGCGGCACGCTGAATGTCGGTCGCGGCATCGTCGAGTTTCGCGAGGGTTGAAGACGCACGGGTAAACATTTCGCGGTTTTCGGCGATCGCGCCGGCGGTCAGACGTACGTCATGCGCCGTCGCGGCCAAATCCGTGATTGTCCGATCGGAAAGAAGCCGGTTGACCCGGTTGAGCGCCTCGGTGGCGCTTCGCACCATCTCTCCACCCCCCGGGAACAGGGCAGAAAGCGCGGCCATGGAATCGGTGCTGCTTTGGATGACTGGCCGGCCGCTGTGCGGCACGGTCCTCAAGAGCGGGCGATGTATGGAACCGGACGTTATCTGGATGATATTCACGCCGGAAATGCCCTGGGTCTCCATCATAGCCACCGAATCCGCTCGAACCGGGGTTCCCGCGTGCAACTGGATATCGGTGAGGACGTGGCTGGGATCATGCTCGTCAAGCGCGATAGCCTGGATGCGGCCCATTGTGATGCCATTGAACTGGACGTCTCCGCCGTCGGTCAGACCGCGAACGGGACCCTCGAAGACAATGCGATACTCATCATAGCTTCTGCTGAAATCGGTCCGCCCCAACCAGATGATGAAGATCATCGCAGCGAAGAGGATCGCGACCGACGAAACGCCGACCAGGACATAGCGGGCATGGCGCTCCATCAATGCGCCTCCCGTGCCGCGCGTCCACGCGGACCCCCGAAATAGGCCTTGATCCATGGATGTGCGGAATGCTCGACCTCCCGGGGCGATGCCAAGGCGATCACCCGCTTGTCCGCCAGCACCGCCACTCGGTCACAGATGGTGTACAGTGTATCCAGATCGTGCGTGATCATGAAGACAGTGAGACCGAGCGCGTCGCGCAACGCGCGGACAAGCTCATCGAACGCATTGGCACCGATCGGATCGAGACCGGAAGTCGGCTCGTCGAGGAAAAGCAACTCCGGATCGAGGGCGATCGCCCTGGCGACGCTGGCCCGCTTTCGCATGCCGCCCGACAGCTCGGCCGGCATCTGCGCGCCGGCATGATCGGGAAGACCGACAAGTTTGATCTTCAACGCTGCCATGGCGCGGACGAAGCCGATGGGCAGGTCGGCATGTTCAAGAAACGGCGCCTCGACATTCTCCTGGACCGACAGTGCTGAAAACAGAGCACCCTGCTGGAACATGACGCCGATCCGTCGCTCGACATCGGCCTGCCGGTTCGGATCGAGAACGTCATGGCCAAGAACTGAGATCTCGCCCGCATCGGGTCGCTTGAGACCAAGTATGGAGTTGAGCAGGACTGACTTTCCGGAACCCGATTCGCCCACCACCCCCAGGATTTCGCCACGCTTCAGATCGAGATCGAGGCCGTCGTGAACGACCTTTTCGCCGAACACTGTCCGCAAGCCCTTTACATGAACCAGCGGCAGGTCGCCCTCTTCCTGGCTCACAGATCGAGCTCCGTGAAGATCATGGCGAAGATCGCGTCAAACATGATGATGAGAAACACGGACTGAACGACCGCGGCGGTAACGCGGCGACCGAGGCTCCCTGTATCGCCCTCGACCATGAAACCCTGCCGGCAACCGGTGGCGGCGATCACCACAGCAAGGAAGGGGGCCTTGCTCATGCCGATCCAAAAATGCCTGATCTCGACGGATTCGAGCGTGCGGTTGATGAAGAAGACCGGACTGATGTCGAGCGTCAGCCAGCTGACGAGCAATCCCCCGACGATACCGCCGATATCCGCGCAGAACGTCATCAGCGGCATCATCAGCAGGGCCGCAAGAACGCGCGGGACGACGAGCGCATCGAACAGATCGACGCCCATTACTTGCATGGCGTTGATTTCCTGGTTCATCCGCATCGCGCCGATCTGCGCCGCGAAGGCCGATGCCGATCGGCCGGCGAGAAGAATGGCTGCGATGACGACGCCAAACTCGCGCAGAATCGCCACGCCGACCATTTGCACCGTGAAGACCGACACGCCGAATTCGACGAGGATGTTGACGCCCACCAGCGCCACGACAGCTCCGATGAAGAACGTCATAATGACCGTTATCGGAATGCCGTCGAGACCCGCTTCCTCCATGACCGCCACAAGCGGCGTCAGGCGCAACCGCCGCGGCCGGAGCGCCGTTCGGATCAGAGCGAGGATGAGTTGGCCTGCAAACGCCAGGGCACGGTAGACTTCGATGCCCTCGGCTACGACTGCCCTCCCCAGCCGCTCGAAGAATGCCGTGATGCCGTGATCGGCGCGCACCGCCGTCGGCGCGGCCTCGAGCGCAGGATGCACGATCTCGGCGAGCCGCCGCAAATCCTCCCGATCGAAGCGCTTCTCGGCGCCCGTCGTGAGCGCACCGAGCAGAGCATAGATTCCCGCGCTGTCGGCCCGTCCGAGTTGTGATATGTCGACCGCCACCATGCGCCCGCCCCGACCGATTTCGCGTTCCAGCCGCGCAGGAACACTTCCAAGCATCAGCACCGTCCAATCTCCGCGCGCGACAAGCTCATGCCCGCGACCCGACGTGCGAAGTGCATAATCGGCCGGTTCGGGCGGGTGTCGGGCTGAAGAGGCAGTTCGGGAAGGCGGCATGGGCCTGCCCTCACCCGCCGCAAGGCGGCCGAGCAGAGGCCGCCGGCCACTTGCGGCGAGATGCGATTGGCTCCGGAGAGCGCCCGGTCGTCTCCTGGTCACAGGACATCATCAGCCTCCACCATAGCGAGGCCGGGGGTCGGCTTTGCAAGATGCGCCTCCCGAGACCTTCCGCTTTTGTTCATGATGCCGACGGCTATGGTCGATAATCCGCAATGCTACGTAATGATTGGGCCGGGGCTACTGGTCGTAGATTTCCGATTTTCTGCGCGGAAGGTTTTTTGGTGCTCAACGGCCGCGACGCGTAGGAATTCGCGTTCGCCTATCGGGGCGGAAAAGGCGCTTGGTCCATCTCACAAACCGCCGCAGCAGCCGCGCGTGACTTCGATCGGGAGGCTCCGGGGCCGCGGCGTTGCGCTTCCGGGCCCCGAACATGCGCCGAAGCGCGCGAATGCCGGATCAGCGCCGGCTTGCCCGCACCACGATCTTGCTGAGTTCGCGCAGCCAGAGCACCGAACTCGCGGTCACCGTGCAGAGCGCCCAGTCCCCCGCGCCGAGGCTCGTCGTCGAGAACGCCTGCTGGAGAATGGGCAGATATACCACGCCCGCCTGCAGCACGAGTGACAGCCCCACCGCCGCCCACAGCCAGGGATTGGCAAAGAGGCCGTGAAACGCGCTTTGCTCGTCCGAGCGCGCGTTGAAGATGTTGAAAAGCTGGAAGAGGGTCAATGTCGAGAACGCCATCGTCTGGGCATAGCCGATCGTGCCGCTTCCTTCGATCAGACCGCCCGGCAGGCCCGCGTCGAGCACCAGCAGCGTGCCTGCAGCCATCACCATGCCGACGAACAATATGCCTGCCCACATGCGCGGCGTGATGACCCGCTCCTCGCGGGCGCGCGGGGGCTTCGCCATCGTGCCGCTGTCCGGCGGCTCTATCCCGAGCGCGAGCGCCGGCGCGCCATCGGTGACAAGGTTGATCCACAGAATCTGCGTCGCCAGCAGCGGCAAGACGAGACCACCGCTGCTCGCTGCGGTCAGACCAAGCGCATCCGCGAGCAGGACGCCGAAGAACATCGTCATCACCTCCCCAATGTTCGAGGAGAGAAGGTAGCGCAGGAACTTGCGGATATTGGCGTAGATCGCGCGGCCTTCCTCGACCGCGGCGACGATGGTCGCGAAATTGTCGTCGGCCAGCACGACGTCGGCTGCCTGCTTGGACACGTCGGTTCCGGTAATGCCCATGGCGATCCCGATGTCGGCGGTGGTGAGCGCCGGCGCATCGTTGACGCCGTCGCCGGTCATCGCGACCGTCATGCCGTTGCGCTGGAATGCCTTGACGATACGCAACTTGTGCTCGGGGTCGACCCGCCCGAAGACCGAGATGGTGCGCACGGTCTCATCGAGCGACGCATCCGACATCGCGTCGATCTGCGCCCCGGTGACGGCGCGGCCGTCATCGGAGACGCCGAGTTCCACGGCAATGACCGCGGCGGTCTTGGGATGGTCGCCGGTGATCATGATCGGGCGGATGCCCGCATGCTTGGCGTGGACGATTGCAGCCTTGGCCTCGTCCCGCGGTGGATCGATCATGCCGACCAGCCCGAGGAACACGAGGTCATGTTCCAGGCCATCGTCGAACGCCCTCGGCGTCGAACCGTCGTTGGGCAGCGTGCGGAAGGCCAGGCCGAGCGTGCGCAGCGCCTCGCCTGCCAGCCCCTCGTTGATCTGTCCGATCTCGGTTCGACGTGCGTCGGTCAGAGGCCTCGTCCCGCCGCCCACAAGTTCATGCGAGCAGCGCGCCAGCAGCACATCCGGCGCACCCTTGGTCAGCGTCAGCAGCCGTTCCTCTTGTTCCGCATCGCTATGGACCGTGCTCATCAACTTGCGTTCGGATGAGAACGGCACCTCGCCGATCCGACAAAAACGGGCTTCGAGCGCATCGCTTGCGAGGCGCGCCTTGCGCGCGGCGACGAGGAGCGCGCCCTCGGTGGGATCGCCCTGCACCGACCATTGTCCGTCATGCTCCTGAAGCACGGCGTTGTTGGCGCGATCGGCCGCGGTGAGCGTACGCAGCAATTCGGTCCGAAGATCACCATCGACACCTTCGCCCCGCTCGTCGCGCAGTTCGCCCTCCGGGCGATAGCCCGTTCCAGCCAGGGTGACGCGGCCGCTCGCGGTGACGACCGCCCGCACCGTCATCTCGTTGCGGGTCAGCGTGCCGGTCTTGTCGGAGGCGATGACGTCGGCCGAGCCGAGCGTCTCGACCGCAGCCAGATGACGCACGATGGCGTGCCGCTTGGCCATTCTCTGGACGCCGAGCGAGAGCACCGCGGTCACGATCGCCGGCAGGCCCTCGGGCACGGCGGCGACGGCGAGCGCGACGCCCAGGATCAGCACGTCGAAGACCGCCGAAAAGCCGCGAATATCCTCCACCAGGAGGATCGTCGCGATCATCACGACGGCGATCGCGACGACGATCACGCCCAACAGCCGGCCGGTGCGGTCGAGCTCCCGCTGCAACGGGGTCATCTCCTTCGGCGCGTCCTCGATCAGGCCTGCGATTCGTCCCATCTCGGTCCGCATGCCGGTCGCCGTGACGACCGCGCTGCCCCGGCCGTAGGTCGCGCTTGTGCCGGCGAAGATCATGTTATGGCGGTCGCCGAGCGGCACGTCGTCCTGGATCGGGTCGACGTCCTTGGCCACGGGCAGGCTTTCTCCGGTCAGCGACGCCTCGCCCGTCTGCAGGGAAACGGACTCGATCAGGCGGGCGTCGGCGGGCACGGTAACGCCCTCTTCGACAAAGATGATGTCGCCCGGGACGAGCTCGCTCGCCGGAATGCTCTGCCGCGCGCTGCCCCGCATGACGCTGGCCCGCGCCGCCGACATCTTCTGCAGGGCGGAGACCGCCTGTTCGGCGCGGACCCGCTGGACATAGCCCATGGCCGCATTGAGGAGGACGATGGCGAAGATCGCCATCGCCTCGAAGGGCAAGGACGAGTCGCGCTCGTAGAACCAAAGGCCGGCCGAGACGAACGCCGCGACGAGCAGCAGGATGACCAGCACGTCGGAGAACTGCGCCAGGATCTTTCGCCAGATCGGCACGGGTTTGGCGGTGGCAAGCGCATTGGGGCCATATCGGTCGAGACGGGCGAGCGCCTCCGCCCGGGTCAGTCCGGCCGCGGCATCCGCGCCGAACAAGGCGAGGACCGCTTCCACGGATTGCCGGTGGGGTCCGGTCCCTTCCGGTTCGGCCTGACCGGGCGTGTCAGCCATGTTCACTCCTTCGATGCTGCCACGGCCTCGGTCAACGGCAGGCATTCAGCCGCCGATCTTTTCCACGCGGCCGATGCGTCGCACCGTGCGCTTACCGGATCGCATCCGCCAAAACGCCGACTCCTCTCGCTATAGGCGGTGCGCGGCGCGATCGCAGCAAGGCAATGCGCGTTGGGATGCTCGAGCGCCGCGCTCAAGCGCCGACAGTCTCTGCCGCGGGCGGAAGGCTTCGGCGCCCGGCGGGGGCCATCGATCACATGAAGGTCGTGGCCCGACATGGCTAGCCGCTGACCCTCGGGCTCCGCCCACACGAGCAACCGCCCGTCACATCCAAAGCGCAAGCGGCCAGGATCGCTGGCTGCGGCTCTCACTAATCGGCCGGATTGGCCATCGAGGCTGACGGGAGTCTGGCGCCGCCGCATGCGTGAGACCTTCGGCGATGAACTCGGCTTCGGGTGATGAGGATGCGGATTTCCGGGTGATCCGGGAATCGTGAGATTGCCCGAAGAGGACCCCGGGGAAATCCTGGAAGAGCCAAGGATGGAATCAGCGGCTGAACAGGAGGGGGATCTTTGCGCCGTCAAGCAGATCATGCGTCACGCCCCCCAACAGCAATTCGTGCACCCGGGAATGAATGGCGGCACCCAGCACGAGCAGGTCCGACCGTTGGGCGGCCGCAAAGTCGGTCAGCGCCGTGGCATCGCTCCGGCCATCCGAAGAGATATCTTGAAAATGGGCGACAAAGCCGTGGCGGCGAATGTATCGGACAACGTCCGTCCCCGAGTGGGTGCTATGGCCCTTGAGCGTATCTGCGGCATCCACCGTGATCACGTCCACCTGGGCGCCTGGTTTGGCAAGGATGAGGCTGTCGGCAAGCGCGCGGGCGGCCTCCCAAGTGCTATTCCAGCCGACGAGAAGACCTTCGAACGGCGCGGGTACCCACGCTACGGGCAAAACAAGCAGAGGACGTCCGGAAGCCTGTACGAGAGCCTCGAATAGCTGACGCCGAAGCCGAGGATTGCCGTAGGCGGAGGTCGGAGCGAGGAGAGCCAGATCAGCATAACGGGCCTCGACCGGAATCTGCCCGATCAGGCTAGCCGCATCTCGAGGGATGTTCCGCAGCTCGAATCCTTCACGCTGGGCGCGCTTTTCGACTTCTGCCCCCTTGGCCTCGATCGCTGCGATCAGCTCGTCCCTGACTACGGCTGAGCCGACGGAAAGGTCGCCGCTCGGCATGGCAACCGCTGAAAGTGCGACCACGATCAACCCGGCATCATGAAGTCGTGCAAGCCGCACGGCGTCGGTCAGAAACTGCTCCTCCAGAACACCAGTTTCAACGATGGCGAGGATCTGTTTGATCATGCTGCCGGCAATGCCGCACGATCAGGGCGGTCGCATTTAGGATATTTACGTAAGATCGCAGCACGACGGAAGGCCAAGCACTGCGAGCGCCTCCGATCGAACGCATCGAAGAAGGTCATGCTAGTCGCGCGCAACGCATCAGCAACCGGGGTCGGGCGGCGAACGCCCGTTATGTATGATTCGGATGGCTTTCCCGTCCTGCGGGCGAAGCTCGGGCAGCTTTTTGAGAAGGAGCCGAACCTTACCGCGGGCGAGCTTGGGAGCATCAAAGCCAGGACGGTTATCGCCGATGGCGAGCACGAACAGTTCATCGCCCGCGAGCATAGCGAGCGGCTTGCGCGCCTGATTCCAGGAGCCAGGCTGCTCATCCTGCCGAATGTCAGCCACGGCGGACCGCAGCAAGATCCCGTCAGTTTCCATCGGTCGGTCACGGCGCTGCTGAATAGTCTCGCCATCCGGGCGTCATTGCGGAAAGCACGTACAGACGCACGCGCGCGTGTTGGGATAATCCTGGGTCAGGAGGCCCATCATGGACAGCGACGTCACACATCCGCGCGATGCCGGCTCGATCGCATCGGCTGAAAATGGGGAACATGCCTTCCCGCTGGACTGGGCCCTCGGCGGAGTCGCTGGCCTGAGTGAGGCGAACATGCGACTCGCATTGAGGCTCGGGGACGGACTTCGGGCCGCTTGGGAGCGTCTCAGCCAGATCGGCGAGAAGGCGTTTATCGAATGCGGCGCGGAAGGCAGCGCCATGCTGCGCCGGGCGGCGAACACCGGCGGCAGCGACGGTGAAGACGATGTTCGTCCCGGCCGATGGGAGGACATCATCGCCGATATCGAGGAATGGCGACTGGAGGCCGCCGAAGGGTTGGTCGCGGCTTGGCAGGATTGGCAGCGCGCGTGGGCCGGCGGCGGGACCATGGCTCGGCCAGCCGAGGAACGAGGCGAGTTGGTGTTGACGCCGTGGCCGGTCGTTCTCACCGAAAAGGCCGACGCGCAGCGACCCGACTCAGTCGCGCCAGGCTGAGGCTTGGCATTCTCCGCGTAGACGTCGCCGGCATGATTCGAATGTGATTAGGCGATTACTGATGCGATCTTGGGATATATACTTAT
The DNA here is from genome assembly GCF_001563265.1 of Sphingobium sp. TKS. Classification (NCBI taxonomy): domain Bacteria; kingdom Pseudomonadati; phylum Pseudomonadota; class Alphaproteobacteria; order Sphingomonadales; family Sphingobiaceae; genus Sphingobium; species Sphingobium sp. TKS. The sequence goes on along the minus strand of NZ_CP005083.1, from coordinate 2,039,404 downwards.
TCTGACGCGGCCGCTTGCGATGATAGCCGTCGCGGACATGAAGAACATTGCGACCCTCACGATGAACCCGGCCATAGACGTGGCGTACGAGGCGGATCGTGTCTTTCACACGCACAAGATCCGGGCTAGCCAGGAACAGTATGATCCGGGAGGAGGCGGCATCAATGTTACGCGCGTCATTGCCCGGCTTGGCGGCACGGCGCGAGCCCATTATCTGGCGGGCGGCGCCACCGGCGCCACGCTCGACAGCCTTCTCGATCTCCATCAAATGGTCCGAGCCCGTATTCCAATCGAGGGCAATACGCGTATCAGCACGGCTGTCTACGAACGGGAAACCGGCAAGGAATTCAGGCTAGTGCCGCGTGGGCCTGTCGTGGCCGAACAGGAATGGCAAGCATGCCTGGATCATCTTGACGGCATCGAATGTGATTATCTGGTTGCAAGCGGATCGCTCCCGCCGGGCGTGCCCGAGGACTTCTACAACCGTGTCCAGCGGATAGCCGCTGCCCGCGGAATCGAGCTCATTCTTGACAGTTCGGGTTCCGCCCTGAAGCGCGGCCTCGCTGGCGGCGGCATTTTCCTGGTCAAGCCCAGTTTGGGCGAGCTTCAACAGTTCGTGGGCACTCCCCTAATGGAGCTCGACGACATCGCAGCGGCCGCGTCCGACATCGTCAACCGCGATCAGGCCAAATATGTGGCAGTGACCATGGGACAGGACGGCGCCCTGCTCGCGCAGCGCTCCGGAGTGTTGAGCCTGCCGGCGGTGCCGGTTGATGCGAAAAGCGCAGTCGGCGCCGGAGATAGCTTCCTGGCGGCTATGACATTCGCGCTCGCTTGCGGGCGGGAGCTCGTGGAGGCCTTCCGGTATGGAATCGCGGCAGGCGCCGCGGCGGTCCTTTCCCCGGGCAATAATCTTTGCCGTCGGGATGACGTCGAGCGCATGCACGCGCTTGTCGCTCCTGGCGGAACGCAATGGAAATCTACGACCAGTCCGATACGGCCCGCCGCCAGCGAATGAGGAACGCGCTTCAGGGGCGACGCGCGAGCGCCTGACCTCTCGAAGCGGCCGCCGCCGACCGGTGTCGCGGACGTCCACGCATCGGGAGGCAAAGCAGCTACGATGACCGATAGGTCGAGGAGCCGGGACCAGGCTCGCGGCCGGGATTATCCTGATCGGGAACGTCTGGAATGATCTCCGGGGGCTCTGAAAAGGGATTTTCGGCCGGCCCCGGACCGGGCGGCGTCTCCGGTGGCGACTGGGGCTGAATAGTATCCGGCGGCGGAAATTCGGGCTGGGTTGCCATTATGCTTCTCCTCTTTCCAACACGCGCCCACGGCAGGGCCTCACGCCCGGACAAGCCCGCGAACGTCAAGCTTCCCCGGAGTAGATCCGCACGATCTTGTCCAGCATCGCCAGAGCCTCGGACCGTGGCCGCTGGAAGCTGTTGCGGCCGATGATCGAACCGCCACCGCCACCCTCGCGGATCGCGCGGACGTCCCGGTACAGCGTCTCCGGATCCGTGGCTGCGCCTCCCGAGAAGATGACGAGCCGCCGTCCGGCGAAAGCGGCCTCGACCACATGCCGAATTCTGTCGACCGGATCAGCCCATTGCCGGCCGGCGTAAGCGGATTTGGCGGCATCCTGTTCGACATGATCACTGGGAACTTTCACCTTGACGATGTGGGCTCCCAGCTCGACGGCGATATGCGCGGCGTATGCGACGATATCGAGCGCCGTCTCGCCGACCGCGGTAATCGATCCGCCGCGCGGATAGGACCATAGGAGCAGCGGGAGACCGGCGGCGCGCGCTTCCCGGGCCACGGTGCGCAGCTCGTCCACCTGGCCGAAAAAGCCATCGGAGCCAGGATAGAGTGTGAATCCAACTGCTGCGCAATCGAGGCGCAGCGCGTCATCCACGCTTGCGAAGACGGCTTGATCCTTGACAGCGGAGAGGCAGTTCGAGGAATTGAGCTTGAGGATCGTGGGGATTTGTCCGGCGAAGGTGTCGATTCCAGCCTCCAGCATCCCGAGCGGCGCCGCGAAGGCCGATAGACCGGCGTCGATCGCGAGCCGAAAATGATAATGAGGGTCATAGGCGGCGGGATTTGCGGCGAAGCTTCGCGCAGGACCATGCTCGAGCCCCTGGTCTACGGGAAGGATGACGAGGTGACCGGTCCCGCCGACTCGGCCCTGCATCAGGATGCGCGCCAAATTCATCTTGGTTTCGGCCGATTCGCCTTCATACCGGGCAAGAATCTTGTGAACCCGGTCAGAGATGTGCATTCGTGCGGGATGCCCTCGATCGAGGCTGTCGGGATCGCCCTCGCGCTCCTGCGCGTCTGCCTCCTCCTCGACCGTCACAGCAGGTTCGCGTGCAGCCCGCCGAGGCCATCGGCTGCTCTCTCGTCCCCGGCCTCCATCATGGCGTGGCCCGGCTGACGACGTTGACGGTCCCGTCGGGCATCACCTGGATAAGGTGCGCGGCACCGTCCTCGCAACGGGCACGCCACATTGGCCGTTGGGCGGGCGCGGCGATCTGCTCGGACCCGGTCACGTTCTGGCAGGGCAAACCCGCGTCTCGGATCGCACGGAAGAACACCGCGTTCCGCTGAGGCACGTTGAGCGTCCCAACCTCTGCGACGTAATTGGTCACGTTGCCTCCCGCGTCGGCCGTGTCAGTGGCGTCCTTGTCGGCCCTGCCGCATGCGGCGAGCGCGAGGAGCGCTATGGTCGTGACGATCGTACGCATCATGCTTCTCCGCTGTTGAGGCAAGGATGGTCGTTCGATCTGACCGGGCCAATGCGTATATTTCCGGATCGGCAAGCCCCGTGCTCCAGGTCCGAGGCGACTCGCGGACCAATGGAAGCTCCACCTAATCGCCCCGGAAAGCGGCCAGGATTGCACATAGGCATGTCGGTCGGCTACTCGGACTCGGTGGCCGCGCGACTACGTATCATCCCCGACTGACAAGCCATATCATGCCGATCATCCTCGTCGCGCATCGCCATGACGACGGACCGCATAATGACCGCAAGCCTGATACTTTGGTTCGACAAGATCGGAATCGGCGATATCGCCATGGTCGGCGGCAAGAACGCTTCGCTCGGCGAAATGGTGAGCACGCTTTCCGCCACGGGCGTGCGGGTCCCTGCCGGTTTTGCCATCACTGCTGACGCCTATCGCGGCTTCATTGCGGCCAACGGGATAGAGGCCGCAATCCGGGCGGAGCTCGCCGGTTATGAGGATGGCAAAGCGACGCTTCAAGTAGCGGGCAATGCGATACGCTCGCTGTTCCTGGACGGCGACGTTCCCCCTGCCCTCGCCGAGGCCATCCGGACCGCCTATGACGAGCTCAAGCAGAGGACGGGCGCGCCCCATCTGGCCGTCGCGGTGCGCAGCAGCGCCACAGCGGAGGATTTGCCGGACGCCAGCTTTGCTGGCCAGCAGGAAACATTTCTCAATGTGCGCGGTCACCGGGCGCTGCTCGACGCCTGCCGCCGCTGCTTTGCGTCGCTCTTCACGGATCGGGCGATCAGCTATCGCCAGACCAAGGGGTTCGATCATTTCGATGTCGCGCTCTCAATCGGCGTCCAGCAGATGGTGCGATCCGATCTTGCCGGATCGGGCGTGATGTTCTCGATCGATACCGAGAGCGGCTTTCCCAATGTCACGGTGATCAGTGCCGCATGGGGCCTGGGCGAGACCGTCGTGCAGGGGAGCGTCGACCCGGACAAATATCTGGTCTTCAAGCCGCTGCTCGAAAGGCGCGACGCGCGGCCGATCATCGAAAAGATACTGGGCAAGAAAGCGCTGAAAATGCGCTACGCCGAAGGCGGGAGCAAGCGCACCCGGATCGTCGAGACCAGTCGCGCCGAACGAGAAGCCTTCGTGCTCGATGACGACGACATCCTCGAGCTCGGCCGTTGGTCGGTCATCGTCGAGGGACATTACGGCCGGCCGATGGACATGGAATGGGCCAAGGACGGCGAGACCGGGACGCTCTTCCTCGTCCAAGCACGCCCGGAAACCGTCCAGGCCGGGCTCAGCCGCTCCTCGTTCCTGCGCTATCAACTCAAGGCCAAAGGCGGCACACCGCTGGTGACGGGTGCCGCCATCGGCAGCGCGATTGCGACAGGGCAGGCCTGCGTGATCCGCAACGCCGCGGATATCGACCAGTTTCGCGATGGGGCGATCCTTGTCACCAGCACGACCGACCCGGACTGGGTTCCGATCATGAAGCGCGCGGCCGGCATCATAACCGATCATGGCGGCGCCACCAGCCACGCCGCCATCGTCAGCCGCGAACTGGGCGTTCCCGCCGTCGTGGGAACCGGCAATGCCACGACGGTCCTCAGCCGCGAGCAGGACATCACGCTGTGCTGCGCGGAAGGCGACCTGGGCAGCGTCTATGCCGGCCGCCTCGCCTTCGAGCGGGAGGAGATCGATCTGGGCGCCCTTCCCCGGACCAGAACCGACGTGATGGTCAATATCGCGAATCCAGCCGCCGCCTTCCAGTGGTGGCGTCTGCCGGCCAAAGGCGTCGGGCTCGCTCGCATGGAGTTCATCGTCAATGCGCTGATCAAGGCGCATCCGATGGCCTTGCTCCATCCCGAGCGGGTCAGTGCGGAGGATAATCGCCTGATCGGCGAACTGACCCGCGGTCATGCGAGCCCGGCCGACTATTTCGTCGATCTCTTGTCGCGCGGGATCGCGAAGCTGGCGGCGCCCTATCACCCGCATCCGGCGATCGTGCGTCTGAGTGACTTCAAGACCAACGAATATTCCCATCTGCTGGGCGGACGCGCATTCGAGCCGGAGGAGGAAAATCCGATGCTCGGTTTTCGCGGCGCCTCCCGCTACTATGATGACCGTTATCGTGAAGGCTTTGCGCTCGAATGCCGCGCGCTCAAGCGCGTTCGGGAGACGCTGGGATTCACCAACGTGATCGTCATGGTCCCGTTCTGCCGCACGCCGGCGGAGGCCGACCGGGTACTCGCGGTGATGGCCGAAAATGGGCTGCGCCGCGGCGAGAACGGGCTTCAAGTCTATATGATGTGCGAGATCCCCTCGAACGTCATCTTGGCGGAGCAGTTCGCCAAGCGCTTCGACGGCTTCTCGATCGGATCGAACGACCTCACGCAGCTCGTGCTCGGCGTCGACCGGGATTCCGATCTGCTCGCGACGCTGTTCGATGAGCGCGACGAAGCGGTCAAGCGCATGGTCTCCGAAGCGATCCGCAAAGCCCATGCTGCGGGCATCAAGATCGGTATCTGCGGCCAGGCGCCCAGCAATTATCCCGACTTCGCGGCCTTCCTGGTTGGTGAGGGTATCGACTCGATCTCGCTCAATCCCGACAGCTTCGTTCGCACCATCACCCATATCAGCGAGGCCGAGCAGTCTGCACAGGTGGACACGGCCCTTCTGCTGGCCGCGCAAGAGCATTGAGCGCCGCGGCCGGCGCATATGGTCTTGATCTTGGAAGGAGGCGCCGCTCGTCTATCGTTGAAATCCGCGTCCGGGGTGCGCGGCCGCCGCTCTATCGGGTAAGACCGCCGCATGGGCATGAACATGGCGTAGAAGCAATCCGCCGGGCGAAAACCGCGCGGTCGCGGTACGCTCCGTTTGCCCGGAGCAGGTGCTTCAAAGCAGACCGCCGCGATTCTCGGGCGAACGCATCGGGCTGGCTATATCTAGGGAAGCGCCGCACAGGGGTTCACACCTCTTCGGCCGAGTAGACCGCATGTGCTTTTCGGCCACTTCCAGCTTTGTCGCCGCCGGCGTGATCGGAGCGATCGGCGTGGCGACTCTCCGGCATGTCCGCGAGCCCCGCGCGCTGCTTTTCGCGTCTGTGCCGATGCTGTTTGCGCTGCACCAGTTTTCGGAGGGATTTGTCTGGCTCGGGCTGGATGGCCGGATCGGGAAGATGGCGCTCGACCACCTCGCGTTCCTGTTCATGCTCTACGCGCAGGGGATTCTCCCACTCCTGATGCCGGCCGCGGTCGCGCTGATGGAACCGCCCGGCTGGCGTCGCGGCGCTATCCTCGGATTGACGGTCATTGGGGCTTTGGTGTGCGTATGGGACGTCTATGGGCTGATCTCTCTTCCAAGCCATGTGTTCGTCGAGCACCATTCGATCGCCTATCGCAATCAGCTAACCGGCAATTTCGGGATATCCTGCTTGTATATCCTCGCCACCTGCGGGGCCCTCCTGCTTTCAAGCCACCGCGTCGTCCGGGGTTATGGCGTACTGAATGTGATCGGGCTGACTATCGTCCAGATCGTCAAGGAATATGCCTTCGCCTCGGTCTGGTGCTTCTATGCCGCCATCTTGAGCGTCATCATTTATTGGCACTTCAACCGCCGCAATATCGATATTGGAACGCCCAACGGCGCGTCGGACGACGTCAAGCCGCTGCTTTTCCCCTGGCTGCGTCCGCGGACCGCCGTTGTCGCGAGCAAGCTTGATTCCTGATGGCCCGGTCAAGAGAGCCGTGCGTGCGGCTCGAGGCTTCGCGGCAATCCACTACCGCTACCCGTATTGGGGCTCGTCACGGAATCGCTCCTATAGAGGGGCCAGAATGTCGCGGTGGAGCTCAGCTTTCAGCTCCGCTGGCAAGAGGAACGCGGCTGACCCTGCCATGGTGCGATCGGTTCCCTCCACGCGCGATCCATTCGCCCGGACCCGACTTGAACGAGACCCGCCAAATCTGCGACGCTGGGCTCGTCGTCAGCCAAGCGATGGCTTGTCGAGGGTCTTCTCCAGCCATGCACAGGACAGCTCGGCCTCAAGCACGGCGAGCCAACCAAGATCGTCGTCCGAGGCAAGACGCATCATCGCCGACGGATACGCGAGCACCAGCGCCCATGGTTCCTGGGGCCGCCTGAATGTCACGGGCTGGCCCTGCTCGGAGGCAGCCTTGACCATCATCGGCCATAGCTTGTCGCCATCGCCAGCGCGGGGCGCCACAGCGATCGTGACGATCGGCTCGCCCCCGGCAGCGAGCATGGTGAGCAACAGACGGCTCTCGTCGACCGTCGCACAGAGACGGTAGCCAAGCCGCTGGACTATCAGGACGCCGTCCTTGCCCGCGACAAGCGCCCTTTGAATGGCGGAGCGCGCTGCGGCGAGGCGATCAGGCGGGATCGCCTCGGGATCGATCCAGTCTCCCAAGCCACCGCCGATTGTCTGGAGCCAGAGGTCACTCATCGCAGCTGCGCCAACGGGTCGCTGATCAAGGCAGACGCGTCGCCCGATGTGCGGAGCGCGCCGAGGCAAATCCGATTGACCTGTCTCTCGAGGCGACAAGGCGACATTCGTGCGCTGCGCAGGCCGTGCCTTGGGGAAGTCGCGTCCGGCGCCGTCAACGAGCCGTAATGAAAGCCTTGATCTCCCATTTCCCGCCCCCTGATGGTCGCGCCGAGGCGCCGATCGGCATCCCCTGCCGATCCACGTCACGCAGGTCAATCCGGACCATTTCGTCAAGCGTTTCGCACACGGAAAATCTGAGAGGCGAATTGTCCGACCGAGGGGGTGCGCAGACGCGCCAGTGGTGCCACTATCTGCTGGTGAAGCAGATCTCGACCATTCTTGAGTTCTCGACGCTCCGGCAGGGGCTCGTCGAGATCACCCATGAGGTGACCGATTGGGTGGCCGAAGCGGGAGTACAGGAGGGGCTGCTCACGCTGTTCTGCCGCCACACCTCGGCGTCGCTTCTGATCCAGGAGAACGCGGCAGCGGAGGTGCGTGCCGATCTCGAGTCCTATTTCGCGCGAATCGCTCCGGAAGATCCGGCAGCCTACGCGCATGACGACGAAGGCTCGGACGACATGCCGGCGCACCTGCGCGCTGCGCTGACGCAGGTGCAGCTGTCGATCCCGCTGATCGATGGGCGCCTGGCGCTCGGCACTTGGCAGGGCATCTATCTGTTCGAGCACCGCCGGCGGCCGCATCGACGCAGCATCGCGGTGCATCTGATCGGGGCATGAGCGCAGCCGTCCGACAGGCATCGCCATGGCGCGGATGAGCGCGGGAATTCTGCTGTACAGGCGCCGCGGTACGGAGGTTGAGGTCCTGCTTGTCCATCCCGGCGGGCCTTTCTGGCGGAACAAGGACGCCGGATCATGGCAGATTCCCAAAGGCTTGATCGAGCCGGGCGAGGAACCATCCGCGGCGGCACGGCGCGAGGTCGAAGAGGAGCTTGGCATCCGCCTCACCGGCGAGCTCCATCGGCTGGGACAGCTGAAGCAGGCGGGCGGCAAACTGGTCGAGGCATTCGCATCGGAGCAGCAGGTCGACATCGAGGCTATCGCGAGCAATCGGTTCGATCTGGAATGGCCGCCGCGATCCGGCAAGATAGGGTCGTTCCCGGAGATCGATGAAGCGCGCTGGTTCGCTCTCTCGAGCGCGCTTCCCAGCATGCTCGCAAGCCAGCGTCCGCTGCTCGATCGGCTTGCCGATTATCTGCGGAGCGGCGATGATTCGCGTTCGCGGTTGGAACGATAACCGGCAGCAGCAGCCGGCGACGGCCGGGCGTTCGAGCGGGAACCGATCCTGTGCTTCCGTGACTCTACCGATGAGCTGTCCCTCGCAGAAATGATAACCACGCGAGACCCGGTATGCCGTCGTGCGCGCGGCTGGGGCCGTATTGAGGCAGCAGGCGCCGCATGCCGGCTGTCCAAAATCGACGGGGACATGAAATCATGGACGATGACTTCCGGCGGGCAGCACTCGATTACCATCGGTTCCCCAAGCCGGGAAAGCTGAGCGTTGAGTCGACCAAGCGTATGTCGAACCAGCGCGACCTGGCGCTGGCCTACTCGCCGGGCGTCGCCGCAGCGTGCGACGCCATCGGCAGTGATCCCGAGGCGGCGCGGGATCTGACGGCCCGCGGCAATCTGGTCGCTGTGATTTCCAATGGAACAGCCGTGCTGGGCTTGGGCAATATCGGACCGTTGGCCAGCAAGCCGGTGATGGAAGGCAAGGCCGTCCTCTTCAAGAAGTTCGCAGGGATCGATGTATTTGACATCGAAGTCGATGCGCTCGATCCGGATCGCTTCATCGAAGTTGTGGCGGCGCTCGAGCCCACGTTCGGAGGCATCAACCTGGAAGACATCAAGGCGCCGGAATGCTTCGTCATCGAGGCGGCGTTGCGCCAACGCATGAACATCCCCGTCTTTCACGATGACCAGCACGGCACCGCGATTGTATGCGCCGCCGCGATCCGCAATGGCCTTACGCTGCAAGGCAAGCAACTCGAGGATGTGCGGCTCGTGACCTCCGGCGCGGGCGCTGCGGCGCTCGCCTGCGTCGACCTGCTGGTAGCCATGGGCCTGAAGATCGACAATGTCACGATCACCGACATTGACGGTGTGGTGCATGCCGACCGGCCGGGCATGGCGCCGAACATGGCCCGCTACGCCCGCGTCACCAATGCCCGGACCTTGCCGGAGGTGCTGGAGGATGCGGACGTCTTCCTCGGCCTGTCCGCGCCGCGCGTGCTCAAGCCCGAATGGTTGCCGCTCTTTGCCGAAAGGCCGCTGATCCTCGCGCTTGCGAACCCCGATCCTGAGATCCTCCCCGAACTCGTCGCAGCCGCGCGTCCCGACGCGATCGTCGCAACGGGCCGGTCAGACTATCCCAACCAGGTCAACAATGTCCTGTGCTTCCCCTTCATCTTCCGCGGCGCTCTCGACGTCGGCGCCACCGAGATCAACGAGGCGATGAAGCTGGCGGCGGCGGAGGCGCTGGCAAGCCTGGCCCGCGCCGAAGCGACCGAACAGGTGGCGCAGGCCTATGGCGACGCGGCGCTCCTGTTCGGCCCAGAGCACATCATCCCGAAGCCCTTCGATCCCAGGCTGATCCTCAAGATCGCGCCTGCGGTCGCCCGGGCGGCGATGGAGAGCGGCGTCGCCCGCCGCCCCATCGCGGATTCGGCGCGTATCAGACCGAGCTGGAGAAGCTCGTCTATCGTTCGGGCCAGCTGATGCGCGGCGTCTTCAATCAGGCGCGCGACACGGGCAAGCGGGTCGCCTATGCCGAAGGCGAGGACGAGCGCGTGCTGCGCGCGGTGCAGACGGTCGTGGACGAACGCCTGGCCGAACCGGTGCTTATCGGCCGGCGCGATACGATCGCGGCGCGCATCCGGCGATTGGGGCTAAGGCTGCAGATCGGCGGCGATGTGACAGTCCTCGATCCTGAGAGCGACGACGCGCTGTTCACCCCCCTGGACGCGCGCTATCAACAGCTCGTAGACCGAAGGGGCATCAATCCGGCGGCTGCGGCGCGCGCAGTCAAGCGTCGGCCGGCCGTTGCGGCCGCGATGCTGCTGGAGGCTGGGGAAGTGGATGCCGCGCTGTGCGGCGGTACGGCCGACTGGTGGCAGCAGATGGCTTGGGTGCTGCCTATCATCCCACGTCAGCCAGGCGTGAGCCGCGCCTATGCTATGACCGGTCTCATCCTGAAAAATGGTACGCTCTTCTTCTGCGACACGCATATGAATGTCGATCCGACGGCGGAGCAGGTCGCCGAGATGACCCGGCTTGCGGCCGATGCGGTACGAAGATTTGGGGAGCCGATTAGAGCGGCGCTTCTCTCGCACTCCAATTTCGGAGCTTCGGCCTCGCCAAGCGCGCGCAAGATGCGGCAGGCCTTGGCGCTGATCCGCAAGGAAGCGCCCGATCTGGCGATAGACGGGGAGATGCACGCGGATGCCGCGCTGAGCGAAGCACTGCGGAACCGGTTCGTAACCAGCAGCCGGCTGAAGGGATCGGCCAACCTGTTGGTCATGCCCTCGCTCGATGCAGCGAATATCGCCGTCACCCTCCTGGCAGCCTCGTCGGAGGCATTGACTGTCGGCCCGATCCTGCTCGGCATGTCCAAGCCCATCCAGCTTCTTGTTCCGACCGTGACAGCCCGCGCGATCGTCAATCTCACGGCGATTTCTGTCGCCGAGGCTGCGGTTCCTCAAGACAGCGCCCGGGTTTTTGACATGGCGTGACCACCCGCAGATCGACGCGGGCCATCATGCCGTCGGTGAATCTTATCCAGCGACGAGATTGATCGCCATCGATCGCGACGGCCCCGTACGGCAAGCGCGGCGCCCGGCAGGCTGCCCCACGCTCGAGCAGCTTCCAAGCCATGCTCGCGCGGCGGTTCGGTAATGTTGCGTATACTGTGGCGGCATCGCGGCCTGTACCCCGTTCGCTAAAGATCCTGACCGAACGAGGAGAATGTCATGTCCCGGGTTTCCCTCATCGATAATGGCATTACCGGACCTGACGACGCGATGATCAGGCGCGCAGGAATCAGTTCGAAGACGCGCGGATGGACCATCGCGTTCTCCCCGCTCGCCCTCGCTGCCCTCCCGTTGATCTGCGGACCCGCGCTCGCGCAAAGCGCCGCCGACCAGCGGCGTTGGACGGACGCCCAGGATCGCTACCGGGCGGAGGTTGCCCGCTACGAAGCCGAGCGTGATCGATATGAAGCCGTCGTGCGCGCCGATCATCCTGACGCGGCCGGCCGGCGCGGCGATCCCTATGCGACCGATTACGACGCGGCCCGCCACTATCGGGACGATCCCCGTTATGGCGAGCGCCGCCTCTCCGATCGCGACGAGGTCTATCGTGGATCGGATGGACGCTACTACTGCAAGCGCAGCGACGGGACGACAGGCCTCATCGTCGGAGCAGCGGGCGGCGGAATCCTCGGCAACATCATCGATGGCGGTCGCCATCGTGCCGCCGGCACGTTGATCGGCGGCGCGCTGGGCGCGCTTGCCGGCCGTTCGATCGAACAGAACGACATCCGCTGCCGCTAGGCGCCCGGTGCACGGACGGCCTCATGTCGCGACCGTGGCCGACCCTATCGGCTTTCTCGCAGACCTGGTGCCGGTTCAGATTGGCAAGCCCGAGGACATCTTCATGACCCAAAACAGTCGTACCCATTCCAGGCGCGCGGCCCACTGCCGGCGCTGGCTTGCCCGCGCGCTGGTGCTGGCTGCTTCTCTCTTGCCGGCGGTTGCTCCCGCCCAAGCCGCCGCTGCGGAGAACGACATTCCGCAGCGCCGGGAACTCTGCATCCGATCGATTGCGCTGTCCGGCCTCGATCAGGTGATGGACACGAACATCCGCGAAGCCGTCGAAGATTCCTTCCGAACGCTTTCGGCGGCCTTCCCGGATGAAACGGATACGATCTCCGCCTATCGCGATTCACTTGCCGAGGCGATGTCGGCCGCGAAGGGCCCGGTCCTTTCGAGACTTCGCGAGAGCTGTGCGGCGGCGTTCAGCGTGGAGGAGCTGACCGGAATCAACGCCTTCTACGAGAGCAATGCCGGTCGTGCCTGGCTCGAAAAGAGCCGCACGCTCATGATCCCGGCACTTGAGAAGGCGGTGAGCGATGTCACCCCCGAGATGATTGTCGACGCCCAAAGACGCTTTTGCGCCCGGGTCGGCGGCTGCAAGAAAGAGCCGGCGATACCCCCTGCTCATCCGACACTGTGAAAATGTCCGGCAATTACGCCGACGACGGCTGCAAGAGTGGCGGATATCGAACGGCACCCACGCCGAGGACAATCCGAATCGGCCGAAACCTGCGGAAAGCAGGTAGAGACCGGGGCATGCGAAGCTTGCTAGCCAGAAACACCGAGAAGAGACGGTGCGCTGGGGGTCGCCAGCCGCCAGACGCTCAGATGGTCAGTAACCATGGCATACCACGCCCTCGCGTCGCTCGCCGTCCCGGGTCCGCGACTTCCGCCGGTCAGACCGGGCCGGCGACGTCCAAATGGAGTTGGCTCGGCACGGCCCTGCTGCTTGCGGTGGCCGAGGCCGCTCCTGCCGTCGCCCAAACAACCGCCGCTCCTCTCCCGAATGAGCCTCCAGGGTGGACCGCTGCGATCCGGGAGGTGGAGGTCGAGCCCAGCGTTTCGGTCGATGGCCAGACCGACAAGGACGAGGTCGAACGCCGTCAGGTGCGCAACCTCAACCGACAGGGCGCGATTATGCTTGATGCCGCAAGGCAGCGTGCGGATGCGATCCAGCGCAACTACGAGGAGGCGTTGGCAAGATCACGGATCGAGGAGAAGCTATATCAGGATGCGCTCGCCAAGCATCGCGCGGAGATGGAGGCCTGGGAGCGCGCGCGACGCGAGCAGGTTCCGCGATAGGCGTCAGAGATGGCGGCGCCGCGGTTTTGGGCGCTATCGGCCGATGGAGCGCGGGCCTATGCCGCCAAGGGGATTGATCGACCCGGGGTCTCGACCGCAGCTTCAACTCGCGTTGCGAGCATAGATGCGCGTTCAAGCAATTCGCCGTTCAAGCGGCTCGGCACAAAGTCATCCCATTTGGGCCTTCTTCAGCGCCGGTCGCGCGGACGAATCCATAGTAAACGCATCGCTGCGGAGACTTTTGCAGCTGCGATCGATGGGTACCGGCGAGATAGGCAAGTATGGCAGCGCGCGCCCGATGAACCCTGCTTTTCAGAACCGCGAGCGATATGCCGCACTTTTCCGCAGCGGCCTCATAGGCAAGTTGGTCCTCGATCACGGCAAGCAGGGCCTGCCGGTGGGATGCGGAGAGTGCTTCGAGGGCCGCCTTGAACTCATCGCGCAGGAGAGCGGTGTCCTGATCCGGTGGCGACACCGGCGCGCTATGCAGTGCGAGATTGGCCCGATCACGCTGCCGACGCTCGCGCCGCACATGCGACAGGAAGAGGTTGCGCAGGATCGTGAAGGTCCATGCCTTGAAGTTGCTTCCGGCTTGGAACCGCGCACGCGCTTTCCATGCCCGCGACAATGCCTCCTGCACGAGATCCTCGGCGCCGTCGGCACCGCTGGTCAGCCGGTTCGCATAGCGGGTCAGCGCCGGCAGCGATGCCCGGGCTGCATCCTCGAACTCACTTGGGGTCATCGTCTGCTCTCTCCTGAAAGGCCAACACATGATGCCGAGAACTGTCGCTTACCGCGGGAGGCCGATCGCCCTGGTCACCGTTCCCCGCGGCGCGGCCACATGCGCAGCCCCGGTGCGTAGATGCCGAGGATGCAGGTCAGCGCGATGAACACGAGAGCTATGACCATGGTCACGACCCAGAATCGAGGATCTTCTCGCGACACGAACCAGCCAGCGATCAGCGCGGGTATCAACAGCAGCAACCTGGCAATCCAAGCCATCGGTCCATCCTGACTTCATAGAGCCAGGACGGCACGTCCTGGCTATCGTTGCGGCGATGCACCCGCGCGGGGCAGGCGGTCACCGAACTTTAGGCGAGAGATTAGCCGAGGAAGGGCCGGGCCAGCATACGTAAGATTACCAAATCATTGCAGCGATCTGGCCGCCGCTTGTCGGCACGGGCGAGGCTGATCGAAGCGCAGGATGCCCGTTCACCCATATGGGTCATCGGCCCGCACCGGTCGTTTAAGGGCTTTTGCGCATTGCCCGCCAACCGTCGGTCTTCCTATGGTCCGGAAGTGCCACGAAGGTGCGCAAGCGGACGGCATATCCGTTCATGAATCGACCCGAGACAGGGAATGGCTGTGAAAAAAAAGACCGTCAAAACCGACGACGACATCCGCAGCAAGCCAAGGCACATCGACTTTCTCATCGTCGGCGGCGGGGTCGCGAGCGCGATCGCCGCCGAGACGCTGCGCGTCGAGGGAGCGAGCGGCTCCGTTCTCCTGTTGTCGGCGGACGAATTGCCGCCCTATCATCGCCCGCCCCTGTCGAAGCAGCTCCTGCCGGAACATGACGATGAGGCTCGGATCTTCGTTCATCCGCTGAGCTTTTACAGCGATCACCAAATCGAGCTGCGCCTTAACAGGGCCGTCGTCGACGTGGACGCCGCTCATCAGATCGTGCGCACTGCGGACGGCGAAAGATTCGCTTATGGGAAGCTCCTCATCGCCTCGGGCGCAACACCGAAAGCTCTCGGGATTCCTGGAGAAGCGCTCGATGGTGTCCACGCCATGCGGACCAAGGCCGATACGGATGCCATCCGCGAGGCGGCGGCAACCGCAAAACATGCAGTGGTCATCGGCGGAAGCTTCCTCGGCATGGAAATCGCCATGTCGTTGATGGAGCGCGGCCTCGATGTCACCGTTATCGAGCGCGGAAGCGCGCTCCTTCCGCATCTCGAGGCGCCGGGCCTCTCCGGCTATTTCGAGCGCCATATGCGGCAGCGGGGCGCGACAGTCGTGCTGAACGACGTCCCGGTCGCATTCCACGGGAGTAAGCTGGTCACGGAAATCCAGACGGCTGCCGGGCAACGGATAGCTTGCGATCTTGTAGTGGTCAGCGTCGGCGTCATTCCCGCCACCGGGTTTCTGGAAGAAAGCGGGATCAAGCTGGAAGACGGCTATGTGGCCGTCGACTCACAGCTGCGGGCGAGCGCTCCCAACGTCTTCGCGGCAGGCGACGTCACAAGCTTCTACGATCCCGTCTTTGCGCGCCAACGCCATATCGAGCATTGGGACAACGCCATAAAACAGGCTCGCCTTGCCGCGCGTAACATGCTGGGCCGGCGCCTGAGATATGATGAGGTCTCCTATTTTTTCTGTGAAGTTGGCGACATCGGCTTCAATGTGCTGGGCGCGACCGAGGAAGCCGACGAATGGATCAGCCGGGGTTCGCTCGACGATCACTCATTTGCGCTGTTCTATCTCAAGGGTGAGGTGTTGCGCGCGCTGTTCTCGACGGGACGGCCTGCCGACGAAACGCGCGTGTCCGAAGGGCTCATTCGCTACCGCGTCAACCTCGGCTCGGTGAAGGCACGGCTTCAGCAGGCGGACTTCCCGCTCGAGCAAATTCCGACGCAGACGGCGCTCATTCTCCAGGGCGGCGGCGCACTGGGCGCCTTCGAATGCGGCGTCGTCAAGGCCCTCGAGGAACAGCAGCTTTATCCGGACATCGTCGCGGGAGTTTCGATCGGCGCCTTCAACGGGGCCATCATCGCGAGCAATCCCAGGCAAGCGACGCGTGCCCTCGAAGCCTTCTGGAACGAACTCGCGGTGATCACTCCGGCACCCTCACCCACCATCTTCAGGCAGGCGGTCGCCGCAGCCCAAATCCTGACCTGTGGCGTGCCGAGCTTCTTCAGGGCGAGATGGCTGCCACCGTTCACTCCATGGGAGTGGCCCGCGACTTGGACGAGCTTCTATGACACGACGCCCATGCGTCAACTGATCGCGAAACATGTGGACTTCACCACGCTCAAGGCGAGCCCGGTGCGCCTGCTGATCAGCGCCGTGAACGTGGCCACCGCGGAACTCGAGGTCTTCGACAGCTACGTCGATGACCTGACCCCGGACCATATCGTCGCCAGCGGAAGCTTGCCGCCTGGCTTCCCGTGGACGGTGATCGACGGCAAGGCCTATTGGGACGGGGGCATCATCAGCAACTCGCCGCTCGACCTCGTCGTCGACCGCTGCGGCCCGGATGGCAAACGGGTCTTCATCGTGGATCTCTATTCTGGTCAGCGGGCGCTCCCGGCCAACATGATCGAGGTTCTCGCCCGCCGCGACGAGGTCGTCTATTCCGAGCGCGTGCGAAGCGATCTGCGCTACCGCGAGACGGTCGATAGCTATCGCAGGCTCATCGACCATATTCTCGGTTATGTCGAGCCCGCCGAACTGGCGCGCGTCAAGCATCTCCCGGGCTTTATCCAGCTTATGGGCGACGGCGCGCCGACGAGGATCACCAGATTCGTCCGGACAGGGCGATCGAATGAGCATTCTTCGGCCGACTATGATTTTTCGGATGTGGCGATCGAGGCCAGCCGGTCCGAAGGCTATGCAGTCGCCAAGACAATACTTGGCGAGACGCACGCGCCGCCGAACCATCCTGCAGGGGCATAGTCTCCGGGATGGCCACGCTCCGCTCTTCTCAAGTCCAAACGCCACGGATTCGCACGCCAGGCGGAATTTTGGAGATCATCACCGCGGCCAGGAAAACGGCATGGCCGTCTCGCCTCGTCTGTCTCCATTCTCATCGAATCGACGTTCGAGGATGAAACCGCGCCCGCCATCATCGATCGCCACCACCGTGCTGCACCGCGTTCCGTAGACCGGATTGTTGATGAAGATCGGTGAGAGGCGTGGCTCTTGCGGCACGTCCGAGGGGCCGACTTCCGGATCGAAGCTTCGCGGACGACCTTCTTCCCGTAGTCCATCAAGGAGATATTCAGGGTGGCGTGCGCCGGCGTCGACCCAGTGGCTCAGGATGCTTTTGAGCCGAACGGTTTTGGCCCACATTTCCCAAGTAAGGCGCTGATTTCGCTGTCCTGACCATTATATTTCCTATATAAAACATGGTGTTGAAGGCTGCGAGGGGCGCGTTTCATGGATCACCCAGAGGGTGCGGGCTTGCAACGGGCAGATCGGGTGGATTTCGACCCTCGCGTGCGGCTGGAATTTCGCGGCACGCAGCTCAGTTCCGACGGCGGCCTTCTGGTGATGCGCGAGCTTGATGACGCGCTCGGGTTGTCCGATTTGGCGTCAGCGGCGCTGCGCGATACTCGCTCTGGCAAGAACACGGTCCATCGGCTCGACGGCCTGTTCCGGCAATCAGTCTTTGGGCGGCTGGCCGGATACGAGGATGTCAACGACGCCAACCGTCTCGCCTGCGATCCGGTCATGCGCCAAGTTGTCGGCGGCAGAGCGGTCGATGCACAAGCGGCCTCGGCATCGCAGATGGGACGGTTCGAGACCGAGACGCTGGCTCTGGCCGGGAACCGTGCCGCGCTGGCCGACCTGAACGGGCAATGGATCGACCGGTTCCATGACCGTAACGGGCTGAAGTACATCGTTCTGGACATGGACAGCTCGGTCAGCCCGACCCATGGCGACCAGGAAGGGTCCGCCTGGAATGGCCATTTCGACTGTAGCTGCTATCACCCCAACTTTCTGTTCAACCAGTTCGGGATGCTGGAACGCTGCGCCCTGCGCCATGGCAACGTCCACAGCGCCGATGGCTGGCGTGATGTTCTCGACCCCGTCATTGCGCGCTACGCGGAGCGCGACCTTGGTGGCAGGTTCTTCCGGGCCGATGCTGCCTACGCGATCCCGGCGATCTATGAGCGATTGGAAGAAGCGCGGTTCTTCTACGCCATCCGGCTGCCCGCAAACGCGGTCCTCAAGGACAAGATCGCGCATCGGCTAACGCGCCCTGTCGGGCGGCCGTCACTGACCAAGGTCAAGCGGTTCTTCGAGGAATTCGAGTATCAGGCGGCGTCCTGGGACAAGGAACGCCGGGTGATCGCCAAGATCGAATGGCATCCGGGCGAACTGTTCCCGCGTGTCGGCTTCATCGTCACCAACCTGCCGATGGAGCCGGACTGGGTGGTGCGGTTCTACAACCAGCGCGGCACCGCCGAGCAGCACATCAAAGAGGGCAAATACGCCTTTCGCTGGACGCGGCTGTCGTGCCGGAAGTTCCGCGACAATGAGGTGCGGCTGCAACTGCACGCCCTGGCGTACAACCTGGCCACCTTCTTGCGCTGCATCGAGCTGCCCGAGGCCATGGCCGACTGGTCGTTGACCAGCCTGCAACTGAAGCTGATCAAGATCGGGGCACGTGTGGTCCGTCACGCCCGCACCATCACCTTCCAGCTGGCCGAGGTCGCTGTCACCGGCACGATGGTACGCGCCATCCTCGCCGCTATCCGCCGATTGCGAGCGCCACCGCTATGCGCATGATCGCGATCCACGCTCAAACTGAACGAAAGCGGCTGGACAGATCTGTCCGCTGCGCTGAAAAACGCCGCCCCTGGGCAAGGAAACAGCGGCTTCGCGGTCTGATCCGTCCAGATCCAGCAGTCTGCGCGACCGCAGGTGCCGCTTGCGGCAGAAAATCCTTGTCTAGCGCTCGGATACAGGCGATCTTCACCTCAAACGACACGCCACTTGGGGAATGCAGGCTGAAAGCTCTGATCCACTCTCAAATCTGGGAATTCCCTACGCGACCTCGTTGAGCTCAAACCAACCCCTAAGAGGAGCCTAGCGGCGGCTATTGCGGCGCCAGTTTCGGCCATCAAGATCAGGATCAAGGATTGTTTTATGGCCCAGTTCGAAAAAATTATTGTGGAGACGCTCGCCGATGACATCTGCCGTGTGCAGCTGAACTCGCCGGAGAACGCAAATTCGCAAGACGTGAAAATGCTCTACGAACTCAATGAGGCTTTGATGACTGCGGCCCGCGACGACCGGATTCGCGTCATCATCCTCGGTGCGGTTGGAAAGCACTTCTCGGCCGGGCATGACCTACGGAAGGGTTTGGAGGGGCTACAGGAAGTAGGGCGCGATTATCCTCTCACCTCCGGATGGAGCGGCGTGGGCACCTCAACTATCGAAGGATGGCATGGTTGGGAACATGAGATGTATCTCGACATGTGTCGTCGCTGGCGAGCTATCGCCAAGCCGGTGATCGCGCAGGTGCAGGGGGGCTGCATTGGCGGTGGGCTCATGGTGGCATGGACTGCAGACTTGATCGTCGCTTCGGAAGACGCCTTTTTCCAGGATCCGGTTGTTGATCTCGGCGTATGCGGCGTGGAATATTTCGCCCATATCTGGGAGATTGGCAGCAGGCGGGCGAAGGAAAAGCTGTTCACGGCCGATCGTTGGTCAGCCAAGGACGCGCTGGAATGGGGAATGGTCAATCACGTCGTTCCCCGGCAGGAGCTGGAAGAGGCAACTCTTGCTCTGGCCCGCCGAATTGCTGCCAAGCCGTCCTTCGGTGTCAAACTTACAAAGGAACTGGTCAACAGCTGCCTTGACCAGCAAGGCTTTTCCACTTCGATTGACCATGCCTTCGCGCTTCATCAGCTGTGCCATGCACAGAATCGGCTGAAATATGGCACCCTGGTCGATCCCACGGGACTAGCTGAATCGGTCCGCCGCTCGCTCCCGGATGGCAAGCTCCCGGAGATTCCGGCCCTTCGCGTCGAGCAGTAGGCAGCTATGCTCGAGCGCATAAAGCGCCAGGGTAGCCGAAGCGCCTCCGTGCGCCCTTGTTTGCTTCAATAAGTTTGCATCGAAGAGTAGCTTTGCGAGGCAGTGGTCTAGGTTAGTACATCAGGGATCAGCGATGTGTCTTCGCACCATGATGGGTTATTAACTGGATTGAAGGTGCATACACAAGATCGAACAGTTCCGCGAAGATTGAGGAAACCCCGTCGCGAGAATTTGAAAGGCGTCAAGTGATCATTCTCGTGCCTGTGAAGCGAGTGATCGACTACAATGTTAAACCTCGAGTGAAGCCCGATGGTACGGGAGTTGATCTCGCCAACGTAAAGATGTCCATGAACCCCTTTGATGAGATCGCCGTCGAGGAGGCAATCCGCCTGAAAGAGAAGGGCCAAGGCACCGAGATCGTGGCGGTCTCGATCGGTGATGCGAAGGCGCAGGATACGCTTTTGGGCCAGGACTCGTCGAGTGCGCCGTTGGACAGGCCATAGACCCCCGAGGGCAGCCTGCGCCGCGCTGGATTGGGCTTGTTCGACCAGAATTCGGCATGAGCCGGCCGGATGAGGATCAGATTGAACGGATTGAAATCCATGAGATCGGTATCGGATGGCTCGGCATACCGCCCCTCACCCGCCAGCAGATCCCTCAGAAGGACGCCGCGCGATGGCCGGCCCGTCTCCGACGGCCCGAACCCTCGCAGGTTCGTGACTACGGCAAACCTCCCTTCCTCCGACACACCCAGCCATGTGCCACCCGATTGCCGGTCCTTGCCAGCCAGGACATGATCCGGCTGGTCCCATCGCTGCAGCCGTCGTGCCGGGCGTCCGTGAAACTCGTCGCGATTGCCTGCCACGATGAAGGGCCAATTCGCATGGACGCGCCACGCCAGTGCTAAGACGCACATACGCCATCGCCGGTGCTCATCGAGGCGAGTCGACCGCCGCTTGAGGAAACATGGCTCCGCTCCGAGCGCGCATGAACCAGCACCCCTGGAATTTTCGTCTGCTGGCCATCGTTGCGGGCGCCGCCGCGATCGGCCTCGATGGCATGAAGCCCCGCCATGATATTCCTCCCGCTTATCGCCATAGCAGCTTCACGGGCCGGATGGGCAAATCGTTGGAAATGCGGTGGTCGCCGGCTATGCTTCGTTGCGAAGTAGGCGATGACAGGAAAACAGAGACTATTGGCCGTCAGTGCGAGGTGACTTCGGCAATTACCGTCCTGGCACGTGCAATCGCAGCGGCGCTGGTGAGCTTGCGCTCCTCAATCTGATCAGCGAAATCCATCAGCCGTTCGCCGGAGGCGGAGCCGGTTTCGGCCACCTCGGCGACACTCACGCCCTGCCCTTTCGCGATCGCCTCGTCCCAGGCCGTGCGCACCGCCGCCCAATAGTCCTTCGTCGCGGCCCAATAGGCGTCCGCCGCGGCGATGTCGTAATCGTCGGCCTTTGCATAGGTGTTGAGCACCGATTCCTGGACGAACGGCGAGAGCTTGCCGTCGACCAGCCCCATCTTGATGTTGTCCTGCCAGTGGATCCAGCCCGCGGGCGAGGGCGAATGCCGGTTGATCGCGAGATAGCGGTCATAGGGCGGATGGCGCACCGCGTCGCGCCGGGCGAGCGGGCGCCACGTCCAGTTGCTCCGCCAGCGGCGCACGCCGCCTTCCTCGGTCCACTGGCCCCAGCCGCCGTAGCGGGGCGAATCGTCGGTCTGCCATACCGTCTGGGACCAGCGGCCGGCACGCATCCGCTCGGGCACCGCCTCGATCGTCCAACGTCCCTGGCCCGCATAGACGAGCACGCTGGAAGGCTCGTAGGTCCAGTCCTGCCGCCAATGCTTGATGACGAGGGTCTTGCCCTTGTCGTCCTTCACGACGAGGAGATGCTGGAGCACGATCCGCCGGCCCGCATCCTCGATCACGCGGATGCTTTCATGTCCGCCCGAGACCTTGGGCTCGATCGGGGTGTAGCCGGCCCGCCAGGGCGTTGTCTCGCGCATGTCGAACGTCACCTTGTAATTGCCGGCCATCGCGAGGATCGAGGCGCGATCGGCCGCGAAGGCGGCGTTTGCGGCCGCTGCGTCGCGGGGCGCGACAGGGCCGTCCGCAGCGGCAGGGATCGCCGTCAGCAGCGATGCCGCGAGCAGAGCGGCCTTCAGGAAAACGGGCTTCATCATCATCCTCTCGTCAGAATCGCGCCGTCAGCGATACGCTCGCATTGCGGCCGGGCTGGGTATAGGCGTCGGTGACCGGGGAGGTGGCGGCGAGCCCGCGCACGTCGCTCCACCAGGCATATTTGCGATCGAGCAGATTGAATATGCCGGCCCGCAGCGTGAAGGCCGCGCCGATCCGCACATAGGCGGTCGCGTCCAGGATCGTGAAGGCGCCCGGGCGGAAACAGGGCGCGCCATCACAGATCGTCGCAGGATCGCCCCCGGCGTCCGTATAGACGGTGCGACGGAGTTCCTTCTGCGCTGCGTGGGTGGCGATGATCTGGCCGCCGAACCTCCCGTCGGGATGGTCATAGCCGATCCCGACGACGAGCTTGAGCGGATCGATCGACGAAAGCGGCGACCGCGAGCCGTCCCCACTGATCGTGGTGCCGGTGGCGTAGCTGATTGCGAGGCGCGCGCTCAGACCCGATCGGTCGCGCAGGTCCAGCCTGCCCTCCACGCCCTTGATGCGCACCCGATCGAGGTTGATGAACTGGAACACGGCCGGATCGCCCGGCGCGAAGCTGCCGCTCACCACCTGCTGGCTGATGAAGTTGCGGTACCGGCCCGTGAAGCCGGTGACGCCCGCGCTCAGGGGCCCCTGCTCCAGCCTGACGCCGCCTTCCCATGTCTGGCTGGTCTCGGGGCGGAGATCGGGATTGGGGATCGAGGTGTAGCCCTGCGCCAGATTTTCAAAGAACTGGTTGGCCTGGCTCGGCGAAGGCGCCTTGAAGCCGCGGGCATAGTTGGCGAACAGGCTCGCAGCGTTGCCAAGCCGCACCACCGCGCCGATCTTCGGCGAAAGGCGCGATCCGTCCTGCCCGGCTGTCGCGAACGCCGGCAGCAGCGGATCTTCCTTCGGATCGAGCTTGTAATAGTCGAAGCGCAGTGCGGGGAAGAGCGTTATCGCGCCATTCGCGAAGGCGATCTCGTCCGCCACATAGCCGCCGGCCAGCGTATAATCGGTCACGGGGAAAGCGCGCGTCGGGAAGACGTCCGGTGGGGTCGGCACGGTGCCGTCGCGCAGGCCCTTCTGGCGCGTGATGCTGGCATCCGCGCCATAGACGAGGCGATGGGTGAGCCCGCCCGTCGCGAAATCGCTGCGCAGCTCCACGCTCGCGCCGAGGACGCGGTTCTCGAAGGTGTTGCGGCGCGTGCGATCGGCAGCCGTGTTGCGGTCCTCGGCAGTGAACTGCCGGTTCTCGCCGTCCTGGAACCAGACTGTGGTATGCGCGCCGCCGATCGCGCCCGATCCCTTGTAGAGCCAGTCGAGACTCACGCGGTCACGGCGCGTCCTGTCGCGCGCGAAAAGGGCGAGCACGCTGGTCGGGCTCGTCGGCACGGCCGCGACGCCGCTGAGCACGTTGCTGCGGACATGATCATCGAGATGATCGAGCGTCAGGCGGACCCGATTGGCGTCGTCCGGGCTCCAGACGAGCTTGCCGAGGACCGCGTTCGAGCGCGTATCCTGCGGGTTGGGTTCGGTACGCGTGGCATTGGGCGCGCCGTTGCTGCCCTTGTTGTCCAGCTCGTGGCCGTCGCGCCGCGTGTAGGCGAGCAGCGCCGACCAGTCGCCGCTCCGTCCCGCGACGATGCCGGTTTCCGAGAATTGCTCGTCGGCGGAATCGTAGGCGGCGCGCGCCATGCCGCCGAAGCCGTGGCCATCCTTCAGGAAATCCGCCGGATCGCTGGTGACGAAGCTCACCGCGCCGGCCAGCCCGTCGCTGCCGTAGAGCGCCGATGCCGGGCCGCGCAGTATCTCGACCGACTTGATGAGGCCGAGATCGACATAGTCGCCGCGGCCGGCCGATTGCGCGCCGAAGTCGAAGCCGTCGGGCACGCGCACGCCATCGACCTGGATCAGCACACGATTGCCTTCAAGACCGCGGATGTTGAAACCGGCATTGCCGTCCCGCCCCGTCGCCCCGAGCGCCGCGCCGAAGCGCGTCGGCGCCCGGCGCACGCTCACGCCCGGCTCGAACCGGACAAGGTCCTTGACGTCGGAGACGAGCTCGTCGGCGATCCTCTTGTCGTCAATGACGGTGACGGTCACAGGAACATCGAGGACGGATGCGGGCAAACGGGTGGCGGTGACCGTGATGGTGTTACGCGGATCGGTCAATATGAGCGGATCCCCGTCCTGTGCCGCCGCGGGCGGCGCAGCGATCAGCACCAGAACAGCGCCCGCAGCGCCACAGTTCGCCCGGCGATACCAGGTCGACCGGTGACGCAGGCCCACCGCGCTTCGCGAAACAGAATAATCCACCCACCGCCCCCAAACGTAATGTTATGCTAATGCGAATCAGTCGCACTAGGATGACTTACGGAGTTGATTGGGAAGCGTCAACATGAGAGGATATGTGTCGGTCCTCGGCGCTGGATCATGTGGTGATCGCACTGCACCGCGTCCCACGGCCGCACCTGGAGCGCCTCCTTCCGTCGTGGTTGCTGCATTATCGACGATCGGGCGGTGCGCCGGTGTCGCGTCCTTGCCGGCGAGCGGGCTCAGTCGGCGCCATGCTCCGCATACGGAGCGCGGCATTAGATGCCGGGCGGGCCCTTTTGTGTCGATGCAAGCCCCATTGAGCGGGGAGAATCGTCGAGGGTCGCAGCATCTTCATCTCGCCCTCGAGCCTTGCCGCGAGCGCGGAATCTGCTTGATCATACCGTCAACGCACTCAGGCAGTCAGGCAGCCGATGATCGCTCGGACGACGTTACCGGTTTCCCGCACGTCACGCACGGCGATCGTGTCGAACCCGGCTGCGCGTACCGGCTCGTCATTTCCGCCCGGATAGATGGCATCGCCGAGAAACAGCATGGCGTCCGCCGGAACGCCGGAATGCTCGCTCAGCTTGCGCATCGCGTAAGCCTTGTCGACGCCGCTGCGCGTGATGTCGATGGAGGTCGATCCGCCGGTGTTGATCGAAAGACCGGGCAGCATCGCGCGAAGCAGCGCCTGCAGTCGCTTGCGCTTTGTAAAGTCGGGATCCCATGCGGCTTTCGCAGCGAGCGGCGCCTGCTGGCCCAATCCCGAGAAGGTGATCTGCGTGCCGCGATCCTCGATCTTCTCACCCCAGGTCTGCGTTTCGACGAGGCCCGCTTGCGTCGCCGCCTGGTCGAGCGCGCGCATGATCCTGTCACGTTCGGCGGCGTCGAAGCTGTCCGCATAGATTTGCCGCCAGCTGCCATCCTGAAAGCGGTAGAGCTTGGTGCCGGTGGTCGGCATGATGAAGAGCCGGGCCAGATCGGCGGCGCCGGGCAGGCGCGCGACCACCTGTATCTCGAACTGCGGCCAGTCCCCACCGGAAATCACCCCCACCTTGGCGACGTCTAGCAGCCGGGCGAGCAGACCGGCCATCTCCTCGCCGATCGGCTGCTTGCTTTCCGCGAGGGTCCCGTCGAGATCGAAGGCGATCAACTGCTTCATTCGGCACAACCCCTTATCGCGGCGATGGCCTGCGCATAGTCGTCAGCGCCGAAGATCGCGGTGCCCGCAACGATCACGTCGGCGCCCGCTTCGACGACCGAGCGAACCGTATGCGAATCCTGCCCGCCATCGACCTCGATGTGCGGGCGCAGGCCGCGCTCGTCGCACAATTTGCGCAGCGCCGCGATCTTCGGAAGCATCTCGGGTAGGAACTTCTGACCGCCGAACCCCGGGTTGACGGTCATCACGAGGATGATCTCCACGAGGTGGAGGACATGCTGGATCCATTCGACGGGCGTCGCGGGATCGATCACGACACCCGCGCGACAGCCAAGCTCACCGATCTGGCCGAGCACGCGGTGAAGATGGACGGTCGAGCCAGGCTCCGCCTGCACCAGCAGATGGTCCGCGCCGGCCTCAGCGTAGGAGGCGAGCGACCGCTCGGGTTCGATCACCATCAGATGGACGTTGAGCGGCTTTTCCGTCGCCTTGCGGATCGCGCGGAGGACCGGCGGCCCGAAGCTGATCTCGGACACGAAGCGGCCGTCCATCACGTCGACATGGATCCAGTCTGCACCTGCCCGATCGACCGCACGCACCTCCTCGTGGAGATGACCGAAATCGGCCGCGAGCACCGACGGCGCGACGAGGACATCCCCCGTCATCCGCGCGCCGCCATCGGCAGCAGAATCTCGTCGATCGCGTGGGCGACGCCATCCTCGTCGTTCGAGCGCGTTACGTGATCCGCAGCCTCGCGGACCTCTTCCGGTCCCTGCGCCATCGCGATCGACAGGCCGGCGCGGGCGAACATCGGCAGATCGTTGCGCTGATCACCGATCACGGCGACCTCCTCCAGTCGAACGCCTGCCGCCCGCGCAAGCGCTGCCACACCATCACCCTTGTTCGCCGCCAGGGCGGTGATGTCGAGATAATAGGTTTGCGACCGCGCCACAGTCGCATCCCGGCCCAGCGCATTCGCGACCTCGATCTCAAGGACAGCCAGCATCGCATGATCGTCGCTTACCGCCACGATCTTGTCGGCCGCATCCAGCAGTTGCGAGAAGTCCGAGCCGACGATCGGCTCCTGATTGGCCGCCTTGCGTTCACGCGGGGTGTGGACCTGGTCGAGGCGCTCGGCATGCCAGCATCCCTCGCGGAACAGCCATTTGGTGATGCCCGGCCGGTCGATCAGCGTCAGCGCGCGCTTCGCGACCGCCGGGTCGAGGCGCGCGGCTGCCATGATCATGCCGTCCGGCCGCACGATGGTGCCGCCATTGAACGCGCCAAACGCTGCCTTCAATCCAAGGCGCTCCGCGATCCACAGCATCCCGCTCGGCGGCCGCGCGCTGATCAGCGTGAGCGCGACGCCCGCCGCCTGCAGGCGCCCGCACGACGCGATCACCGCCTCGCTCAGGCTCTTGTCGTCGCGCACGAGCGTGCCGTCGATATCCGAGACGACGAGGCGGATGGCGCTCATGCGACCGGATGCCAGGCGCGCCCGTCGCGCGCGAGCAGCGCCTCTGCGGCCACCGGCCCGGCGCTTCCGGCGGCATAGTCTTCCGGTTCCCCGGAGACGCTCCACGCGTCGAGCAGCGGCTGCACCGCCCGCCAGCCACCTTCGATCTGGTCGGCGCGTTGGAACAGGGTCTGGTCGCCGATCAGCACGTCATAGAGCAGCGTCTCATAGCCGGTCTGGTGTCCGAGGTCGAACTGCTCGGAATAGGCGAAATGGAGGCTGGCGGGCACCGCCTCGACGAGCGGCCCCGGCTGCTTCACCGCGAGCTCGAGACAGATGCCTTCATGCGGCTGGATCTGCAGCACGAGCTGGTTGGGCGGGAGCGCGCCGGTCGGCGTGTCGTGGAACAGCATCAACGGCGCATTGCGGAACTTGATGACGATCTCCGTGTCACGGGCGGCGAGCGCCTTGCCCGTGCGCAGATAGAAGGGCACACCGTGCCAGCGCCACGTCTCGACCGCCGCCTTGAGCGCGACGTAGGTTTCGGTGCGGCTCGCGGGATCCACGTCGACGGTATCGCGATACGGGACGACCTTCTGGCCGCCCGCCTCGCCTGCCCCATAGCGGCCGCGCACCGCA
Source organism: Sphingobium sp. TKS (assembly GCF_001563265.1). NCBI lineage: Bacteria > Pseudomonadati > Pseudomonadota > Alphaproteobacteria > Sphingomonadales > Sphingobiaceae > Sphingobium > Sphingobium sp. TKS. Next base: position 2,011,723 of record NZ_CP005083.1, on the reverse strand, counting down.
TCGTCGGGCTCCAGCGGCCGCAGGGCGGCGATCAGCTTCGCCTTCTCGGTGCGCACCGCTTCGGCGCCGAAGCTGTTGGGCGGCTCCATGCCGACCAGCGCGAGCAGCTGGAAGAGATGGTTCGGCACCATGTCGCGCAGCGCGCCGGTGGCGTCGTAGAACTTGCCCCGACCGCCCACCGCCACCGTCTCGGCGGCCGTGATCTGGACATGATCGATATAGCGGTTGTTCCAGACCGCCTCGGTCAGCGCGTTGCCGAACCGCGCGACCATGATGTTCTGGACCGTCTCCTTTCCCAGGAAATGGTCGATCCGGTAAATCTGCTCCTCATGGGCACAGGCGAGGATCAGCCCGTTGAGCGCCTGCGCGGACGCGAGATCGGTGCCGAAAGGCTTCTCGATCACGACCCGGCGGAAGCCCTGCGCCTCGTTCAGCAACCCCGCCTTTCCGAGGCTTTCGACGATGGGGCCGAAAAAGCCGGGTGCGGTCGCAAGGTAGAAGACGGTGTTGCCGGCGATCCTCCCCGCGAGCGTCTCGAACAGCGCATCGTCCCCGAAGTCGCCCTTCAGATAGTGGATGCGCTCGCGCAGCCGCTGCCATTCCGCGCCCGCCTCGAGGAACTCGCCGAGCTGGTCGCGAAGCTCATCGTCGTCGGCATCATGATAGCTGATGCCGAGGAAGCCGGTGTTCGGATCGAGCAGGCCTGAGCGTTCGACGTTGACGATCGCCGGCATCAGCAGCCGGCGCGTCAGATCGCCCAGAGCGCCGAAGATCACGAACGTCGCGGGCGGTGCGACAGGAGCCGTGCTCATTGCGGCATTTCGACGTGGCCGCCGAAGCCGAAGCGCATCGCCGACAGGAGCTTGTCGCCGAAGGTCGTATCCACCCGGCTGCGGTAGCGCGCGAACAGCGCGGCCGACAGGACATAGGCCGGCACCGCTTCCTCCATCGCCGCGTCGATCGTCCAGTGACCCTCGCCCGAGTCGGCGACATTGCCGCTATAGGCTTCGAGCATCTGGTCCTTCGCGAGCGCCGCCGCCGAGAGATCGAGCAGCCACGACGAGATGACGCTGCCGCGCCGCCAGACTTCGGCGATGTCCGTGAGATTGAGGTCGAACCGCTCCTCCTCGGGCAGCTTGTCCGAGGACTTGCCCTTGAGGATGTCGAAGCCCTCGGCATAGGCCTGCATCAAACCATATTCGATGCCATTGTGGACCATTTTGACGAAATGGCCCGCACCGGCGGGACCGGCGTGGATATAGCCCTTTTCGGCGCGCGGATCCTCGCCCTCGTTCTCCATGCGGTTGGGCGTGCGCGGGATCGTGCCGTAGCCCGGCGCGAGCGTGTCGAAGATCGGGTCGAGCAGGTCGACGGTCGCCTTGTCGCCGCCGATCATCATGCAGTAGCCGCGTTCGAGGCCCCACACGCCGCCGGAGGTCCCGACGTCGACATAGGCGATCTGCTTCTCCGAACAGGCTTTGCCGCGCCGGATATCGTCCTTGTAGAAGCTGTTGCCGCCGTCGATGATAACGTCGCCGGGCGAGGCGAGGCCCAGCAGCGCTTCGATCGTCGATTCGGTCGGGGCTCCCGCAGGCAGCATCACCCAGAAGATCCGGGGGCCTTCGAGCTTGCCCGCGACCTCGTCCAGCGAGCCGGAGGGGATTGCACCTTCCTTGGTGAGTTCCTCGATCGCCGGTGCATATTGGTCGAAGACAACGACCTCATGGCCGCCGCGGATCAGACGGCGCGCGATATTCCCGCCCATTCGGCCAAGGCCGATCATCGCCAGACGCATCCGCCACGCTCCTTCTGTCAAAATTGCTCAGAGTGCCGCTGCGACGGCCGCTTCGAGCGCCTCGATGCCGCCGCCGCCCTGCTTGAGATGGATGCGCAGCACGCGCCTGCCGCGTTCGGCGAGCACGTCCATGTCGCCGCGCGCCTGGGCGATCTGGACGGTGCCGAAGCTCGCCTTGTGACCGGGAATGGCAAGATCGGGATCGGGATCGCGCGTGATCGTCAGGAACACGCCGCTGTTCGGGCCGCCCTTATAGGCTTGCCCCGTGGAGTGAAGGAAGCGCGGACCGAAGCCTGCGACGGTCGCGACCGATTTCGCGTCGCGCACGGCCCTGCGCATTGCGGTGATGGCCGCGCTGTCGACGTCGTTGCGCTCGACGTAGGCGAGAAACGCCGCGTAGTCGCCCGCCCGCAAGGCAGCGAAATGCTGCCGTAACAGGCTCTCGGCGTTCCCTTGCAATGCGCTGCCCTTGGCGACGAAGAGCGCAAAGTCGGCGGTCTCGGCGGCTGGCGTTTCAGATTCCAGCGTACCGGAGGCCTCATAGGCGTCGACGAGCTTGCGCGTTGCCACCTTCGCATCCTCGACGTCGGGCTGATCGAACGGGTCGATGCCGATGACGGCACCTGTGATCGCGGTCGCGACTTCCCAGCGGAAGAATTCCTGGCCGATCAGCTGCGGGCTGGCGACGCTGATGCGGATCACCGGCTGACCGCTGTCGGCAAGCGCCTCGAGCTTGGCGTCGGCGGCATTGTCCTTGTCGCCGGCGAGCGCGAGGACGACGAACAGCCGGTCCGTGCCATAGCTCTCCGGCGAACCCAGCGGCTCGAGGTCCACGGGAACGATGCCCCTGCCCTGCTTGCCGGTCGATTCGGCCAGCAGCTGCTCGAGCCAGGCGCCGAAGGGCTCCAGTCCCTTCGAGGCGATGAAGGTCAGCTTGTTGCGGCCAGAAACCGCAGCCTCGCCGATGATCGCGCCGAGCCTGATGCCTGGATTGGCCGCCGGAGGCACATCGCCCCCGCAGGCGAACACCATCGGCGCCGTCGCCTCGTAAAAACCGTGCGTGTCGATGCCCATCACCGCGGCCGGCACCATGCCGAAGGCGGACAATACCGAATAGCGGCCGCCGATCGCCGGATCGCCCTGGAAGACATGGGCGAACCCGTCCGTCTCCGCTGTCTTCTCGAGCTTCGATCCCGGATCGGTCACGGCGACGAAGTGGCCGCCCTGCTTTCCGCTCCGTTCGAAAAAGAAAGCGCGGAGCAGCTCCGGCTCCATCGTCGAGCCGGATTTGGATGAGACGATGAACAGCGTCTCCTTTGGATCGATCTCGGCGAGAACGGACGCGATCTGCCCCGGATCGGTGGTATCCAGCACGTGCAGCCCGGGATTTCCCCCGGCCGAGCCGAGAATCAGCGACAGCACCTCGGGGCCGAGGCTCGATCCGCCCATGCCGAGCAGCACCGCGTTCTTGTAGCGCTTTGCCTCCTGCTCCAATTCTCTCAATGCGTTCGGATCGACCTGCTGGCCGCGGGCGGCCGCGAGCCAGCCGAGCCACCTGCCCTCATCCTTGCCGGTCCAGAGCGAGGGATCGCCCTTCCACAGCCGCCGCGCCCAACGATCGGCGCGTGCCGTCTCCAGTCGCGCATCCACCGCTTTCTGCAGCGGTCCGGGAAGCGACGCTTCCATGTGGTTGAGCCTGTCGCCGAGGAAGGTGGCCCGCTTGGCGGCGACCGCACCCAGCAGCGCGTCGGCGGCGTCGGCGAACTGCTTGACGCCATCCTTCACGAGCATCTCGGTGACGCCCGGCAGGTCCAGCCCCAGTCGCTCGGCCTCGGCGATCACGTGGCGCGCGCCGTCGAGATCCTGGGTGAGCGTCGGCCGCATCGTCCCGTGATCGCGAAACGCATCCATCGTCTTGGGCGGCATCGTGTTGACCGTATCCGGGCCGATCAGCGCGTCGACATAGAGCGTGTCGGGATAGGCCGGGTCCTTGGTGCCGGTCGACGCCCAGAGCAGCCTTTGCGGCATCGCGCCCCTGGCAGCCAGCGCCTGCCAGCGATCCGAGGCGATCATCTCCTCGTACCAGGCGTAGGCGAGCTTGGCGTTGGCGATCGCGACCTTGCCGCGCAGCGCCTCGAGCGCGGCCGCTTCCTTGTCCCCGACCTTCACCCGCGCGTCGATCTTTTTGTCGATCTGGCTGTCGATGCGGCTGACGAAGAAGCTCGCGACGCTCGCCACCCGGTCGATCGGCTCGCCCTTGGCCAGGCGCGCCTCGAGCCCCGCCATGAACGCTTCGGCCACCGCCTGATAGGCTTCGATCGCGAAGAGCAGCGTCACGTTGATGTTGAGCCCGTCCTCGACGAGCTGGCGAATGGCGGGGGTGCCTGCCCTGGTGCCGGGCACCTTGACCATGAGGTTGGGCTCCCCGACCGCCTTCCAGAGCCGGCGCGCCTCCTCGATCGTCTCCTGGGTTCCGTCTGCGAGATAGGGAGAGACCTCGAGGCTGACATAGCCGTCCTTGCCTCCCAGCCGATCATAGATTGCTCGCAGATCGCCGCCGGCGGCCTTGATGTCGGCAATGGCCTGGCTTTCATAGGTGTCCTGGACGCTCGCATCAGCCTTGCCGAGGAATGTCCGAAAGCCCTCATCATAGGCCTCGCCCTGACCCATCGCCTTCTCGAAAATGGACGGATTGGACGTCACGCCGGAGACGCCGTCTTCGCTGACCAGCGCCCTGAGGCCGCCTTGATTGAGGAAGCCGCGATCGACGAAGTCGAGCCACACCGCCTGCCCGCTTTCGTGGAGCTGCTTCAGTCGGCTGGCGACCCGCGGATTATCGAGGACGGTGCTCACTTGTTCTTCTCCATCACCGCGCGGGCGACCTTGCAGACATTGTCGACGGTGAAGCCGAATTTCTCCTGGAGCTTGGCGAGTGGCGCCGACGCTCCGAACGTCGACATGGTCACGGTCGCGCCGTCATGACCGACATAGCGGTCCCAGCCCATCGACCCGGCCTGCTCGACCGCCAGCCGCGCGCGGACGGCGGGCGGAAAGACGCTGTCGCGGTAGGCCTGGTCCTGCTTCTCGAACAGATACCAGCTCGGCAGCGACACGACGCGCGACTTGGCGCCCTCAGCCGTCAGCGTCTCGTGCGCGGCGGCGACGAGCGGCAGCTCGGAGCCGGTGCCGATCAGGATGATGTCCGGGTCGCCATCGGCATCGGCGAGGATATAGCCGCCCTTCTCGAGGCCGTCGGCCGACGCATATCTCTGGCGGTCGAGCGTCGGGATTGCCTGGCGCGAGAAGATCAGCGCGGTCGGCTCGCTGCTATGCCCGAGCGCAACCTTCCATGCGGCCGCGGCCTCGTTGGCGTCGCCCGGCCGGATCGTGTCGAGCCCGGGAATGGCGCGCAGTGTCGCCAGATGCTCGATCGGCTGGTACGTCGGCCCGTCCTCGCCCACGCCGATCGAATCGTGCGTGAACACGAAGATGACGGGCAGTTCCATGATCGCGGCGAGGCGGATCGGCGCGCGCATATAGTCGGCGAACACCAGGAAGGTGCCCGTGTAGGAACGCAGGTAAGACAGCGCCATGCCGTTGGCGATCGCCCCCATCGCATGCTCGCGCACGCCGAAGTGGAAGTTGCGGCCCGCATAGTCTCCCGGTTCGAACGAACCCGCGCCCGGGAAGGTCAGATTGGTTTTGGTCGACGGGGACAGGTCCGCGGCGCCGCCCATCAGCAGCGGCACGCGCTGGGCGATGGCGTTGAGCACCTTGCCGCCGCTGTCGCGCGAGGCGATGCCCTTGGCGTCTGCGGGGAAGCCGGAGACATCGGCGTCCCAGCCGTCGGGCAGCTTGCCCTCCCGCGCCAGCGCGAACTCCTGCGCCTCTGCCGGAAATGCCTGCTGGTAGCGCGCGAACAGCGCCTCCCATTGCTCGCGCGCCGGCTGGCCGCGGGCGGCCACGGCATCTTGGAACGCCTCCGCCACGCTATCCGGCACGTAGAACTGCTTATCCGCCGGCCAGCCATAGGCTTCCTTGGTCTTGCGGACATTCTCCTCGCCCAGCGCCTCGCCATGCGCCTTCTCGCTGCCGGCGCGCGGGCTGCCCCATCCGATCACCGAATGGACGACGATGAAGGTGGGCCGGTCGTCGGTCGCCCTGAACGTCTCGAGCGCGCGGGCGATCGCGTCAGTATCGTTCGCGTCGTCGACGTGGATGACGTTCCAGCCATAGCCCTGGAAGCGCTCGCCGACATCCTCGGTGAAGGCGAGCTGGGTCGACCCTTCTATCGAGATGTGGTTGCTGTCATAGATCCAGCAGAGATTGGAGAGGGCGAGATGGCCGGCGATCGACGCCGCTTCGCCGGACACGCCTTCCATCATGTCGCCGTCGCCGCACAGCACGTAGATGTCATGATCGAAGAGCGTGAAGCCTTCGCGGTTGAAGCGGGCGGCGAGCGCGCGTTCCGCGATCGCCATGCCGACCGAATTGCCGCAACCCTGCCCCAGGGGGCCGGTCGTGGTCTCGACCCCGGTGGTCATGCGATATTCGGGATGGCCCGGCGTCTTGGAGCCGAGCTGGCGGAACTGCTCGATGTCGGCCAGGCTCACCGCCGGACTGCCCGTCGGCTTTCCATCGGCATCGATTTCCTTCACCCCGGCAAGATGCAGCACCGCATAGAGCAGCATCGAGGCATGCCCGACCGAAAGCACGAACCGATCGCGGTTCGGCCAGTCGGGCGTGTCAGGATCGTAGCGCAGGAACTCACGCCACAGCGTGTAGGCGACGGGCGCAAGCGCCATCGGCGTGCCAGGATGCCCCGAGTTCGCCTTTTGGACTGCATCCATGGCGAGCGTGCGGATGGTGTCGATCGCAAGCCGCTCGGCCGATCCGTCCTCATGGACGGCAGAGCGAGTAGGATAGGCCAAATCCGTCATGTCAGCTCGCAATCCTTCCGCGGCGCCGGAGCAGCGATACAATCCGGTGAAGGATGCGACAGTACAGACTGTTCACCACGCGCAATCGCCCCGTTCACTCCTGACAACTGCGTCGGGAGTGCCGAGGTACAGGGCATCAACTTCCGAGACGAAGAGTCCGTGCCCCAGCAACCCCGGAATTTCGGCAAGCCGAGCCGCCAGCGCGACCGGATCACCGATCGGGCCGAAGGCGCAGTCGAGGATGATGTTGCCCTGATCGGTTCGCCAGGGGCAACCCCGCGCGTCGAGACGGAGCTGCGGCTCTCCGCCCGCGGCCACTATCCCCCGTTCCACAAACCGCTTCGCCAGCGGCAGCACCTCGACCGGGACAGGGCGTGCGCCAAGTCGTCCGACGGCTTTCGAGCTGTCCGCGATCGCCACCATCCTCCGTGCCGCCGAAGCAAGGATCTTCTCGCGCAGCATCGTGCCGCCGGCGCCCTTGATGGCACGGAAGAAAGGATCGATCTCGTCGACGCCGTCGATGCACAGATCAAGCGCGGCGACGTCGGCGGGATCGACAAGCGCGATGCCCGCTGCCGCCGCGGCAGCTGCGGTGCGGTCGGATGTCGCGACCGCACGGACGGACAGACCATGGGCGACGCGTCGGCCCAGCGCCTGGATAGCGAAGCTCGCCGTGGTGCCTGTCCCCAGCCCTATGAGCATACCGTCGGCGATCTCGGCAACCGCCGCTTCCGCGGCTGCACGCTTTTGCTCATCCGTGCTCTTCAAGACGCTTGTCACGCGATGTACCCGATATGCATCTATTGCGGGGCACAGGCTGGGCTAAAGCTGGCCAGCCTATTCCATGGCCTTCAACAGCTCATCGACCGACGCGGTGGCGAAGGCGGCGAAATTGTCGGCGACTCCATAAGGCAGCAGCAGCGTCCGATCATGAACGATCGATCCGCAACTATAGACCACATTGGGCACATAACCGTCCCGTTCATGCGGGCTTGGCCGCAGGATTGGTTCGCGGGTGCGGGCGAGTAGCTTTGAAGGATCCGCCTTGTCGAGCAGGCATGCTCCCATGCAATAATTGCGGGCCATGCCGACTCCATGGGTGAGGACGAGCCAGCCCTCGTCGATCTCGATCGGCGAGCCGCAATTGCCCAGCTGGACGAACTCCCAGGGGAAGCGCGGGCTGACGACCTTGATGCCGCCGTCCCATGAGTAGAGGCTATCCGAAGCGAGCAGCCAGATGCTTTCGCTGTCCTGCCGCCCGAGCATCGCGAACCGCCCGTCGATCTTTCGCGGGAACAGCGCCATGCCCTTCTCCGCAGCGGCCGATCCGGCGAGCGGATGCATTTCGAAATTTCTGAAGCCGGTCGCGCGCAGCACCTCCGATCGCGCGTCTCGGCCGTCGAACGCGGTATAGGTGCCGAGATACTCGACGTGCCCGTCTTCCTCGACAAAGCGGACCAGCCGCAGATCCTCGATACCGCGTTGCTGGCTCGCGGTGACTGGAAACAGCACACTCTCGGAGACGTCTTCACTTCCCTCGCACACCACACGCGTCATGCCGTTCTCGACGCCCTCGGCCGGAGCGTCGATGCGCGGCGAAATCGCCTGATTGCTGCCTTTGTCGAGCGCGAAGCCGCCCGATGGACTCCAGGTGCCAGTCCGGAAGGTGACCGAGGAGATATGCCCTTCGCCGATGCCGCGCAACGACAGGAGGAAGCGCACGCCGCCCGATGGTGCGCCCGTCTGGTCCGCGCGCAAAACCATGCTGGGATTGAACAGCGCGGCAGCCTCGTAGGAGTATTCCTCGCTGAAATAGGCGCCGATCGCGAGCGCGGCTTCCCGGCTGGCCCCTTGCGCCGCCGGCAAGCGCTCGCGGATCTCGTCGAATCGGCGAAGAAGGATCTTGTCGATATCGCGGTGCCGATCGGCGAGCGAGGCGATGATCGCCTCATGCTCCTTGAGCAGTCGTGCGTCATCAAGCGACAGAACGCGTTCGGCGATCTGCTGCATCCGGGGATGCGCATCGTTCCTGAATGCTTGCGGATAGTCGAGGTCGAACGGTCGGATAACAGTGCGGGAAGGATCGGGTCGCAGGTGAATCTCGGAATGGCGAAAAAGCCCATTATCACTCATCATCTATCCACTCTCGATTGCGCCAGATCACTCGCTGCCCGGGGGAAGGCCGCCCGAGGGTAGCCATCCGGAGCCGTTCTGTCTTGAACTCCGTCACCCTTCTATCCGCGCTGGAGCTCGAGAACTTCCGTGTCCCCTGGGCCATCGCGAGCTGGGAGATCGTCCCCCGCCTATAAGTGAACCAAGCCAGAGCTCGGTTCCGAACGCGTTCGCGCCGCAAGCGGGTGCCCTTGGTGATCGCGGCCCAGGCGGACGACAAAGCGGTCCCTCAGTATCTTTACCGATATCCTCAGCCCGTGCGCGCGTGGAACCATCGCCTTGGCGAAAGGAGTCCAGATGTCGGCGTCGGACGCTCTCGAAATCCGCCATCTCGATGTTTCAGCGAGTGGAACGGCGATCCTCCATGACATCAACCTGACCGTTGGTGCGGGCGAGCTGCACGTTCTCTTCGGACCCAACGGATCGGGGAAATCCTGCCTGCTCGCGACGATCATGGGGCTCCCGCCCTTCCTGATATCCAGCGGCGAAATCCATTTCCGCGGCCGCCGCATAGACGTTTTGCCCATAGACGAGCGTGCCCGGCTCGGTCTGGGCATGTCATTCCAGCGGCCACCAGGCCTCGAAGGTGTGACGGTCGACCAGTTCAGTAAGGCACTCGGGTCGCAAGACATTCTCGGACGGGAGGCCGCGGCGCTGGATCTTCGAGATTTCTCAGGCCGCGACATCAATGTCGGCTTCTCTGGCGGCGAGATAAAGCGCTGGGAAGTGCTCAAACTCTTCCTCCAGCGACCCCGCCTCTGCCTATTCGACGAGCCCGAAAGCGGCGTGGACCTGGAGCACATCGCCGCCGTCGGAAATGCCATCAACCGGCTGCTGCGGGCGCCTGAGCGGGACGAAGCGCCCCGCTCAGGCCTTGTCATCACGCATACCGGCTTCATCCTGGATCATATCCAGGCCGACGTCGGCCATATGCTGGTCGATGGTCGCATCCTCTTCTCGGGCGATCCCCTGGCAATTTTCAAGCACATCCAGCGCAACGGCTACACCAAGCCAACCGCCTTGCTCCAGGCTCCGGAAAAAGGAACGCAGCCATGACCACCCTGCATATCGATCCCGGCGTAACGGCCGAAGAGAAGGAACGGCTCGCCAATGTCGGCTATGGCGCCGAAGGCGAGCGTGCCGGGACGTGCGTCGTGGTGAACCAGGATGTCAGGCACATCGGTGTCAATGACGAGAAGGTCGAGATCCTGCCGCTCAAGGATGCGCTACTCCGCTACGATTGGGTGCAGGATCTAATGTTCGGACTCGTCGACCCGGACGCGAATGCGCATGTCCGCGAGGCCGCCGAGAGCCGGCACGCGCCGGTTGGCCATTTTGTCCGGATCCGCGCCGGCGCGAAGGTCCAGCTGCCGGTGCAGCTCTTCACGCTCCTGGAAATGCCGCAGGGACGACAATTCCACCACAACGTCACCCTGATCGAGAAGGACGCGGAGGTCGAGATGATCTCCGGCTCGGCTGTGCCGAAGAGGGTGCATTCAGGCCACCATATCTCGCTCTCCGAAACCTACCTGCGCGAGGGTGCGATCTGCCGTTCGGTGTCGATCGAGCAATGGGGCGCAGGCATGGAGGTTCACAGCTATGCTCGCAGCCATGTCGGCAAGGGCGCGCGGTCCACCGACAGCAAGGTCCAGATGTCGCCCATAAAGCATCACTATGCGGAGAGCCGGACGATTATCGAGGAGGGCGGCATGTCCAGCGACCAGTCGGTCATCTTCGCACCGGCCGGAACACAGCGGATCATGGAAAGCGAGATACATCTGAAGGGCGGCGGTGCGCATTCGGAGAGCCTCACGCGTATGGTTTCAGCCGGTGGCAGCATCTCGAACAAGGCCCTGCTCGTGGGCGAGGCGAAGGCCACCAAAGGCTTCCTGGGCTGCAACGGGCTCAAGCTCACCGAGCAAGGCGAGATCCTTTCCGTACCGTCTCTCCTGGCGCGGAGCAGCGAAGCCCAGCTCTCGCATGAGGCGTCCATCGGCATGATCAGCCAGGAGAAGCTCGCATATCTGATGTCCAGCGGCATGAGCGAGGATGCCGCCCGCGATCTCATTATTCAGGGATTCCTCACGCTCAAGGATGAGCTACTGCCCGAGATCGTCGGCGAGGAGGTGAAGAAGATGATAGCCGCCGCGAACTCCGGATCGCTCTGATCATCGCATCTCACCGGCGAGCGATCTCGTGACCGAGCCTCCCGCTTTGCGGATCGGACAGGGGCGATTGCCGCACGGGGGCAGCGCCAAACCCGCTGGCCCCAGGAAGCGCGGAGTCGGTCGCTCGAAAGAGATCCGCCGCTCCGGCATGAGAAGCTCGGCCCCCGAAGCAAGAGGCGTTCCCAACGGGTGCGACAAGACTGAGCGTGGCTCGAATTCCCGCGGGCTCATATCGTCTGTTGGCCATGTTCCGCGTTCCCGGGAAGGCGCAGATAATCCGCCAACACGCGCGCGTGGTTGTGCTCGGTGTCGCGAGCGGCATAGAGGAGCGTCACCGGACCGTTGGCCGACAATGGAGCGAGACGCGCGACAGCGCTATCGTTTTGTGCCAGTTCGTCCCGGTAGCGGCGGCTGAACTCGCTCCACCGCGCCGGATCATGCCCGAACCATTTGCGCAGCTCGGGACTCGGCGCGATTTCCTTCAGCCACAAGGTCAGGGCCGCCCTTTCCTTGTCCACACCCCGCGGCCAAAGCCGATCCACCAGCACCCGCGCACCATCATCTTTATGCGCAGGTTCGTAGATACGCTTGATCCGGATGTCGGGGAGCGAGTTGGCCATTTCAGCTGAATTCACCGGGCGTGGCTGCTTTCCGCAGACCCGATCACGACCTTCGTCCTTCCGGAGAGTCCCGATCGTCAGGCGGCGGCGCGCCGCCCTCGTTTTCCCAGCGCTCGGGACAATCGCACGAATAGCCTGCATCTAGCGGCCGACCGCATCTCGGGCAGATCTGTTCAGTGGTCTCCGCGGCGGATCGCGCTTCCTTGCGAGCCGCGTTGATGGGTGGAGCGATACGCGGCATCGTGCATCCTTTCTCTCGGCGGCCGGTCTCGGAGCCGCGAACTATGTCCGACTGGCCGCAGTTCGGCCAAGGAAGATCGTCAGAAGGAGGGAAGAATTCTCGATCGCCCTCACCGAGTGCGGCGCTCCCCCGTCGAGATAGACCCACTCGTTCGCCTTCAGGGTGACGGGTGCGGAGTCGATGGCAAGCTCGACACGCCCTTCCAGGCAATGCAGCGTCATTTCCCCGGAAACGCTGTGCTGCGGGATTTCGGCACCAGCATGGACGATCAGCCGAATGGCCTCGAAATAATCGGTCTTGATAATTGCAGCGGTTCGAGCGTCACCCAAGCCCGGCCCGAGCGGCCCCAGATCGACGATTTCGCCTCGTTTGGCGTGATGCAGTGCCATAAGCCGTGGTCCTCATTTTTGTGCCGCCGGTCACGCTCAAACGAACGTGGCCTGCCCATGATTACTCCGCCGCCGGCGAGCTGACCGGCAGCGCCCTGCGGAAGATCAGCCCGTCGAGCGCCATCGGGTAAAGCGGCCGCAGCTTCATGATGAAATCGACGGCCATCAGCACCGCGCCGATGGCGAACAGCACGTCACCCGGCAGCCGCATCCACTGCCAAAACCGCACAGTGCCGTAGAACGTACTGCTCCTCGCATAGGCGAGACCATGCTCATAGACCGCATCGAGTTGCGACCAACCGATCGGAAAGAAATTGAAAACGATCCATAGCACCAGCCCGCCATTATAGAACCAGAAGGCCGCCCTCCCGAGCTTCTCGCTGAAACGCGGACGGTCGGCGTGGATATAGCGCAGACAGAAATAGATGAGCCCGATCGCAAGCTCGCCAAAAGCTCCGAACAGCGCCGTGTGCGCATGGTTGAGCGTCAGGAAGGTGCCGTGCTCGTAATAATTGACGAGCGGCGCATTGAGCGTGCCGCCCCCGAACACGCCGGCGCCCACGAAATTCCAGAAAGCCGCGCCGATGACGTAGGTATAGGCGAGCCGGTACTTGAACTCCTGATGCGCCCTGATCAACCGGTAATGGTTGATCGCCTCGATGATCAGGAGCACCAGCGGCAGCACCTCGATGAACGAGAACATGCTCCCCATCGGCACCCACATGCTCGGGCCGCCGGCCCAATAGAGGTGGTGACCGGTGCCGATAACCCCGCCAAGAAAGATCAGGATGATCTCGAAATAGGTCGCGCGCTCGGCGAGCTTGCGTGACACGAGGCCAACCGACATCAGCAGATAGGCGGTCATGCAGGCGGCAAAGAACTCGAACGACTGCTCGACCCAGAGATGGACCACCCACCAGCGCCAGAAATCGGTGAGCGTGAACGATTTCTCGATGCCGGTCAGCGGAATCATGCCGAACACGTAAAGCACGGCGATATTGATGGTTGACGCCCAGATCAGGTGCTCCATGCGGATACGCCCGGTCCAGAACTGCGCTGCCGCAGTGCGCCAGAGGGCTTGGGTGGGCCACAGCGCGCGCATCACCAACAGGCTCCACAGCGCCAGCCCGATGAAGAAGCCGATCTGCCAGAATCGGCCGAGCTGGATGTAGGACAGCCCCTGATTGCCGAACCAGAACCAGTTCTGGTCGATAACGCCCATGATGCCGAGATAGTCGCCGATGAGCGCGCCCCCGACGACGAATAGTGTGACCCAGAACAGCAAGTCGACCAGCAGATGCTGGCCCTTTGCCTCCCGGCCGCCGGCAATCGCGGGCGCGAGGAACAGGGCGGTTCCGATCCAGGACAGACCGATCCAGACGATCGGCGCCTGGATGTGGACGTCACGCAGGAAGTTGAACGGGAAGAGCTTGTTGACGTCATAGCCGTAAAAGCTCGTCCGATCGTAGTAGGAATGGGCCATGATGGTACCCGCGCCGATCTGCACCAGCAGCAGAGCCGCCACGACCAGGAAATATTTGCCGATTCGCTTCTGGCTGCGGGTTAGCGGCCGGAAGGTCGACAGCACCGGATCCATGGGCGCATCGTCGGGATTGCTGAGGAAGAACTCGTAGATGAACAGCACAAGGCCGAAGGCGAAGAAGGTGAAACAGAAGCTGATCCAGGTCCATTTGAACGTATTGGTGGTCGGCGTGTTTCCAACCAGGGGCTCATAGGGCCAGTTCTCGGTCCAGGACCAGGTGACGCCGGGCCGCCGCGCGACCGTAGTGAGCGAGGAAAAGACGAGAAAATCGGCGGTCTGCCGAGCGAGCGTCGGCGTCAGACTATAAGCGGAGGTCCAGCCGCTCGCGGGATCGGCGATGTTGAGCGTCCCCGCCACCTCATTTCGGACCTGAAGGACCGCGGCGGCGACAGGGTCTGACAGGATGACGTCACGCCGGGTAAGATCGATCTCCTGCAACGCGCGCTGCATCGTCGCGGTCGCCGCGGCCTGTTGGTCGGGCGGAAGCGCGGCGAAGGAGCTGCCACCGCCGGCGCGCGCGGCAGCCTCCCGGGAAGCGGTGCCGAGCCGCACCAGGATCGACGCGGTATAATCCTCGCCGTAATAGGAGCCCATGCCGTAGAGGCTGCCATAATCCATCAGGTCGGCTTTCTGGAAACCGCCCTTGCCAGCCACGATGTCCGCGTTCGTCATCAGCACGGCGCCGCTCGCGGAAACAAGCCGCTCGGGTTGTGGCGGCGCCGCGCGGTAAGTCATCACCGTCGCCCAGGCGAGCAGACCGAATGTGGCTATCGCGACAACCAGCAACACCCACTTGAGAACGGCGCTCACCGGGTCGCTATCCGGTGGATCGATGCGGCAGGCCTCCAACATCAATCTTTGATCCTCTCCCGTTCCGTCTCGGCGGACCGATGCCTGTTTGCGAGACACCCTTCCCCTGTTTTAGGCGATCGACAACCCTCCGTTCCCGTTTTTGTGACAAGCGCCAGGACACTCGGTGCCGGTGCCCGGGCGACGACGACATCGCCCACCAATTTACCCGACTCGGGCGAGCCCAGACGGCCTGGATTCCGGGCATTATCGACGGGCAACTGGTTGATTCCGCTTTGCACTTGGAAGGATTATATCGTCGTTGGGGATCGGCGGTTTGCGCTGGCGCAAACTTCCCCCATTCTTCTAGGTAGCCCGGCAACTTACGTGCATGGCAACGACCCCTCAGCCCTGCCCCGGACCCTTCGCCGCGCTCGATCTATTCCAGGGGCTCCCGCCTTCGGTGCTTTGAGACCGTCGGCGCGGTATCGCTGTTCACCGATGGTCGCTCTCCCGCCGACGCCATCGCCATCGCCGACGGGCTGGAGACGAGCTGGAGCGAGGCCGAAGGCTCAAGTTAATCCGCGACTATCCCCAAATCGGCGTCATGTCAGTCGCACCATCGGCAGGCGCCTCCACGAGTTGCACGAGCGGGAGCGCGAGATTGCGACTCAGCGCGCCGACCGTCGAGGCGCTAGTGCCATGCTCCGGCTTGCGCGCCAGGCCGATCACAGCTCGATAGACGCAACGGCGATCGCTTTCTGCCGAGGGCAAGGATGTGGCGGATCCCTGCATAAACGCTGCGCAGGGCCAGCCGGATGCACCGCCTGGGATAGGGCCGGGTTCCTCGCCAGCCACAACCAGCATCTGACGATCCGCGGGTCCGCCCAGATATTGAAAATTGCAGAACATGGGTGCGACTGAAGTACCGCAGTGGGAATCCGCTTACAGCAGAGATCGTCGACCTTCCGTTCGTCCCCGGTTCGTCCGACTAGATCTTGCCGGCGTAGATCATCCGGCCTGGCCCGAGCCGTTCGAGAACTTGACCGATATCGGCCTGCGAAACAGCAAAGCACCCCTGGCTTCGCCCGAGTTTGCCGCTGGCAAGTGCGATGTCTTGCGACACATAGGACGCCGCATGGATAACGATGGCGCGCGCTTCGGCGTTGCTGTTCTCGCAGTCAAGGCCGATCAGGCGTTGCGAGCGACCATGCTTGCCGGAATAGCCGCTGCCGACCAGATAGGCGCCGGCCGAAGACGCTTGCGATCCCGGTGAGTTCGAGAACCGTTCGAGCCACCCGCTATGATCCGGATCGGATCCTCGCCCATGCGCGACCAACAGGCTCTGGCTTCGCCCGCTCATCACGTCGACGATGTGAAACCGGGGAACGCGCGACGCCTGGCTGAAATCCACGATACCGATGACGTCGCGATACCTTATCGTTGCCCGGTGGCGATCCAGCGCACCCAAAGCACGTTGAAGCAAAATCGGGCGCGGCGGAACTGGAGCCGGTGGGACGGCGAACACTCTCGTCTGTACCATGCCCAGAACGACGGCCCCGCCACCCAGAAGCAGGTGGCGCCTCGAAATGACTGTCACGCTTGTCTCAAACCACTATCTATTACTGTTTGGAACACTGGAGATAAGCATGATACGTGCCAGTTTCCAGACAGGCGCTAAACCCTGGGATCAGAGCGCTTGCAGCCGGAGCCGGTCCGCCGTGATCGGTGGGAGCGAGGCGGACGCCGCCTGAGCGCGGAACGCATCATCATCAGGCCGGGCAGCAGCGGCAGCCACAATGTCAGGATCCGTAGCAGCATCGTCGCCGCGAAGGCATTCTCGATGGGGACGCCCAGCAGACCGAGCGTTGCAGTCGACGTCGCCTCGAAGCTGCCCAGACCAAGCGGGATCGGCCCAAGCGTCACGACGATCGATGCCATGATCGACGCGATGAAGGCGGTTCCGAAGCCGGCGGGTCCTCCGAGAGCGTCAAGACAGGCCCAAAGCGTCCCGGCGTCGGCGATGAAGACCAAGGCATTGAAGCCTGTCACGCGAAGCAGCAGGGCACGGTCGCCGATCAGGTCTGCCGGGGCCTGGCCGACGATCTCGAGCAATTCGCGGACGACTCCCACCCGCTCGAGCCGCGGCGACAGGGGCTGGCTGCCGCGGTGCCTCAGCCAAAGCGCGAGCGACGGAATGGCGAGCGCGACCAGCAGGAATGTGGTGACGACGCCGGCCATCAGCGGCGTCGCCTTGTCGTGGAGCCACAGCAGGACCAGCATGCCTACCGCAAAGAAGGCGAAGGCGGCGTAATAGCCGATCATCGAGACGAGCAAGGCTGCCACCGCCGTCCCGCGCGGCACGCGCAATCGCACCAACTGGTCGACGAGAAGGACGTTGCCCCCCAATCCCGCGCTCGGCACCGCTTGGTCCGCGAACAATTTTGTGAGCGCGATGCGCATCAGCCTGGGCAGCGCTCGCGGCGTGCCGGCGCTGCGCAGCACCGCCGCCCAGCCCGCAGCCACGCTGGCATAGGTCGAAAGTTGGAACAGCACGGCAACAGCGAGCCAGAAAGGATTGGCGCGAACGAGGAGGCGGGCGAAATTCTCGATCTCGCCGAAATGCAGCACCGCCCCCACCAGCGCAGCTGTGAGAATGATGCCGAGGAACCATGACCGCCATGCACTCGAGGGTCTGGCGGCGATCTTCTCGTCAGCTTTCGAGGACATAGCTGCCCGGCGCATCCCTGAGCGCCCCAGCGTCCGCACCGGAGCCGCCGAGTGGCGGCGGCGCGCGCGGAGAGCTTGAATGCATGTCGATCCAGGCGGCCCACTCCGGCCACCACGAACCGGCTCCGGGTCGTGCCCTGGACAGCCAGGCTTCGGGATCAAGGCAGCCTGCTTTTGCGGGCCGCGCGAGCAGGCGATAGGATCGCCCCGGCTGATCCGGCCCGGAGACAATTCCATCATCATGACCATTGGTTGCGAGCAGGAATGTCACCTCGCTGTCCACGTGCCGATGTATCTTGTAGACCGAGCGCCAGGGCGCGACATAATCATCTTCGGTACCGACCGCGAAGACCGGGACGCGGACCTTCCGGAGGGCGATCGGCCGGCCTTCGACCTGATATCGTCCTCCGGCCAAATCGTTGGCGAGGACCAGCGAGCGCAGATATTGGCACTGCGCTGCAAAAGGCAGGCGGGTGCCGTCGGTATGCCATGCGCGTAGGTCGGTGATCGGCTCGCGTGCACCCAAGAGATAGTCTCGGACAAGGAGGGGCCAGATGAGATCGTTCGAGCGGAGCGCCTGGAAGGCGCCGCTTATCTGCGCGCTGTCGAGATAACCACGCGCGCGCGCGATCGTTTCGAGGAAATCAAGCTCCGCCTCATCAATGAACAGGCTGACTTCGCCGGGTTCGCTGAAATCGGATTGCGCCGCGAACAGGGTCATCGAGGCCAGACGATCATCGCCATCGCGTGCCATCGTCGCCGCTGCGATCGCGAGCAAGGTCCCCCCGAGACAGTAGCCCGCAGCGTGGATACCGCCAGCGCCCGTGATCGCGGAGATCGCGTCGAGCGCCGCCATGATCCCCAGCCGGCGATAATCCTCCAGATCGAGCCCCCGGCTGTCTTCGCCGACATTGCGCCAGGAGATGATGAACACCGTGTGGCCCTGCGCCACGAGCCAGCGCACCAGCGAATTTTCCGGGGACAGGTCGAGCACATAATATTTCAGGATCCAGGCCGGAACGATCAGGATGGGCTCCGGACGGACAGCCTGCGTCGTCGGCGCATATTGGATGAGCTCGATCAGATTGTTCCGATAGACCACCTTGCCCGGCGTGACCGCGACGTTGATGCCGGGACGATAGCATTCGGCGCCGGCCGGCCGCTGCCCTGCCAGCAAGCGACGCCAGTCCTCGACCAGGGCCGCCGTGCCGTCGGCGAGGCATTTGCCTCCGGTCTCGATGATCCGCTGCTGCAGGACCGGATTTGTGGCAACGAAGTTCGAGGGCGCAACCATGTCGAGCAGCCGGTGGACCGAGAAGCCCACAATTGCCCGATGCCGTGGCGTGACACCGAGAATATCGTTCGCCGCGCAATCCCACCAGCGTTCGCTCAGCAGGAAGGACTGGCGAATGAGGTTGAAGGGCCATGATTCCCAGGAAGGATCGTCGAAGCGGTGATCCTGAGACCGGCGAGCGATACCGGGTTCGGCCCCGTCGTTGGTCAGAGCCGCTTCCCATGCATAGCCGGCCAGCGCCATGAAGCCGCGGGCGGTCTCAGCGGCAATATGGACCCGGCTGCCGGGAATGGCGGCGAAATGGAGTGCCCAGTCGGCGAAAGCGTCACCAATCGACGATGGTGACAGACCACCGGTGAGCGTCGCGACCGCCGCCGCCGCGGGGCGAGCGAACAGTTCGGCCCATGCGCCGGCTCGATCGCCGCTCCCTTCTGTAGCCGGCTTGCTGGGCCTCGATGGCGAAACCATGGTCTGCTCCTCGTTGCCTCTCAGTCGTCCATAGGGATTTCGGCACCCCCATGAATTAGGTAAGCCTACGGACCCGGCGCGCAGTTCCGCTACGTAGCTTTGCGGATTGGTCGCAGCGGCACGTCGGCACAGGGTCGAACCTTGCTTCCCGCAAGAAGCGAGGACCGGGGAATGCTTCAGCGAAGCCGTGAATTTGAATGGCCGCCATCCGGCAAATCGAACGGCTCATATCCGGGGGTCGGCGCCTACATGCGCGCGGTCTATCTCCATATGGCGGGCGGCGTCATCATATCGGCGGCATTCGCTCTTCTGGTCGCCCACAGCCGATCGCTCGCGCTCGCACTGTTCGGACCTGCGGGGCTCACGACGCTCGGGTGGATCGTGGCGCTGGCGCCTGTGGCGCTGGTGATCCTGCTCGGCGCCGGGATCGACCGGCTGTCTGCGTCAACCGCGAGGGTTATCTTCACCCTCTACGCCGCGCTCGTGGGACTGTCGCTCGGCAGCGTGCTACTCACCTACAGCAGCGGCAGCGTCGGCTATACCTTCGTCGCCGCCGGCGCGGGCTTTGCCGCGCTGGCCTGGGTCGGCACAGCCACCGGCAAGGATCTGTCAGGCCTGGGCGCCTTCTTTACGATCACCCTGGTCGGGCTCGTCGTGACGATGCTGCTCAATCTGTTGGTGCGATCGGGCGCGCTCGATCTTCTTGCCTCGGGGGTCGGCATCCTGCTTTTCGCCGGACTCACCGCTTTCGATGCCCAGCGTCTGAAGCGTCAATATGAGGACCGCGCTGCGGATGGGCGCAATAATGCCGCGGTACTGGGGGCTCTGGCACTCTATCTCGATTTCCTGAACCTGTTCCTGTCGTTGCTGCCCTTCACCGGACGGGAGCGGCGGTGACCGAGCCGCACGCATTCTGGCAAGCCACGCCCGACGACGCTCTGCGCTCACTCACCGCGACGCGCGACGGCCTGTCGTCGGACGAGGCTGCCTCGCGGCTCGAGCGTGACGGCCCGAACGAAATCTCCGCGGCGAAGCAGCGCCACCTCCTCACCGACCTCCTTCGCCGCCTTGCCAATCCGCTGATCGCCATGCTGCTCGTCGCCGCCGTCATCGCCGGAGTCACCGGCGACGTCGCGAGCTTTGCGATCATCTTCATCGTCGTCGTGCTGTCGACCACACTCGATCTCGTCCAGGAGCACAGGGCCGAGGCGACCGCGGAGGCGCTGAAGCAGGCGATCGCCCTCCATGCGGCCGTGATGCGCGACGGCAAGTCGACCGAGTTGCCCGTGCGCGAGCTGGTGGCCGGCGACATCGTCATGCTCGCGGCGGGCGATCTCGTTCCCGCCGACGGCATCGTGCTGGCGGCGAACGGCGCGCAGGTCAACGAGGCCCTTCTGACGGGTGAGCCTTATCCGGTCGAGAAGCGAATCGAGCCCGCAACCGCCGCCGAAACGCCGGCGGACGCGCACAATGCCCTGTTCCATGGAACCTCGCTGATCGGCGGCACCGCGACGATGCTTGTCGTCCAGACCGGTCCGCGCACGCGGTTCGGCGCGATCGCGCATTCGCTCGCCGGCAAGCAGCCGCCGACCGCGTTCGAGCATGGCATCCATAGGCTCGGCGTGCTGATCGTCAGGCTCACGATCTTCCTCGTGCTGTTCGTGCTGCTCGCCCATCTCGCGCTCGGCCGCCCGCCGCTGCAATCCTTCCTGTTTGCGATGGCGCTGGCGGTGGGCCTGACGCCCGAGCTGCTGCCGATGATCATGACCGTCGCGCTCGGCCGCGGCGCGCAGCGGATGGCGAGAGCCAAGGTCGTGGTGAAGCGACTGTCGGCGATCCACGACCTGGGCCAGATGGATATATTATGCACCGACAAGACCGGCACGCTGACCGAGGCGCGGATCACGCTCGTCGGCCATCCGGGCATCGATGGCGAGGACGACGAGCGGGTGGCGGAGCTGGCGGCGGTCAACGCGCGCTTCGAGACCGGCCTGAAAAGCCCGCTCGACCAGGCCCTGCTCCTCCACATGACCGGTCGCTCGCTCGAGGGCTGGCGCAAGCTGGATGAACGTCCGTTCGATTTCGAGCGGCGGCGTGTCGCGGTGCTTGCCGAGCAGGGAAGCGAACGGATCGAGATCGTCAAGGGCGCGCCCGAGACGCTGCTCGCGCTGTGCACCAGGGCGCAGGACCGATCGGGAGGGCTCGTGCCGCTCGACGATGCATTGCGCGCCCGCCTGTGTGCGCTGCGCGACGATCGCGCGGCGCAAGGGCTGCGATTGCTGGCGATCGCATGGAAGCCCGCCGCCGGGCAGGAGCGGATCGACGCCGACGGCGAGGACGAACTGGTCTTCGCGGGCTATTGCGTGTTCGTTGATCCGCCCAAGCCGAGCGCCACCTCCGCCATCGCCCGGCTCGAAGCGGCGGGCATTCGCATCAAGGTGATCTCGGGCGACGCCGCGCCGGTGATCGAGCATCTGGTGGCGGCGCTCGCCCTGCCGGTCGAAGGCATATTGACCGGCGAGGAAATCGCCAGGCTCAACGACCAGGCGCTGGCGGCGCGCGCGGGTCAGGTCGATCTGTTCGCGCGGGTGACGCCCGACCAGAAGACGCGGATCGTCCGCGCGCTCCGCGCGCGCGGCCATACGGTAGGCTTCATCGGCGACGGCATCAACGACGCGCCGGCGATCCGCGCCGCCGATGTCGGCCTGTCGGTCGACGGCGCCACCGACGTGGCGCGCGAGGCGGCCGACATGATCCTGCTCGCCCCCGATCTCGGCGTCCTCGCCGATGGCGTCGCCGAGGGACGGCGGACCTATGCCAACATCATGAAATATGTCCGGATGGGAACGAGCTCCAACTTCGGCAACATGCTGACCATGGCGATCGCGTCGCTGTTTCTGCCGTTCCTGCCGCTCACCCCGGTGCAGGTGCTGCTGAACAACCTTCTCTACGACCTTTCCGAGATCGGCATTCCGTTCGACACCGCCGATAGCGGAGATCTGGCGCGCCCGCAGGGCTGGGATATTCGCGGGCTGGTGCGCTTCACCGCGATCATGGGGCCGCTATCATCACTTTTCGACTTCGCCACTTTTGCGCTTCTGCTCGGCGTCTTCCACGTCGGGATACCGGAGTTTCGGACGGCCTGGTTCATGGAATCGATGCTGACGCAGATCCTGGTGGTCTTCGTGATCCGCACGTCCCGCCCGGCCTGGTCGAGCCGCCCGCACATCGTGTTGACCGTTACGGCGCTGGCCGGTCTGGCGGCGGCGCTGCTGCTGCCGCTGTTGCCTTGGGCCGGACTGCTCGGTTTCGCCGTACCGGGCGCAGCCATATTCGGCGCCATCGCGCTTCTGGTGGTCGGCTATCTGGCGGGCGCGGAGTTCCTCAAGCGCTTCGCATTGCGACCGGCGAGTCCGGCGCGCCGATGAGCAGCCAATCGGTGCAGGGCTCAAGCCGGCTTCCGCTTTCGCATGCAGGCGCGCCGATGGCACTGAGCTTGTATGACACTTGCATGCGAGCAAGGTTGAATGGAATCGGAGATCAGGGACAGTGAACGAGCGTATTGGTTGCCAGGCATTGCGGTCGAAGCTGATGAGCGCGCCGGACGCGGCCCGGTTGATCGCCCCCGGCACCACGGTCGGCATGAGCGGTTTTACAGGTTCGGGCTATCCCAAGGCCGTCCCGGTCGCCCTTGCAGAGCGGATCGAGGCGGAACACGCGGCCGGGAACCCCTTCTCGATCCGTGTCTGGACTGGTGCCTCGACGGGCCCTGAACTCGACGGCGCGCTGGCCAAGGCCGATGGTATTGAATTCCGTCTGCCGTATAACTCCGACCCCGTTGCCCGCGACAAGATCAACCGCGGCGAGATGGAATATTTCGACATGCATCTGAGCCAGGTCGCGCCGATGGCGTGGCAGGGCTTCCTCGGTCCCCTGGACACGGCGCTGGTGGAGATCAGCGGCATCCGGCCGGACGGCTCGCTGATCCCGTCGTCGTCGGTCGGCAACAACAAGACGTGGCTGGACCGTGCGAGCCAGGTCATCCTCGAGGTGAACAATTGGCAGAACCCGGCTCTCGAGGGCATGCACGATATCTATTACGGCACCGCCCTGCCGCCGCACCGCGTGCCGATCCCCCTCACGAGGCCCGACGACAGGATCGGTGAGACCGCATTCCGGTGCGACCCCGCCAAGATCATCGCGATCGTCGAAACGGACGCGCCCGACCGCAATCTGCCGTTCAAGGCGCCCGACGAGGATGCCAGGACCATAGCCGGCCACCTGCTTGATTTCTTCGGCCATGAGGTCGCGCGGGGCCGATTGCCTGCGTCGCTGCTGCCGATCCAGTCGGGCGTGGGCAACATCGCCAACGCAGTGCTGACCGGCCTTGTCGACAGCGCTTTCGAGGACATGACCGCCTATACCGAGGTGATCCAGGACGGAATGCTGGATCTTCTTGCCGCTGGCAAGCTGCGGATGGCATCCGCCACCGCCTTCTCGCTCAGTCCCGAGGCCGCCGCCGGGCTCAACGCCGACATGGAGCGTTTTCGGGACAAGATGGTGCTGCGTCCGCAGGAGATCAGCAACCATCCCGAGCTGATCCGGCGGCTGGGCTGTATCGCCATGAACGGACTGATCGAGGCCGACATCTACGGCAACGTCAATTCGACCCATGTGATGGGCTCGCGCATTCAGAACGGCATCGGCGGATCGGGCGATTTCGCGCGCAACGCCTATGTTTCGATCTTCATGACGCCCTCACTCGCCAAGGCTGGGGCGATTTCCGCGATCGTGCCGCAGGTAAGCCATGTCGACCACATCAATCAGGACGTCCAGATACTCGTGACCGAACAGGGCCTGGCCGACCTGCGCGGTCTCTCACCCAAGCAGCGGGCGAGACTGATCATCGAGAAGTGCGCGCACCCTCGCTACAGGCCGGCACTGTCCGACTATTTCGAGCGGGCGCTGAGATCGTCTTATGGCAAGCATTCTCCGTGCCTGCTGTCCGAGGCCCTGTCCTGGCACCAGCGGTTCGTCGAGACAGGTACGATGATGGGCTGACCAAAGCCGAGGCCTTGAGGAAAATGTCCATCAAGGCCGCGGGGCGGCCCGCTTTTCCCAGACCTTCTTGTAGCTTTCGAGGACCGCGCGCATATCGTCGATCGCGCGCTGGCGGCTGTTGGAATCCTGTATTTCCCCCAGCTCGCGCTTCAGGCTCGTGGCGAAGTCAGCGTAGCTGTTCTGCCAGTCGCGACCGAAGGCCTGTCGGCGCTTCGGGTCTGCGGTCTTGGTCCGGGCCGCGGGTGTCCCGGCGGACAGTCGGAACACCTCGCCCATCTCCGGAGCGACGATGGACGCGCTCAAGTCGCGCGAGCGGGCGATGCGGCGCAAGCTATCGATCGCCGTCGTCTCCCCATGCGAGAGGAATAGACTGCCCCCGATGGGACGGCGCGCCTCGATCCACGCCAGCAGGCCGTCCTGATCGGCGTGCGCCGAATAGCTGTCGATGGGCCGGATCTGGGCGCGCACGGCGATATCCTCGCCCGACATGCGGACGCGTTTGGCGCCTTCGAGAATGACGCGTCCGAGCGAGCCTTGAGCCTGAAACCCGACGAACAGAATCGTGGAATCCTGCCTGGAGAGATTGTGCCGGAGATGGTGCCGGATGCGGCCGCCTTCACACATGCCCGATGCCGCCATGATGATGGCGCCCGAAACGCTGTTGAGCCGGATCGATTCCGCGACATCGTTGACGAAATGGAAGGCGGCATGACGAAAGACGTTCGCGCCGCCCATGTCCTCCAGCGAGCCGGCATATTTGGCGAACACGCTCGTCGCCCGATTGGCCAGTGGAGAATCGATAAACACCGGGACGGACGGAATGCGGCTTTCGTCGATCAGGGCGGCGAAATCCAGTAACAGTTCCTGCGTGCGCTCGAGCGCGAACACCGGAATGATCAGATTGCCGCCGCGGACCAGCGCGTCCCTGATCTCGCGTTCGAGCAAGGCTCGTCGCTCGACCAGGGTGAGGTGAGCCCGCTTGCGGTCGCCGTAAGTGGATTCGCAGATAACGTGATCGAAACCTGCGGGGCTCGCGGGATCGGGATAAAATGCCTTGTGCTCGGGGCCGAGGTCGCCGGAACACAGGAGATGGACATCGCCGATTTCGAGCTCGACCGATGCCGAGCCCAGGATGTGTCCGGCGTTCCAAAGGCGTGCCCTGAACCCAGGGACAGGCTCGAACCATGTTTCAGGCTCGACCGGCCGCGCCCGCCGCCAAGCCGCGATGGCGTCCTGCTCGGTGTAGATCGGCACGATCTCCGGCTGGCCCGCACGGTCCTTGCGTCGATTGCGTCGGGCCGTATCGCTCTCCTGGATCCGCCCCGCATCGGCCAGCATGAACTCGAGCAGATCCGCCGTCGGGGCGGTGCACCATATCTCGCCGGCGAAGCCTTCAGCCACAAGCCTGGGCAGCAGGCCGCAATGATCGATATGGGCATGGGTCAGGATGGCCGCATCGACTTCGGCCGCGTCGAACGGAAAAGCGGTCCGGTTGAGCGTTTCCAACGTACGGGATCCCTGGAAGAGCCCGCAGTCGACCAGCAGCCGCCTTCCGTCCTGGCGGAATTCCATGCAGGAGCCGGTAACCGTGCGGGCAGCTCCGTGAAAGGCGAGCGTGAGGTCATCGGTCATGAGGTGTCGGATCATTGTCCTGGAGTGGCTGCGGATGAGGCGCGGGTCTCAACGGAAGCGGGGATGGCTGAGCCGGTCTTGCGCGAGCCCAGCGCGAGTCATGACTCGCTCGCTGCCGGCGGGCTGGCATCGGGCGCAGTGTCCGCGCGCAGGCGGTCGCGAAACTCGGAGAGCCGGGCGCGATAGCCTCCGGCATCACCATATTCCAGAAACTCGTAATAGCGCTGATGCGGGTCGGTGATGCGCAGCGCATGCTTGATCGGGCACCAATATTGTTCGGTTCGGCTCGCGATCTCGCGAACATATCCGATCAGCCCGTTGGCGTAGCCACAATAGAGGCAGTTGAGTGCTTCGATCCAGTTGAGATAGCTCAGCTGGCCACGGTCCATGACAATGTAATCACTCCGGCGCACGCGCGGGATCCGATACACTCGAAAGCAGATGGCCTGATAGGCACTCATCCAGGCGTCCAGCAGCAACAATGGCACGATGACCGAATAGATGATCGGAGACACCAGACTGGTAGCGATGGACGACCGCGCGAGGAACCTGCCAACACCCATGCGCAAGCGGCGATGCTCGGTTGCGATCCCATGCTCGAATCCGACGAGGCGTTCCCGCACCGTGACGCCGAGAAGATTGCGCCGCCGCTCTATTTCGCGATCGAGTTCGGTCTGAAGGAGGACAATCTCCCGGGCCAGCTCCTGCATTCGCCGTGTCATTATTCCTGCCTCCATCCGCGATCATGCAGCCGTGCCCGCTTCCAGCCTGTTGACGGCTCCATGCTCGTCAAGCGAGCGAGACGCCGACAACTGCCCCTGCGCCGTAGGTGACGGCTGCGGCCGCCAGACCGATGAGAAGTTGGCGGATTCCCGAAAACAGGGCCGAACGCCCGGTGAAAAGACTTGTGGCGGCGCCGATCAGGACGAGCGCGAGAGCGCTAGCGCCGATGCCGGTGAGCAGCGCGGTTACGCCCGACAGAAAGGCGAACGGGGCGGCCGGGACGATGGCGCCCGCCGAAAAGAGCAGGAAGGACCATGTTGCTGCGGTCCACGCCGACCCCCCCAGCTCATCAGGATCGACTCCCAGTTCCTCGCGCGCAAGCGCGTCCAGAGCGGTTCCTTCGTTGCCCAGCAGCCGATCCGCCAGGGCGCGGGCCTGCGGTTCGGCGATGCCCTTGGCCTGATAGATCAGGACAAGCTCCTCTTTCTCTTCCTGCGGCGTGTCGCGCAACTCTTCGGCTTCGGTCGCGATCTGGCTCTGATAGAGTTCGCGCGAGCTTGTGACCGACAGCCACTCGCCCATCGCCATCGAGCAGGCGCCGGCGAACAGCCCGGCAAGTCCCGTGAGCAGGAGCGTGCTCTCGGTCGCGGCGGCGCCGGCGACGCCCATCACCAGGCTCAGATTGGAGACGAGGCCGTCGTTGGCGCCGAGCACCGCGGCGCGCAACGTGTTGCCGCCGCCCCGGTGGCGCCCTTCCAGAAGTGCGATCGTCGATCCGGTGAGTCCTCCCTTTCCCGCCGCTGCCCGCATCAGCAGTGCGTGCGACCGCTCGTCGGCTGGGAGGCCGGCGGCCTTCGCCTCGGGCTGCGCGTCATACACGGCGCTGTCGCGCGTCTCGCTGACCGCGAGGGCGGGAAGCACGAAAGCAGGGCCGAACCGCCGCGCGAGCCAGGCGAGGATGTGTGCCCTTGTCGAAGGCGCGGGCGAAAAATGACCGCCGTCCGCTCCGATCCGCTTGCGCCAGAATTCGGCATGGGCCTGCTCGACCGCCGCCAGCCGCTGGAACACTTCCGCGAGCTTCGGGTCGGTCTCGCTCTCGGCCAGCGCCGCATAGACGGTCGCGCCGTCGACCTCGCCCTGGAGATTGGCACGATAGCGCCTCAGCGCGTCAGGGGCGGGCATGGTCCTCAAGCCTCGATGATGACCTTGAGCGCCTGCGTCTCGGCAGCACGGCCGAATGTGTCATAAGCGTCCAGAATATCGGCCAGTGTAAAGCGATGCGTAATCAGCACATTCGGATCGATCTTCTTGGCCTGCACGGTCTTGAGCAGCATGGGGGTCGTAGCGGTGTCGACCAGACGCGTGGTGATCGAGATATTCTGCGACCACAGCCGTTCGAGATGGAGGTCGACCTTGGAGCCATGGACGCCGATATTGGCGATCACGCCGCCCGGCGCGACGAGATCCTGGCACAGCAGGAAAGTGGCGGGAATGCCGACCGCCTCGATCGCGGTATCGACGCCGCGCCCCTCGGTCAGCGCCTTCACCGCATCGGCTGCCTTGCCGTCGGCGCTGTTGACGGTGTGCGTCGCGCCGAAACGGCGGGCGACCTCGAGCCGATTGTCGTCGAGATCGATCATGATGATCATTGCGGGCGAATAGAATTGCGCGGTTAGCAGCGTCGCAAGTCCGATTGGCCCCGCGCCGACGATGGCGACGCTGTTCCCGGGCGCGACCTTGCCGTTGAGCACGCCGCACTCGAAGCCGGTGGGCAAGATGTCGCTCAGCATCACCAAAGCTTCCTCGTCGGCCCCCTCGGGGATCGGATAAAGGCTGGTGTCGGCATGGGGAATGCGCACATATTCCGCCTGGGTTCCGTCGATTTCGTTGCCAAGGATCCAGCCGCCCGTCGTGCAATGCGAGTACATGCCGCGGCGGCAATAGTCGCACCGCCCACAGGCGGTGATGCAGGAGATCAGGACGCGGTCGCCGGTCTTGAAGACGGTAACGCCGGCTCCGACCGCCTCGATAACCCCGACGCCTTCATGACCAAGGATACGGCCCGGCGCGCAGGTCGCGACATCGCCCTTGAGGATATGCAGGTCGGTGCCGCAGATTGTCGTGCGCGTCACCCGGACGACGGCGTCACCGGCATCGCGAATTGCTGGTTCCGGCCGTTCTTCGAGGGCTTTGGCGCCTGGACCCTGGTAAACGAGTGCTTTCATGTGACTCCCTTCCTGATGAGCAGGCCGCTCGTTCGTCCCGTGTGCCGGATGCGGACCGAATGCGCGCGAGAGAAGCGGATCATGCTCGCCTCTCAAAGGCGCCGACAGCTGATGGTCGCCATCGCTCACCCGATGGAGGGGATGCGGGGCAGCGCGGACGGAATGCCCGACAGTGAACAGGCCGTCCGGCAGGTTGTCGGGCCGTCCTGTGACGACGAACTCTGTTCGACCATCAACGGCGCAAGAAGTCCTGTCCGACTGCGGCTGCCGCCCATCGTTGCTCGGGATTTCGTCATCGGCCGCCGCATCTCCAGGCTCCTGCCACGACGCCGGCGTTCGCGCCGGCCTTGTCTGGACAAGGAACTGAACTGAACCGCACGGAGCGAACCGACAATGCGTAGATAAACGGAGTGTGCTGGATATTGCCCGAGGCTAGCAACCAATCGTCCCGGCGCAGAGGAGACGTTACCATGATCGATACGCAAGGATTGCGCCTCGATAGCCCGGTCGTACGAGCTTTCGGGCTCGTGCCGTCGAGCCACATGCCGTTTCTGGGTCTATCCCTGCTGCTGGTGCATGTCTCTCGCTTTGTGGCACCACGTTCCGACCGAGTGCATCGGTCCGGCGCTGGGGAATTGGGCAACCTGTTCCGTCCCAGGGACGACCGCCATGACGCATGAGCCCACCTTCGCGGAGCTGTTCACGCCCAAGCTCCTCACTGTGCTGCGGGAGGGCTATGGCTTTTCCGCGCTGAAGGCCGATGCGGTAGCCGCGCTGACAGTCGCGGTCGTCGCCCTGCCGCTTTCGATGGCGATCGCGATCGCCTCGGGCGTGACGCCGGACCGGGGCCTCTACACCGCGATCGTCGGCGGCTTCCTCGTCTCGGCACTCGGCGGCAGCCGGTTCCAGATCGGCGGACCGGCCGGGGCGTTCATCGTGCTGGTGGCGGCCACCGTCGCGCAACACGGGCTTGACGGGCTGATCCTTGCCACGCTGCTGTCCGGTGTGATCCTGCTCGCGGTGGGCTTTCTCCGGCTGGGCACCTTCATCAAATATATCCCCTATCCGGTCACGGTCGGGTTCACCGCGGGGATCGCCGTCATCATCTTTACGAGCCAACTCAAGGAGCTGCTGGGCCTGACCCTGCTCGGCAAGGAGCCCGGCGCGATCATCCCCAAGGTCGCTGCGCTGGCCGGCGCATGGAGGACGATCAGCGAGCCGGCGGCCGCGGTTTCGCTGCTGTCGATCCTGATCATCGTCGCGGTCCGGCGGCTCCGTCCGCACTGGCCGGCCTTTCTCATCGCCGTCTGCGTGGGATCGCTTGCCAGCTGGATGCTGGCACTGCCGATCGAGACGATCGCCACGCGCTTCGGCGGCATCCCCCAGGCGCTCCCGTCACCGCATCTGCCGGGCCTCTCGCTCGCCAAGGTCGGCGCCGTCTTGCCCGCCGCCCTCTCCTTCGCGCTGCTCGGCGGCATCGAAAGCCTGCTCTCGGCGGTGGTTGCCGACAGCATGACCGGGCGGCGGCACCGCTCCAATTCGGAGCTGGTCGGCCAGGGGATCGCCAATATCGGCTCGGCGCTGTTCGGCGGCTTCTGCGTGACCGGCACGATCGCGCGCACCGCGACCAACGTGCGCGCCGGCGCGCGCGGGCCGGTCTCGGGCATGCTCCACGCCGTCTGCCTGCTGCTGTTCATGGTGATCGCGGCGCCGCTTCTGGGCTATATCCCCTTGGCTGCGCTTGCCGCGGTCCTGGTCGTGGTCGCCTGGAACATGATCGAGAAACAGGAGATCGCGACGCTCCTGCGCGCTTCGCGCGGCGATGCGGTGGTGCTGCTCGCGACGCTGCTGCTCGTCATCTTCCGCGATCTGACCGAGGGCATCCTGGTCGGGTTCGGCATCGGCGCGCTGCTCTTCCTCCATCGCATGGCGCAGGCGGTCGAGATCGAACGCCCCCATCCCACGGCAGACGCAGACCTGGCCGACAGCGAAGGGGACGACGGCAATACGCCCTATGACGTTGCCCTGGCGACAAATCCCGACGTCATCGTCTATCGGATCTCCGGCGCCTTCTTCTTTGGCGCGGCGGCGAGCGTCGCGGCGGCGCTCGATCGCATCGGCGAGCATCCCAAGGCCTATGTCATCGATTTCTCGGCGGTGTCGCTGCTCGATTCGACCGCGGCGGCGACGATCGAGGGCTTCGTGCGCAAAGCGCATCGGCAGGGCGCCATCGTCTATATCGCCGGGGCTCGGCCGGCTGTTCGCCGGACCCTTCTGACCCATGGCGCCCGCCCGCCCCGCGTCCGGTACAGGACGACGCTCGCGGGGGCAGTCGAGGCGGCGCATGCCGACATTCGGGCAACCTGTTTCACAGACGGCGACGGGAAGAATCCGATGGCGGCGCAACCCTGATCCGACAACGGAAAACCGTCGGGTCTCCACCATCAGTGTACCATCAGGATCGGAACACGTTCAGTCTCGAGAAGGTCGCGCGTGACGCCGCCGAACAGAACCTCGTGGAAGCGTGAATGGGCATAGGCGCCGATCGCGAGCAGGTCGGCCTTGGCCATGACCGCGAAGCTTTGCAGCACCTCGGACACAGGGCGACCATCGGATCTGCGAGCATGGACCTCCACTCCGAAGCCATGGCGCGTCAGGTGCCGCGCGATATCGCTGCCTGGCGTCGGGCCGTGGCCATTGGCGGATGGTTCGGCGTCGATGACCAGGACATCGATCCTGGCGGCCGGCTCTGCAAGCGCGATGAGCGCGCGCGCGGCGCGCGACGCCTCCGGCGATGCGTTCCAGCCGAGAATGGCGTGGCGCACCGGCGCCGGTATCCAGCCGATCGGATGGAGGAGCATGGGCGCCCCCGACCCAAGCAGGGTCGTCTCGACGACATGGTGACGCAGCCTGTGGTCTGTCCAGCAGGGATTGGGACCGACCAAGACGACATCGGCGTAGCGGCCCTCGATATTGACCAGAGTCGGAAGCACCGCGGGTTCGTCGCAGAGTCCCCGAACATCGACGGGAGCGGTCGTCCTTGCCGTCCGCTTTCGGACATCCGCGAGATGTTGTGCATGTTCTGCCTCGCGTTCCGGCTCGGGCCAGCAATATCCCATTGGGTCGAAAGCGGCGATCAGCAGAAGGCGCTTGGTGAGCACTGTCAGCCCGAGATGGGCGCCGTGCAGTTCGGCCAGAGCAACCGCGTCATCGATCGCGGGAACCGACTGATCGCCGCCCTCGATGATCGCGAGGATGTCCTTCAGCATACAGGTCTCCCAGGCTGGATCGATCTCAAGCCAGGGGATGGCGCGTCGAACCGGCGACCGCATTGCGTAAGTCTACTTAGGGCAGCGCGATGCAAAGCATGCGAGACTGGTCCCATCCGCGATGATAGGATGATGAGATGGGCCGGATGCGCGCCATGCAGCTCGATGGACCCGGCAAGCAACTGCGCATGGTGACGCGGCCGTTGCCCGTTGCCGGTACGGCGGAGCTCCTGATCAAGGTGGCGGCCTGTGGTGTCTGCCGTACCGACCTCCATGTGCTCGACGGGGAAATCCCCGCCCATTATCCGATTGTTCCCGGCCACGAGGTCGTCGGACGCGTGCTTGCCGTGGGCAAGGGGACTTCGGGCTTCGCTATCGGGCAACGCGTCGGCGTTCCCTGGCTCGGGCACACCTGCGGTGTCTGCGGCTTTTGCAGAAGCGGGCACGAAAACCTCTGCGATCGGCCCGAGTTTACAGGCTGCACGCGCGACGGCGGCTATGCCAGCCATGTCGTGGCGGACGCTCGCTACTGCTTCGCGCTGCCCGATCGCTTCACGGACGTGGAGGCCGCGCCGCTGCTGTGCGCCGGCCTGATAGGGTGGCGCGCGCTGCGTCTCGCCGGCGACGGGCGGCGGATCGGGCTGTGCGGTTTTGGCGCTGCCGCGCACATCCTCGCCCAGGTCGCGACCTGGCAGGGACGCGAGGTCTACGCCTTCACCAGGCCCGGCGACGAGGACGGTCAGGCCTTCGCGCGGTCGCTTGGCTGCGTTTGGGCGGGCTCGTCCGAAACGGCACCTCCGGTTCAGCTCGATGCCGCGCTGATCTTTGCGCCCGTGGGGGCGCTGGTGCCGGCCGCGCTCAAGGTCGTGCGCAAGGGCGGACGGGTTGTCTGCGCTGGCATCCACATGAGCGACATACCCGCCTTTCCGTATGCCGATCTGTGGGGTGAGCGCGCGATCATGTCCGTGGCCAATCTGACCCGGGAGGACGGCACCTCCTTCTTCGAGATGATCGAAAAGGCCGGAGTCAGGACCGTGACCGAACGCTTTCCGCTGGACCATGCGAACCAGGCATTGCAGCGGCTGCGCGACGGGCAGCTGACCGGCGCCGCCGTGATCTGTCCCGACGCGCAAGCATAGGCGGGCTACTGCGCGTCGACCAGCGTACCCGCTGCGGCCTTACCGGCCGGACTTGTTGGCAAGGGATCAAGCGCCGCTGCGATCGCATCCTCAATGCGCTCGAGCCAGACGAACTCGAGCTGCGCACGCGTGCTCTCGGGGATGTCATCATAGTCGCGGCGGTTGCGTGCCGGCAGCATCACCCGCTTGATCCCCGCGCCGGCCGCGGCGATCACCTTCTCCTTGATGCCGCCGACCGGCAGCACAAGGCCGCGCAGCGAAATCTCGCCGGTCATCGCGGTGTCGCTGCGAACCGTCCGATCGGTCAACAGCGAGAGCAGCGCGGTGAACATCGCGACGCCCGCGCTTGGTCCGTCCTTGGGCGTGGCGCCTGCCGGAACATGGATATGGATGTCGTTTTTTTCGAACCGTTCGGATTCTATGCCGAGGCTCTGGGCGCGGCTCTTGATCAGGCTGAGAGCGGCCTGCGCGCTTTCCCGCATCACATCGCCGAGCTGACCGGTCAGGATCAGCTTGCCGGCGCCCGGCATGCGGGTGGCCTCAATGAACAATATGTCGCCGCCGACCGGCGTCCAGGCAAGCCCGGTCGCGACGCCGGGAACGCTCGTCCGCTGCGCGACCTCATTCTCGAAGCGCGGCGCGCCCAAAATGCTGACGACATCATCGGCGGTGATGTGCACGTCGCTGACGTCTCCCTCGGCGATCCGCACCACAGCGTGGCGCAACAGCTGGCCAATCTCGCGCTCCAGATTGCGCACGCCGGCTTCGCGGGTATATTTCTCGATGATGGCTATCAGCGCCGCTTCGGCGATCTCCGCCTGCCCAGATTGCAATCCGTTCGCCTCCATCTGGCGCGGAAGCAGGAAACGGCGGGCGATATGGAGCTTGTCCTCACTCGTGTAGCCGGAGAGCGCGATCACTTCCATGCGGTCGCGCAGGGGTCCGGGTACACTGTCGAGCATATTCGCGGTGGCGAGGAACACCACCCGGCTGAGATCGAATGGGACTGCGAGATAATTGTCGCGAAATGTCCCGTTCTGCTCCGGATCGAGCACCTCGAGCAAAGCCGCCGAAGGATCGCCATGGACGCCGCTGCCGAGCTTGTCGATCTCGTCGAGCATCATCACGCAATTGCGCGTGCCGGCCTTGCGGATCGCCTGGATGATATTACCCGGCAACGCGCCGATGTAGGTGCGGCGATGACCGCGGATCTCAGCCTCGTCATGCACGCCGCCGAGACTGACGCGAACGAACTTGCGGTCCATCGCGCGGGCAATCGATTGACCGAGCGAAGTCTTGCCGACGCCGGGCGGCCCCACGAAGCAGAGGATGGGCGCCTTGCCCTGCGGCGCGAGCTTGCGAACGGCGAGATATTCGACGATTCGCCGCTTGACCTTGTCGAGATCATAATGGTCCGCGTCGAGAATGCGCCGGGCGTCGGCGATGTCGATCGGCGCGCCCTCGGGCAGAGCCCAGGGCAATTCGGTAAGCCAGTCGAGATAGGTCCGGACCATGCCATGCTCGGCGGCCGCCTCCGGCATCCGTTCAAGCCTGCGCAGCTCCTTGCGGGCCTGATCCTCGACCTCGGCCGGCATGTGAGCGTTGATGATGGCTTCGGTCAGTTCCGTGATCTCGGCCGTCTTGTCATCGCCCTCGCCGAGCTGGCGCTGGATCGCCGCCATCTGCTCGCGCAGCAGCGCCTCGCGCTGGCGGTTTCCGAGCTTCGCCTGAACGTCGCGGCCGATCTCCTGGCTCAGCCGCAGCACCTCCATGCGCTCGGCAAGCAGGCGCGACACCTTGTCGAGGCGCTCCTGGAGTCCGATCGTCTCCAGTATCTCCTGCTTCTGCTGGGGCGACAGATCGAGATAGGCCGCCACCATGTCGGCAAGCGCCGCCGCAGAGGTGATGTTCTGGATTGTGGCGGCGAGCTCCTGCGGAGCCTGCGGCAACAGCTGCAGCGTTTCCAGCGCCTGTTGCCGCAGATGCATGAGCCTCGCTTCGATCTCCGGACCCGCCGCCTCAGGCTCCTCGATGCGCAGGACTCTTGCAACCAGATAGGGCCAACCCTCGAGAAATTCGATGACGCGGAAACGCTGCTGGCCCTGCACGATCAAATGATGCGCGCCATCGGGTGCTGTCACATAGCGCAAGATCGTTGCGATTGTGCCCATCTGGTGCAGGTCGGCTGCGGCCGGATCGGAAAGCTCGGCGTCGCGCTGCGCGAGGACGCCGATCGGACTCTGCTCGCGGACCGCCGCCTGGGCGGCAGCGATCGATCCCGGCCGGCCGATGGTGAGCGGAAGCACGACTTCGGGAAACATCACGAAGTTGCGTACGGGCACGATGATGATGCCGTCGGGCGGCAGGACCGGCCTCGGGGCCGCTTCCTTTTCTGGCTGAAGGCTGGCCTGCGTTGCGTCGGGCGCATGGGGATGATCGGTCACGGGCGACTTCCTATGTCGGATACCTTGCGCAAGCCCACCAGCAGGCAGCCGTTGACGCCGAGCTTTCGCACGGCGTCGTAGCGCCCCGCGGGCAACGGCAGCCGCCGTTCGAACCGTCCCTGCGGCAGTTCCAGCCGATGGATGACGGCTGTGCGCAGTTCGGGCGGCAGGACTCGTTGTCCGATGACCAGAAGCGTGCCCTTCTCGATCGTCACGGCCACCTGCTCAGGGTCGACGCCAGGCAGCGCGACGAGGATGAGTATCTCTCGATCCGTCTCCAGCACGTCGACTGGCGGCTCCCAGCATGGCAGCGTCTTCGACGATTCTGGCTCGAAGCTCTGGCGATGTAGCCGCTCGACCCGTTCAAGCATCGCAATCGCCTCGGACCACATCCAGTTTCGTGAACCCATGACAGCCATTGGCATTTCCTCAGCGGGGCCGGGGCGCGTCTCGCTCGCCCGCAATCAAAAGCCCGAATGTGGTTTATCGTTTTTGTGTTCCGACCCACTCCGAACGCGCGATGCGCCAGAGTATCTCATTTCGTACAAGCATTTTGGTCCTTTCAGCTTGTCAGCATCCCGCGCGTACGGAAGATGCGCCATACGTATTGACCCCAAACTCCTCGCCCATGCTCCGTCTTGAAATCAGGGCATCCTCGACGGCAGAAGGATCGTCTCGCCATCCACGATGAACGTGCCGTGGCCGCGATGATGGATCGTCCGCGAATTGTCCCGGGCAGGATCATGCCAGGCCGCGACGACCTCCAGAACGAACAGATTATATTTGCCGACCAGGCTCGTCTCGACGACCCGGCATTCGAGATTGGCGAAACATTCCGCAACCAATGGTGCAGTCACCGCGGCGGCTGGCAGTTGCGTCAAACCGGTCGCCGCGAACTTGTCGACATCGCGACCGGAGCAATTGCCGATCTCCACAACCTTGGATGCGAGTTCCATTGCCGGGACCGCGATCACGCATTCGCTTGTCGCGCGCAGGGCGACGAAACTGAAGTCGGCATCGCTGACAGTACAGGCGATCAATGGCGGTGTGAACTCGACCATCATATGCCAGGACATGGTCATCACATTGCTTCGACCTTGATGCGCCGTCGTCAGCAGCACCACCGGACCCGGCTCGAGCAGACGGTAGACCTCGGACAATGGAAATGGCCGCATCGGACCGCGGTCGTCAGGTCCACGCATTGCCGTTCCCTTCATGCTGCCGTCTCGCGGGTGCGCCACGATGTCGCAATTCGGCCGGGCTCCGGGCCAAAGGCACCAGCACTTCCCATCGCCCTCGCGCTCCATGCTATGTCGTCATGCGAGGATACATACGCGTGGCGATGACGACGAGAAGGCTGGAGATCGCAACGAGCACGAGGCAATCGATGCCGACGCCGAACTTGCTCGCCTCCCCGGTCAGCATCAGCGCCCGCAGGGCATCGACCTCATAGGTGAGCGGATTCGCGCGCGAAATCGCCCTGAGCCATCCGGGCATGATCTCGATCGGATAGATGGCATTGCTGGCGAAGAAAATCGGCATGGTCAGCACCTGCCCTATCCCCATGAATCGCTCCCGGGTGCGCACGATACAGGCAATGATGAGCGAGAAAGTCGAGAACAGACCCGAGCCCAGGACGATCAGCGCGGCAACCCCGAGGAGATGCGGGACATGGAGATCGATCGCGATGCCCAGCGCCAATGCGAGCACATAGACGATGATTGCCTGTGAAAGGCCCCGAACCGCCGAGGAAATCGCCTTCCCGAGGACAAGGGCGCTGCGGGGCGCCGGACTGACCATGTAGCGATGAAGGACGCCGAGGTCGCGCTCCCAGATGACCGCGATGCCATAGAAGATCGCCGCGAACAGGACGCTCTGGGCGAGAATGCCCGGAGCAAGGAAATCGAGATACCGCCCATTGCCGCTCGTCAGCCCGCGGACCTGTGCCATCACCTCGCCGAATAGCACGAGCCAGATCGCCGGCTGGATGGCGCGGGTGAGCAGTTCAGTCGGGTCATGCCGGAGCTTGCGCACCTCGGCGTCCGCCACCGCATGGACCTCCGTGGCATAGTTCCCGATGCGAGTGATGTCAGCCATGCTCGGCCGCACTCCGGCGCGTCTGGGCGACGTCATGGATGTCGCCGCCCGTCCGCTCGTCGCTTCCTGCGATACGTGCAAAGACGTCGTCGAGCGTGGCGTCCGCGCCGATCTCGGCCTTCAGCTCGGCTGGCGTTCCCACCGTCTCGAGCCTCCCGCCGTGCAGGATGCCGACCCGGTCGCACAGCGCATCGGCTTCCTCCATGACATGCGTCGTCAGCAGGATTGTCGTCCCGTAGCTGTCGCGAAGATCGCGGACGTGGGTCCACACCGTGTTGCGGGCCACCGGATCGAGGCCGACCGTGGGTTCGTCCATGATGAGCAGCGCGGGCCGATGCATCGTGCTCTGGGCGATTTCGAGTCGGCGGAGCATGCCGCCAGAGTAATGCTGCGCCAGTCGATCGGCGGCATCGGTCAGCTCTGTTCGTTCAAGAGCTTCCCTGATCCGCTGTGCACGCTCGACACGAGGAATGAGATACAGGCGCGCGGAGAGAAGAAGATTTTCGTAGCCGGTCAAGGAGCCATCGGCGGACAGCAGCTGGGGAACGTATCCGATGTGACTGCGCACCGCCCTGGGCTCTCGAGTCAGATCATAGCCGGCGACCCGGGCGCTGCCGGCAGATGGCGGTAGCAAGGTCGTGAGCATCTTGATCAATGTCGACTTGCCCGCGCCGTTCGGCCCGATCAGCCCGAAAATCTCCCGGCTGCGGATTTTCAGATCGACACGGTCCACCACAATCCGGCGGTCGAACGATTTCGATAGTCCCGAAGTTTGAATGACCAGGGCCGCCTCCCCCGTGGAGACTCCAGGCACCGCACTGTGATCTATCGATCTCGCTGGCTCCGTCATGCCATATCCCCGCGCGGCGATTGGCTGTGGTTGCGCCACATAAGGCAATCCAGAATGACCGCGGCGGCCGATTTAGGCCTCCTTGCTCCCGGCCTCGCCACCACGTCGATCCTGTCCATCCTGGGAACCGCTCAAAAGAGAATTTTGCAGGCACTTTATTCCCACCGACGGGCCGGACACTCCGTTCTTATACGGATAGGAGACACTGCATTTCCGATCGAATCTGGACCAACTGAGAGTCCGCGGACCCCGCGCTCCGCGCGGGAGGCCAGTGGAATCGGACGTAATACGAGCTCAATCTATTGCGGAGTGCATGAGATGGATCTGACCGATGCGATCTACGGACGCCGCGCGACGCGTGCCTACACAGCGGCTCCTGTCCCGAAGGAAGTGCTGGAAAGGCTGGTCGATGCCGCCATTCAGGCGCCCAGCGCTGTCAACGAACAGCCCTGGGACTTTACCATTATTCAAAACACACAGCTGCTCGACCGGATTTCCACGGCGGCAAAGGCGCATATGACCGCGACGGTGCCGAGCGTATCCTTTCCGGAGCATCTCCACGAGAGTCTCGAAAGCCCCGATTTCCACGTCTTCTATCACGCGCCCGTGCTCATCACCATCTCGGCACGCATGGGGGCGTGGGCTGTCGAAAATGCCACGCTGGCGGCCGAGAATTTGATGCTCGCTGCTCACGCGCAGGGCCTGGGATCGTGCTGGATCGGCTTTGCCCAGCGATGGCTCGAGACGGCGGAGGGCAAGCGTGCACTGGGCGTGCCGGACAATTTCGTTCCGGTTGCCCCGATCATTATCGGCCATCCCGCCGCATCCGCCGCACCCGTCCCGCGCCGCCCTCCCCAGCTGCGCTTGATCGGCTGACCGCTTCGCCTCGGAGCGGCGACCTGTTCATCCCAGCCGGCCGCCGCTCAGAGCCGCTGCCGGTTGAGCCGAAGCGCGTTGGTCACCACGCTGACCGAAGACAGCGCCATCGCGGCGGCGGCGAACATCGGCGATAGAAGGACTCCGAAGAGCGGATAGAGCAGACCCGCCGCAAGCGGTATGCCCGCCGCATTGTAGATGAACGCGAAGACCAGATTCTGGCGGATATTGGACATGGTCGCCTGGCTGAGCCGGCGCGCGCGAACGATCCCCATCAGGTCGCCCTTGACCAGAGTGATGCCCGCGCTCTCGATCGCGACATCGGTGCCCGAGCCCATCGCGATCCCCACTTCGGCAGCGGCCAGCGCGGGCGCGTCGTTGACGCCATCCCCGGCCATCGCAACGATGCGGCCCTCGCGCTTCAGCCGGTCGACGACGGCGCTCTTGCGCTCGGGGAGCACATCGGCCTCGACCTCTTCCATCCCGAGCGTCCGCGCCACGGCCTCGGCGGTGGTCCGGTTGTCGCCGGTCAGCATGACCACGCGAATGCCTTCGGCGCGCAACGCGGCGAGCGCCTCGGGCGTCGTTGTCTTGATCGGGTCGGCAATCGCCAGCACGCCCGCTGCCAGGCCATCGAGCGCCGCGAAGATGGCGGTAGCGCCGTCGCGCCGCAATGTGTCGGCCTGCCCGGACAGGGGCGCGGCATCGACGCCTTGCTCCGTCAGAAACGCCGCGTTGCCAAGCAGTACTCGCCTGCCCTCCACCGTGCCGAGCGCCCCCTTGCCGGTGGGCGAGTCGAAATCGCTCACCTCGGGAATGGCGATCCGACGGCTGCCCGCCGCCTCGACGATGGCCCGCGCCAGCGGATGCCCGGACGCGCGCTCCACCCCGGCCGCCAGCCGCAGCACTTCCTCTTCATCGAAACCCGGGGCCGCGACGATGCGGATCACCGATGGACGGCCTTCGGTGAGCGTTCCGGTCTTGTCGACGACCAGCGTATCGACCTTTTCCATCCGCTCGAGCGCCTCGGCATTCTTGATCAGCACGCCGAGGCTCGCGCCGCGGCCGATGCCGACCATGATCGACATCGGTGTCGCGAGACCCAGTGCGCAAGGACAGGCGATGATCAGCACGGCGACGGCGGCAACCAGACCGTAGGCAAAGCGTGGCTCCGGTCCCCAGATCGCCCAGCCCGCAAAGGCGAGCACCGCGATCGCCAGCACCGCCGGCACGAACCAGCCGGCGACCCGGTCGGCCATGCGCTGGATCGGCGCGCGCGAGCGCTGTGCCGCGGCGACCATCTGGACGATCCGCGCGAGCATCGTGTCGCGGCCGACCTTGTCGGCCCGGACGACAAGACCGCCCGTCTGGTTGAGCGTGCCGCCGATGACCGTGTCGCCGACCGCCTTGGTCGTCGGCATGGACTCGCCGGTGACCATCGACTCGTCGAGCGACGAGCGGCCCTCCTCGACCACCGCATCGACCGGCACCTTCTCGCCCGGCCGGACACGCAGGCGATCGCCGACCACGATCCGGTCGAGCTCGACGTCTTCGTCCTCGCCGCCCGCCGTCACCCGTCGCGCGGTCTTGGGCGCGAGGTCGAGCAGCGCCCTGATCGCCCCCGACGTCCGTTCGCGCGCGCGCAATTCGAGCACCTGCCCCAGCAGCACCAGCACGGTAATGACCGCTGCCGCCTCGAAATAGATCGCGACCGTCCCATCCGGTGATCGAAACGCCGGCGGGAAGGCGAACGGTGCCAGCGTCGCGACAATGCTGTAGGACCATGCGATCCCCGTTCCCATCGCGACGAGGGTGAACATGTTGAGGTGGCGTGTCCGGAGCGAGGCCCAGCCGCGCTCGAAGAATGGCCAGCCGCCCCACAACACCACCGGAGTCGCCAGCACGAGCTGGACCCATGCCGAAATCCGCATCGGGACCAGATGGTGCAGCGCAGGGAAGACATGGCTGCCCATCTCGAGGACGAACACGGGCAGCGTCAGCACGGGCGCGATCCAGAAGCGCCGCGTCATGTAGGCAAGTTCGGGGCTTGGCCCGGTATCCGCCGTCACCATGGCAGGCTCAAGCGCCATCCCGCAGATCGGGCAGCTGCCGGGATGATCCTGCCGAACCTCCGGATGCATCGGGCACGTCCAATCCGTGCCGGACGGGGCGACCCGCGGCCCGGCAAGATAATGATCGGGGTCGGCGATGAACTTGTCGTGGCATCCGGCGCTGCAGAAATGCCAATCGGTACCTGCGTGCTTGGCGTGATGGGCGGTTTTCTGCGCATCGACGGTCATCCCGCAGACAGGATCCTTGGTCAACGCCTGTCCCGCGGCGAACGCCCCTTGGTGATGGTGACCGTGCGCATGCTCCATCGATTGCTCCTGTGCGACGCTATCGCATCGGGGTTTGACGTCTGTCGAGATCGAGGCGCCGAGATCGGCCGTAGGGTGACCGGCATTGAGGTGATAGCAGCCGGAAAAGCCGACCGGGTTCCGTAACAGTACCTATGAAAGCCCCGCAATCGGAGCACGGGTTTTCCTGCTATGCTCTCAACGACGACAGCCACGGCTGGGATGACGTTTGTCTATTCCGGGTGCTGACCGCCGACCGGCCCCCGCGAGCACAGGCCGATTGGTCCCCCGAGGCACCTCCATGGCGGCGCGCACCGACAACATCGCACACGACCGGTGCGCAAGCGTCAGCGGTCACGAAGCGCGCGATAAGGGCACATGCTTCTGGTATCAGCCTTGCCAGCAATCGGTTTGTCGACAAGCCGCAGATTCAGGACGCCAAGGCGGCACGGCGCGTCAGCCGGCATCGCACCTCGCGGGTTTCGCCCTTCCGCGGAAAGGGAATTCCCTCCGAGGGCCAATCCGCGCCATCGACGGCGATGCGCGCCTCTCCTGAGCTAAGTTCCTCGGGATTCTCGACACGGATATGCAGGCTGCCCGCCGCCCTTGTGATGGTCGCCTCGAAGGACGGCCATTTCGCTGGCAGGCAAGGCGCAAGATGAAGCCTTCCTTCGGCCAGCCGCAGTCCCAATATCTCCTCGACCGCCAGTCGCCATGTCCACCCGGCAGCGCCCGTGTACCAGCTCCAGCCCCCACGGCCGACATGCGGGGGAGTACCGCCGACATCGCCGGCAACCACATAAGGCTCGACCCGATACCGCGCGACGTCTTCGGCCGACCGGGTCTGGTTGATCGGGTTGATGCGGTCGAAGACCCGCATCGCTCCCTCGCCGTCGCCGAGCCGGGCCAGCGCGATGCCGAGCCAGGCGGCCGCATGCGTGTATTGGCCGCCATTTTCGCGAATGCCGGGCGGATAGGCCTTGATATAGCCGGGATCGCGCGGCGTGGTATCGAACGGAGGCGAGAGAAGCCGGACGAGCCTGTCGTCGTCGCGTACCAGATGCTGCTGGGCTGCGGCCATGGCGCGCGCGATCCGCTCGCGACTGCCGGCGCCCGACAGCACCGCCCAGGATTGAGCGATCGAATCGATCTGGCACTCGGTATCGGTAGCCGAGCCCCATGGCCGACCGTCGTCGTCGAAGGCCCGCAGATACCACTCGCCATCCCAGGCGGATTGCTCGGCCGCCTTGGCCAGCGCAGCCGCCCGGGGCTTCCAGCGTTCAGCCAGATCGCTGCGTTCCAGCCGGCTACAGAGGCCGACGAAGCCATCGATCGTGGCGATCAGGAACCATGCCAGCCAGACGCTCTCACCGCGGCCCTGATCCCCCACGCGATTCATGCCGTCGTTCCAGTCGCCGCTCCCGATGAGCGGTAGTCCGTGGCTTCCGAGCCGATGGCCCCATTCAAGCGCACGCTCGCAATGCTCGAACAAGGTTCTGCGCTCTTCGGTGACGTCGAACCGCGCGTAGCGGTCAGGCTCATCGCTGGCGAGCGGAGGTCCGCGCAGGAAGGGCACGTCTTCAGTGAGAAGACTGGCGTCGCCCGTGGCTTCCACATAGGCGGCCGTGACATAAGGCAGCCACAGCATATCGTCCGAACAATGTGTCCGGACACCCCGGTCCAGCGGCGGATGCCACCAGTGGAGGACGTCACCCTCCTCGAACTGGTGTGCTGCGGCTGCAAGAATGTGCCGGCGTGCCAGGTCGGGGTCGGCATGAAGCAAGGCGAGCACGTCCTGAAGCTGATCGCGATATCCGAACGCGCCGCTGGCCTGATAGAAGCCCGCGCGAGCCCGTAAACGCCCGCTGGTGGTCTGGTAAGGGAGCCATCTGTTGACGAGTGTGTCAAACGCGGGATCCGGCGTCTTCACCGTGACGGCGCCCAGCCGCCTGTCCCAATCATCCCGGCATTCCTGGAGGGCGCGCTCGACCTCGGCCGGATCCTGCCACCGTCGAACCAGCGTTTTTGCATGGGCCTGGTGATCTCCTTGGCCCAGTATGAACACGACATCGCTGCTTTCTCCCGGTGCCAGGTCGAGATGAA
Organism: Sphingobium sp. TKS; assembly: GCF_001563265.1. NCBI lineage: Bacteria > Pseudomonadati > Pseudomonadota > Alphaproteobacteria > Sphingomonadales > Sphingobiaceae > Sphingobium > Sphingobium sp. TKS. The sequence continues at coordinate 1,967,798 of NZ_CP005083.1, read as the reverse complement.
CTTGAAAGGCACCGCAACAGTCGGCACCCGTTGAACTTTGGCACCCTCCAAGATCCCAGTTGAGCAGCGCTTCGGGACGGCGCGAGTTGCCGTCGTGGCCCAGGAAATCCAGCCGAGACGTCGTGAGGCTGTGTGGAGGACGAGTGCTCGTCAGGAAGGCCGTCCGGTCGCCGAACTCGTCATTCCAGTGATTGTTCGCTATCAGTGCATGGGCCTCGGCATCATATTCCGCGGTTCGTAGCGGAGCCGGCTCGCCTTGAACCGCGCCCAGCAGCCATTCGGCATAATAGGTGGCCGTGATCCGGCGGGCCTGCGGCAGGAGGTTGCGAAGCCGCAGCCGAACGATCTTGACCGGATCGTCGACCGGAACGAAGACGACAAGCTCCTGATCCAGGCCTTCGCTGGCACTTTCCCAGCTCGTATACCCGGCCCCATGCCGGATGTTGCAGGCGGACCCGGCTCCGGCAGGCTCCGGCGTCGGGGTCCACAGGCGCGCATTCTCCTCGTCGCGCAGATAAAGGATTTCGGTCTGAGGATCCTTGAGGGGATCATTGCTCCACGGAGTCAGACGGTTCTCGCCGCTGTTGATTGCCCACGTGAACCCGAGGCCGGCTTCGGTGACAATCGTGCCAAAGCCGTCATTGGCGAGAACATTGGACCAAGGTGCGGGGGTGGCCTCGCCGGGCGCGAGATGGATCACATACGTATCGCCCTCCGGCGTGAACCCGCCCAGGCCATTCTCGAATGTCAGCTCCCCCGGTGCGGCAATCGCGATGGATGACGTCGACCGCGATCCGATCCCGCCGACCGGCTCGAACCGCGGGCTGCGGCGCTGGGCAGAATCGGCACCCGCAAGTTGATCGTGCAGCGCGCCGGCCGCCTCATCGAGTATGATTTGCGCGGCGCGCTCCAGAAACCGGCCACGGTCGGCGTCGGCGTGGCCGATCCCGACCAGGTGGACGCCGCCATTTTGCCCGAGTTGTTCCTGAACGCCGGTATCCCGGAGCAGTTCTATCAGCCGCTCGCGCACCGGCTCGAGATAGCCCGCCGCTCCCTCATGCATGATCACGAGATCGATCGCGATTCCACGCCGCCGCCATAGCTGCTGGGCCGCGGCAAGAAACCGTAGCAATGCGGTCCGCTCGCCATCGCCTGCGCGCACCAGCAGAATGGGATTGTCGCCCGATATTCCGAGCGCCCAGAGATCGCCTCGGCCATGATGATCGGCAGCAAGCGCGCCCTGGCTATCGGCAGACGCCGGAACGGGCTGGAGCAGAGCGGACAGCAGTTTCTGCGCGTCGGGCACGCGGTCGGGCGGCAGGCCGAGTTGATGCATCTCACGCGCCGTATCCGCCACGGCGTCGCTCATTGCCCATTCGAGCGCCGTCAAGGTTGCGTAGCGTTCCGAGATCTCCACGGCGGATTCGCGCGAGCCGGCAACGATCGTGACGAAAGCGAGTTCGCGCCGCCCATGTGGCGGAAGCTGCACCTCGGCGCGGATCGCCAGGATCGGATCGAGGGTCCAGCCGGTGGTGCCGCCCAGTTCATCGGATTGCATCGCCATTGGGCTCCCCTGATCGCCATGGCGCTTCAAGAAGGCCGCGCGGTCGGTTTCAACGCCACGTGGCCTGAAGCCCTTGTCGTCGGCGATCACCCTGTGAAGCAGCACGGGCGGCCGCTCGCCCGCATCGCGGGGTCGGCGGGTGAACAGCAGCCCGTTCGTGCCGGGCAGCAGTTCGCTGCCAACGAAGAGCTTACTGAATACCGGATGACGCGCAGCGTCGAGCGGGGGTGCGAGCATGACCTCGGCATAGCTCGTGAAATCGAGCGTTCGCGGTCGATCGCTCTCGTTGACGACCGTGATCCGGCGCACTTCCAGATCATCCCCGTGCGGGATGCCGACGACCATGTTCAGGGCGATGTCATGGTCGCGGCGATGATATTCCACCTGGTGCGCCTGGAAGACGATGCGCGCATCGGTCGCCGGCGCGCGAACCGGCTCCGGCGTCGCCGACCAGAGAGCGCCGCTCTCCCTGTCGCGCACATAGATCCAGAGCCCAGCATCGCCAGCCATCCGATCGGGGCGGGTGAGCGCATAGCGCTGCCAGGAAAGGCCACCGCCGCCATTCACGGCCATGCGGCTGGTCAGTCGGCCATTGCCGATCGCATGCAGCGGCATCGTGCCACCGATGGACTCGGGGATCCACGGCTGCAGGCGGGGGATGGCCCCCTCGGCGACCGGCTGCGGCTCGCGGATTTCAATCCGCGAAATCTCGGGCGGAAGTTCCCAGGGAATGCGCTCGTTGAGGAGCAGGTCGATCGTTCGGATATGGGGATCGCCATGGAACCAGCGGACGAACATGTCCCCGCACAGCGCATTGCCGAGCGCCGCCATGCTCATCCCGTGATGGTGCGCCATATAGGATCGGACGACCGCAAAGCGCTCTCCCTCCGGCACGCGCTCGGGCGTGAAGTCGGCGGCTTCATAGAAGCCATATCGCCCGACCAGGCCTAGCCCGGCCAGCTCGCGAAGATTGCGGACCGCCATTGTCGTTCGCGCGGCGAGCGCCAACACGGTCGCATAAGGGGCCACCACCAGGTCGCGGGCGAGCCCACGGCGAAGGCCCAGCCCGGGGACGCCGAAAGCATGGTAGCGATAGACGCGATCGGGGCCCATCGAGGCGAAGGCGGATTCCGAGATGCCCCACGGGATGCCGTGGCTAGCGCCGTAAGAATGCTGAAGGTCAACGGCGGTCCGGTCGCTTTGGCCCAGAAGCGTCTCGGGATCGCTTCGCAGGAACAGATTCGGCATGAGATATTCGAACATCGATCCGTTCCACGAGACCAGCGACAGCCCGGAGGCCTTCTTGGTAATCGGACGCCCGAGGAAGAACCAATGTTCGGGAGGCACGTCGCCCTTGGCGATGGCAAAGAAGCTCGCCAGCCGCGCCTCGCTCGCGAGCAGGTCATAATGGTGCGGATCGATCCGGTCGGCCGTGACATTGTAGCCGATATGAAACAGCCGGCTGCTGCGATCGAAGAGCAGGCTGAAATTCATGCCAGCCGCCCAATCGCGCGCTCGTTGGGCAATGCCGTTCAGCCGATCGTGGATCGCCCTGTGCGCCCCTGCCGCTCGGTCGAGAGCCGAGTCAAGTTCTTCCGCCCAGGTCTTCGCCTCGCAAGGGTCGAGAGAACGAGCGAACTCGTCGAGCGGCGCACGCGCCTGCGCGCATGCGGTCTCGACTTCGGCGGACGCACGCTCGCCGGCCAGCGCCGTCGCTATCCGGGTGGCGATCTCTGCGCAATCGGCCGGCGCGCGCGCCAGCAGCGGCAGCCAGGGGAGGTACATCCCCACCTCGCGGCGCATGCTGTGCAGATGATGTTCGACCCGCTCGAGCCACACCTGAACATCGCGGATGATCTTCGTCTGCAGCGTCCCCGCAGTGGCAACGCCTTTCCGGATACGCTCCTGAAGCTCGGGAAAATCGCGATCGACAAGCGCGTCCAGCCGATCGGTCCAGCCGGCCCCATCGTCAGCCGCTAGGGAGGCTGAGTGCCGCATCGCAGCGATAAGCGTGCCACAGGCATGATCGCCATCGAAGCCATCGGCTGCGAGGGCGCCCGCGAGCATAGCAAGCGTGTCGTCCAGGCCGGACCACAACGCCTTTGATAGCACGGGTCCCCGCACGGCTTCGCCGCACGCCTCGCTCACGACGACGAGACTGACGGCAAGATTGCCGCTGTCAACGGTCGAGACGTAGCGCGGTTCGAGCGGCTGCAATGAGCGTGTGTCATACCAGTTGAGCATATGCCCCCGGTAGCGCTCGAGACGATCCAGGGCATCCAGCGCATTTCGCAGCCGCGTCTCGAGATCGGTCGCGCCGATGTGCCCCAGCTTCCATGCCGTCAACATCGACAGCACCATCATCCCGACATTGGTCGGCGATGTACGGTGGGCGATCTCCTCCTCGGGCGGCTCCTGATAATTGTCGGGCGGCAGCCAGTTGTCCTCCGGCCTCACGAAGGTTTCGAAGAACAGCCAGGTGCGCCGCGCGATGCTGCGCAGGAACAGGCGGTCGTCGGCGCCGAGTGTCTCGACCGATGGGCGCCGCGGACGGCTGATCCGGTAGGCGATTTCAGGCGCGAGCAGCCACAGCAGCAGGAGCGGCGCGGCGGGCAGAAGCGCCGCCGCATGTTGGAGCGCCAATGCCGAGCCGGCCGCGATCGCGAATGCGGGTGACGCCCACATCTCGCGCCAGGCGGCCCGACGCGGGTCGAGCGTGGCAAAATGCGCGGTCGTGTGCGCTGCCGATGTCCACTCCAGCAGCCCGCGCCCGGTGCCGAGCCGCCAGAGCGTGATCAGGATGGCATTGAGTCCGATGGCTGCATCGCTGATCAGGAAGGCAATCGAGAGCGCCCATCGCCCCAGTTCGTCGCCCAGGCGTCGCAGCACCCCCTGGAGAACGCCGCGCCGCCGGCCGCGCGCCAGACCGGTGACGACATCCGTGAAGAGATAGGCCGCCGGTGCGACGATCGCGAGAAGCGTCCATATCCAGGGGCTGCCGCCGAGGACGAACCATCCGCCCAGCAGGAGAGCGACGAGGCTGGGCGGAACGAGACTGCGGCGCAGATTGTCGAAGATCTTGAGCCGGTCGAACCAGGTGAGACGGTTGTGTAGGCGCGTTCCGCCGCGGCCGGGGACAAAGGGAAAAAGCCAGGGCAGCAGCTGCCAATCGCCGCGTACCCACCGATGCCATCGTCTGCGGTACTCGAGATAGCCGGAGGGGAAGCCTTCATAGACGATGATGTCGCTGGCGAGCGCCGCGCGGCCATGGAGTCCCTCGAACAGATCGTGGCTGAGCAGGTTGTTTTCGGGAATTCGTCCTTCGACGCTGCGCTCGAACGAAGCAACTTCATAGACTCCTTTGCCGACATAGATGCCCGAGCCGAACAGGTCCTGGTAGACGTCGGACACGGCGCGCGAATAGATGTCGATGGCCGTATCACCGCCAAAGTAACGGGTGAACAGCGACCGTCCGCTGGTTTCCGGGGCAATCTCGACGCGGGGCTGGAGGATCGTGTAGCCGGTGGCCACCCGCCCGGTCCGCGGATTGAAACGCGCCTTGTTCAGCGGATGGGCGAGCGTCGCCACCATCCGGTTGACCACACCGGTCGGCAGGCGGGTGTCGGCATCGGCGGTGACGACGAACCGTACCGCGCGCAGCGCCTCGATACGGCCTTCGGTAAGCGAAAAAGGGGCAAGATCCCCGCGCAGAACATAGCCGTTGAACTGCTCGAGCTTTCCGCGCTTGCGTTCCCACCCCATCCAGACCGACTGGGCAGGATTATAGAGACGCGGCCTGTGCAGCACGTGGAACGGACCGTTGCCCGCGCTGCCATAGGTGTCGTTGAGGCGCTTGATGCCATTGGTCAGCGCCGCCTCGACATCAGCATCGCCCGGAACGCTGGCTTCGTCCGCATCGGCAAAATCGCTCAGCAGAACGAATTGCAGCCTTGGGTCGGGGTTGGCGAGATAATGGCCTTCCAGGCGCTGGAGAAGCGCAGCGACATCCTCCGCATGTCCGACGAGAACCGGCATTGCGACCGCCGTACGGCAATCGTCGGCGATCGCCTTCTCGAAGTCGAGTTTCGGCAGGACACGCGGCGAGACAAGCGATGTCGCGATCCAGTTGACGAGGGTGACGCTCAGGATCGTAGCCGGGAGCGTCGTAAGCGCGATGCCCAGAAGCCAGCCGGTCGCGGTCGCCTCGACCAAGGCGAGGTAGAGAGCGGGAACGAGAAAGCTGACGAAGCCGGCCAGGAACAGCGCTGCCGTATATAGCGCGGCTGGATAGCGCAAAAGTCTTCGGCCGATCGACTCCAGCGCCAGCGGCCGGACGTCGATCGCGTCCTCGAATGCCGGTCGGCCGTCGCCGACCAGCCAGTAGCCGACGTGATCGGCCGCCACCTCGTCATCGGCTCGGCATTGCACGAGCAGCCGCTCGGCAACTTCCCATTCGGGCAATCCGCCATGATCCGACAGCTGCTCGATCGCGTGGCGGTAACGGTCACGGGTGTCGAAATCCATGTGCGGATAGACCTTGGCGGGATCGCGCCTCAAGATCGCCTCTACCCGGCTCGTCTTGTCGAAAAACTCCTTCCATTGAATCGTCGAGATGACCGCGAGATTGGCGATCGCGCGCGAGACGCATTCGGTGTCGTCCGCCGCCGCGGACAAGGCGGCGTCGGGGCCGACTTCGAACGGCGGCGTCACATCCGGGAAGATGCGGCCGAAGCCGATGATCAGAATCTCGAGACAGGCCAGGCGGAGCATCGCCGGAAATGCCCAAAGCTCGGCGATGCTCAACGGTTCGTCATCCTGATAGCGTGCCATGAACAGGATGGCGGTGTTGAGCGACACCTGCAGATGGGAAGCGTGGAGCAACCCGTGGGCCAGCGTATAAATGCGAGGAAGGCCCCTCGCCGCCTCGCCTGCGAGCCCGGGCAGGCGTCGATAGAAACGGGCAGGCATGTCCTCCTTGATCTGGAGAATTGCGCGCTGCACGTGATAATCGTTGTCGAGCAGCCATTCGGCCGCTGAGCTGCTTTGCGGCTCAGCGGCACCTGCGGCGGCGCGCGCCATGTTCAGCCACCCACGCAGCTCCGGCAGATCGGACCAGGCAGCGAGCGCTGACGGTTTGCGGGTCAAACCTGCGAGACGGTGACGGCGCGCAAGCTCGTGCGCTGCGGCGACTATCGGGTCCGCACCTTCAATGTCAGCCATCCTCAAGCCGGCCCCACGGCCGGGAGGCGCGTATCCTGGATCGTCTTCAATGGGGCGGGCTCCTGGGGCATGCCGGACGGCCGGACGATCAGCATTGGTGTTGCCGAATGGCCCATGAGATAGGCGGCGACGCTGCCATAGGGAACGTCCGCATGATGCCGCCCGCCATGCCCGCGCGCCGACAGCACGACAAGGTCGGCGGACTCGGAGCGGATCAGCCCGGCCAGCGAAGTGCGAACATCGTCGCCACGCGCCGAAATCGTTCGAACCCTCAACCCCATCGCTGCAACATAGGTCCGGACGCGGTCGAGATAGCCGCGCGCCGTCTCTTCGTTTCGTTCGACCACATTGCGCTGGAGTTCGAGATCGCGCGGCTCGAGCGGCCTCGTCTCGGTGAGTTCCGGCTTCGGCACGATGTGCGCGAGAACCAGCTCGGCCTGCGCCGCTTTGGCAAGCCGCACCGCAAGCGGAAGGACGCTTTCTGCCCAACTCGATCCGTCGAGCGGGACCAGGATGCGCCGATACGTCGGTGCTGGCGCCGGAGACGCTGCGATCGGCACGAGCAGAATCGAGCCGGGGGCGCGATCGAGAACATTGTGGGCGGTGCCGCCGATGCCCTTTTGCCTTGCGCCATTCTCGCCACGGGTGCCAAGCACGAGAAGGCAATCAGGCTGTCCGCAGCTAAATCTGCAGATCTCCTCGGCGGTCGCGCCTTCGGCAAGTTGGACCTCGGCGATCGTCTTCGCAGGAACCGGAGGGGCCGCGAGCTTCCCGAGCGTGCGCCTCGCTTCATGTCGGCGCAGATCCCACTCGATCGGATCAGGCCTAATCTCCTTGGCGGGCTGTGCTTCGAGCACCTGCAGCAAGGTAATCGGAGCTTCGAGCGCCTGGGCGATCGCGAAGGCATGGGAAACGACGCCGGCGGCGTGTTCGGACCGATCGAGGCATGCGACGACGTGGCCGGTTCCCGCCTGCGAGTCGACACCGACGGGGAAGAGTGCGCTTGATCTCGACATGTTCCGGCCTCCTGTTGCCTTACGCGGCTATTTCCGGCCCACCAGCATGGGCGGTATCGCGCACAGCGCCGAGCTCGAGCGCGACTCTCCGCTCGCCTCAACGCCGCGCCTTGGCTTTCGGGCACGGTGAGCCATCCCGGAATGGCTCGAAATACGGGTGTTTACGGAGGTGGGCGCTAGGTGGAAGCCGTTGCCGGACGGGAACCGAGGCACGGCGCGCGCTGGTAGCGGTGATCCGGAAGCGGATTGCGCTCCCGCCGCATCAGGAAAGGTCGCCACAGTGCAGCTTGTGAATATCTCTCGCTCTGGCGCCGATCCGGAACCTCATTTTCGCTCCGGAAGCGTCAGCATATAGTCACGGACAATCGGGAGGGCGTCGCGGCGGCGGATATATTGTATCTGATAATTGCATAGCTCTCCGTGCCGGAAGGCTGCGAGCGCACCGGCCAGGTAGAACGTCCACATGCGGTAGAAACGCGCATCGTACAACGCTGCGATCCTATCTTTTCCTGCTACTGTTCGGCGATACCAATGCTCGAGCGTATGAGCGTAATGGAGCCGCAATGTCTCTACGTCGGCGACGATCAACTTCATGACTTCACTCGAGCGAATGATCTCCGACAGAGCGGGAATATACCCTCCCGGGAAAATATATTTGCTGGTGAAGGGATCGGTGCTGCCAGGCCTGCCCATCCGCCCTATGGTATGCAGAAGCATCACGCCGTCCTCCGCCAGCATCGTGCGGCATTTTTGGAAGAAGCGCCGATAATAGGGTGGTCCGACATGCTCGAACATGCCGACCGAAACGATACGGTCGAATGTGCCGGTTAGGTCTCTATAGTCGATCAGCTCGAACTTCACACGGCCGGCCACCCCTGCCTCTTGAGCGCGCCGTCGCGCTATTTCGAGCTGCTCCTCGCTGAGCGTGATGGCCAGCACATCCACGTCAGCTACGCGGTTCAGATAGAGGGCCATCCCGCCCCAGCCGCATCCGATGTCAAGTACGTGCTGACCTGGCTTGAGTTGAAGCTTCGCGGCGATGTGCGCCTTCTTGTCCGTCTGCGCCTGCTCAAGGCCGGCGGCCAAGTCGCTGAAATAACCGCAACTGTACTGACGGTCGGAATCGAGGAAGGCATCATAGAGGCGGTGGTCGAGATCGTAATGATGCGCGACATTGCGTTTCGAGCGGCGCTTCCAGTTGAGCCGGTCCTGCCGGGACATCAGTGAAGAGGCGAGACTTGTTATGAGATTTCCGCGCAACGCGTCGCCTTCCTCCTCCTCCCACGCTGCGTTGGATTGGACGAGATCGATGAGACCGAGAATGTCGTCGCCATCGACTAGCAGCCTGCCATCCATCCAGGTCTCGGCAGCCCCCAGACGCGGATTTCTGGCGACGGCATTCGGCGCGCCACGATCGGTGAACCGGACCGTCACCGGTTGGCGCCCTTCTTGCGGAGAGCCGTAGTCATGTCGGGTGCCATCCGCCTCGAACAGGATGAGCTCGCCGGACTTGATGAGGCGAGAAAGCAATTTGTCCAACAGCCACATTCGCAGGGTCCTGATCGAGGAGCGCAAGAACAATCGGCGGTTGGACGGGTCAGTGCGCCAGAAGCAACGGAACGGACGTATCGGACAGCAGCTCGCGGGTCACGCCGCCGAGCACCGTCTCGCGCAGCCTCGAGTGCCCGTAAGCGCCCATGACGAGAGAAGATGCCCCCAGGTCTCGCGCGGCGTCCGAAAGCGCCTGGGCGATAGTCCGCCCTTCCGCGGGCCATTCGTGCAGCTGAGAAGCTATGCCATGCCGGGCGAGGTAACGGCTCGCGTCGGTCGATGGAAAATCGCTACCACTGCTTGCGATGGTGACGATGTGGACCTCCGTCGCCAGCCGCAGGAAAGAAAGCGTCAGGCGCAGGCTATGCGCGGCTTCGATCGATCCGTTCCAGGCGATGAGGACGGGGTTATCGGCAATGAAGCAGGTTGTGCCGGGGGGCACCACCAACACCGGCGCGCGCGCATGGACGGCCACGTCAGCGACGATCGGAAGAGGCTCCGCGGCGTCATCCTGTCCCTTGTTCTGGCGGCTCAGTATGAGCACGTCTGCCAGGCGTCCGCAGCTGACCAGTGCATCGGCGGGATTTCCGTCGACGTGCGCCCAATCCCAGGAAGCGCCTTCGTTCTTGAGGCGATGCTCGATGCGCTCGCGCTCTGCAGCGTCGTGGGCTTGAAGGGCCTCGAGCAGCTGCGAGGAGGCATAGAGGCCGCCGAAGGGGTCCCCGATGACATAGCTGTTGAACGGGGTGACCTGGACGCAGGTGATGTGCGCTTGATGTGCGCGCGCAAGATCCAGTGCCACGGCAAGCCGCTCCTCCTGGCCGCTATCGTGGTGGACGTGAAGGAGCATCGATTTCACGCGGGTCTCCTCGCATTCGCTATGATTCCGTTTTGAAAGCAAACGCTAAGGGTGGAGGCAGCGCCGGTCACTAGGGGATAATACCAATGCCGAAATGGTGCGGCGGGCATCATTTATCACCCTCGGCGATTGCGAGACATTCTGTTTGGCAGGAGCGATATGAGAGACCTCGGAGCTTTGAATCGGAGTGGTGCGTCGGACCCGACCCTATCGTGCGCGACGAGGAGTAATTCCGTGCAAGCATCCGCGAGGGCAAAGGACAACCCAGTGACCCAGGCAAAGGACGTTGGACGAACGCCGCATGACCGATAGTTGGAGACCTCATTCCGGCATGGCCCTCATGCTGACATTGCTGCTTGGCGCATCTTCGCCGTTGTTCGCGCTGCAACCGGCGCCCGACACGAGGTCGGCCCTTGAAGCGGTCGAGCGGCTCAAGCCCGGGGAATATATCTGGGCGCCCGACATCGCTCCGGCGGGTCCTGTGCTGATCGTCGTGAGCCTTACCAACCAGCGAGCCGTCACCTACAGAAACGGGATCCCGATCGGCGTGTCGACGGTTTCGACGGGAAAGGCCGGATATGAGACGCCGACGGGGATCTTCACGATCCTTCAAAAGGATATCGATCACAAATCCAACCTCTACGACGATGCTCCAATGCCCTTTATGCAACGCCTGACATGGGGGGGTGTGGCGCTGCACGGCGGCAACCTTCCCGGCTACCCCGCGTCCCATGGCTGCATCCGCTTGCCCCTGGGCTTCGCCAAACTGCTCTATGGGATCACGCGGCTCGGCTTGACCGTCGTGATCACGAACGAGTCGTCTGTTCCTCGCCTTGCGCCAGTGCCCGATCCCTTGCGGCCGGTCGCCTCCGATATCGATGATGCTCCACCCCCCGGCGGGTTCACGTGGCATCCCGAGCGGTCGCCCTCGGGGCCCGTCTCCATCGTTATCAGCACCGCGGATCGGCGGATGGTGGTATTGCGCAATGGTCGCCAAATCGGTTCGGCGTCCATCGCAGCCGACGCCGGCACCGACCGGACGACGGCCTACACGCTGCGCGCTGTCGACAGCGCCGGGCTTCACTGGTTGCGAATCCCCTTGTTCGCGGACACATCTCCCGCGCAAGACGCCATCTCCGATGGCCGGAATCGATTCCGGGTCGCTGAGGAATTCCGGCGTTCGGTGGCAGCCATTCTGACCGAGGGGACAACCGTGTTGGTCACGAATGATAGCCTCGCCAGGAGTGAAACCGGAAGGCAGCTCACGGTCATTACCGGCGAGGGTCAATAGGCTGCCCGAGCACGCGACGCGACGTGCGCCTCGGCCTGTCGAGGACTCGCTTTCTCAGCCGAGTTTCAGCGTGAGGCGGGCATTGGCAGCCGTCTCGTCTGGCGATCCGCCGGCCTGGACGATGTGCCAGGAGCCGAGGTCGCCAATGTCCAGCTCGGATTGGGCCTGAGCTACGGCAACGTCGGCATCCGACGCGTCGATGGCGCGCGTCTCGACCCGACCGAGCCGCGCCGCCACCGGTGCCTCGAGCCATATCCCGTCGAAGGCGACGCCCAGCTGGCGCGCAACGGCTTCGATCCTCCCGCGCTCGACCGGCTGTGCGAACACTGCATCGGCCACGGCGGACTGACCGACCGCGAGCGCCGACGCGGCCATCGTGTCGGTGGTCTCATAAACTCGCCTGGCAGCTTGCGGTGAATAGCTTTCGCGGGGGAGCCTGGCCTCCGGAGACAGGCCCGCAAGCCGTTTGCGCAAGACGTCGTTTCGAAGGATCCTCGCACCGGGCGCGTGTCCGAGTGCGCCGCCAAGCCGGCGCGCGAGGCTGGACTTTCCGGTCCCCGAAAGCCCGCCGATCGCAACCAGCCGTGCCGGCACCGGCGCCAGCATGGCAAGCGCAAGATCCAGATAGGATCGCGCTTCTCGCGCAAGCATCATGTCCCGGCTGGCACGAAAGCTCTGGGCCGCGAGCACATGCGCGCGGATCGCGGCGCGAACCGACAGGAACAGCGGCAGCAGTTCCAATCCGCTCTCATCCGCCTGCGACAGGTCGAGATAACGGTTGAAGACAATGTTCGCCTCAGTGTGGAGATCGCGATGCCAGAGATCCATCAGCAGGAAGGCGAGATCATAAAGCACGTCGATGGTGGCCAGTTCGACGCTGAATTCGAGGCAATCGAACAAGGTCGGTTCACCATCGACGAGCGCGATGTTGGCGAGATGGAGGTCGCCATGACCATGTCTGACACGGCCTTCCCGAGCCCTGCTGTCGAGCAGCGGCGCCATGCGATCGGTGATCTGGAGCAGGCTGTCGCCGAGATGCTTTGCCTTGTCCGGGTCGAGGATATCGGAAAAGGCAGCCATACTGGTGATATTGCCTTCCACGACGCGCCGGAACGATGCCGCGCCCGTACGAGTCCGATCAATCTCCGCCGCGGAGTGGAAGGCGCTAATGCGGTCCGCTAGCCGGATCAGCAGGCGCTCATCGAGGCGGTTTCGGTCGGCCTGGTGAGTAAGCAGCGCATCATCGGGAAAGCGTCGCATTTCGAGAAGCCAGTCGACAACGTCACCGGTGCCGTCGATCGCCAGGAGCCCGCCGGATTCCCGCGTGACCGCGTGAAGGCCACGATATAGGTCGGGTGCGCTTCTGCGGTTGAGGCGAAGCTCCGCCTCGAGCGCCGCGTGGCGCTTGTCCGGCGTTGAGAAATCAAGATAGCCGAGTTCAACCGCGCGTTTGAGCTTCCATGCCTGGTCGCCGGCGAGGAAAATCGTCGCGCAGTGGGTATCGATGCGCGCCGGGCGCGTTCCTTCGAAGGCATTGCCTTCTTCGAGGAAGGCGACGACATCAGCCTGGCCGTCCGGCGTCCCGGGACCATGCGACGTCGCCGCCATCGGCTCAGGCCTTTTCGATCGCGATCTTGCGCGTGCGCGCCGCAGCCTTTTCGTCCTTGGCCAGCGTCACCGACAGGACGCCGTCCTTGAACTGCGCCTTGATGCCCTCGGGATCGACGTCGGCGGGAAGTGGAATCTGCCGTTGAAACGAACCATAACGGCGCTCGCTGAGCAGGAAGCCCTTTTCCTTGCGCTCCTCCGTCTCCTTCTTTTCCCCCGAGATGCTGAGCACGCCATCGGCGACGTTGATCTCAACATCCTTCTCGTCGAGGCCAGGAAGCTCGGCGGTGAGACGATAGGCCTTCTCATCATCGACCATCTCGAGCGCCGGCACGATGGCCAACGGGCCGCGCGGCGCGAAGCTGAAAAGGCCGCGGGCCGGGCTGTCGAAACCGTCGAACAAGCGGTCGATTTCCGACCTCAACCAGCCGACCGGCTCGAACTGGGCTGCGAAATCGCGCAGCGATGATGTCGGACGCGCTTTGGTCACCGGAACATTGGTCACATCGTTCATCTTGCTTCTCCTCAAGTTAAAGATGGTCGATCCCGTGATGCGGGAAGGACGCGTCATCAGGCGAACAGGACATGTTCGCCGTCAGCCTCGAGCGGCTCGGGAACCACGAGCTGGTCATGCTCGTCGCGATGGACGGGATGGTGCGAATGCGTACGCGGCCAAAGGGCCTCGACACCCGCGTTCCACCAGTTCGTATAGAATGTCAGGGGCAGCTGCCAGAAACCCTCGGCACCAAGCACCGCTGCGGCTGGGTCGGGATCACCCGGACGCTGGCCCGCCCCGATGGTCTTCTCGTAGCTCATGCTGACCTCCTTGCCCGAGTCTGTCGGAGAATAGGGGTCGCCCATCAGCGTCTATATTGGGGAGTTTACCTAGCCGGCGCCGTGCCCGCCACACAAACCGTGAAGTCTGCCGGCTGGCTGAGGGAGGCGCGCCGCAGGGCGCCGCGCACGATCGCAGATGTTCGACGCCTCCGGGACATTACGGATTCTGCCGTCGCGCCGCCCGACAGACAAGAGATGCTGCAGGAGTCCTCGATGCGTGAGCAAGCCGTCGGCGAACCTGCGATGATGTGCCGATGGTCCTTAATCTGTGGCCTCCCGGCTTGGGACGGTCATTTCTGCGAGCAAGGAGAGCTGAGATGAAGAGCGACAGTCAACTACAGCGCGACGTGATGGCGGAGCTGGAATGGGAGCCGAGCGTCGACCATGCCGATATCGGCGTGGCGGTGACCGATGGCGTGGTGACACTGTCGGGGTTCGTGAAAACCTACTCCGAGAAGCTGGCGGCCGAGAAGGCGGCGCGGCGCGTGGCCGGCGTCAAGGCGATCGCCGAGGAGATCAAGGTGCGCTTCGCGTCGGATCCGAAGACGGCCGATCACGAGATCGCCAAGCGCATCCTCGACATGTTCGCCTGGAATGTCTCGATCCCGGACGACAAGATCAAGGTGAAGGTCGAGCATGGCTGGGTCACGCTTACCGGCACCGTCGACTGGTATTATCAGAGCGACGAAGCCCGCAAGGTCGCCGGAAAGGTCACTGGCGTCACCGGCGTCAGCAACCAGATCGAACTGCGTAGGCTGCCGACCGCCCACGATGTCAAGGACCGGATCGTGGCCGCGATCAAGCGCCAGGCCGACCTCGATGCGGCGACGGTGACGGTGCTTACCGACGGCGGCAAGGTGACGCTGAGCGGAAAGGTCAAGGCGTGGAACGAGCGCCAGATTGCCGAGCGTGCCGCATGGTCCGCTCCCGGAGTCACCAAGGTCGATGACAATATCGTCGTCGCCTACTGAGCGTTACCGAGCCGGATGCGTCGAGGGCCGCCGGGCCTGCCCGGCGGCCCTCCTGACAATCTGCGCCGAACGGAAGGATGCGCGCGCTGTTGCTGAGGATCAGCACCTTGCAATAAGTTGAAATCCCATCAGCAAATTGCAGCAACCCGGCGATCCGAGATCTCGGGCGCGGGTGATGATCGACTGCTTCTCTGACCCGGCGCGGCCTTTGCTTGCGCCAGAATGCCGACCGTTCAGCAGCCGAGCCAAGCTGGATGCGCGTCAGCGCGAGCTGACAAGATGTTGCGTCACGCCCGAATCGCGCGCTTCGGCCTGGACGTGGACCGTCGGCGTCGGCGCCCATCGCTGCAGGGGGTCGGCTCCGACCGCCACCGTTACGATGACTTGGCTTGCGACCACGCCACCGAGCATGATCAATCCGATCCGCAAGCGAGTGGCACCGTCGCTGGGACGCTTGGCGTGTACTTCGACTGGCCGGTTCATGCTGGCCTCCTACTTTGGTTCCTCAATTCTAATCCGGACAATCGTATGCAGCGCGGCACATGCTCGATATCCGGAAGTCTACGCAGTGCGCAGATCCGCCGCGGCCTCCGTATCCTCACGTAATGATCTTCGGAAAGTCCGCCGCCATTCTAGCGGCACTTCAATGCCCTTGCAGGCTGGACGGACCGGAGAACGACATGAAAAATGTTCTGCTGCTGATACACGACGACGCGGGTGAAGAGGCTCGCTTTCAGGCGGCGCTTGATCTCGTCCGGGCCCTGTCCGGGCATCTCACGTGCCTCGATGTCGTGCAGCTGCCAGCCGTGATGGACTATACGATGATCGATGCCGAAGTTGCCCTGCTCGCCGACGCTCGCGACCGCGAAGCGCTGAATAAGAGCCGGATCGAGGCGCGGCTTGCCGTTGAGGACGTCGCCTGGGACTGGGCTGATGGAACCGGCGATATTGCGGCGCTGGTTGAAGCAGAGGCTGGCCTCGCCGACATCATCGTGCTCAACACCGCATTCGCCGATCACGAACCTCCAGACATGCGGGCAATCGTATCGGACGTCGTGATGCGTGCCGGGAAGCCGATCCTGGCGGTCCCGCAGCAGGCCCGGAAACTCGATGCCGGCGGGCATGTGCTGGTTGCGTGGAACGGTTCTCCGGCGGTCGCCGAAACGCTTCGCGCGGTGACGCCGCTCCTCGCACTCGCGAACGGAGTGACGATCCTGGAGATCGGCAAGACCGACGGCGCGCCCGCGGAAGATGCCGCGGCCTATCTCTCGCGCCATGGCATCCATGCCCGCATCGATCGCGACGTTCCGCCGGAATCGAAGGTGAGCGATGCACTTCTGGTTCTCTGTCGGGAGCGTCAGCCGGCCTACTGCGTTGTAGGAGCCTATGGCCATTCGCGCCTGCGTGAGACCCTCCTCGGCGGCGTAACCCGGCGGATGCTCGCCGAGAGCCCGGTGCCGCTCCTCCTGGGCCATTGAACGCGGCGACGCTGAAAGGAGAGCGTGATGGCGAACGCGGCACTGCACGATCCGATCGGCAGGAAAGCGCCGGCGGACCTTGTCGCGGCGTTGCGCCGCCACGCCGAGCCCCTCCCCCCGCCCGATCGCTTCGACGAGTTCGGCGGTTTCTTCGATCGCTTCGGCGATGCGCGCGTCGTCCTGCTGGGCGAGGCGACCCACGGCACCTCCGAATTTTATCGCGCGCGCGGCGCGATCACGCGCCGCCTGATCGAGCGCCATGGCTTCAACATCGTGGCCGTCGAAGCCGACTGGCCGGATGCGGCGCAGATCGACGACTATGTCCGCCATCAGGCGCCGCGCCCGCGCCGCGGCGATTCCTTCGTGCGGTTTCCGACGTGGACGTGGCGCAACACCGAGGTGCTGCAGTTCGCCGACTGGATGCGCGGCCACAACGCCGCGCTGGCCGAGGCGCAACGCGTCTCGTTCCACGGTCTCGACGTCTACAGCCTCAGCGAGTCGATCCATGCCGTCCTCACCTATCTCGACAAGGTCGATCCGGCGGCGGCGGCCGACGCGCGCCATCGCTATGGCTGCCTCACACCATGGCAGGACGAGCCCGCGCACTACGGTCGCGCGGTGGTTCACGGCGGCCGGCCGAGTTGCGAGGACCGGGCGATTGCGCAGCTCCGTGAGCTGCTGGTCCATCGGTTGGAGTATCTGGCCGGAGACGGCGAAGCCTGGTTCGACGCGGTGCAGAATGCTCGCATCGTGCGGGCGGCCGAGCGCTATTATCGCGCCATGTACCGCAGCTCGACCGAGAGCTGGAACCTGCGCGACCGGCACATGTTCGAAACGCTCCAAGCGCTGCTCGCGCATCGCGGCGACGGCGCGAAGGCGGTGGTTTGGGCGCACAACAGCCATGTCGGCAACGCCGCCGCCACCGCGATGGGCTGGCAGGGAGAGTTCAACATCGGCGAGCTGTGCAGGATGGCGCATGGCGATGACGTCGTGTCGATCGGCTTCGGCACCGATACCGGCACGGTCGCCGCCGCCAGCGACTGGGGCGCCGACATGCAGATCAAGACCGTGCAGCCGGCACGCCCCGACAGCTACGAGCATGCGTTCCGGTCCACCGGCCTCGTTCGGACGTTGACCGACTGGCGCAGGAACCCGGCGCTCGCCGAGTTGCTGCGCGAGCCATTGCTCGAGCGCGCGATAGGCGTCGTCTACCGCCCGGAGACCGAGCGCCTCAGCCATTATTTCGAGGCCGTGCTGGCGGAGCAATTCGATGCCTGGGTCTGGTTCGAGCAGACGACAGCGGTGACCCCGCTGGGACATGAGCGCCCCCACGGCGCGCCCGAAACCTGGCCCTTCGGACTGTGACCATGGTCGCCATCGCCGCGCACGATCCGATTCCCGTCACCGTTCAGCCGGATGGGCTCAAGGGGCTGCTGGGCGTGCCGCCCGGCGCTAGGGGAATGGTCATTTTCGCGCACGGCAGCGGCAGCGGGCGCCTCAGTCCGCGCAACAATCATGTCGCGCGGGGTCTCCGCGATGCGGGTCTGGCGACGCTGCTGGTCGACCTGCTGACGCCGAGGGAAGAGCAGGAACGCGCCAATGTGTTCGACATCCCGCTCCTGGCGAGCCGGTTGAAGGGCGCCACCGAATGGACGGGTTTGCTGCCCGGGATCGCCGCGCTGCCGGTGGGCTATTTCGGCGCGAGCACGGGCGCGGGCGCCGCCCTGCTCGCCGCGTCCGATGGCGCCTCGCGCGTGGCCGCGATCGTCTCGCGCGGCGGTCGGCCTGACCTCGCGGGCTCGGCCGCCCTCGCACATGTGCGCGCGCCCACGCTTCTGATCGTGGGCGGCCGGGACCTGCCGGTGATCGAGCTCAACCGCGTGGCGATGCGGCACCTTCACGCGGAGAGCGAGTTGGCGGTCGTACCCGGCGCGACCCACCTATTCGAGGAGCCGGGAACGCTCGACGAAGTGATCGACCACGCCGCGCGGTGGTTCCTGCGATATTTCCGGGACATATGAACATGGTCCAGCAGCAACCCGAATTCCAGGACAGGCTTGAGGCGGGCCGCACGCTGGGGGCGGCGCTGACGCATCTGGCGGCGGCACATCCGCTGGTGCTGGCGCTCCCGCGCGGCGGTGTGCCGGTCGCGTTCGAGGTCGCCAGGGCGCTCGACGCGGAGATGGATCTGCTGTTCGTCCGCAAGCTCGGGGCGCCGGGTCATGAGGAACTGGGCATCGGCGCGGTGGTGGACGGCGCCGACCCGCAACTCGTGCTCAACGAGGACATCGTCCGCCAGCTCGCGCCGAGCCCGAACTATATCCGCGCCGAGATGCGACGCCAGCTCGCTGAAATCGATCGCCGCCGGCGGTCTTATGTGGGCAGTCGCGTCGCCGCGGAGGTGACGGGACGCACTGTGATCGTCGTGGACGACGGCATCGCGACCGGCGGCACCGTCAAGGCCGCGGTCATGGGGCTGGGCAAGAATCACCCGGCCCGCCTCGTTCTCGCCATACCTGTCGCCCCGCGCGACAGCCTCGCGGAGATTGCTCCGGAGTGCGACGAGGTCGTCTGCCTCACGCAGCCCGAACCCTTTTATGCCGTCGGCGCGCATTATGTCGTGTTCGACCAGACGACGGACGAGGAGGTGATCCGGCTGGTTCGCGAGGCCCGTGCCTTCGGCCGGCCGAGGCGCCTGCCAGCGCGCGCCCCCTCCTTTCGCGGTTGACAGATCAGCCCTCGGATAAGGAACAGAAGATGCTCATTCCTCATGATACGACAATCCTGGTCGTCGATGGCAGCCACATGCAGGTGCTGCGCAACCGTGGCACCGACGCCGCACCCGATCTGGAGCTTCTGAAAGAGCAGACAATTAGAAATCCACCGACCAGCGCCATGGGCACGAGCGCTCCAGGACGCAGCTTCGGCAGCGCGGTTCCGAAACGTAGTGCCTATCAGAATTCCGACCTTCACCAGCGCAGGGAGGACAGGTTCGGCCACGCAGCGCTGCAGGCAATCGCCTCGCTCAATCGGGAGGACGCCCCCCTGATCCTGATCGCGCCGCCGCATATGCTGGGCACGCTCCGGAGCGAGCTCGACCCGAAGAGGCATGCCCAAATTCTCGCGGAGATTGCCAAGGACTTCGCTCAACGCGACGCTCCGGATATCCTGGCCCTCCTGCGATCATATCAGCCCTGAAGCCTCCACACACCAGGCGGGGCGGTCGCGCGGTCCGGCGCGGTGCGAGCGATCGCTCGGGCCAGCCTAGCCGATGCGTCGGCGACTAGCCTTAATTTCCAGCAACTTGGCACGCCGGCGAAGGCACCGGTCGGGTTAGCTTATGGACAAGCGGATACGATCGGCATAGCCTCACCTTGCCCCTCCAATCTTGATCGTGAGGAGGGGTCCGCAATCGCGCGGCAAACATGGGTTCTCGGCTTCGGTCGGGCGGCCTGCGGAATACAATACCTTCGGGGAATACGCCGGGCGCGTTTTCCTATGTTTGCGCGCGATCAACCGTCCCGGCTGGCGGGGCGCGCGGCAGCATTGGAAAGCCACTATGCGGCGTGATGCATCCTAGATTTCTGCCCCCCGATCAAACGATGGATGGCTGTTTGTGGCAAGCCGGTCCGCTCCGGCCGGACGTTGGGGCGGCGGGAGATTGTGAGCGAGCCCTGTCGTGGAGGAGCGTTTTGATGCTGCCGAATGGCCGCGCCGCAGATAGAAGCCTCGGGTGCCGTGCGAACGGCGCAACGGACGCATCGACCGATTCGCACATTTTCCGGGTGGCGCTCTGGAACCGCAGAAAGGCGGATGGCTGAAGGAAAACAGACGATCTTCTCCTGGCGAATAGCGATTGATGAAAAAATGTCTAATCGGATATCCCGAGGAGCAGAATGCAGCACGCGCGCGAAGGAACGGACGAATTTTAGATGGAAGTGCAATGAAGGGCGATGTCGACGATAAATTCACTCCTCCCTCCGGCGGGGCTTGTGCAATCGCCGTCGTGCCTGTCCTTCTCGTCGTCCCTTTAGAACTTGCGCTTCGGGCTTCGGGCGTCAACCACAGCCCTTACCTCCTCCTGGTTCTTTCGATCATTATCGCCGCAGCACTGGGTCCGACCGGATCGGCGACGATCGCGGCCGTTCTCGCGATCCTGATCGGCGGGCTGATCGCGACATATCGCGCATCGCCCGCGACCACCTCCTTCGATCTCGTGCTGTCGTTGCTGGTGGCCGCAGGCATCGCCCTGCTCGACGTGCGCAGCACGTTCCTGCGACGCGGACGTGCCGCGCTGGACCAGCGCCGCCGGAGCCAGCTTTCGGAGATTGCCGACGAACTCAACCTCCTCATCGATGGCGCACAGGGATACGCCATTTACATGCTCGATCCCGAAGGGCGCGTCACGATCTGGAACGAGGGAGCCGAGCGGCTGAAGGGTTGGACCGAGCAGGAGATCGTCGGCAAGCATTGTTCCGTCTTCTATCCGGCGGATGCCGTCCAGGCCGGCAAGCCCGAAGCCGATCTGAGACGCGCGCGCGAGCAGGGGAAATTCGAGGAGGAAGATTGGCGGCTGCGAAAGGATGGTTCCGAGTTCCTCGCGCATGTCTCGATCACGGCGCTTCGCGATGACAGTGGAGAGTTGCGGGGCTTTGGCAAGGTGGTCCGCGACGCGACGAACGAACGTGCGGCCGAGAGCGCTCACAAGGCCAGCGCCAACCATCTCCGGTCAATCCTCTCGACGGTTCCCGATGGAATGATCGTGATCGACGAGCAAGGCATCATTCTCTCGTTCAGCGCCGCGGCGGAACGCATGTTCGGCTATTCCGAGAGCGAAGTTCGAGGACTGAACGTGAGCATGCTCATGCAATCGCCCGATCGCGAGCGACATGACGGTTATCTCCAGCGCTATCTTTCGACCGGCGAGCGGCGGATCATCGGGATCGGACGTGTCGTGATCGGTGCGCGGCGCGACGGTTCGACCTTCCCGATGGAACTGTCCGTGGGTGAAGCCATCGGCGAGAGCCAGCGTGTCTTTACCGGCTTCATCCGGGATTTGACAGAACGGCAGGAGACCCAGGAGCGCCTCGATGAACTGCAGTCCAAGCTGATCCATGTCGCGCGGGTGAGCGCGATGGGGACCATGGCGTCGACCCTCGCCCACGAGCTCAACCAGCCGATCACAGCGGTCGCCAATTATGTGGAGGCTGTGCGCGACCTTCTCGCCGAGGCGAATCCCGAGGATCTGCCGATGATCCGCGAAGCCCTCGAGGATACGGTTCGAGAGGCTCTTCGCGCCGGACAGATCGTCCGGCGGCTACGCGACTTCGTGGCGCGCGGGGAGGTCGAGAAGACGGTCGAAGACCTCCCTTCCCTCATCCATGAAGCGGCGGCGCTGGGGCTTATGGGCGCTCAGGAGAAAGGTGTCGACGCCCAGTTCGATCTCGATCCCGGCGCCTCGAAAGTGCTCCTCGACAAGGTGCAGATCCAGCAGGTGCTGATCAATCTCCTTCGCAACGCGGTGGAGGCGATGGCTGGCTCATCCGAACGGCATCTGTGGGTCATCTCCCGCCGCGAGAGAGCAGGCTTCATCCGCGTCACGGTCGCCGACACAGGGCCCGGCGTGTCGTCTGAAGTTGCGGAGCAGCTTTTTACCGCCTTTGTCAGCACGAAGAGCGAGGGCATGGGGCTTGGGCTTTCGATCTGCCGCACCATCGTCGAGGCGAATGGCGGTCGAATATGGCTGGAACCGCGCGCCGAGGGCGGCTCTCAATTTCACTTTACGCTCGTTGAAGCCGAGCCGGAGAACGCCAATGACGACTAGACGTATGATCCATATCGTGGACGATGAGGAATCGATTCGGCGATCCGCTGGCTTCATGCTCAAGACTGCTGGATTTTCGGTCTCCACCTATCCGTCGGGTGTCGCCTTTCTTCGCGAGGTGCGCCACGCCGAGCCGGGATGCATCCTGCTCGATGTGCGCATGCCCGAGATGGACGGCCTTGAGGTGCAGCAGGCGCTCCGCGAACGGGGCGTCGTCATGCCCGTCATCATTCTCACCGGACATGGGGACATCTCAATTGCAGTGCGCGCGATGAAGGCGGGGGCCGTCGAGTTCATCGAAAAGCCATTTGAGAAGGCAGTGATGCTGGACGCCATCGCCGCCGCCTTCGAGCGGCTCGACGACAGCGGCCGGCGTGCGGCCCGCGCCGCCGACGCCGCGGTCATGATTTCGGCGCTGACGGGGCGCGAGCAGGACGTTCTCAAGGGCCTGGCTGATGGATTGCCCAACAAGACGATCGCCTATGATCTTGGCATATCGCCACGAACCGTGGAGGTGCATCGCGCCAATCTGATGGCAAAGCTGGGGGTCCGCAGCCTCTCCGACGCGCTACGTATCGCGTTCGCCGCCAATGTCGGACAGGGGTCATAGGGACCTCTACGTAGCGACTTGATCCGGTTTTGCTGCGATTCCTTGCACCCGGCCAGCTTTTTGAGCCGGTCAATGTGAGACGAGCATGAGTAGCAACATCGGAGTTCTCCCGACGGCGCGCCCGAAGATCCTGCTAGTGGAGGACGACCCGGGCGTGCGGCGGTCCCTCCAGCTTCTCCTTCATGGCAAAGGCTATGACCCCACATTTCCCAAGTAAGGCGCTGATTTCGCTGTCCTGACCATTATATTTCCTATATAAAACATGGTGTTGAAGGCTGCGAGGGGCGCGTTTCATGGATCACCCAGAGGGTGCGGGCTTGCAACGGGCAGATCGGGTGGATTTCGACCCTCGCGTGCGGCTGGAATTTCGCGGCACGCAGCTCAGTTCCGACGGCGGCCTTCTGGTGATGCGCGAGCTTGATGACGCGCTCGGGTTGTCCGATTTGGCGTCAGCGGCGCTGCGCGATACTCGCTCTGGCAAGAACACGGTCCATCGGCTCGACGGCCTGTTCC
Source organism: Sphingobium sp. TKS (assembly GCF_001563265.1). Taxonomy (NCBI): domain Bacteria; kingdom Pseudomonadati; phylum Pseudomonadota; class Alphaproteobacteria; order Sphingomonadales; family Sphingobiaceae; genus Sphingobium; species Sphingobium sp. TKS. The sequence goes on along the minus strand of NZ_CP005083.1, from coordinate 1,944,456 downwards.
GGCAATCAGTCTTTGGGCGGCTGGCCGGATACGAGGATGTCAACGACGCCAACCGTCTCGCCTGCGATCCGGTCATGCGCCAAGTTGTCGGCGGCAGAGCGGTCGATGCACAAGCGGCCTCGGCATCGCAGATGGGACGGTTCGAGACCGAGACGCTGGCTCTGGCCGGGAACCGTGCCGCGCTGGCCGACCTGAACGGGCAATGGATCGACCGGTTCCATGACCGTAACGGGCTGAAGTACATCGTTCTGGACATGGACAGCTCGGTCAGCCCGACCCATGGCGACCAGGAAGGGTCCGCCTGGAATGGCCATTTCGACTGTAGCTGCTATCACCCCAACTTTCTGTTCAACCAGTTCGGGATGCTGGAACGCTGCGCCCTGCGCCATGGCAACGTCCACAGCGCCGATGGCTGGCGTGATGTTCTCGACCCCGTCATTGCGCGCTACGCGGAGCGCGACCTTGGTGGCAGGTTCTTCCGGGCCGATGCTGCCTACGCGATCCCGGCGATCTATGAGCGATTGGAAGAAGCGCGGTTCTTCTACGCCATCCGGCTGCCCGCAAACGCGGTCCTCAAGGACAAGATCGCGCATCGGCTAACGCGCCCTGTCGGGCGGCCGTCACTGACCAAGGTCAAGCGGTTCTTCGAGGAATTCGAGTATCAGGCGGCGTCCTGGGACAAGGAACGCCGGGTGATCGCCAAGATCGAATGGCATCCGGGCGAACTGTTCCCGCGTGTCGGCTTCATCGTCACCAACCTGCCGATGGAGCCGGACTGGGTGGTGCGGTTCTACAACCAGCGCGGCACCGCCGAGCAGCACATCAAAGAGGGCAAATACGCCTTTCGCTGGACGCGGCTGTCGTGCCGGAAGTTCCGCGACAATGAGGTGCGGCTGCAACTGCACGCCCTGGCGTACAACCTGGCCACCTTCTTGCGCTGCATCGAGCTGCCCGAGGCCATGGCCGACTGGTCGTTGACCAGCCTGCAACTGAAGCTGATCAAGATCGGGGCACGTGTGGTCCGTCACGCCCGCACCATCACCTTCCAGCTGGCCGAGGTCGCTGTCACCGGCACGATGGTACGCGCCATCCTCGCCGCTATCCGCCGATTGCGAGCGCCACCGCTATGCGCATGATCGCGATCCACGCTCAAACTGAACGAAAGCGGCTGGACAGATCTGTCCGCTGCGCTGAAAAACGCCGCCCCTGGGCAAGGAAACAGCGGCTTCGCGGTCTGATCCGTCCAGATCCAGCAGTCTGCGCGACCGCAGGTGCCGCTTGCGGCAGAAAATCCTTGTCTAGCGCTCGGATACAGGCGATCTTCACCTCAAACGACACGCCACTTGGGGAATGCAGGATGAAGTGGGCGACGACCGATGCGATGTCGTGGCGGCGGATCGGGCTGGCAGGCTCGGTCTTTCTCGCCACCCTCGCGCTGTTCGGTGGGCTCGCTTATCATTTCGCGATCGTTGCGATGTGGATGCCGCTGGTCAATTCGGTCGCGTTGATTGCCACGACCCCCTCGGCTCCCTCGGCGCGGCCCTGGCCGATCATGGCGGGGCATGCCGCGACCGCGTTCGTCGGTTCGCTGGCCGGCTGGATGTTCGGCGCTTCGGTGCTGGTCGCGATCATCGCCGCCACGCTCGGCCTGCTGCTGATGATGGCGGCCCGTGCGGTCCATCCGCCCGCGGCGGCGACGGGGCTCGTCTTCACGCTGCATCCGGTGCCCCCGCATGTCGCGGTGCCGCTGCTGATGCTGGGCGCCGGTGCGGTGACGCTGATCGGCATGGCGCTGCGCCGCTGGGATCGCCCGTCCGCATGACCCCCGGATTGGGCATCGCCTGAATTTCGGCTAGGAGCCGGCGGATCGGGACTTCTATGATTTCCATCGTCAATACCGAATGCCACGTTCCCAAAACGTTCTCCGACTTGGCCAAAATCGCAGCTTGGGGCCGACTGGGCCAGCCCAGCGGGGCGACATGGGCGAGCAGTTCGTCGGGCACGTCGACGCCGTTGCCACGCAGATGCCGGACGGCCCGGTCGAGATAGACGGTGTTCCATAGCGTCACAGCCGCGGTGACGAGCGTCAGGCCGGAGGCGCGGTGCCGCTGGTTCTCAAAGGTGCGGTCGCGCAGTTCGCCAAGGCGATTGAAGAAGATAGCGCGGGCGAGCGCGTTGCGGGCTTCGCCCTTGTTGAGGATGCTGCTGGTGCGGCGCCGCTGGTCGGGATCATCGAACCAGGCGAGCATGAACAGGGTGCGCTCGACCCGCCCGATTTCGCGCAGGGCACGGGCGACAGGGTTCTGGCGTGGAAAACCCGCCAGCTTGCGCAGCATGACCGAGGCGCTGACGGTGCCGGCGCGGATCGAGGCGGCAAGGCGTAGCGTCTCGTCCCAGTCCGTCTCGATCGCACGGACGTTGGCCGGGCCGGCAACGAGCGGACGCAAGGTCGGCCACGGATCGAGCGGCGCCAGGCTATACAGCCGGCGTTCGTTGAGGTCGCGGATGCGCGGCGCGAATCGGAAGCCGAGCAGGTGGCACAGGCCGAAGACGTGATCGACCGCGCCGGCGGTGTCGGTCGCGTGCTCGCGGATCACCAGCTCGCTCTCATGGTCGAGCAAGCCGTCGAGGACATGCGCGGCCTCACCGGCATTGGCAGCGATGACCTTGGTATGGAATGGTGTGAAGCGGTCGGTGACATGGGTGTAAAACAGCACGCCGGGTTCGGTGCCGTAGCGGGCGTTGCGGTCGGCGCGGGCTTCGCCCTGACCGCCAGCGCGGAAGAACTGGCCGTCCGACGACGATGTATCACCCGGTCCCCAGACCGCCGCGAGCGGATGCGCGGTATGACAATCGACGATCGCGGCCAGCGCCGACAGATAGGTTTCGTCGCGCACATGCCACTCGGCGGTCCAACGCAGGCGGGGCAAGGTCAGCCCGCGCGAGCTTTCCGCCATGCGCCCGAGGCCCAGGTTGGTCGCGTCGGCGAGGATCGCACCCATCAGCGCGGACGGGTCGGAGGCGGGTGCGCCGCTGCGGGCATGGACGAAACGGTCGGCGAAACCCGACCATGCGGCAACCTCGACCAGCAGGTCGGTGATGCGGACACGCGGCAGCATCGCGTAGAGCCGTGCCTTCAGCGCATCGGCATCGTCGGACGGGGATCGCCGAATCGGCGAGATGAGCAACTGCCCTTGAGTCCGGCGCCATTCTGGTTTATCTGGCATGACATACGGTCATACGCATCCAGCGCGGCGCTGCTTGCAGATCCGCTCGCGGATGAGGCGATCTGCCTCGTTGCGGACTATCGCATGCCGGGAATGGACGGAATCGAAGTTCTGCGATTCCTTCGTGCGAGAGGATGGCAGCAACCGGCGATACTCATCACCGCCTATATATCACCAGAACTGGTGGAGCGGGCGACGAAGGATGGCTTCAGCATAGTCATCGACAAGCCGTTGCGCGAGCACGCGCTTGTTGACGCAGTCGCCCGTATCACGGCGAACCCAGCCGCCTTCAGTACGGCTCCCTCGTGAAACCGCACCGCAGACCTATGCCGGCGATCAAACCTTAAATGCGTGATGGCCGGAAGTGTCATTCTCGCGCCTGACGCGGGCCGCGCGACAGAACCCCGTCGACGAGGTCCAGTAGGACGTGATGAGCGAATGGCTTGCGGAGAACATGCGCATAGCCCGCACCGTGAGCGCGCGACTCAGTCTCGGCCGAACGATCGTCAGTTGTTAAGATGGCGGGATGGTGCCAGCGGGCAGCCCGAAGTTGACGCAGGAGACCGATGCCGTCGGCATATGGGGGGCGGTACTCGGCGATCAGGCACGCTCCATCCCTCGTCGCAGGGTCGCCGATGAGGAAGCCCTCATCTGCGTAGGCCTTCACGCCATAACCCCGCGCGATGAGCAAAAGGTGCATCGCGCGCCTTAGCCCGGCGTCGCTTTCGACCACGAGGACCATCGGTTCTGAAACCTGCGGATCTGCGGGATTATCTGTCACGCGCAGCAGGCAATCTGAGCTACCCTCCGGGAATTCGGTTCAGAGAATCTAACGCCAGGGTGAACGCTCCGAACTCCGTAAATTTCCCAGGTGAAGGTGGATCGCGGGATCGGCACTCGATCGCGAGATTATCGCCCGGCTGTTGCGCTACCTTCGCGAAGCTTCGGACGGAAGCAGCCGTCGATGTTGGCCATCTCGTGGGCGGCCCAGCGGCTGGTCGGCGAAAGCGCGTGCACAACACTGCTTTTCACCCGGACCTTTTCAGATGCAGCGACCCCTATCCTGCAGATCGCATTGAAGGGTCGACGCGCGCCCAAGGATAGATTGTCGCAGATCGTCCCTGAAGAGCTGCTTGCGCAAACAGCCAGCGGAAGAAGTCGACCCTAACGGGCAGTCCTGGACGGTGCCAAGGCGCGCAATCCATGTATGAATGCATCGAGCCGCTGTTCCGCTTCGATATGCCCGGCTTCGGGATAGGCCGTTGCAATTCGGGCACCCCAATAGCCCAAATCGACCGTCGTAAGGCTGAATTCAAACGGCCGGCCTTGTCGGTTGCCGCGGAATCGCCCGCGCCACACCGAATCTTCAGGCATGTCGGGAAGAAGAACGGGGCCTTCGGATACCGGTGTGCTTTCATCGAAATACCTTCGCGCAAGCCATTTCATGATTTCATAGTGATCTCTGGCGGACATCTGCTCGATGTGAACCAGTGAAATCCGCACGACGATTGTTGAATCACGCGCTGGCGCACGATATTCGACCGAAACATACTGGCCGCTCGGATCATAGCCCTGTTCCGTCACGCGCGTGAAGCCCGCGAGCGTCCGCGGAAAGCGAGTGCCGCTTCCCTCATGCACCAGGGTTCCGTCAGGATCGAGGCGGAAGCCGGTAGGGGTGGTTGCTTCGGCGGCGGCAGAAGCGGTTCGAGCCGGGGCGGAAACCGGAAAGGCGAGCAAGGCGCTCAGACCAAGCGCCAGCAGACATCCGCCACGCGGATGACACTTCATTCCGGGAGCTTTGCCATGATGGTTGCGGCGATGAGCCACATCAGCCCCGCTGCCAAACCGTACAGGAAGATGACATCGACCGACTGACGAATTCTAGCTATCGTATGCATGGAGATTCCCCTTTTCGTAAGCGAGGAAAGCTTCGCTTTGCGACCCTGACGGGCATATCGGTAGTGTTACGGATACTCGTCGCTATTTGGCGCGAGCGTCAATTCGCCGGCGAGGCGCGCGTGTGCGGCACGAGCAGCGCGATTATGTCCGGTCATCGGCATTGATCGCGCATTCGCGCCGAACCCGGCTGTCCTGCAGCGTCTCGAAAATGGTCAGCGGGACAGCAGCACACAACATGCGGGATTCAGCAACAAATCAGCGGTCATGCCTCCGAACGTCCACTCTCGGAGCCGGCTGTGTCCATAGGCACCCGCGACGATGACGTCGGCGCGTTCTGCCCTCGCGAGTGTCGAAAGGGCCGCGACATCATCACCGGTCGCCGGCGAGACGAGGATCTCTGCCAGGATCCCATGGCGCTTGAGCCAATCGGCCACATCTGTCAGGCGCCGCCTCGCCGCAGCCTCGTCCTCCTTCCTCGCGACCTCGACCACTGTCACATGACCGGCGATTTCGAGCAGCGGCAAAGCATCGAGCGCGGCGCGCCGTGCCTCGCGACAGTCCTTCCAGGCGACGAGCGCGCGCTCCGGCTTTAGCCCGGTAGCATGCGTCGGAACAATGATTACCGGCCGTCCGGCGCGCATCACCAGGTCACCAACACTGGTGCGTCGGGTATCCGGAAGCAACCCTCCGCCACGATCGGGTGCCGTAACAATGACATCGACGCTGCGCGCCTCGCTCGCCAAGTAGTCCGAAAGCAGCGCGGTCGTTTCCATGCAGCGCCATTCCAGATCAGCGACGCGACCACTCAATATCGTCTGAAATTCGGACTGTGCGACCTTCGCTTCGCGTTCGATCTCCGCTCGGTCGAGCTCGATCGCTTCTCCGGAGATGAAGGCGCCGGCATATGGGGTGGCGACCAATGGCTGCGCGGCGGCAATTCCGACAAGGCTGGCATGAGATCGCTCGGCGAGATCACCGGCGACAGTGAGCAGCGCGGCGTTCGACTTGCCGAGCTCGAGATGGACCATCAGACGTGCGTAACTCACCTGTGAACCTCCTGCGATGTGTCGGTCCGCTGGGCTTTAATCCCGCGTTTCGCAGTCACTAGGCCACGAAGCCTTGCCTCCCTATCGGGTCATCTACGTATGGGTCAGACGACCGCAGCTTTGCGGGATCTGCCAAGGCGTCCGATAGCCGGGCGCGCTCAGCCGAAGAGGTACAACGGCTCTCCTTTTCTGGCATGAAAGGCATACCGACCTCTTCATCGGCGCGCTTCAGATGCGGCAATTGCTGCATTACCGGCACCGCAAGGCCGGCCACTCAGTTCTGTTCGATGTCGGGAAGCAGCGCGGTGAGCAACCCGATCGCAGGCAGGAAGGCGCAGAGCTGATAGACCGTCTCGATGCTGGTCAGGTCGGCGAGCCAGCCGAGCACCGCTGCGCCGAGCCCGCCCATGCCGAAGGAAAAGCCGAAAAACAGTCCCGAGATCATCCCGACCTTGCCCGGCACCAGCTCCTGCGCGAACACGACGATCGCGGGAAACGCGGAGGCCAGGATCAGGCCGATCACAATCGTCAGCGGCCCTGTCCAGAACAGGCCGACGTGAGGCAGCAGCAGTGTGAACGGCAGGCAGCCCAGGATCGAGAACCAGATTACGTATTTGCGTCCGAAGCGGTCGCCGAGCGGACCGCCGGCGACAGTGCCCATCGCTACCGCCGCGAGGAAGGCGAAAAGATGGAGCTGCGCATTCTGCACCGACACGCCGAAGCGGTGGATCAGATAAAAGGTGAAGTAGCTCGTGAGGCTGGCGAGATAGACATATTTCGAGAAGATCAGCGCCAGCAGGATCGAAATACCACGAGCGGCGCGAACCTCGGCCAGCCGACCCACGGCGGAAACCCGCACTCCCGCCTTCAAGCGAATCAAGCCGTGGTGGCGATACCAGCTGGCGACGTTCCAAAGCACGGCGCCCGAGAGCAGCGCCAGCAATGCGAAGAAAGCGAGACTCGACTGCCCCCAGCGCACGACGACCAAAGCGGCGGCGAGTGGGCCCAGCGCCTGGCCGGCATTACCGCCGACCTGGAACAGCGACTGCGCTAGGCCGTGCCGTCGCCCCGCGGCCATGCGGGCGACGCGGGAGGATTCGGGATGGAAGACAGAAGAACCTACACCGAGCAGCGACGCGCCGAGCAGCACAAGGGCGTAGCTGTGCGCCGCGGATAGCACCGCGAGGCCGGCGAGCGAGAAGAGCGTACCGCCCGGCAATGCAAGCGGCGTCGGCCTCTTGTCCGCATACAGGCCGACCAAAGGCTGTAGGATCGAGGCGGTAACCTGGTAGGCGAGCGTTACGAGGCCGATCTGGCCGAAGCTTAGACCGAACTCGGCCTTGAGCCCCGGATAGATGGCCGGAAGAAGCGACTGCATCATGTCGTTGAGCAGGTGGCAGAAGCTGATCGCAACGATCACGCCGAACACTGTCTCGGTCGCTGCCTGAGGCTTCGACGTCGGCGTTATCGTCTCGTTCATTCGCGCTCCTTCCCTGGAGAGGGGCGCTTAGCCTTTCCCAGCGCGTCCCGCTTCGACATATGGGCCAATCGACTTTGAGAGCAGGGCAGTCCTATGCACCGCCATCCAGATGATCATGAGGATGTTCCGAGGCCCGTGGTCGGGATCGGGAATGATTATCCGCCGTCCTTCGAGCTCGCCGAGCACAAGCATCGGCGCGTACAGTTGCTCTATGCGGCAAGCGGCGTCATCGCAGTGAGCACGCCCGACGGCGCCTGGGTCGCACCGCCAGAGCGCGCCGTCTGGATTCCGGGTGGAACACCACATGCGACACGCATGGTTGGCGCGGTCCAAACCCGCAGCGTGCTGATCGAACCGCGTGCCTGTCGCGACTTCGGCCGATCCTGTCGCGTCGTCGCGATTTCACCTTTGCTGCGCCAGCTCCTGCTCGCAGCCGCCGTGGTACCGCTCGAATATGACGAGGTCGGGCGCGACGGACTTGTCATGAAGCTGCTCGTGGCCGAACTCGAAGAGGCGCCGGTGATCCCGCTGGCCGTTCCCTTTCCACGCGAGGCCAAGCTGGCAGCGCAGTGCCACCTTTTTCTGGAGCGACCGCAAGCGACAGCGACGATCGACCAATGGGCGGATGTTCTCGCGATGAATCGCCGTCGCTTTACTCGGCTTTTCCGGCGCGAGACGGGAATGAGCTTTGCGGAGTGGCGCCAGCAGGCTTGTCTGTCCGTGGCCTTGCCGCGGCTCGCTGCGGGCGAATCTGTGACAGCGATCGCACTCGATCTCGGTTATGACAGCCCGGCGAACTTCTCGACGATGTTCCGACGTATTTTGGGTGTTCCTCCAAGCCGATATCTGCCCTGAGCAATACAAGGCTAGCGAATCGGCGATGCGCCCCGTCGTTAGCAGTGCGCGAACGTGCCATCGGAAAATGAGGAACAGCATTTGGTTGCTATCATTGCTTCTCGATTTTGGTGGTTCCTGGCGGGAGCTTGGCTGGCCGCCCTTCTCGGCGCTGGCGAATCTACGGACGAGGAAATATCAATTCGCCCGACGCGATTGCGACATGATTTATAGGATCTTGAAGAGAGCTTTTGCGCTCCTATCTGATCCATGCCGGACGCCAATACCGGGTCCGGCTGGACACAGAGGGTGCCGGCTCTCCGTTTCCGGCGCTTCTCATGCCCAAGTTGCTTCACCAGGAGGATTTGGAGATGAGAACCAACTTCGACTTTGCGCCCTATCGGCGCTCGACCGTCGGCTTCGACCGCCTCTTCAACCTGCTCGAGGCGGGCGCGCGTGAAGACGATGGCTATCCGCCTTTCGACATTCTGAGGGAAGGCGATGACAGCTATCGCATCACGCTGGCGGTCGCCGGCTTCCGCCCCGAGGATATCGAGGTGGTCGCCCAGCAGAACCTTCTCAGCGTCACCGGCAAGCGCGCCGACGACGACGGCAAGGCCGAGTATCTGCACCGCGGTATCGCCGCGCGCGCCTTCGAGCGGCGCTTCCAGCTCGCCGATTTCGTCGAGGCCGGCAACGCCAGCTTCGAGAACGGCCTGTTGAGCATCGCGCTCAAGCGTGTCGTCCCCGAGGCGATGAAGCCGCGTAAGATCACGATCAGCGGCAGCACGACTGCCCAGGATCGGATCGAAGCGCCCAAGGACAAGGCCCTCGAAGCGGCCTGATCCTTGGCAAAGTGGCCTGCCGGCGCCGCCGCAACCCCCCGCCAGCGGCGACCGGCAGGGTCCACCAACTTCCAGCCAGAAAAGGAGATGATCATCATGGCATTTCGTGATCTCATTCCCTGGAGCCGGCAGGAAAACCGGCTCCCCGTCCCGGTCGGCGTCGAGCGCAACCGCGACAATGACACTCATCCGTTGCTCTCGCTCCATCGCGGGATGAACCGGCTGTTCGACGACGCCTTCCGCGGCTTCGGCGTGCCCGCCTTCGCCGGCTTCGACCGCGCTGCCGGCTGGCCGCATGTCGAGCTCGGCGAGACCGACAAGGAGATCCGCGTCACGGCCGAACTGCCGGGTCTCGACGAGAAGGATGTCGAGATCACCGTCGAGGACGGCGTCCTTACCCTGCGGGGTGAAAAGCGCTCGGAGGTCGAGGACAGGGACCGCGGCTATTCGGAGCGCAGCTATGGCCGCTTCGAACGGCGCATCGGCCTGCCCCAGAGTGTCGACCGCGACAAGGCAAACGCGACCTTCAAGAACGGTGTGCTCACGGTAACCCTGCCTAAGACGGAGGCGGCGAACGAGAATGTCCGCCGCATTCCCGTCAATGGCAAGGCGGCCTGACGGCCCGGCCCGGAACCCCGGTTCCGGGCCATCCGCCAATGACAACAGCGCCGGGCCCGGCACAGCGAGCGCGCTGCCGCCCGATGCCTGCGCCGTGGTCGAGCCGGTGCCGCGCGCCACCCATCAGGGCGGGCGCGCCCGGCTTGGCCAGTGGCGGATCCGCTTCGCGCCCCGCTGGGCCCCGAGAGCGGATCCGCTGACCGGCTGGACCGGCAGCGGCGATCCGCTCGAGACGATCGAGCTGCGCTTCGCCGATCGCGATTCGGCGATGGACTTTTGCCGGCGTCAGGGCGTGCGGTTCTCGATCCATGGGCCGCCTTCCGATCGGCGTTCGGTCGCCGCTCCCCTGTCAACAGAGCAGCTCCGCATTTCATGCTGCTCGTCCAAGGGGCCGCCTGCACGTTGGTGCGCCGTCGATCCGGTCTCCAATATGGAGGAGGATTGTCATCCGCGGTTCAGCTTGGCCGGATAGATTTCACGACTCCACAACCAGCAATGAAAGGACGTTTGATGCGAAAATTGCTTCGTACAGCCGTCTTGGCCGGCGCGGCGGCGGCTGCCATTGCGGGAACGGCCCTGGCGGCCGCCAATCACAACCGGGTCATGACCGTCGACCTGCCCGACGGCTCATTGGCGCGGATCGAGTATCAGGGCGATGTGGCGCCCAAGGTCACTGTCGAACCGGTGTTGCAGTTCGTGCCCGTGGGCCTCACCGACCTGGCGATCGCCTCGCCTATCACCCTGTTCGACCGGATCGCCGCCGACATGGATCGGCAGTTTTATGCCATGTTGCAGCGGGTGCGAATGATCGACGCCGCGACGGCAACCGGCGCAACCCAGGACCGCGCCACGTTCGACAGCCTGCCAGCCGGAACGGTGAGCTATCGCTTCGTCTCGACAAGCACGGGCAACGGCATGTGCAGCCGAAGCATCCAGGTGATCTCGCTCGGGGCCGATCGGCAGCCGAAGGTCGTCTCGAGCAGCTCGGGCGACTGCGGAGCGCCAACGCGCGCGCCAATTCCGGCCGTTGCCACGCCGGAAAAGCCGGAAGCTCGCCCCAACAGCAGTTGAGCGATGACCCGGGAGCAGTTGGCTCCCGGGCCTTTCATGGATCACCCGCGCTATCGATGGGAAGCGCGATCGAGCGCGGCCAGCACCCGGTCGATCATGCCGGCATTGCTCGCCGCCTTGGGAAGCTCGCGGCGCGCGAAATACTGCAGCCGGTCGACGTCGCGCTGCGGCAGGTTGAGCGCGATCGGCATGGTTCCGAGACGGTCCGGGGCGACCCCTTGCGCCGCCTTGCCCGAGCGCAGGAAATGATCGAGCAGCCGTTTGCGGTCGGCAAAAGTCCAGCCCAGGCCTTCCAGCTCGGTCGGTGACAGCGACAGCAGCGCGAAGGCGAACTCCATGATATCGTCGAACGGGAGCAGGAGGCGGACGTTGCGCCCGCCTCGCTCACGCCAGCGCCGGAGCGGACCACGCTTCACTGGATCGATATGACGCCGTCGATCGGGCGCCACTCCGCGGGGCGGATCAGCCGCTCGTGCGCGATCCGCACCGAGTGGAGCACGGCCTCGATCTCGCGCCGCCAATGGTCGAGGAACTCGAACAGCACTGGAAAATTCGGTGCTAGGTCATACGCCTGCCAGACGAACAGCTGCAGCAGCGATGGCGCGTCGGGACGGTAAAAGTGGACCTCCGCGGTGGTGAGGCGATAGCCCTCCAGCTGGGCGATGAACTCCGGATCGCTCATTGCCGCGACGGCCCTCGATCGGCACCCTCGTCGAGCGAGCGCATCGCGGCGAGCACATCGTCGATCGGAACGGCGCGGCGCGCGCCGGGCGGCTTGCGCAGCGCGGGATGATCCCTGACCGCCGAGCGGTCGGACGCCCAGGATGCGAGCAGTGCGCGCTTGACTTCCGGCTCCAGGCTCGGATGGCGCGCAACTTCGAAGGGATGCAGAAAACGCGAAAATGGCTGCGACATGGGCACGCCTCCTTTCCTTGTGTCGCTCCTTTCTCGTCGGTGCGGCAAACAGCCGCGTGAAGAATTTTGGTGCGGCCCCGCGCCGCGTCAAGTGGTTGATAAGGACAACATTGGCACCGTTGTACTGCGAGTGCCAAATTTTTTCACATGCCCTCTTGAACCGAAAAATCGGCTTTCCTAGCTCGGCGGAACCTGTCGTTCCGATGAACGACAGGACCATCACATCTTGTTTTGCAACCGGAGGTTCTGCCTATGCAATTCCGCCCCTTGCACGACCGTGTGGTCGTCCGCCGCATCGAAGCCGAGGAAAAGACTTCGGGCGGCATTATTATTCCCGACACCGCCAAGGAAAAGCCGCAGGAAGGCGAGGTCGTCGCCGTCGGGCCGGGCGCCCGCGACGACAAGGGCACGCTCGTTGCCCTGTCGGTCAAGGCCGGTGACCGGATCCTGTTCGGCAAATGGTCGGGCACCGAGGTCAAGATCGACGGCGAGGAGCTGCTCATCATGAAGGAGAGCGACATCCTCGGCGTGATCGAGACGCACGCCGAACTCAAGCAGGCGGCCTGACCACCGCCATTCCTCAAACATTCAGGAAGGAATTTGGAAAGGAGTTGAGCCAAGATGGCTGCCAAGGAAGTCAAGTTTGCGTCGGACGCGCGCGATCGCATGCTGCGCGGCGTGGATACGCTCGCGAACGCGGTGAAGGTCACGCTCGGCCCCAAGGGCCGCAACGTCGTGATCGAGAAGAGCTTCGGCGCGCCGCGCATCACCAAGGACGGCGTCACTGTCGCCAAGGAGATCGAGCTTGCCGACAAGTTCGAGAATATGGGCGTGCAGATGCTGCGCGAGGTCGCTTCGAAGACCAACGACCTGGCGGGAGACGGTACCACCACCGCCACCGTCCTCGCGCAGGCGATCGTCCGCGAGGGCTCGAAGGCCGTGGCCGCGGGCATGAATCCGATGGATCTCAAGCGCGGTATCGATCTCGCGGTCAGCGCGGTAGTCGCCGATCTCGAAAGCCATGCCAGGAAGGTCAGCGCGAACAACGAGATCGCGCAGGTCGCTACGATCTCCGCCAACGGCGACGGCGAGGTCGGCCGTATCCTCGCCGAGGCGATGGAGAAGGTCGGCAATGAGGGCGTGATCACCGTCGAGGAAGCCAAGAGTCTCGCCACCGAACTGGAAGTGGTCGAGGGCATGCAGTTCGACCGCGGCTATCTCTCGCCCTATTTCATCACCAACGCCGAGCAGCTGAAGGTCGAACTGGACGATCCCTATATCCTTATCCACGAAAAGAAGCTCTCGAACCTGCAGGCGCTGGTGCCGCTGCTCGAGAAGGTCGTCCAATCGGGGCGGCCGCTGCTGATCATCGCCGAGGATGTCGAGGGCGAGGCGCTGGCGACGCTGGTCGTCAACAAGCTGCGCGGCGGCCTCAAGGTCGCGGCGGTCAAGGCGCCGGGCTTCGGCGATCGCCGCAAGGCGATGCTCGAGGACATCGCCGTGCTCACCAGCGGCAATGTCGTCAGCGAAGAACTCGGCACCAAGCTCGAAAATGTCACGATCAACATGCTCGGCCGGGCGAAGAAGGTCACGATCGACAAGGACAACACCACCATCATCGATGGCGTCGGCACCAAGGCGGATATCGATGCTCGTGTCGCCCAGATCCGCCAGCAGATCGACACCACCACATCCGACTATGACCGCGAGAAGCTGCAGGAGCGCCTTGCCAAGCTGGCCGGCGGCGTCGCGGTCATCCGTGTCGGCGGCGCGACCGAGGTCGAGGTCAAGGAGAAGAAGGACCGGGTCGACGACGCGCTCCATGCAACCCGCGCCGCGGTAGAGGAAGGCGTTCTTCCGGGGGGCGGCGTCCCGCTGCTCCGGGCCCTGAAGGCGCTCGACAGCCTCAAGGCCGCGAACGACGACCAGCAGTCGGGCATCGATATTGTCCGGCGGGCGCTGCGCGCCCCGGCCCGCCAGATTGCGGAGAATGCCGGCGAGGACGGAGCCTGGATCGTCGGCAAGCTGCTCGAAAGCCCAGACTATAATTGGGGCTTCAATGCCGCGACCGGCGAATATCAGGATCTTGTCCAGGCGGGCGTGATCGATCCGGCCAAGGTTGTGCGCACCGCGCTGCAGGACGCGGCCTCGGTAGCCTCGCTCCTCATCACGACCGAAGCGCTGGTCGCCGAGGCCCCGAAGGAGGAAAAGGGCGCGGCCATGCCTGCGCCGGCGATGGAATATTGAAGCGTGACGGCCCGGTCTGTCGGGACCGGGCCTCACTTTCTGGCCACCAATGCGCCGAGGTGATCAGCGATCTCGAATGAAGACGTAGCACGTTTGGTGTATCAATCTATTGCTTGGGATAAGCCGCGGATAAGCTGGCTCCATCACACCTAAGGCGCGACCGCCAGTGGGACGAAAAGTTATGGGACTGCACCTGGGTAATCCCACGCTCAAGCAGCGCCGCCCGCGCGGTCAGCCCCTGAATCAGGTGCCCGGTAGCGGCCATAGCCCACCTTCACGAGCAAGCCTTCGTCGCACATGCGGGCTAGATAGCAGCGATGGACGCCAATCTCGGTGAGATCCTTTGTCCGAACCTCACCTCGCTTTCGAGCGAAGGCGACGGCACGCTCCCTCAATGATTGCTTCGGACCTCCCGCCAAGCGCACGCGCTCCGCGCGATCGCGGTCACGCTTTCGAATTCCGTGTGTCGGCTCCCGAGGAGGTGCGAGGGTCGCGTCAGACGCAAATGCGGTAGATTCTTCTGCACGCTGGAATAAGGAAGATCTTGCGACAGCTCGATATCGTGATATGGTTTGTCGGGCCTCGTCTGATGCAAATCGTAAAATTGTTTTAGACGTATCCGGAAATGGGAGCCAATTTGACCGGGCCAGACCGGTTTTTCCTGACGCTCAGCGCCAATGCGTGACCAGTGGCTTACCTTAACCGCGGTTCCGGCGGTGGAACTGCCATCCTGCCTGTGCAGGGATCTGGTTCGGTATCCGGAATGCCCAAGGATGTACCCGCAAAATAGTTGCGGGCGGACACCAGGGGTGCCGCCCGCAAGATATGCAGTCTTTAAGCCCGTTTCAGCGGGAGGCGTATTGCCGGCCCCGTGTTGCCAGAGCCCAGCGTTGCGGCGTGGCGTCGGCCACATTTTCCCGCACGAAACATTGGCCGCGACGGGCCTTGACCGCGTGGCAAAGCGCCATCGCCTCAGCCCGATCGTCAAAGCCGCCGACGGCTAGACGGGCCAAGGTCGCGCCGTTCACCGTGACTTGGCTGGTGAGGACAGGCAGGCTCGCCAAAGCGCCATTGCGGCGGGCCATGGCATACCATTTTTCCTTCGCGATGGCCGCATTGTCATAGGCGCCAAGCTGAACCACCCAGTTGCTGCCGCCCTTGCCGCTCGGACGGAAGGCGAGTTGCTGGATGCGCGCGGATTGCGGGGCGCGCGCAGGCTGAGCGGCACGAACAGACGAGGCCTGATGCGGCGCAGCAACACGGACAGGGGTCGCGATGGCCTGGATCATCGGTGCGGACGCTTCGGCAACGGCCGGTTGTGGCGCGGGATCGGCAGCGGCGATCTCAACGGGTGCGGTTTCGACGGTTTGCGCGGCGGAAACGGCCTGCTCCACGGGAACGGCCTCCGCCATCTGCGCTGGCGTGGTCGCAGGCGCCAGGGCCAGGACGACCGGCTGACCTGCATCGGCGCCGTTGATCGTCACGCCCATCAGAGCGGCTACCCGCTGCTGCGAAAGGCCAGGCGCGGCGTTCTGCGCCCATTGGGTGATGCGCTGATTGGCGGCGAGCGGATCGAGGTCGAAGCCCGCCATCATGCGCGCATCCTTCCACCGGCCAGCCAATGCATAGGCATAGGCCAGATTCTGACGGGTGCGCGCAGTGGCCGACGGGTCGTGGATCACTTCGGAGAGGATACGCACGCCTTCCGGCGCGTCACCCGCCATCGCCATGGCGAGGCCATAGTCGGCGGCAGGCACGATGTCGGCATGGTTGGCGAGCAGGTCGCGGGCGGCACGATCCTTGCTTAGCGCAACTTCGACCAGCGCCAGGGTGATGATGGTGCGCGCATCGCGATTGCCCAGCGTCATCGCGTCCGACAGCGCGGTTTCGGCCGAAGCGAAGCGACCGTCCGCCACATAGGCGCGGCCGAGCAACTGGCGATAGCGGACGTCCTGCGGCGCTGCCTGTACGGCGGCTTCGGCCAGTTCGACCGCGCGGGCGCCGTCGCGATCGGCCAGCGCCTTTTCGACATTGGCGGCGAGACGATCAGGATCATGCTGCGGAGCGATCGCGGCGGGGCGGAAGGCCGCGCCGGTGCATCCCACCATGGTCGTGCCGATAAGCATCGACGCGACCGCTGCTTTGGCGAAGGCCTTGCGCTTCATGGCTTTTCCCAACCCTTAATTGTTGCCGCGAACGCGCGGCAGTTGCTGGGCCAGCCGGTCGACATCCGGCAAGCTGCTGAGGAACGAGTCGAGCGCTTCGGTCACCATCTGCTGCGCCGAACGGCCGACGATGGCGCTGGCGAGCCGCAGCTTCAGATGGCGGTCGGCGTCAAGCCGCAGGGTGAAGGCGGCCTTGCGGCCCTTCGCCACGGCGGCAGCATGGGCCTTCCTTTTCGGCTTTTCGACCTTGGCCGGGACGCTGGCCTCGGCAATGCGTTCGGCCAGTTCCTCGCGCTCGGTCACCACGACGGGCACTGGCGCCATGACCGGAACGGCGGTCATCGGCGTCAGACCGGCCACGGAGCGGGATTCGGTCGGCGCAGGTTCGGGCTGCGTCACGTCAAAGCCCATGTCGTTCCAGCCCAGATCCTCCTGGAGCGCAGTGGCTCCAGCAGTCAGGCCGAATACCGGACGGCGCATGGCGGGGGAAGCAGCGCCCTTGCGGGCCAGCAGACCGGAAGTCAGCGAGGCGAGAGGTTTCGGTTCGACCATGATATTCCCCTCCCCTTACTGTGAGACCCGGCGGCCGAAGCCACCGCTTGCCGGACGAACCGTGCCTGCCGCGCCGACCGCATTGTGCGGGACGGAAAAGACGGTGCGGCGGAAATTCTTTTCCAGCCGGTCCGAAATATAGGTCCAGAGCTGCGTGACCTCTCCGGCCGAACGGCCCTTGGGGTCGACCTCCATCACTGTGCGGCCGTCGATCATCGAGGCGGCGAAATCGGTGCGATGGTGCAGCGTGATTGGGGCAACCGTGCCATGTTGCGACAGGGCAACGGCGGCTTCGGAGGTGATCCGCGCCTTGGGCGTCGCGCCGTTGACCACGAAGATCAGCGGCTTGCCCGCACGCTCGCACAGGTCGACCGTGGCGCCCACGGCACGCAGGTCGTGCGGGCTGGGACGGGTCGGGACGACGATCAGCTCAGCGACCGAAATGACGCTCTGGATCGCCATGGTGATCGCGGGCGGGGTGTCGATGACGGCCAGCTTGAAACCCTGCTGGCGAAGAATTTCAAGGTCGGCGGCCAGGCGGGCGACCGTGGTCTGGGCGAAGGCGGGATATTCGGCCTCGCGCTCGTTCCACCAGTCGGCCAGCGACCCCTGCGGGTCGATGTCGATCAGCACGACCGGACCTGCGCCCGCCATCTGGGCCTGAACGGCCAGATGCCCCGACAGGGTGGTCTTGCCCGATCCCCCCTTTTGCGATGCCAATGCCAATATGCGCACGCAACTTCCCCCAGAAAATCCAATTGAGGCAAGGAGTGCCACAGCCCCGCCTAAGAATTGGTTAATCCGCGTGGAAGCCTGACGGACGGTAAAAAGGCGATGTTCTTAATGCTAAGTCGCTATTAACCTTGATGCGGCATAGGATCGCGCAAGAACCCATTGGGAGCATGAGCATGAGGCGTATTTGGGGCGTGCTGGCCGCTGGAACGATGTTGAGCCTGGCGCAACTGGCCTTGGCCGGGGCCGCGATGGCCGATGTGAAGGCGGGCGTCGATGCCTGGCAGCAGGGCGACTATGCCAAGGCCATCACCGTCTGGCAGCCGCTCGCGCAGGCCGGCGATCCCGATGCGCAGTTCAACATGGGGCAGGCCTATAAGCTGGGCCGGGGCGTTAAGGCCGATCCAGCCGCCGCGATCGATTGGTATCGCAAGGCGGCGAAACAGGGTCATAGCCGCGCCGAGGACAATCTGGGGCTGCTGATGTTCCAGCAGGGCGATCGGGCGGGCGCCCTCCCTTATTTGCAGCGTGCCGCAGACCGGGGCGAGCCGCGTGCCCAATATATCGTCGGCACGGCCCTGTTCAACGGCGACCTGACGACAAAGAACTGGGTGCGGGCCTATGCGCTGATGACGCGGGCGTCCGAATCCGGGCTGGCGCAGGCGACCGCAAGCCTTCGCCAGATGGACAAATATATTCCGCAGGATCAGCGCAATGATGGCATCGCCATGGCACGATCCATCGGCCAGCAGGAAAAGACGGCGCTGACGGCGGATGAGTCTCGCCAGTCCGCGCCCGTGTCGCGTGAAGCGCCCAAGCCGATCCGGACGGCGCAATTGCCGCCCTCCACTCCGCCCAAACCCAAGGCTCCTGAAGTCGCGCCATCCCCCAAGCCCGCACCCACGCCCGCGAAGGTGGCAGCAGTCAAGCCGACCGCTCCCAAGCCTGCCTTGCCCAAGGCAAGCAGCGGCGGATGGCGCGTGCAGATCGGCGCATTCAGTGCGGAAACGCGCGCCCGGACGCTCTGGAGCCAGCTCAGCGCCAAGGTCAGCGGCTTGTCGGGCTATCACCCCTATATACTGACGAGCGGCGGGGTGACGCGGTTGCAGGCCGGCCCCCTTGCGAGCAATGCGGACGCCGCCAAGCTGTGCGGCGCGATCAAGGCTGCGGGCGCGGAGTGCATGCCCAAGAAGATATAAATCTTGCCAAAGCTTGGAATTTAATTTCAAGCATGCGATAATGGGACTTCAGCACGGAGCGTCTCATGTCGGTCGAAAGTCAATCGGTGATCAACGCGCTGGTGGAGAGGATATTGGGTCTGGAGGCAGCGCAGGCAGCGCTGGCGGCGCTCGATATCAATCCCGCGCTAATGGCTGAGCGCGGTCCCACTATATCCCGCGCCGCCTTCGCCATGGCGATGAACATCGCCCTGTTTCACGACTTGCTGGAACGCGTGCCGAGCGGCGCGGCCTATGTCGAAGACCGGCTGGCGCGAGGCGGCAAGGTGGTGTTCGATCATGGCGCGTTGCGCACGGTGCGGCTGGCCCAAGGCCCGACCGGCGAATTGCCGCCGGGCGAAGAGGCCTTTACCCGCATATTGGTGCCGCTGGGCTATGAGATGGCGGCGGTCTATCCGCTGGACCGGCTGCGGATGACCGGGCGGGCCTATCGCCATGCCGATCTGCCCGAAGCCATTCCGCAATTCTTCCTGTCCGAACTGCATGTCGACCGCTTTGACCCGGAATTTGCCGAGGTTGCGGCGCGGGTGTTCGGCACCTCCCGCGATCCGTTGACCGCGGAAGCCAAGGCGGTGTTGGAGAAATATGCGGACGGTCGCCCCGTCTCCCTCGCAGAATCTGCGGTAGCGTTGCCGGTGATCGTCGCGGCCTTCGACCGGCAGCATGAACCCGCCAGCATAGAGGATTATGAGTTGCTGCTCTCCCGGTCCCATGAAGCGGGCTGGATCGCGACTGAGGGCAATGCCTTCAATCATGCGACGGACCGGGTGGCGGATGTGGCCGCGCTGGCGGAGCGGCTGAAGGCGGAGGACTGGCCGATCAAGGATCGGCTGGAGATTTCCCGCACTGGGCGGGTGCGGCAGACGGCCCTCCGCGCCGATACCGTGGAACGGCTCTTTGCCGGGGATGAATTGCGCCGGGTGCCAGGGTCTTTCTATGAATTCATCAGCCGGGACATCGATCCTGAGACGGGCGGATTGGACCTGGCCTTCGACACCGGCAATGCGACAGGCATTTTCGCGATGACCAGCGCCCAGGGCGAAGGAAGCGCGTAACGGGTTGATCGGCGCGCAGGCTTGGGGCAACGCGTTCCCCTGTTTGCGGGGAGATGCGCGTGACTGATCCGGTTGTTCCATCCTGGGTGCTGACTCTGGCCTGTGCCGATCGGGTGGGCATTGTCGCTGCGGTGAGCCAGTTCCTGGCGGAGCGCGGCGGCTTCATCACCGACAGCCAGCAATATGCCGACCGGGAAGCAGGCCGCTTCTTCATGCGCGTCGCGTTCGAGGCGACCGACGAGCGCATGGGCGACACAGGGCGGCTGCGCCAGGAGTTCGCCAATGTCGGCACGCGCTTCGCCATGGACTGGCGGTTGACGGCGGCGGAGGAAAAGCCGCGCATGCTGATCGCCGTGTCCAAAGGGTCGCATTGCCTGGCGGACCTGCTGCATCGCTGGCAGACCGGAACGCTGGCGGTCGACATCATGGGCGTGGTGTCCAACCATCCCGACATGCGCCGGATCACCGAATGGCACGGCATCCCCTATCATGAGTTGCCGCCCAATGGCGACAAGGCGGCACAGGAGAAAGCGCTTCTAGGCATTTTCGAGCGGACGCAGTCGGAATATCTGATCCTGGCGCGCTACATGCAGGTGCTGTCGGAAGGTCTGGTTGAGGCGCTTGCGGGACGCTGCGTCAATATTCACCACAGCTTCCTGCCAGGCTTCAAGGGCGCTCGCCCCTATCACCGGGCGCATGAACGTGGGGTCAAACTGATCGGCGCGACGGCGCATTTCGTGACCGCCGATCTGGATGAAGGGCCGATCATCGAGCAGGCGGTGGAGCGAGTCGATCATCGCGCAACGGCGGAGGATATGATCCGGATCGGGCGGGACATCGAAGCGCAGGTGCTGGCCCGCGCAGTAGGCTGGCTGGCGGACCGGCGGGTGCTTCAGAATGGCGGGAAGACGGTGGTATTCCGTTAGGAGCGAGCGAGCCGGAGGGTGCGGTTGTGATGGGTGGGACATCATTCCCGTCATCCCAGCGAAAGCTGGGATCTCGTGAGACTAAGCTGTGCCCTATCGCCTGAGATCCCAGCTTTCCGTGGGATGACGACATTATCAACGTGCGTTATTGGCCAAAATTTGCCGCGCTAACATCACGCCAATTTCCGCGCCCGTTCGCGCCAGGCTTCGGCCAGCACCGGCATATCCGCCAGCGCCCGCACCGCGTCCGGCTCGGCCTTGTGTCCACCACCGATCAGCAACCGGAACACCCGCGCAATCGGCCAGTCCGGTAAAGGCCGCTCCAGCAATTCCATCTGCGTCCCCGCTTCCGCTTGTCCCTCCCGGATAACCCGGAAGTAGATGCCGCAACGCGCCGTCTTCACGATGGTCGCCATCACGTCCCGCGCACCGAAACGGTGGTCGAGCTTCCAGCAGGGTTGCCGCCCATGGCTCACCTCCACCACGGCGCTGCCTAGGGTGAAGCGATCGCCCAGGCAGATTTCCGCCTCGGTCATCCCATGCGACGCGATATTCTCGCCAAAGGCGCCTGGCCCGTCGAGCAGAGGATGTCCCGGCTTCAGGTCGCGCCACCAGTCATAATGGTCCTGCGGATAGAGATGGATCGCCTTGTCCCAGCCACCATGATGCAGCGTATCGGCTACCCCGTCACCCTCAAGGCCGAGCCAGCCGATCCGCACGGCGCCTGTCACCGGCGTCTTCGCAATGGCACTATATTCGCCATCCCGGAAAGGAACGGGCTTGCCGGTCAGCAGCGCGTCGATGGTCATGGAAAGCGCGGTCATGGCTTTTCTTGGCACGGAAGCCGTCGGCGGGGAAAGGCCGGTCGACAGGAAAAGGCCTCAGGCCGGGGAAAGCTCCGACCCCAATTTCAGCACTTCGCTGCCGCTGTCTGTCGTCACCAGATAGGCCGGGTTACGGCTGGACCCGTTGCGGCGGATGACGGCGCCTTCAATCTTGCGTTCGACATGCCGTTCAAACCGCTCGGATATTCTCCCGCGGCCGACGCCCTGCCCCCAATTCCACTTGACCCTCGCTCCTTTGCGAAAGCTTTCGGTCATCAAGCATTCTCTCCTATAGGGAACAACCGCGCCGGCCGGGCATCACTGCTGCCGGCATGCAAAAATCCCAAATGGCGTCGTGGTTCCCTTGGGTTTTGCGATTGTCTGCGTTAAGGGCGGCGGATGGATGTTAAGGGGCTTCGCGTCGCGCTTTTCAGCGGCAATTATAATTATGTGCGAGACGGCGCGAACCAGGCGCTCAACCGCTTCGTAGGCTATTTGCTGCGGCAGGGGGCGGCGGTGCGCGTCTATTCGCCCACGACCGATACTCCGGCCTTCGACCCTGCGGGCGACCTGGTCAGCACGCCTTCCGTACCGGTGCCGGGGCGCAGCGAATATCGGATTCCCTATCGTCTTTCGGGCGCCGTCCGCCGCGATCTCAAGCGCTTCGCCCCCAATCTGGTGCATGTCTCCAGTCCCGACCCGCTCGGTCACCGCGCAATCAGTTGGGCGCGCGCGCGCGGCCTGCCCGCCGTCGCATCGGTCCATACCCGCTTCGAAACCTATCCGCGCTATTATGGCCTCGCCTTTCTGGAGCCGCTGATCGAATCGATCCTGCGCCGCTTCTATCGCCGCTGCGACGCCATCGTCGCGCCGTCCGAATCGATGGCGCAACTGCTGCGCGAACAGCGGATGAGCTATGATGTCGGCATCTGGACCCGCGGCATCGACCGGGAAATCTTCAACCCCGGCCGCCGTGACACTGCTTGGCGCCAGTCGCTTGGCATAGCAGGCGACGAACCCGTGATCGGCTTCATCGGCAGGCTGGTGATGGAAAAAGGTCTCGACGTCTTTTCCGACACGATCGACCATCTGGCGGCGAAGAATGTGCGCCATAAGGTGCTGGTCGTCGGGGAAGGCCCGGCCCGCGAATGGTTCGCCAACCGCCTGCCCGACGCCGTCTTCACCGGCTTTCAGAAAGGCCCGGACCTTGGCCGCGCAGTCGCCAGCATGGACATGTTGTTCAACCCCAGCGTCACTGAAACCTTCGGCAATGTGACGCTGGAGGCGATGGCCTGTGGCCTGCCCACCGTCGCCGCCCGCGCCACCGGCAGCGAGAGCCTGGTCACCGAAGGCGTCACCGGCCGCCTGATCCGACCCGGCGCGATCACCGCCTTTGCCGATGCGCTGACCGCCTATTGCACCGATCCCGCCATTCGCTCCGCCGCTGGCGCAGCCGCCATGGCCGAAGCGGAGCGCTATGGCTGGGATCAGGTGAACCAGGCGCTGGTCGATACCTATGTCCGGGTCATCCGCCAGCGCGAACATGGCGCATTGGTAAGGTCGAGCCCAGTTCCCTGATCAGAAGCGCTCCCTGATCAAACTCATTTCCTGAAAGCCAAAGCCTTCCTATATCGAGGGCGATGGCTGACCTTTTCACTCCCGACGACCTCCCTACCGCGACTCCGGCCGACGCCCCGTTGGCGGACAAGCTGCGTCCCCGCACCCTGGCCGATGTGGTGGGGCAGGATCATCTGACCGGCCCTGAGGGTGCGATCGGCCGCATGGTTGCTGCTGGCCGCCTTTCCTCGATCATCCTGTGGGGACCGCCGGGCACGGGCAAGACCACCATCTCCCGCCTGCTCGCGGACGCTGTCGGCATGCGCTTCGAGCCGATCTCCGCCGTCTTTTCCGGTGTTGCGGATCTCAAGAAGGTCTTCGCCGCAGCGAAGGAATATGCCCGGCGCGGCGAAAAAACCTTGCTCTTCGTGGACGAAATCCACCGCTTCAACCGCGCGCAGCAGGACGGCTTCCTCCCCTTCGTGGAGGACGGCACCGTCACCCTGGTCGGCGCGACCACGGAGAACCCTAGCTTCGAACTTAACGCCGCGCTTCTTTCCCGCGCGCAAGTGCTGATCCTACGCCGGTTGGACGCCAGCGCTCTGGAACAATTGCTCGACCGCGCCGTGGCCCTGACCGGCCGCCCGCTCCCGCTCGATCCGGCCGCCCGGGATGCCCTGCTGGCCAGCGCCGACGGTGACGGACGCTTCCTGCTCAACCAGGTCGAAACCCTTTATTCCATTGACATACCAGAGCCGCTCGATCCGGCGGGCCTTTCCGCCCTGCTCCACCGCCGCGTCGCCGTCTATGACAAGGACCGCGAGGGCCATTACAACCTGATCTCCGCGCTGCACAAAAGCCTGCGCGGCTCCGACCCGCAAGCCGCGCTCTATTATCTCGCCCGCATGCTGACCGCAGGCGAGGAACCGCTCTACGTCCTGCGCCGCCTCGTCCGCTTCGCCGTGGAGGATATCAGCCTTGCCGACCCGCAGGCCGTCGTCCAGTGCCTGGCCGCCAAGGACAGTTATGAGTTCCTCGGTTCCCCGGAAGGCGAACTCGCCATCGTCCAGGCCTGTCTCTATTGCGCCACCGCGCCCAAATCCAACGCCGCTTACAGCGCCATGAAGTCCGCCTGGAAGTCCGCCCGCGAAACCGGCTCGCTGATGCCGCCGCAAAATATCCTGAACGCACCAACGAAGCTTATGAAGACCATCGGCTATGGCCAAGGCTATCACTATGACCATGACGCGGCGGACGGCTTTTCCGGCGACAATTATTGGCCGGAAGAAATGCAGCCCCAAAGCTTCTACGCCCCCACCGAACGCGGATTCGAAGCGCGCATTGCAGAGCGTTTGGCCTATTGGGACCGCTTGAGAGCCGAACGCCGTCAGCAATGACGCCCAGTTTTGCCCGCTATGCCGTCATCGACTGGTCCGGGGCCAAAGGTGCCCGCCACAAGGGCATAGCCATCGCCCTCTGCGAAGCGGGCGACGAGGTTCCCCTGCTCCAGCATCCCGAAGGCGGCGGCTTCTGGTCGCGTCAGGCCGTGGCGGCATGGCTCATCCGAACGGCCAGCGAAGCGCCCACCCTCTTCGGCTTCGATTTCAGCTTCGCTCCGCCCTATATCGCCCGCCAAAGCTATCTGCCCGGCGATCCAGTCCCCATCACCGGCCCCGCCTTCTGGGCCTATGTCGACAGTGTCTGCGATGATGAGGATCTGGGCGCCGCCAGCCTGCTCGAACGCACCCACCGCCGCCATTTCTATTTCGGCAAGGCCGATGGCATCAAGGCCGACTATATGCACAACCGCGCCTGCGAAGCGCATTATAACGTGCGGGGCGGAGGCAAGCCCTCCACGGTCTACGACGCCATCGGCGCGGCGCAGGTCGCCAAGGCGAGCTTTGCAGGCATGCGCCTGCTCCACCATGTCCACGCCCATGTCCCGGTCTGGCCGTTCGACCCGCCGCCTCAAAATGGCTCGCTGGTCATTGAAATCTACACCAGCATAGCCGCGCGCGCCGCCGGGCGTCCCAAGGGCAAGGCCAAGATGCGAAGCCTCGCCGCGCTGAACGACGCGCTGCTCGCCGTCGAATCGCAGCCGCATGAAGGCCCGCCCCCGGACGATCACGGCGCCGACGCGATCCTCACCGCCGCTTGGCTCCGTCGCGCGGCGCCCCGCCCGAGCCTGTGGACACCCGCGCACCTCGACGAAAAAATCGCAGCAACAGAGGGCTGGACGTTCGGCATCATCTGATAGTAAGGCGCTCCCCGTCAGAACGATGGGCCGGATTAGCACAGCGGTAGTGCAGCGGTTTTGTAAACCGAAGGTCGGGGGTTCGATCCCCTCATCCGGCACCATATCGGCCAGTGCCCTTGCGGCACGGTCCTTTGCACCTAAAATCGGCAGATGGCATTTCAACGTCTAAAAAGCTGGGCCAGCGCGCTGAAGGTCGACATCATCGCCCTGTGGCTTGCCGCCCGCGACAGTCGCACGCCTTTTATCGCCAAGCTGGTGGCAGCCAGCGTCGCCGGCTTCGCGCTCAGCCCGATCGACCTCATTCCGGACTTCATCCCGGTCCTGGGCTATCTGGACGACCTGATCATCCTTCCCTTGGGCATAGCCCTGGCGATCCGTCTCATCCCGCCCGCGCTGATGGCCGAATTCCGTCTCCAGGCGCGCAGCAAAGCGGACCGCCCGAAAAGCCGGACCGCGATGGCGCTGATCATCCTGTTCTGGCTGGGCATGTCATTTTTGGCCGGTCTCTGGATCTTGCGATACCGGGCCTGAGCAAATCCCGATGCCCCCCAACGCAAAATGGGGGCCGACATTTCTGCCGGTCCCCACTTCCGTCGTGTCTCTCGATCCGCTTCTCTTTCAAGATGCGATCATCGGACTCGGCGCGCGATAGGTCTGCCTCCAAGGTTTTCCTATCGTGTCGGCTCCGTTTGCCCGGCCGGTCGGCCGTTCTCGCGCAGCCTGTTCTCTTTATTCGATACCCGACGTTCACTCACGCGCGTGCACAGCATCGTCTATTGAGAACCATCGGCTTTCCACATTTTCCTTCCGGTCCATGCTTCTTTCCCGACGCTCGAAAAGTCCTTCAAGTCACTGATTTCTCACTGACTTTGGCATTCAGATTCCTCTGTCTCCCGTCCTTTCCGATAAGAAGATGCTCTCACCAAAAGCGAGTCGTTCAAAGCGGAATCTTGCACCTAGAAGACGGATTGCCCCTAAAGCTGTGGATAAATGTGGATAATTTTTTCATGGCGATTCAGCCGCCCGGCGACCACCCTTCGGGCGCCAGGGTAAAGCCCGAAAATTCAAAGCCTGGAACCACGGTGCAACTCACCAATGTCCAGCCGCCCATGGGCCGGGCCGCCTGCCAATGATGCGCCGGAACCAACCCTTGGGGCTGCTGCCCCGCCAGCACATCGCCGCCCAGCAGCCAATCCCTTACCGGCCCGTCCTCCGGAGCGATGGAAAAGGTCAGCGGCGCCCCGGCATGCCAGAACCAATGTTCATCGGCATCGACCCTATGCCAATGCGAACGCTGATGCGCTTCCAACAGGAAATAGATTGCCGTACCCGCAGCCCGCTCGCCCGGCTTGGCCGCCGCCCGCCAGCTTTCCCGAAACCATCCTCCTTCGGGATGAGGCAACAGGCCAAGAGACTGGATCAGCGCCTTCGCCGCCGCTTCGTCGCATCCGTTCATCACTTTACCTTAAATTTTATTCTTGAAAAAACAATATGATGTGCCGTTGTCGCAGGTTCATGCAACCTCGATCAATATGGGTGAGTTGAACGACCAAAGCACGCCTTTTGGAGGAGATAAAATGCGTAAAGCCCTTATGGCCCTGGCCGCCGTTTCGCTGGCCATTCCTGTTTCGATGGCCGTCCCGACGGATGGCGCGAATGCCCGCCGTCATTATGAGTATCGCGAATGGCGCGGCCGGGACGGTCGCACCTATTGCCGCAAGTCCAACGGCACGACCGGCCTGATCGTCGGCGGCGTCGGCGGTGCACTGGTCGGCCGCGCGATCGACACTCGTGGCGATCGCGCCACCGGCACGATCCTGGGCGCCGCGGGCGGCGCGCTGCTCGGCAAGGAAATCGACAGCAAGCGTCGCTGCCGCTAAAATATGAAAAAGGGCGGCTTCCCGATGGGGAGCCGCCCTTTTTGATCGATCAGCTTCGAAACGCCTATTCGGCAGCAGCGCCGCGAGCGTCTTCAACCTTGAACGCAACGGCCTGACCGCCCGAAACGCCCGAAACGCGGCCGTTCTTGACAGACAGATTGAAGGCAACGGCGTCGGGATAACGACGACCCGAAATCACCTTGCCGGTCTTGGTGTCCTTGACGTCATACACATAGGTGTAACCCTCGTGCGTGAACTTCTGCTTGGCAGCATCTTCGGCATGGACCGGAGCGTTGGCGGCACCAAGGGCGAACAGGGCGGAAAGGACAAACTTGGACAGCATTCGCATGGGTAAACTCCTTGTGAATGCCGATCAAACACCTCTGGAATATTCTTTTCTGTTGGCGTCAATTTATGGTGCAGTGCGGCAAAAGCTCAATCGCAAACAAAGGCGAAACGATTGCATTTCCCGCAACCGCTTTCTCAAGCCTTTGATAAACTGATGATATGCTTGAACTCCGCCTCCGTCAGCGGGGAAACGGACAGGCGCGATTGGCGGATCATCGCCATGTCGGCCAGCGCCGGATCGGCCTTCATGGTCTTCAACGTCACCGGCTTGTCGAACTTTTCCTTCGGTCCCACATGGACGGCGATCCACTTGCCGCTGTCGTCGGTGCTGTCGGGCGCAGCTTCCTCGACAATTTCCATGATGCCGACCGCCTCGATGCCGATATTGCTGTGATAGAAGATCGACAGGTCGCCCTTCCTCATCGCCTTCATATTGTTCTGGGCGGCATAATTGCGCACGCCGTCCCATTCCGCTTTTCCCTTTTCGACCAGATCGTCATAGGAAAAGACATCGGGTTCGGATTTCATCAGCCAGTAGTTCATGGCTCCTCCTTGCATCAGCCGCCAAGGACGATCAAGGATGTGTGCATGGCCACGTGGCGCCCGGACGGTGCGCCGGGCCGATCATGTTGTTTTCGGAGACTAAAAGTGTCGCAATCGGTGCTGGAACAAGTGCCTGTCCTGTCCCTGGGCCATATGACCAAGGCCGACTTTGCCGCCGCTTTCGGTGGCTCCTTCCAGCGCTTCGGCTTTGCCATGGTGAAGGACCACGGCATGGACCAGACGCTGATCGACAAGGGTTGGGCGTTGGCTCGTCAGTTTTTCGCGCTGCCCGAAGAGGCGAAGCGCCGCTACGACGCCAAATATAATGGCGGCCAGCGCGGCTACACGGCTTTCGGCGTGGAAATCGCCAAGGGCGCGAGCGAGAACGACCTCAAGGAATTCTGGCATGTCGGCCGCGACCTGCCCAAAGACGATCCGTTGGCGCAAACCATGCCGCCCAATGTCTGGCCGGACGAGCTGCCCGAATTTCAAGAGACTTTTGCGCAGCTCTATGCCGAGTTCGACCGCGTTGGCGCCGAACTGCTTTCCGCCATCGCCCTCTATCTGGGCCTGGAGGAGCGCTGGTTCGACAAACCGATCGAGAACGGCAATTCGATCCTGCGCCTGCTTCATTATCCGCCCGTATCGCCGGAAGCCCCCGGCATCCGCGCCGGGGCGCATGAGGATATCAATCTCATCACCCTGCTGCTGGGCGCTGAGGAAGGCGGACTTGAACTCAAGGATCGCAACGGCAACTGGCTACCTGTGGTGCCGCCGCCGGGTGCGCTGGCCATCAATGTGGGCGATATGCTCCAGCGGCTGACCAACTATCATTTGCCCTCGACCAGCCACCGCGTCGTCAATCCGCCACCGGAACGCCGCGGCTTTTCGCGTTATTCCATGCCCTTCTTCATGCACCTGCGGCCGGATTTCCTGATCGACGCTCTGCCGCAATGCGTGGACGCGGAGAATCTTCGGCGCGATCCGCCGATCACTGCGCATGACTATCTGACGGAGCGATTGCGGGAAATCGGGCTGATCAAGGGGTAAGAGCTGAGCTTCAGCATGGCCTATGCGGACAGGATCACGAAGAAAACTACCTCCGCCCGCGTCCCATGGTAATCCCGATCTCCTCGCCCTTCTCGCTAAGGGCGAGTTTCACGATCTTCACCTCGACATGCGTCACCTTGTCGTCCTGAAGAAAGATCGTCTCGATGATATGATCCGCCACCGCCTCTATCAGCGTGAAATGCTGCCCTTCCGGCAGCGCCGTGGTCGCGGCATGTTTCAGGTCCATATAATTTTTGGACCGGGACAGCGGCGTATCGGACTCATAATGATCCGCGATCTTCAGCTTCGCCCGGATCGAGATGCGCAGCGGCTGCGGCAGGTGCGTCTCTTCGGAATAGATGCCGGTCAGGACATCCACATCCAGATGATTGACCTCCAAGGTCAGAAAATCGTCAAATCCGCTGCTCATAGCTCGCCACATTCGGCCGGTCCCTGCGGCAGATATAGCCTGCTGCGGGCGGGGGCCAGTTTAGACTTTTATTTTGCGAGCCACGCGCTAAAGCCCGCCGCTCTCGGCGCGTCCATGCGCCATTGAGAACGGATCGGCAAGACGTGTCTGTGATAGTGCCCCTCAACATCATGTCGCAGGAAGTGATCGAGCATCTGCTCGATGCCGCCTTCGGCCCTGACCGGCACGGCCGCACCGCCTATCTGATTCGCGACGGCATGCCCTGGCTGCCCGAACTGTCCTTCGGGATCGAGGATGAGAAGGGCAGGCTCATCGGATCGCTGCAAAGCTGGCCCGTCGCCCTCACTCATGACGACGGCAGCCAGACGCCGCTCATCATGGTCGGGCCCGTCGCCGTCGACCCGTCCGCCCAAGGCACCGGCCATGGCCGCGCGATGATGGATACCGTCGTCACCGCCGCCCGCGCCCATCGCAGCGACCCGCTGATGATGATCGGTGATCCCGAATATTATGGCCGCTTCTGGGGCTTTTCTGCGGAAGGCACCAGCGGCTGGGATTGCCCCGGCCCATTCGAGGCGCGCCGCCTGCTGGCGCTCTCCGTCGACGGGCGCCCCATTGACGGCAGGGGCATGCTCAGCCCGCGGATCACGGTTCAGGCCTGAAATTTCCCTTTTGCCTTCGGACGCGCGCGCTCCTATCTCGACCCTATGCCGATGGAACCGCCTCCTGATCTTGCCAGCCTGTCCCTGACCGACATTGCGCATCTGCTTGCGGAAAAGCGCCTGCCGCCCGTGGAAAAATGGAATCCCGATCATTGCGGCGACAGCGACATGCGCATCGCCCGCGACGGCACATGGTTCCACCAAGGCTCGCCCATCGGCCGCGAAGCCATGGTCCGCCTCTTCTCGACCATCCTGCGCCGAGAAGCCGATGGCAGCTACGTCCTCGTCACGCCGGTCGAAAAGCTGTCGATCGAGGTGGAGCACGCGCCCTTCATCGCCGTCGAACTCAAGACCGAAGGCGAAGGCCGGGAGCGCAGCCTGGCCTTCCGGCTCAACACCGGCGATCTGGTCGCCGCCGGTCCGGACAACGCCCTCATCCTGCGTGAGACGCCGGACGGCCCCCATCCCTATCTGCATGTGCGCGGCGGGCTGGAGGCGCTCATCGCCCGCAGCGTCTATTATGAGTTGATGAACCTCGCGCTGGACGAAGGCGCCGACCCCATCGGCCTGTGGAGCAACGGCGCCTTCTTCGCGCTGGACGGATCGGCATGACCCTGGCGGAGCGGTTGCGCGCCGCCTTGAAGGAAGGGCATGAGCGCGAAGTCGGCCTGTTGCTATCCGATACCCGCGACCCGCGCATAGAGGGCGACCTCATCCTGGCCCCCGCTGCCGTGCTGGTCGCCATTACCGACCGCCCCGAACCCGGCCTCATTCTGACCCAGCGTTCGGCCCGATTGCGCAAACATGCGGGACAGGTCGCTTTCCCCGGCGGACGCGTCGATGACGATGATGCAGACGAAATCGCGGGCGCCTTGCGTGAGGCGCAGGAGGAAATCGGCCTCGTCCCGCATATGGTGGACATCATCGGCACGTCGGATCGCTATCACACCTTTACTGGCTTCGATATTATCCCGGTGCTCGGCGTGATCCCGCCAGATCTCCCGCTTTTCCCCCAAGAGACGGAGGTCGCGGAATTGTTCGAACTTCCGCTCTCCTTCGCCCTTGATCCCTCCAATCGAATCAAGAAATCAATAGAATTTCAGGGTGTTGAACGGCATTATTACGAAATAATGTGGGAAGGACGCCGCATCTGGGGGATTACCGCCGCCATCCTCGCCAATCTTTCGCGAAGGCTCGGCCATGACCAGCCTGTTGCCTGACGCCGACTGGCGCCATCGGCCCGGCCTGGACGCGCTGCTGAAGGCTCTGGGGAGCGAACAAGGCCTTGCCCGCTTCGTCGGCGGCGCGGTGCGGGATGGGCTGCTCGGCCTGCCGGTAAGCGATCTGGACATCGCGACCGTCATCGAACCCAAGGGCGTTATCGACCGGCTGAAAGCCGCCGGGATCAAGGCCGTGCCCACCGGCATAGATCACGGAACGATCACCGCCGTCATCAATAGCTGGCCGGTCGAGATCACGACTCTGCGCCGCGACGTCAGCACGGATGGCCGCCGCGCCACCATCGCCTATACCGACGACTGGCGCGAAGACGCCGCCCGGCGCGATTTCACCATCAACGCCCTCTATGCCGATCCCCTCACCCACGAAATCACGGATTTCTTCGGCGGCGTGGCTGACTTGAAGGCGCACCGCGTCCGCTTCATCGGGGATGCCAACGCCCGGATCGCAGAGGACCATCTCCGCATCCTGCGCTATTTCCGTTTCCTCGCCCGCTTCGGTCAAGATGAACCGGACGAAGAGGCCTATACCGCCTGCCGTGCCGCCGCCAACAGCCTGATGGCGCTTTCGCGAGAGCGGATCGCGGACGAGTTGCTCAAATTGCTCGCCATTCCCCGGCCCCTTGCCTCGCTTCAACTCATGATCGAGGGTGGCATATTGCTGCCGGTCATTCCCGAGATCGATGGAAGCGGGCTCGCTCGCCTGTCCACGCTGATCGAGCGCGAATCCGCTTCGGGCACCAGCCCTTCGGCGATGCGCCGTCTGGCCGCCCTTCTCCCTCCCGATCCGCGCATAGCCGATCAGGTCGGCGCCCGGCTCAAATTGTCCAACAAGGCCCGCAAGCGGCTCATGACCGCGCTTGACGGAAGCGCCACCAGCGCGGCACCCCGCACCCTCGCCTTTCAGATCGGCATTGAAGGGGCGATCGATCGCCTCCTGATCGATCCCGAAGCGCCGCTCGACGGCATAGCGACGCTCATGGACTGGACCCCGCCCCGATTGCCGCTAGGCGGCGGCGCGCTCATCGCGCGCGGCCTGCAACCCGGCCCAGATG
This sequence comes from Sphingobium sp. TKS, assembly GCF_001563265.1. NCBI lineage: Bacteria > Pseudomonadati > Pseudomonadota > Alphaproteobacteria > Sphingomonadales > Sphingobiaceae > Sphingobium > Sphingobium sp. TKS. The sequence goes on along the minus strand of NZ_CP005083.1, from coordinate 1,911,762 downwards.
TGGCCAAGGCGCTGGCGGAGGTTCAGAAGATCTGGGTGGCCGAGGGCTTTCCCGATGACGCCCGCGTGGCCGAAATCGCGGATCAGACCGTTTCGAAATTCCAGCGCGCCCGCCAATAATCAAAAGCTTCGCTCTCCGGCATCGGCCGCGCGAAATAATAGCCCTGCCCCTGCCAGCAGCCCAGATTCTGCAACGCATGGGCCAGTTCTTGCGTCTCGATCCCTTCGGCGGTCACATGCAGGCCCAGCGATTCGGCCAGCGACAGGATGGTGCGAACCATGATTTCCTTGTCGCGGTCCTCCAGCATGGAGGTCACGAAGCTGCGATCGATCTTCAAAATATCGATCGGCAGGCTGTGCAGGCTCGCCAGGTTCGAATAGCCCGTGCCAAAATCGTCCATGGCGATCGGCATGTGGAGATCCTTGAGCGCGAAAAGCAGCTTCCGCGCCTTTTCCGGATCGGCCACGATGGCGCTCTCTGTCAGTTCCGCGGTCAGCCGATTGCCCGAAATGCCCGAATAGCGCAGCGCTTCCTCGAACATGGAAGCGACATCGTCCCGCGCCATTTGAATGGGCGAAAGGTTCACATTGACGCCCACCGGCAGCGGCTGGCCGAATTTCGCGTCCCAACGGCTGATTGCCTGCGCCGCCTCATAGGCTGCCCAACGCCCCAACGGCGTGATCAGCCCGCTTTCCTCCGCCACGGCGATGAACTCAGTGGGTGAGACATGGCCCAGTTCTTCATCCTCCCACCGGGCCAATGCCTCGAAGCCGGTAATTTCTCCGGTCTGCAAATGAATGAGCGGCTGGAAGGCCAGGGTCAACCCGCCCTGGGCCAGCGCATCGCGCAGACGGCTCTCTATGGAAAAGCGCCGCTGCGCCTCCTTGAGTACGCCGTTTCGGTAGATTTCAACCTTGCCGCTGCGCTTGGCGATTTTCACCGCCGCCTGCGCCTTGCGGACCACATCTTCGGGGTCTTCGGTCAGGTTGGTCGACAAGGCGCAGCCGATCGCGCAATCGACCCGGATTTGCAGATCGCTCAGCCTGATCGGATAGCTAAGCGCATCGCGAATGCGCTGAACGATATGAAGAGCATCCGATAGGCCATTGTTCAAGCGAGCAAAAATTGCAAAATCATTGCCCCCAATGCGCGCCAGCACATCGCCCTGCCGCAGGCTCGACTTCAATCGCTTGGCGACCGTGATCAGCAATTCGTCACCGGCCATCGGTCCCAATGACTCATTGACCCGGCTGAACCGGCTGAGATCGATGGCGATGATCCCGAACTGCGCATTGTCCGGCCAAGGCATATTGGCCAGCCGTTCCTCGATTTCCTCGCCAAAGCCGGTCCGGTTGGGCAGCGCGGTCAAGCCGTCCGACAGCAATTCCCGCCGCAAATTCTTCTCGATGGTCCGGTCGCTGGTTCGGTCGAGCGCGGTGAATAGAAAAAGATTGGACTCACCCTCCATTTCGGGCAGGCGGCCCACCGTGCAATAAAAATATTCAGGGCCCAAAACGCCGTCACGGCGCAATTCGAAACCTTCCGAATCACGCCCTGACAAGACGCATTGCACGATGCGCTTGCGCCATTCCGCGACATGGGATCGTTCGGCTTCGCCCGGCCCGCGGGGATTGAAATAATTGCCGAACGGCACATTGCTCGTCATCATCGACAACTTATTATTTTTGAACGAAAATGTCGCCGCCGGATAGGGCAATGCGGCCAGCCAGTCGGCTATCGCCACGCGATGCGAAAGATGCGCGTCATCCGCCCCCTTAAGGAGCTCGATCTTCGGCATCTCACTCGTCCGATCGCGCATCGACATGGATTTCATAGGCCCGCGATAGGCCCAATCGGTAAATTTTCGGGAAACGACATTCCCGTACCCGATGCGCTAATGGCAAAAAATCAGCTTGTCAGAACCGGTTATCGCGGGGAAAGCCCGTGGGCGGCATCCGCCCCGCCGCGCCTCTTGCGACGCGCCATGGCGTCATGTCCGCTTCCGTCCGGGTACGGCCCGATCCTCCGCCCATGGCCCAGCTAAGGCCGTCCGACAGGCGGAAGGCGATGGCGTCGGACAATCCGCCATCGCGATAGCGCTGCATCTGGACGCCCTGTCCACGCGCCATGCGCGGCATTTCGATCAGCGTGAAGACCAGCAACTTGCGGTTCTCGCCCACCACTGCGACGCTGTCCGCCTCGGATGCGATGGGATGCACGACGCTGAGCTTCGCGCCGGTCCGCACATTGACGACCTGCTTGCCCTTGCGCGTTTCCGCGATCACGTCGGCCACAGCGGCCACGAAGCCGCGACCGTCAGAGGCCGCCAACAACAGTTCGCCGCCGATCCGCGCAGGCATCAAGGCAACGATATTGCCGGTCCCATCCATATCGACCAGCGACCGCACCGGATCGCCAAAGCCGCGCCCGCCCGGCAGCTTGTCCGCGCCCAGGGTGAAGATGCGGCCCGTTTCCGTGGCCAGCAACAGCTTGTCCGTGGTCTGAGCGTGGAAGGCGATCATCGGACCGTCGCCTTCCTTGAACTTCAGCGTGTCTGCCGAGGCAAGGTCGCGATGTCCACTCATCGCCCTGATCCAGCCGCGCTCGGACAGGATCACGGTGATCGGCTCCTTCTCTATCATCGCCTCCAGCGGGATTTCCCGCGCCGGGGCGGCCTCCTCGACCAAAGTGCGCCGCTTGCCGAAATCGCTGTCGGGCGAATAGCGCTTGCGCAGGTCCGCCAGATCCTTCTTCAGCCGGGTCCGTTGCCGCGTCGGGCTTTCGACCAGCTTGATCAGTTCGTCACGTTCTTTCAGCAGCTCCGAATGTTCGCGCCGCAGTTCCATCTCCTCCAGCTTGCGCAAAGAACGCAGCCGCATGTTGAGGATCGCCTCGGCCTGCCGGTCGTTGAGGCCGAATTCGGCCATCATCACTTCCTTGGGCTCATCCTCGGTGCGGATGATCTCGATCACCCGGTCGAGGTTCAAATAGGCGATGATATAGCCGTCGAGCAGTTCCAGCCGCGCCGCGATCTTCTCCAGCCGGTGCTGCGCGCGCCGCACCAGCACATCGATCTGGTGCTTCAACCACTCGACCAGCACGGATTTCAGGCCCAACACCCGCGGCGTCCGAGTGGCGTCGAGCACGTTCAGGTTCAGCGGAAAGCGGTTTTCGAGGTCGGTCAGCCGGAACAGGCTGTCCATCAGCACATCGGGGTCGACGGTGCGGGCGCGTGGTTCGATGACGATGCGAATCTGCTCGTCGCTCTCGTCGCGCACATCGGCCAGGATCGGCAGCTTCTTGTCGTTGATCAGAACCGCGATCTGCTCGATCAGCTTGGATTTCTGGACCTGGAAGGGGATTTGGGTGACCACGGCGACCCAGGTGCCGCGCCCGCCATCCTCCTTGTGCCAGCGCGCGCGGGTTCGAAACGATCCCCGCCCCGTCGCATAAGCCTCTGAAATGATGGAAGCGCTGTCGACCAACACGCCGCCCGTCGGAAAGTCCGGCCCTCGCACGATCTGCATCAGATCGGCATGCTCCGCCTCCGGATTGTCGATCAACAGGCTGGCGGCGTCGATCAGTTCCGCGACATTGTGCGGCGGGATGCTGGTCGCCATGCCGACCGCGATGCCGGTGGCGCCATTGGCGAGCAGATTGGGGAAAAGGCCGGGAAAGACCTCCGGCTCATGATCCTCGCCATTATAGGTCGGGCGGAACTCGACAGTGCCCTCGTCCAGCCCCGCCATCAGATCGGCCGCCGCCTGCGTCAGCCGCGCCTCGGTATAGCGCATCGCCGCCGCATTATCGCCGTCGATATTGCCGAAATTGCCCTGTCCATCGACCAGCGGCGTGCGCAGCGAAAAATCCTGCGCCAGACGCACCATGGCGTCATAGACCGATGCGTCGCCATGCGGATGATATTTACCGATGACGTCACCGACGACGCGAGCGCATTTCTTGTAGGAGGTGGTGTTGCGCGCCGGATTGGCGACCAGCACGTCCGGGGAGGCGCCGCCTGGCTCCATCCGCAGCAGCCGCATCGCCCAGAGCAGCCGGCGATGCACCGGCTTCAACCCATCGCGCAGGTCCGGCAACGATCGGGCCGTGATGGTCGAAAGCGCATAGACGAGATAGCGCTGGGACAGCGCATCGTCGAACGGGTGGTCCTTGATAGCATCGAATGGGTCGCGAAAATCGGTCATCGAGATCGGAATAGCAGCGCCGTGACAAAACGGAAACGAAGTTTAGATAGGCGATCGATCCAGTTAAAGGAATCGCTCTCCCGCGTTCGCAGGAGCACCGAGCGCCTCATTACTAACGCGGCAGGAACCGCCCTTCCGGATCGGCCGCGATCTCCCGAGCGAACTCCGCGCTGATCCAGTCGCGGAACGCCTTCACCTTGGGCATGTTGCGGGCGTGGGGCGGATAGACCACCCAATAGCTCGCCCGTTCCTTCACATAGGATGGAACAGCCTCCACCAGCAGCCCGGCCTCAACCTCCGCCTTCCACAGGAAGAGGTTGACGATCGCGACCCCCTGTCCCGCCATGGCCGCGCGGCCCTCCATCACCTGGGAATCCAGCGCGATGCCCGGCGGCAGCACCTTTCCGTCGGCTTCCACGCCGACGCCCGCGAACCATTCATGCCACCACATGTCATCCGGCGACAGGCGCGGCATGGCATGTAGCGCCCGAGGATCGGCAATCGGCCCGTTCTTCGCCAGCCACCCGGGGCTGCACAAGGGCGCCAGCCGGTTGTGGGTCAGCAACTTCGCCTCCACCCCCGGCCATTTCCCTTCCCCGCCGCGCACCGCAACATCCACGCCGTCGCGGGCAAAATCCACGACCTGGTTTGTCGCATCGATCCGCACGGCCAACCCTGGCTGGCGCATCTGGAAAGTCCCTATCCGGGGCGCCAGCCAGAGATGCGCGAAGCTAATGGAGCAACTGATCGTCAGCACCGTCGAATGATCCTGCGTCAGCGCGGCGAAACCCTGCCGCATCTGGTCGAAGGCGCGGGTGATGATGGGCGCGATCTCTCGCCCCTTGTCGGTCAGCGCCACCTTCCGTCCTGCCCGCTGGAACAGGCCGATCCCCAGCCGCTCTTCTAGCAATTTCACCTGATAGCTGACGGCCGCCTGCGTCATCCCCAATTCCTGCGCGGCGGCGGTGAAATTTTCGAGCCGCGCCGCGGCCTCGAACACGCGGACGGCAGACAAAGGCGGCAATTGGCTCATGACGGATTGATAAGCAGACCTTATATGAAAGGTCCATCCTTTTGTTGGCGGCCGCTACGGAAAAAAGCGATAGACATTCCAGCGAAACGAAAGCGTTTCGCACTTCAATCATGGAAAAAGGAGCCCGTCATGCGCTTGTCTGACGACGACCAGCTGTGCGCCAACAGCCATGAAACATCCACCGCCCTTTCCGGTTTGATCGCCACCATCATGCAGGCCTTCTGCACGCTTCACCGCATCGCCTGGTCAGCGCCCTGGACGGAGGAATAGCGATGAAGCCGCTCAAAAATCGCGAAGACCGTCCGACGGGGCTTGCACATTCCGCGCCATGCGCCACCTTGCGCGCGTGTCCGATTCCCGTCTTTCCTCTCTTCCCGATCTTCCCCCTCCGCCGCCCGCGCTGCTGATCGGGGCCGCGCTGTTCCTCGACTTCGACGGAACCCTGGCCCCGATCGCGGATACCCCCGATAGCGTCGTGGTCGATGACGATCTGCTCGCCTTGCTCGGTCGCCTGCGCGATCGTCTGGAGGGACGGCTCGCGATCGTGAGCGGCCGATCGGTCGCGACGCTGCGCGACTTCGGCTTTGGCGCATTTCTGCTGGCGGGCACGCATGGGCTGGAATTGGCGGAACCCGGCCGTCTGGCCGAGGCGCCGGCCCGCCTGCCCGCGATCAATGAGGCCGAAGCCGCCTTCCAGAGTTTCGCAGCGGGCAAGTCCGGCGTCCTTGTTGAACGCAAGACGATCAGCGTCGGCCTTCATTTTCGCGGTGCGCCCCAGTGGGGCCGGGAGGCGGGCGATCTGGCGACGCGCCTCGCGGATCAGTTTGGCCTCGCGCTCCAGCCGGGCAAGATGCTCTACGAATTGCGTCCCGGCGGCGCCGACAAGGGCAGCGCCGTCCGCGCGCTGATGCAGCGCGCGCCCATGACAGGCGGCACCCCCCTGTTCATCGGAGACGATGTCACCGATGAGGAAGGCTTTGCCGTCGCCCGCGATCTGGGCGGCGCAGGAATTCTGGTCGGCGCGCCCAGATCGACGCTCGCCGCATTCTCTTTGGAACAGGTTGCCGCCGTCAGGCATTATCTTGCTCAGGGGTTCGCTGGCACCGACTGATCCGATGTCCGTCGTCCCCGTCGTGCACGAACTAGGGGGACGGACCGATAGCAACGCAGAAAAACGACCGCCCGGGCGGGAACGAGCGTACGCTCGACCTTTGGCCCATCGGCAACTGCCAGGCGTCCGCGCTGATCGACCGCGCCGGGCGGATGGTCTGGGCGTGCGTGCCCCGCGTGGACGGCGATCCCGTTTTTTCCGCGCTGCTGGACGATGCCGCCTGGGACAAGCCGGAAGCGCGAGGATTCTGGGCCATCGAGCTGGAAAACTGCACCCGGATCGAACAGTATTATATTCGCAACACGCCGATACTGGTCACGCGCCAGACCGATGACCAGGGCAATGCGATAGAGCTTTACGATTTCTGCCCGCGCCACAAGCATCAGGGCCGCATGTACCGGCCGGTGGCGTTCGCCCGCATCGTCCGGCCGATTTCCGGGAGTCCACGCGTTCGCGTCAGGCTGCGCCCGACCACCTCCTGGCATTCTGAAAAAGTGCCGATCAGCTACGGATCCAACCATATCCGGCTGGTGCTGTCCTATATGGCGATGCGCATGTCCACCAACGCGCCCATCGGCCTCATTTCCCAGGAAAGCTGGTTCCGCATCGAACATGACATGCATTTCTTCCTGGGGCCGGATGAGAGCTTTTCCGATGCCCTCCGCCCAGCGGTGGAACGAATGCTGGACGATACGATCCACGAATGGCAGATCTGGGTGCGCAGCCTGGCCATCCCCGCCGAATGGCAGGAGGCGGTCATTCGTTCCGCCATCACGCTCAAGCTCTGCCAGCATGAGGAAACCGGCGCGATCGTAGCAGCGCTCACCACCAGCATCCCCGAACATGCCGATAGCGGCCGTAACTGGGACTATCGCTACTGCTGGATCAGGGACGCCTATTATACTGTCGAGGCGCTCAATCGCCTGGGTGCGCTGGACGTATTGGAAAGTTATCTCGTCTATCTGCGCAACATCGTCGACGGCGCGCGGGGCGGCCATATCCAGCCGCTCTACGACGTGCGCGGCAATGCCACGCTGGAGGAGCGGGAGGCCCAAAATCTCCCCGGATACAGGGGCATGGGGCCGGTGCGGATCGGCAATGCCGCCTATTCGCAGATCCAGCATGACGCCTATGGCCAGATCGTCCTGTCCTCCGTCCAGGGCTTCATCGACCAGCGGCTGCTGCGCATGGCCGGCCCGGCGGATTTCGAGGCGCTGGAGGCGGTGGGCGAACGTGCCTGGCAGGTCTATGACCAGCCCGATGCGGGCCTGTGGGAACTGCGCACCCGCGCCCATGTCCACAGCTATAGCGCGGTCATGTGCTGGGCGGCATGCGACCGGCTTGCCCATGCGGCGACCGCCGTGGGATTGCCAGAACGCGAAGCCTATTGGCGCGAGCGGGCGGAGGTGATGAAGGCCCGCATCCTCCAATCCGCCTGGCGGACCGACAGCAATGCCATTTCCGCCAATTTTGAGGATGATGCGCGGGACGCTTCCCTGCTCCAATTGCTCGACCTGCGCTTCCTGACCGCGGACAATCCCATGTTCGTGGGGACGCTGACGGCGCTGGAAAAGGATTTGCGGCGCGGCAACGACATGCTCCGCTACAGCGCGCCCGATGATTTCGGGGAGCCGGTCACCGCCTTCAACGTCTGCACCTTCTGGCTGATCGAGGCGCTGCACCGCACCGGCCGCGGGGAGGAGGCGCGGTCCCTGTTCGAGGAAATGCTCTCCCGCCGCACCGCCGCCGGGCTGTTGTCCGAAGATATCGACCCTGTTTCCGGCGAGTTATGGGGGAACTATCCTCAAACCTACTCATTGGTCGGCATTATCAACTGCGCCGTGCTATTGAGCAAACCATGGAGCGTGATGCGATGAGGCGCTTGGCATGGAGGCGCTTGGCATGAGCCGTTTGATAGTCATTTCCAACCGGGTCAGCAAACCCAGCAAAACCGGCAATCAGGGCGGGCTGGCCGTCGCCCTTTCCCAGGCGCTGCGGGAAAGCCGCGGCATATGGGTCGGCTGGTCCGGCGAAGTCACGGAAAATTTCACCGGGCAGATCGGCTTTTCCGAGGATGAAGGCGTCAAGACCGCGACCATCGACCTGGAGGAACAGGATGTCGACGAATATTATAACGGCTATGCCAACAAGACGCTCTGGCCGCTGTTCCATTTCCGCATCGACCTGGCCGAATATGAGCGCGATTTCGAGGGCGGCTACAACCGCGTCAACCAGCGTTTCGCGGACACCACCAGCCCGCTGATCGAACCGGAAGACGTCATCTGGGTCCAGGATTATCACATGATCCCGCTGGGCCGGATGCTGCGGGACCGAGGCCATGACAATCGCATGGGCTTCTTCCTGCACATCCCCTGGCCGCCGACCCGGCTGCTGGTATCGCTCCCCCATCATACCAAATTGGTGCAGGCTCTTTTCGCCTATGATGTCGTGGGCTTCCATACCGAGGAATGGCTGGAATCCTTCCGCCATTATGTGGAACGGGAAATGAACGGCTCCGTGGACGGCGACTTTGTGACGCTGGGCGACCGCACCATTCAGGCCATCGCCTGCCCAATCGGCATCAATGCGCAGGAATATGCCCATGCCGCCGTCAGCGAAGCGGCCAGCGACATGTATGAAAAGGTCCGCCGCTCCCTCCAGGATCGCGTCATGATCGTGGGGGTCGACCGGCTGGACTATAGCAAGGGTCTGGAGGAACGTTTCAACGGCTATGCCCGCTTCCTGAAGGACCATAGCGAACACCATCGCAACGTCGTGCTGACACAGATAGCTCCGCCCTCACGCGGGGAGGTGGAGAGCTATCAGCATATCCGCGCAACCCTGGATTCCCTCGCCGGCCGCATCAACGGCGAATATAGCGATGTCGACTGGACGCCGATCCGCTACGTCAACCAGGGCTATCCCCGCGACAAGCTGGCGGGCATCTATCGCGCGGCGAAGATCGGCCTCGTCACCCCCCTGCGCGACGGCATGAACCTGGTCGCCAAGGAATATGTGGCGGCGCAAAATCCCGACGATCCCGGCGTCCTCATCCTGTCGCGCTTTGCGGGGGCCGCCCAGCAGCTCAAGGACGCGCTGCTGATCAACCCCTACAGCCCGGAGGAGATGTCCGACGCCATCACCCGCGCTCTCGCCATGCCGCTCGATGAGCGCAAGCGCCGCTGGCGCGCCATGATGGACAGCGTGGAACAACAGGACATCAGTTGGTGGCGCCAGCGCTTTACCGAGCGGTTGATGGCGGTGCAGCGCAACGGCGAAATGAAGCCGGAAGCGGAACCGGCTTAACTTTCCCGCATCTGCCGCTAGAGCGATTTCCAAACGATCAGCATTGATCGCTGGTTAAGAAATCGCGGTCAACAAAAGACTCGGAGCGGCGATGGAAGACGAAGAACAAGCACGCGGCCCGATCGCCGCCATTCGCGCCAGATCGGGCGTCATATTGGGCGCGATCGGGCTGGTGGCCTGGATCGCGCTGGTTTGGTTCATGTTCGGGGACGTCCTGTAGGAGCCGCCATCCATTTGCACCCTTGCCCACTTTGGTCTAAGGGCCAGCCCAAGCAGCCCCGGCACCCGCTGATCCTTCCCGATTCGCGTTTGCCGGGGCACATTCATTATTGGGAAGACAGGAACCGCATATGGCCCGTCGCCGCCAGATCTACGAAGGCAAGGCAAAGATCCTTTACGAAGGCCCCGAGCCGGGCACGATCATCCAATATTTCAAGGATGACGCGACCGCCTTCAATGCCCAGAAAAAGGGCACGATTTCAGGCAAGGGCGTCCTCAACAACCGGATTTCCGAGCATATCTTCACCCTGCTCGGCCAGATCGGCGTTCCCACCCACTTCATCCGCCGCCTCAACATGCGCGAGCAGCTCGTCCGCCAGGTCGAGATCGTGCCGATCGAAGTCGTTGTGCGCAACGTCGCCGCCGGTTCGCTGAGCAAGAAGCTGGGTATCGAGGAAGGCACGCAGCTTCCCCGGACGCTGATCGAATATTGCTACAAGGACGACGCGCTGGGCGACCCGCTGGTGTCCGAAGAGCATATCGCCTGCTTCGGCTGGGCAACGCAGGACGAGATGCATGACATTGCCGACATGGCGATCCGCATCAACGACTTCATGTGCGGCCTGTTCGCGGGCATCGGCATCCGCCTGGTCGACTTCAAGCTGGAATTCGGCCGGCTGTGGGACGGCGAATATAGCCGCGTCATCCTGGCCGACGAGATCAGCCCGGACGGTTGCCGCCTGTGGGACATGACCACCGGCGAAAAGCTGGACAAGGACCGCTTCCGTCGCGACCTGGGCGGCGAAGTCGAAGCCTATCAGGAAGTCGCCCGCCGCCTGGGCCTGATGCCCGAAGGCGCGGACACGACCGTGCTCGACCTCGACACCCACCGCAAGAAGCGCGGCAAGGATTGATGGAGTTCGGCGCGCTGCTCAGGCGAGCAGCGCGTCCGCCATCAGCTTGACGCCCAGCAGCACCATCAGCACATAGATGAGCGTGTAGAAACGCGCGGCATCGACCCTCCGGACCAGCGCCACACCCGCAAAAGTGGCGGCCACGGCCAACGGGGTCAGCATCGCTGTCGCCAGCAGATTGCCTCTGGTGAATTGCCCCAGGGCGGCATAGGCGGGCACCTTCATCCAGTTCATCGTGGCGAAAGCGATCGCCGTCGTTCCGACCAGAACGTCACGGGGCAGGCGCTTGGGCAGCACCCACATCTGGAAGGGCGGCGATCCGGCATGGGCGATCTGGCTGGTGAAACCGCTCGCCACGCCGAACAGCACACCCACCCAAGCCGGCGAGGTGGACGGCAGCACGATTGCCCCTCCCCGCTCGACCCACAGGCGTTGAAGGCCGAACAGCGTCGAGATCAGGCCCAGCACCCCCAACACCGCGACTTCGGACACCTGGGCCGCAAAGAAATAGCCAAGGCCGATCCCTGTCGCCATGCCCGGCAGCATGACCTTCAGGACATGCCGGTCCCAGCTATGCCGGAAGGACCAGACGCTGACGGCATCCTGCAGGATCAGGATCGGCAACAGGATCGCCGCTCCCCTCACCGGATCGACTCCCAGGGCCATGATCGGCATGGCGAGCGCGCCGACTCCGGCGAATCCGCCCTTGGCAAGGCCGGACAGGATCACCGCTGCGATGGCGCAGGCATAATAGAGATATTCCGGATTCATGGCGTCCGCCTAAAGCAAGGAAGCCGATGGCGGGAGCATGTTTTTTCTTCCGAGCGTGTCAGCTATGCGCGCGATAACCGATCAAGACGCCGAAGGTGAAGGTCGCCAGAAGCGCAAGCTGAACCCGGCCATGGGGATCGTCGTAGCCCATAACCTGTTGACCGAAGGCGAAAAGCCCGACAAACATCGCCAAAGCAAGACCAGCCATGATGCAAAAACCCTTCCCTCCGGCCCGGAAGATAGCGCGGCTGTCGCTAACAAAAGCATAATGCCTTGCCTGTAGGAGCCGAGGAGATTAGGGGGTGCGCGAAAGCCTGTTTACGGAGTTCCTTGCCCCATGAAAGCCCGCATCTTCGTCACCCTCAAGGGCGGTGTCCTTGACCCGCAGGGCAAGGCGATCCACCACGCGCTGGAAGGCCTTGGCTTTGGCGGCGTCAACGATGTGCGCGCGGGCAAGCTGATTGAGCTGGACCTGGCCGACGGCACCAGCGACGAGGATATCGACGCCATGTGCCGCAAGCTGCTGGCGAACACGGTGATCGAAAACTACCGCATCGAAAAGGCCTGAGCCATGAAGAGCGCCGTCATCGTCTTCCCCGGCAGCAATTGCGACCGCGACCTCGCCGTGGCGTTCGAGGCGGCGACCGGCGCGAAGCCTGCCATGATCTGGCACCGCGACACCGAATTGCCGGACGATATCGACCTGATCGGCGTCCCGGGCGGCTTTTCCTATGGCGACTATCTGCGTTCCGGCGCGATGGCGGCCCGTTCGCCGGTAATGCAGGCGGTCGGACAAGCGGCTGAGCGCGGGGCTTATGTGCTCGGCATCTGCAACGGCTTCCAGGTGCTGACCGAGAGCGGGCTGCTGCCCGGCGCGTTGCTGCGCAATGCGGGCGGGCATTTCGTCTGCCGCGACGTGGCGCTGACGGTCGAGAATGCGCAGAGCGCCTTCACCAGCCGCTATGGCGCGGGCGAGGCGATCAGCTTTCCGGTGGCGCATCATGACGGCAATTATTTTGCCGATGCCGAAACGCTGGACCGGCTGGAAGGTGAAGGCCGGGTGGCGCTGCGTTATGCGGAGAGCGTCAACGGTTCGGCGCGGAACATTGCGGGCATCCTCAACGAAGCGGGCAATGTGCTGGGCATGATGCCGCATCCCGAACGGGTGATCGAAGCGGCCCATGGCGCGACCGACGGCCGAAGGTTGTTCGAGGGGCTGGTGGAAGGGCTGCTGGCCCGGGCCTAAGAGGCGCTGTCCCTCCGAGGGGTAGAGTGACATAGTTGACGCTATGGAAGGTCGGAAAACTGCGGTTTCCGGGCCTTTTTCCTGTTCGCGGTCGAGCGTTCCACGCCGAAGTTCACAGTGTATGCGCGCGCGTGCCCGGGCGCGCGTATGCGTGGCGGCGCGATGTGTCGGACGTTTCAAAGAGGGAAGCGAGATAGACCCGTCGGCGCGAAATAGGACAGGCGAAATTGTACATTGTTGGAGAAATAGGATGCTTTTGAGGATGCTGTGGCCATTGGGTCACCCATTATCCTCAGCCAGCCATCAGGCTCAGGGGCCGGATGATTGAAAGGAGAGTCGGAAAACGACCACTACCGGACGTTGCGGTCGCGGATAAAGGTGCGCCAAGCTGCCTTTCGGTCCATCCGCTTTTCGGCCTTTCGTTTGATCAATTCGCGGCAGGCCAGCCATATCACTGGCGCAGCGACAATCCCGTAAATCGTCAGATTGAGCCATGCAGGAAGGGAAAGAAACCGGACCGCAAAGCCAGCGGCGAATAACGCGAAGGCTATCCCATATATAAGCGCCCACTGAGACAACTTCTTTTTCCGCACGGCGTTTCCTTTCCGACGCCGCTGTAAGGCTATCGAGTTAATGACCGCTTTCCACCCAATTTCGTCATTCCAGCGAAAGCTGGAATCCCGTGAGGATTGATATTGCATCATCGCCTGAGATCCCAGCTTTCGCTGGGATGACGGATGGCGGCAAATGCCGTTTAACGAGACTCCCACTCTGCCGGATATGCATCCCCTGGCAGCCGAAATTTATGGAAATGTCCGGAGATGGATTCCCGCTTCCGCGGGAATGACTGGTAGGGTGCGCTTTCCGCTCTAGCCGCCCCGGTGATAGTCATATTCGAAGGCGCGGCCTTCCTGCTTGGTGAGGATCGCGCCGATAATCGCGCCGCCTGCGCGGCGGAGGCGATCGACAGCCACGCGCAGGCCGCCATGATGGTTGCGTCCCCATTCCACCACCAGCAGCGTCACCTGCGCCTTGCTCGCCAGCAGGCAGGCGTCCGAAAGGCCCAGGACCGGCGGCGCGTCGATCAGCACCGTGTCATAACGTTCGCGCACGGTCGCCAGCAGGGAATCCATCGCGGGCGTGACCAGCAATTCGGCCGGGCTGGGCGGGATCGCGCCGCAGGGCAGCAGAGCCACGCCCGCCACGCCGCTGTCGATGATGACATCGTCCATCTTCGCCTGTCCCGTCATCAGTTCGCTGATGCCGCGCGCGGGCGATACGCCGAACAGGCTATGCTGCCTGGGCCGCCGCATGTCGGCGTCGATCACCAGCACCCGCTTGTCGAGCTTCGCCAGCGCCTTCGCCAGAGCATATAGGGTCGAGGACTTGCCCTCCCCCTCCTGCGCGCTGGTGACGAGGATCGAGCGCGGCAGGCCCACCGCAGAACCCAGCAGCAGCGAGGAGGCCATGGGCGCGAAAATCTCCGCCCCAGGCTTCTCGCCCGCCGGAACCGCGCCCAGCAGCGGCAGGTTGACCCGCTCCGCCAGCGTATCGGCGGAGGTCACCGCATCGTCGAAAATATGCCGCCCCGCCACCGCCAATAATCCGAGGAACAGCCCGCCCAGCGACGCCAGCAGCATGGTGACGCCGATATTGGGCGAGGAAGGCCGCGATGGCACCGCCGCCCGGTCCAGCGGCTGGATGCGGCCCGCCTGGAAGCCCGCCTGCGAGGCCATGTCGCGATAGCGCTGGAGCAGGCTGTCGTGCAACAGGCGGAAGGTGTCGACCTGCCGTTCCAATATGTTCATCTGCACGCCCCGGCCGCGTTCGGCCTGCGCCTGCCGCTCGACCTTGGCGATTTCGGACTGGATCTGCTTTTCGCCATGGATGGCGACGTCGAACTGTTCCTTGAGCGAGGCGCGGATGGTGTTCGCCATACCTTCGGCCTGATCGTCCAGCGCCGCCAGCCGCGCGCGGGCTTCGCGCATTTCGGGATGGGCATCCTTGCGGAACTGGCGTTCCTGCACGACCTGCGCCCTCGCCTGGGCCCGCTCCGTCATGATCTGTTGCATGGCACCGTTGTTCAGCACTTCGGGCAGGGTTTCGACGCTGGACATGCGCGCGCTTTCCCAGCGTTTCTGGGCGGCGATCCGGTCCGCCGTCGCCTGTGCGCGGAAGGCGTTGAGCTGGGCCAGCCGGGTCGCCGTGGTGCCTTCGGGCGGCGTGTCGCCGCTTTCATCGTCCTTCGACCCCGGTGGAGCCATCGCGCCGGCATTGGCGGCATAAACCGCCAGATCGCGCTCCGCTCGTTCCAGATCCTTGCGCGCCCCGTCCAGTTCGCCCAGCAGGAAACGGCGGGCCTGAACCCCGGATTCAAAGCCGCGCCGGAGGTCGGCGCGGATCAGGCTGTCGGCATAGCTGTTGGCGACGCGGGCCGACAGAACCGGGTCAGCGCTGGTGAAACTGATGCGGATGACGCGGGACTTGCCCGGCAGCTCGACATGCAGATTGTCGCGCAGCAGGCCCACGACCATCTCGGTTTCGACCTGCCGCTGGGTGAGCGATCCCGCTCCCCGGTCCGGGCGGCGGACATCCATGCCGTCGAAAAAGGTGCGGCTGCCGACCAACGCCAGTTCGCGGGCCACATCCTCCGCCAGAGCGCGGCTGCGCAGCACCTCCAGTTCGGTCTGCATCAGCGCTTCATTGTCGGACGGTGTCGCCTGCCTTTGCGCGGCGGCGGCACCTGCGGCACCGGCCGGGATATCCTCCACCTCGACCGAGGCGGTCGCCTGATAATCGGGGGTCGACAGCAGGATGAAGACCACGCCCGCCAGCACGCAAAGCGCCATGGTGACGAACAGGATGATGCGATGCCGCCGAACCGCCGTCCAAGCTCCGCTCGCGGCAGTGGCGAAGCGGGCGGCGCGGCCTTCCATCGTGGCGGAGGCGCCGTCGATCAACAGGCCCGGCCCCGCCATCAGAGCCCTCCATCCAGCGCGACGAAGCCCGCGCCGACCACCGGCAGGGCCAGCAGCGCGCCGCCCAGGATCGCCTTGGCTCGCGACAGGCCGACGATGATGGTGTCGCCCGGCAGAATTTCGGGATCGGGCGCCTGCCCCTTACGGATCGCGCCAAGGTCGAACATCGCGGCCTTGCGCTCGCCGTCCGATTGCCGGACCACCACGATCTGGCCGAGGCTGGCGAGCCGGGTCGGTCCCTTGGCCAAGGCGACGGCCTGCAACAATCCGAGGCGGCCGTCGAACGGGAACAGGCCCGGTTCGCGGACTTCGCCGTCGACGGTGATGCGGCGGCCCACCGCCTTCTTGACGAATATCGTCACCTGCGGGGAGACGAGATAGCGGTCGCCCAAGCGCCCGGCGATGACGTCCGAGGCTTCGCTGGCGGAAAGACCGGCGACGGAGACGTCTCCGACCAGCGGCATGCGCACCATGCCCGCCGCCGTCACCTGCGCATCTTCCAGCGACAGGCCCGGCTCGTGATAGATATGGATGCGTAGGATATCGTCGGGGGATATGCGGTAATCGACACCTACCGCCGGGGCGGGCGGGATCGCGGCATAGGCGGCATCCCCCTTCGGCGCGTCCTCCACGGTCGAGCAGGCGCCAAGCAGCGCAGTGGCCATGATCATGGCCAGCATCTGGTTCCTGCTGTCGGTCGGCCGGTTCATGCCGTTAAAAATCCCCGCAAATTCTCTGGGCACGCATGAAGCCTGCCATTGCGGGCGGGGTTAACGGCGCGACGGGGACATGGCAACCATGGGCTCGTCGGAAGGCGAGCCCATGCGCCCGATCAGATGGCGATCCGGGCCTGATCCGGGACGACTCGCCGGGGCTGATCGGGCCAGACGCCGCGCGTATCGTAGACCGCCTTGTCGGAACGTTCGTCCACCGGGACCGATTTGAACATGTCATGATCGACAAGAATGACGAAAACGCCGCATTGTTCCAGAGCCGTATCGAGATCGATCAGATCGGCGCCGGTCCCGGCGAACTCCATCGGCAGGTCATGGGCATAGGGTTCGACCAATTTGATCCGGCGCCCATAGCGTTTGGCGAGGCGCGCGGCGACCTTCACGGCGGGGCTTTCGCGGAAATCGTCGATATTGGGTTTGAAGGCGAGGCCAAGACAGGCGACCTGCTCGCGCGGAAATTCGTCGATTAGGTCGGATGCTTTCGCGACGACATGGTCGGTCTTGCCGTCATTCACTTCGCGGGCGGTGCGGATGAGGCGGCTGTTTTCCGGGTCGCCATGGACGATGAACCAGGGGTCGACCGCGATGCAGTGGCCGCCGACGCCGGGGCCGGGTTGCAGGATGTTCACGCGGGGGTGACGGTTGGCGAGCCGGATGACTTCCCACACGTCGATGTCCATGCGTTCCGCGATCACGGACAGTTCGTTGGCGAAGGCGATGTTGACGTCGCGGAAGCTGTTTTCGACCAGCTTCACCATTTCCGCCGCGCGAGCGCTGGTGGTGATGCAGGCGCCGCGCACGAACTGGCGGTAGAAGCCCAGCGCCTTGCGGGCGCAGCGGGGCGTGATGCCGCCAATGCAGCGGTCATTGTCGATCAGTTCAACCAATATGCGGCCGGGCAGGACGCGCTCCGGGCAATAGGCGATGGCGATGTCGCCGGCGACCCCCGGCTCGGGCATTTTGAGGTCGGGACGAAGCTGGGCGAAGAGGTCGCGCATGGCTTCGGTGGTGCCGACGGGGGAGGTCGATTCGAGGATGACGGTGTCGCCCGCTTTCAGAACCTGCGCGACGGTGCGGGCGGCCTTGAGGACATGGCTGATGTCGGGGGCACGGTCCTCGGCTACGGGCGTGGGCACGGCGATGATGAAGACGTCGCTGGGTTCGACTTCCATGCTGGCGCGGAGATTGCCGCGGGAGACGACGCCCTGGACCAGACCGTCAAGGTCCACCTCCTCGATATGGACGCGGCCGGAGTTGACCGTCTCCACCACATGGGCGCTGACGTCGACGCCGACCACCTTTGCGCCCCCTCGCGCAATCAGGGCGGCGGTCGGCAAGCCGATATAGCCTAGTCCGATGACGGAAACCTTCTGCTGAAGCTTGTCGAGGGGCATTTGGAGGTCCTGGGGAAGCCGATGATTTCCCCCGGTTTCTGACTGGAAATGCTGAAGATTTCGGTAACGAGGGTTTGAATGCGTTGTGTTCCTGCGCAGGCAGGAACATCGCTAAACGTCAGGCCGCCTCTTCCAGATCGTCAGCCGCTGCGCTGGCGGCAATGATGTCCCCGATGCGCTCCGACGCGTGGCCATCGCCAAAGGGGTTGTGGGCGCGGGACATGGCGGCGTAGGCAGCCTCATCATCCAGCAGGGCGAAGACGGAGCGGACGATTGCCGCCCGGTCCGTGCCGACCAGCTTCGCCGTCCCGGCCGTCACCCCCTCGGGACGCTCCGTCGTTTCGCGCATCACCAGCACCGGCTTGCCGAGCGAGGGCGCCTCTTCCTGCACGCCGCCGCTATCGGTCAGGACAAGGTCGCACAGGTCGAGCAGGCGGACGAAATGAGGATAGTCCAGCGGCTCGATCATCGCGACATTGGGAAGGCCGCCGAGTACCGCGTCCATCACCGGACGCACATTGGGATTGGGGTGAACGGGGAAGATCACCGCGACGTCAGGCCGTCCGGCAATATCCGCGATGGAGCGGGCGATCGCTTCCATGCCGCCGCCGAAATTTTCCCGCCTATGGCTGGTGACGGCGATGATCCGCTTGTCCGCGAAACGCTGGGCGAGATCGTCCAGCCCAGCGGCAAGGCTGGGCTCCTGCAGAACGCGCTGGCGGGTGGCCAGCAGGGCGTCGATCACGGTGTTGCCGGTAATGTGGATGGTCGCCGGATCGCGATTTTCGGCCAGCAGGGCATTGGCGGCCTGCTGCGTCGGAGCGAAGTTCATGTCCGCGATGCAGGCCACCACGCGGCGGTTCACTTCCTCCGGCCAGGGGTGGTGGATGTCGCCGCTGCGCAGGCCCGCCTCGACATGGGCCACGGGGATCTTCCGGTAATAGGCGGCAAGGCTGGCGACCATGGTGGTCAGCGTATCGCCGTGCACGACGATACGGTCGGGCTTTTCGGCATCGAAGGCGCGGCCCAGTTCCACGATCAGCTTTGCGGTGAGGCCATCCAGCGTCTGGTTGGGCGTCATCACGTCCAGGTCGATGTCGGGCGCGATCCCGGCAATCTCCAGCACCTGGTCCAGCAGGCCGCGATGCTGCGCGGTCACGATCACGCGCGTTTCCACATCCTCCCGCTCCCGTAGCGCGTGAATCACCGGAAACAGCTTGATCGCTTCGGGGCGCGTCCCGAACACCAGCGCAACCTTCATTTCCTACCCTTTGCAAGCCGCCATTCGGATAAGTGCCTGGCAGAAAATGGTAACCATCCCCTGAACATGAGTACCCCCGACGCACGCTTTCGCATTGGCAAAAACCTATGCTAGAGGCCAGCCGAACCCTCTTCCCAAACGAAGGCTCAGTTATTTTATGAAGATCACGATGATCGGCACGGGCTATGTCGGGCTGGTGTCAGGCGCCTGCTTTGCCGATTTCGGCCATGACGTGGTGTGCGTGGACAAGGATGCGGGCAAGATCGCCGCGATCGAATCCGGGCGGATGCCGATCTATGAACCGGGCCTCGACCATCTGGTGGGCAGCAACGCATCCGCGGGGCGGCTGACCTTCACGACCGATCTGACGGCGGGCGTGAAGGGCGCGGATGCGATCTTCATTGCCGTGGGCACGCCTTCGCGGCGCGGCGACGGGCACGCGGATTTGAGCTATGTCTATGCCGCTGCGAAGGAAATCGCGGAATCGCTGGACGGGCCGACGGTCATCGTCACCAAGTCCACCGTCCCCGTCGGCACCGGCGACGAAGTAGAGCGGATCGTCAGGGAAGCCCGGCCCGATCTCGACATCCATGTCGTCTCCAACCCCGAATTCCTGCGCGAAGGCGCGGCGATCGGGGATTTCAAGCGGCCCGACCGCGTGGTCGTCGGCACCACCGGCAGCGAGCGAGCGATCGAGGTGATGGCGCAAGTCTATCGCCCGCTGAACCTCAATCAGGCGCCGGTCATGTTCACCGGGCGGCGGACGGCGGAGCTGATCAAATATGCCGCCAACGCCTTTCTGGCGACCAAGATCACCTTCATCAACGAGATGGCGGACCTGTGCGAAGCAGTCGGCGCCGAGGTGCAGGATGTGTCGCGGGGAATCGGGCTGGATAATCGGATCGGATCGAAGTTCCTGCATGCCGGGCCGGGCTATGGCGGTTCCTGCTTCCCCAAGGACACGCTGGCGCTGGTGAAAACGGGTCAGGATTACGACACGCCGATCCGCATCGTCGAAACCGTCGTGCAGGTGAATGACCTGCGCAAGCGCGCCATGGGCCGCAAGATCGTCAAGGCGCTGGGCGGCGAAGCGCGAGGCAAGACGGTCGCGCTGCTGGGCCTGACCTTCAAGCCCAATACGGACGATATGCGCGATGCGCCGAGCCTGGCCATCGTGCAGGCGCTGGAGGATGCGGGTGCGAAGATCGTCGCCTATGATCCGGAGGGCATGGAGGTGGCCGCGCCGCTAATGCCGGGCGTGACCATGGCGAAGGATGCCTATGAAGCCGCGACCGGCGCCGACGCGCTGGTTCTGGTGACGGAATGGGACGCGTTCCGGGCGCTGGACCTGAAGCGCCTCGCCGCTTCGATGAACGGGCCGGTGCTGGTCGACCTGCGCAACATCTATCCGCGCAGGGAGGCTGAAGCGGCGGGCTTTGCGCTGACGCGGGTCGGGGGCAAGGGCGTTTCGGTCTGATGCTGTTGAAACCCTCGGAAGGGCGCGAGGAGCGCGTCCTTCCCCGGCTACATCATTGGGTGATGGCGACTGTTACCCTGTTTGCGATCATACTGGTCGTGCCGGTCATTGCAGGCCTGACCTGAGTACCTGAAAATGCCGTGCTCCCGCCTTCGCAGGAGGACGGCGTCTCTCCAATCAGGCCTTCAGCTTCCACCCGCGCTTGAGAAGCACATAGCACAGCACTCCCAGACCGATATTCAATCCCAACAGCACCAGGCTGCCCACCACCACATCGCCGTCCGCCGCCGCTACGAATCCGTAGCGGAAGCCGGAAATGGCGTAGAAGAAGGGGTTGGCATGGCTGATAGCGCGAAAGACGGGCGCCAGCCGATCGATCGAGTAGAAAGTGCCCGACAGGAGCGTCATCGGCCCGATCACGAAATTGGTGATGGCGGCGGCATGATCGAACTTTTCCGCCCAGATCGAGGTCAGCACGCCGATAAAGGCCGTCAGTCCCGCGCCCATCAGCCCGAACCACAGGATCGCCCAGGGGTGAGCCGGGGTAACATGCACGCCCGGCCAAAGCGCCATCGCGCCCCACAGCGCAAGCCCCACGCAGACAGCCCGGGTCACCGCCGCGCCGACCAGCGCCAGCAGCAATTCGCTGACCGACAGCGGCGGCATCAGATAATCGATCAACGTCCCCTGCATCTTGCCCGCGAGCAGGGAAAAGCTGCTATTGGCGAAGGCATTGTTCATCATGCCCATGATCATCAGGCCCGGCGCGATGAAATCCGGGAACGGCACGCCCAGCACCTGACGATTGGCCCCGCCAAGCGCCAGGGTGAAGATCACCAGGAACATCAGCGTCGTGACGGCGGGCGCCCAGATGGTCTGAAGCTGCACCTTCATGAAGCGCCTGACTTCTTTCCGGTAGAGCGCGCGGGTTCCCGCCCAGTTGACATTGCGGATGACCAGCTCGCCGGGTTCATGGAAAGGCGGCTGATGCGACAGGGAGGCAGCAATTTTGGACTGGTCGTTCATGATCGGATCGACTATCGGCTGAGGGGTTGTGCCGCAAGGGCGTTATGCACGGGAAATTGAACCTGTGCTGGCGCGCCCCATATAGGGCGCGGATTTGAAATTTTGAGGAGTCATTCATTGTCCTGGACCGACGAGCGTATCGACCAGCTCAAGGCAATGTGGGAACGGGGTCTGACCGCCAGCCAGATCGCGGACGAACTGGGCGGGGTCAGCCGCAATGCGGTGATCGGCAAGGCGCATCGTCTGGGCCTGCAATCCCGCCCTTCCCCGGTTAAAGCCAACGAAGTGCCGAAAAAGGCCGCACCGCCTCTGCGCAAACCCGCGCCAGAGGCCGAAGCGCCCAAGCCGGCCGCTCCGGTGCATCACGCCGCCCCCTCGCCGGTCCGGCCTGCGGCTCCTGCCACGCCCGCACCGGCTCCAGTGGCGGCCGCTCCGGATGCGGAACCGCCCAAGCCGCAGCCGCGCATCATCTCGGTCGGGCCGGGCGGCTTCCTGCGCCAAGGGCCCGGCGACCAGCAGGCGCCGATTCCGCCCGCGCCGCCCCGTCGCCTGGTGCCGGCCAAGCCCAGCCCGGAAATCGCCGGCAAGACCACGCTGCTGGACCTAACCGAACGCATCTGCAAATGGCCGATGGGCCATCCGGGCGAGCCGGACTTCCACTTCTGCGGTGAGACGGTCAATCCGGGCTTTCCCTATTGCGTCGAACATTGCGGCCGTGCCTATCAGGCGCAGTTGCCGCGCGGCACGCGGCGTCCGCCGCCGCCACTGCCCTTTGGCGGACCCAGGGTCCGGTAAAAAATGCGATAGATGCGGAAAAGGGCCGGTTCTTAGAAAGAGCCGGCCCTTTTCCTTTGCGCGTCGCGCTTGCGCACGACGCGCACCCGCTTATAGCTATATCCATGTCCGATCTGTTCGAGAGCCAGCCCACTTCTTCCCCCGGCTATGACGCCTCCACCATCGAAGTGCTGGAAGGACTGGAACCGGTTCGCCGCCGCCCCGGCATGTATATCGGCGGCACGGACGAGCGGGCGCTGCATCATCTCGCCAGCGAAGTGCTCGACAACAGCATGGACGAAGCGGTGGCGGGCCATGCCACGCGGATCGAGGTGCTGCTGGAGCCGGGCAACAAGCTTACCATCACCGACAATGGCCGCGGCATCCCGGTCGATCCGCATCCTAAATTTCCCGGCAAGTCGGCGCTGGAAGTCATCCTCACCACGCTCCATTCGGGCGGCAAGTTCACCGACAAGGCCTATGCGACCTCCGGCGGCCTGCACGGCGTCGGCATCAGCGTGGTGAATGCGCTTTCGATCATCACCGTGGTGGAGGTGGCACGCAACAAGGAGCTGTTCCGCCAGAGCTTCACGCAAGGCCTGCCCAGCAGCGGGCTGGAGAAGGTCGGCGCCGCGCCCAACCGGCGCGGCACGTCGGTCAGCTTCGTGCCCGATCATGAGATTTTCGGGGAGCAGAAGTTCAAGCCGTCCCGTCTCTACCGGCTGGCACGGTCGAAGGCCTATCTGTTCGCGGGCGTCGAAATCCGCTGGAAATGCGCGCCCGAACTCATCACCGACGATACGCCGCCTGAGGCCGTGTTCCAGTTTCCCGGCGGCTTGGCCGATCATCTGAAGGAACAGGTGGGCGACCGGGAATGCGCGACCAGCGCCTTCTTCTCCGGGTCGCAGGATTTTCCCGATTCGGTCGGGCGCGTGGAATGGGCAGTCGCCTGGCCGCTCTGGTCGGATGGCAGCTATAGCTGGTATTGCAACACCATCCCGACGCCCGACGGCGGCACCCATGAAACCGGGTTGCGCGCCGCGCTGGTGAAGGGCATCCGCGCCTTTGGCGAACTGGTGGGACAGAAGAAGGCGAAGGACATCACCGCCGACGACATCGTGACCTCATCGGAGGTGATGCTGTCGGTCTTCATCCGCGATCCCCAGTTCCAGAGCCAGACCAAGGACCGGCTCACCAGTCCGGAGGCTGCGCGGCTGGTCGAGAACGCCGTGCGCGATCATTTCGACCATTATCTGTCCGACCATATGGAGCGCGGCAAGGCGCTGCTCGCCTATGTGCTCGACCGCATGGACGAGCGGCTGAAGCGCAAGCAGGAGAAAGAGGTCAAGCGCAAGACCGCGACCAATTCGCGCAAGCTGCGGTTGCCGGGCAAGCTGACCGATTGTTCCAATGACGATCCCGAAGGCGCGGAAATCTTCCTGGTCGAGGGTGACTCGGCGGGCGGTTCGGCCAAGCAGGCGCGTGATCGCAAGACGCAGGCCATCCTGCCCTTGCGCGGCAAGATCCTCAACGTAGCATCAGCCAACACCGCCAAGATCCTCGCCAATCAGGAGATTGCCGACATGATCCTGGCGCTGGGCTGCGGCACGCGCAAGGACTGCAACCCCGATCATCTGCGTTACGAACGCATCGTCATCATGACCGACGCGGACGTCGATGGCGCGCATATCGCGACGCTGCTGATGACCTTCTTCTTCCAGGAGATGCCGGAACTGGTGCGTCGCGGGCACCTCTATCTGGCGCAGCCGCCGCTCTATCGCCTCGTTGCCGGGGGCAAGAGCCTCTACGCCAAGGACGATGCGCATCGCGAAGAGATTCTGCGCAAGGAATTCAAGGGCAAGAAGGTCGAGGTCAGCCGCTTCAAGGGGCTGGGCGAGATGAATCCGGGCCAGCTCCGCGAGACGACCATGGACCCCAAGACACGCAGTCTGATCCGCGTCACCCTGCCCGACGATATCGAGGACCGGCAACAGGTGCGCGAACTGGTCGAGCGGCTGATGGGCACCAACCCGGCGCATCGCTTTGCCTTCATTCAGGAAAATGCCGCGACCGTGGATGAAGAGGCGATCGACGCCTGATCGAAAGGCTCGCCTGAACAGGGGCGGCAAAAAGGGGCGGCAATTTTTTGCCTAGCGCCGCGTTAACCAGCGTGGCGCACCGGATGTTCAATTTTTGGCGCGATACGGGCAAGCATGTCAGGCTTCGCCCCGCCCCTTCATTCCCCGGCCCTGTGCCGTGTCGCGCTCCGCGCTGCGCCTGCCCTGTTGCTGGCAACGGCAAGCGGTCATGCGCTGGCGCAAGCGCCGCTGGCAGCCTTTCCGGACGCTCTGGGGCGGAACGTTGCCGCCTATACGCCGGCCGAACGAATTTCCGCCAATCTCCTCGCGGGCGGCATGAGCCGTCTGGCGGCGATCAGCGCGCAGCAGGGCGGCGGGAGCATCCAAACCTCCTGGATCGCGCAGCCCGCCGTTCCGGACGCTATCGTCAACGACCGGCGCATCAACGGCTTCATCGGCAAGCTGCCCGGCTGGCAGTTGCAGGGCGTCCAGCTTTCCGTGGTGAGCTATCGCCAGCCGGAACTGGTGCCCGGCTTCATGCGCGGCTTTCTGCCAGCACCGACGGCTGCTGCGATCCCGCAGGCAAGCGCTTTCGTCATGCCTGCTCGTCCTGTTCCCGCTCTGGCGGGCCAGCCGCCACGCAATGGGCAGCCCGACGTGTTCGGCTCGGTGGCCATGCCGATCTCCCGGACTCTGCTCGACGGCAAATGGGCCTCGGTTTCGGCGGCCCTACCCGGCAAGGGGGTTTGGAGCGCTGTCCTCAATGCAGCTCGCGGCTCGTCGACGCAGCAGCAGGTCGAGATGATCAATAGCTGGGTCAACCGGCGGCTGCGTTTCGTGGACGACCGGCAGGGCGGCGACAATTGGGGTTCGGCGGCGCGGACGCTGCAAAGCGGCGCCGGCGATTGCGAGGATTATGCCATCGCCAAGATGAAGCTGCTGGAAGCCGCGGGCTTCGACCGGCATGCCATGTTCCTGGTGATCGCCCGCGATCTGGTGCGGCAGGCGGACCATGCCGTGCTGGCGGTGCGGATCGGCGGCGATCTGATGATCCTCGACAATATGACCGACCGGGTGCTGCCTTCATCCAGCGTCAGCGATTATCGGCCGATCATGAGCTTCAACGCCTTTGGGCGCTGGACCCATGGCTATCGCGTGACGACGCCGCAGCCGGTGCAGTTCGCCGCGCGCTGAGTGAGCTATGCTGGTGACCGTGCTCCTGCCTGCGCAGGAGCACGCTATCCTTAACGCTCCCTCAAAGCCTCCGACCGCGCCTTCATGATGGGCTTGAGCAGATAGGCCAGCACCGATTTGCGGCCGGTCATGATCTCCACATCGCACACCATGCCCGGCGTGATCGGCAGCTTGTGCGCGCCAGTGCCGAGCCATGCGCGGTCCGTCTCCACAACCACGGTGAAATAGGCTTCCCGCGTCGCTTCGTCATAGACGCTGTCGGCCGAAACCTGCTGCACGGTCCCGGACAGCCCGCCATAGATGGAGAAGTCATAGGCCGTCACCTTCACCACGGCGCGGTCGCCGGTCTTGATGAAGGCGATATCGTTGGGCTTCACCCGCGCCTCGACCAGCAGTTTATCGCCCACCGGCACGATCTGCATGATCTTCTGCCCCGGACTGACGAAGCCGCCGATGGTCGTCACCTGCACGTCATTGACCACGCCGTCGACGGGCGAGCGGATCTCCGCCCGCTGCGCCCGTCCTTTTGCGCCCCGAAGAGACTCGCTGTTGACGGCGATCTTGGCCTCGAGTTGACTGCGTTCATTGAGCGCGTCCTGCCGGAACTGGAAATTCGCCTCGGACAGTTGCGCCTGCGCCTCGCGGATCGCGGCGGAGGCACGCGACGCCTGTTGTTGCGCCGCGTTCAGCCGCCCCTGCGCATCCACCAGATCGCGGCGCGCATCCAGCAATTCGGTCTGCGGGATGATCGACTTTGCGGCGAGCGGTTCCAACATCGCCACACGCTGGCGCGCCAGTTGCACGCTGCCGCCAAGGCTGTCGATGGTCGCTTGCGCTTCGCCCAGTTCGCGGCGGCGCTGGTCGACGGCGGCCGCCATCGCATCCTGCTTGCTGCGCAGCGCGGACTGGCGGACTGCGGCAAGCGCCTGTTCCTGCTGACATTCCGGCCCGCCGGTCGCGCAGGCCGCACCGGTGCCTGTGCCTTCCTTCTCCAGACGTCCGGCGCGCGCGGTCAACGAGCGCGTCTCCGCCTGAATCTGCCCCAGTTCGGACGCCAGCATGGCGTCATCCAGGCGCACCAGCAATTGCCCCTTGCCCACCTTCTGCCCGGAGCGGACCAGGATTTCCTCGATCGTGGTCGGTTCGGCGGACTGAATGACCTGCGCCTTGCTGGACGGGATCACCCTGCCCTGCCCGTGCGTCACTTCATCCACCGGCGCCAGGCTGGCCCACATCAGGAAGACCAGCATGCCCCCGCCGCTGTAAAGAATGACCTGCTTGTTGCCCGGTTGCCCCCGCAGCCAGCGTACCCAGCGCGAAATCATGGTTGCACCCCTTGAAGATTATGGTCGTCGGCCGCCAGCGCTATGGGCGCGGCCTTTTGCTGGCGGGCGAGCATGTCGCCCAACGCGCCGCCGCTTGCCGAAGGATCGGGAATGGAGAGCTTCCACCCCTTGGTCGGATCCATGCGGCCGCCCACATCGTTGGACGCCCGGCGTTCGGGCAAGGCCGCGACGGGCGGATAGTCGATCGCGGGTTCCGCGACCGTGGCGAAGCGCGCCGGATCGAAGGCCGGAATATGCTCCCCGCCTGCATAACGCCCGGTGAATGCCCCCGGCAGACCCCAGCCGCCCGGCCAGCGATAGAAGATATGCGCGCCGACCTGCGCCAACTTCGCCAGATGCGGCGCCCAGCGCGGGAAGACATAATCGGCATGATAATGGGTCGCGGTGCCCACCTCTTTCTCGACCCGTCCGGCCAGCGCATCGGCGGCGATCCGCTTCGCCCGGCTCCAGAGGTCAGGCAGCGGGTGGCGCGCAAGGGAGCCGTCGCAGACGAAGCTGAACTGGCAGACCGACGCGTCGAAGCGCTGGTAGACGACGCCGCACACCGTCTTGGCGAAGGCGGGGTGGCGAACGCGGTTCAGCACCACCTGCGCGACGGCGCGCTGGCCGCTCTCGGGCTCGCGGGCCGCCTCATAATAGACGGCTTGCGTCAGGCACTGGAGCGCGCGGTCATGATCCTCGCCCGCTTGTCCCAGAGCGCGGAAGGGCTTGGCCGAAGCGATCATGCCGCCAGAGAAGCCGAGACGCTGATTTTCCTCGCGAGCCTCGTCGCCTTCCGCTGCGGTGTCGGTTTGCTCGGTCATCTGGACCAAAGCGAGATATTGGCGCGGGATTGCAGGAGCGGATTCCACGATCTTTGCCTGCATGGCGGGTCGAGGCTGTTCATGGTGCCAGAGTGCGGCCGTTGCGATAGCCAAGGCCACTGGCGCTGCGATGCCGACGCTTCGGACCAGAACACTCATAGCCCTGTCCCTCGCTGGAGCTGGCCGATGATCTCGTCACGCGGTCCATCGGCCAGCACCACGCCCTGATCGATCACGATCAGCCGGTCCACGATCCGCAACAGCGCATGGCGGTGGGTCGACACGATCAGCGTCTGATCGGGCTCCAGCGCCTTTTCCAGATGGTCGATGAAGAGATTCTCGGTCTGGTTGTCCATCGCGCCGGTCGGCTCGTCCAGGAAAAGCAGCTTTGCCGGTTCGACCAGCGCGCGCGCCATGACGAGGAAGCTGCGTTGCCCGCCCGAGAGGCGGCTGCCGCGTTCACCGATATGCAGGTCGAACCCCGCCGCATCGCGTCCGAAGAAGCGCGACGCGCCTGAACGCTCCAGCGCCTCCAGCAGCTTTTCCTCGCTGGCTTCGCGGGCGCCCAGCAACAGATTCTCGCGCACGGACCCACTGAACAGTTCGGCATCCTGGCCAACATAGCGGAAGGCGGAACGCAGCTCATGCGGATGATATTGGCGGCTGTCGATTTCATCGATGGTCAGCAACCCGCCGGTGGGCGGATAAAGGCCGCAGATCACCCGGCCCAGCGTCGACTTGCCCGACGCCACCCGGCCGATCAGGCCGATGCGCTCACCCGGCTCGACCCGCAGATTGATGCCGCGCAGGCTTGGCTGGCTGGCGCCGGGATAGGCGAACTCCAGCCCCTGCGCGACGATGGCGCCTTTACGGATCTTGGGGATAATGCCCCGCGCGCCGTCCAGCCGCTCGTCGGGCTGATCGATCAGCGTCTGGAGGCTGTCGAGCGTCGTCATCGCCTGCCGCGCCCGCACAATGACGAAGGCGAGTTGCCCGACCGGCGCCAGCGAACGCCCGGCCAGCATGACGATGGCGATGATCGCGCCCATCGAAATGTCGCCCGCCGCGAACATATAGAAGCCGCCGATCACCAGAGCGATGCTCGTCACCTGCTGGCAGAGGGCCGCCAGGGTCACGCTCTTCGAACTCAAGCGCCGTAGCTTTTCCTGCGTCGCCGCGCTCATGCGGGCGTAGCGGCGCCAGCGTTCCAGCATGCGCCCTTCGGCCCGGCAGGCCTTTAGCGTCTCGATGCCGCCAATGGCTTCGACCAGCGCCGCGCTTTGCAGGCTCGAATCCGCCTGGGCATCGCGTGACAGGCGGGCCATCGACCGTTGCAGGAAAAATCCTGCGCTCGCCATGATCCCCATCATTCCCGATCCGCCGGCTCCTAGCCGAAATTCAGGCGATGCCCAATCCGGGGGTCATGCGGACGGGCGATCCCAGCGGCGCAGCGCCATGCCGATCAGCGTCACCGCACCGGCGCCCAGCATCAGCAGCGGCACCGCGACATGCGGGGGCACCGGATGCAGCGTGAAGACGAGCCCCGTCGCCGCCGCGGGCGGATGGACCGCACGGGCCGCCATCATCAGCAGCAGGCCGAGCGTGGCGGCGATGATCGCGACCAGCACCGAAGCGCCGAACATCCAGCCGGCCAGCGAACCGACGAACGCGGTCGCGGCATGCCCCGCCATGATCGGCCAGGGCCGCGCCGAGGGAGCCGAGGGGGTCGTGGCAATCAACGCGACCGAATTGACCAGCGGCATCCACATCGCAACGATCGCGAAATGATAAGCGAGCCCACCGAACAGCGCGAGGGTGGCGAGAAAGACCGAGCCTGCCAGCCCGATCCGCCGCCACGACATCGCATCGGTCGTCGCCCACTTCATCCTGCATTCCCCAAGTGGCGTGTCGTTTGAGGTGAAGATCGCCTGTATCCGAGCGCTAGACAAGGATTTTCTGCCGCAAGCGGCACCTGCGGTCGCGCAGACTGCTGGATCTGGACGGATCAGACCGCGAAGCCGCTGTTTCCTTGCCCAGGGGCGGCGTTTTTCAGCGCAGCGGACAGATCTGTCCAGCCGCTTTCGTTCAGTTTGAGCGTGGATCGCGATCATGCGCATAGCGGTGGCGCTCGCAATCGGCGGATAGCGGCGAGGATGGCGCGTACCATCGTGCCGGTGACAGCGACCTCGGCCAGCTGGAAGGTGATGGTGCGGGCGTGACGGACCACACGTGCCCCGATCTTGATCAGCTTCAGTTGCAGGCTGGTCAACGACCAGTCGGCCATGGCCTCGGGCAGCTCGATGCAGCGCAAGAAGGTGGCCAGGTTGTACGCCAGGGCGTGCAGTTGCAGCCGCACCTCATTGTCGCGGAACTTCCGGCACGACAGCCGCGTCCAGCGAAAGGCGTATTTGCCCTCTTTGATGTGCTGCTCGGCGGTGCCGCGCTGGTTGTAGAACCGCACCACCCAGTCCGGCTCCATCGGCAGGTTGGTGACGATGAAGCCGACACGCGGGAACAGTTCGCCCGGATGCCATTCGATCTTGGCGATCACCCGGCGTTCCTTGTCCCAGGACGCCGCCTGATACTCGAATTCCTCGAAGAACCGCTTGACCTTGGTCAGTGACGGCCGCCCGACAGGGCGCGTTAGCCGATGCGCGATCTTGTCCTTGAGGACCGCGTTTGCGGGCAGCCGGATGGCGTAGAAGAACCGCGCTTCTTCCAATCGCTCATAGATCGCCGGGATCGCGTAGGCAGCATCGGCCCGGAAGAACCTGCCACCAAGGTCGCGCTCCGCGTAGCGCGCAATGACGGGGTCGAGAACATCACGCCAGCCATCGGCGCTGTGGACGTTGCCATGGCGCAGGGCGCAGCGTTCCAGCATCCCGAACTGGTTGAACAGAAAGTTGGGGTGATAGCAGCTACAGTCGAAATGGCCATTCCAGGCGGACCCTTCCTGGTCGCCATGGGTCGGGCTGACCGAGCTGTCCATGTCCAGAACGATGTACTTCAGCCCGTTACGGTCATGGAACCGGTCGATCCATTGCCCGTTCAGGTCGGCCAGCGCGGCACGGTTCCCGGCCAGAGCCAGCGTCTCGGTCTCGAACCGTCCCATCTGCGATGCCGAGGCCGCTTGTGCATCGACCGCTCTGCCGCCGACAACTTGGCGCATGACCGGATCGCAGGCGAGACGGTTGGCGTCGTTGACATCCTCGTATCCGGCCAGCCGCCCAAAGACTGATTGCCGGAACAGGCCGTCGAGCCGATGGACCGTGTTCTTGCCAGAGCGAGTATCGCGCAGCGCCGCTGACGCCAAATCGGACAACCCGAGCGCGTCATCAAGCTCGCGCATCACCAGAAGGCCGCCGTCGGAACTGAGCTGCGTGCCGCGAAATTCCAGCCGCACGCGAGGGTCGAAATCCACCCGATCTGCCCGTTGCAAGCCCGCACCCTCTGGGTGATCCATGAAACGCGCCCCTCGCAGCCTTCAACACCATGTTTTATATAGGAAATATAATGGTCAGGACAGCGAAATCAGCGCCTTACTTGGGAAATGTGGGATCATGACGACCGGTACGATGGCCAGCCAGCCCCCCAGAAGCGCGATAATGCCGACGAAGAAGAAGAGGAAAGCAATGTCCACCACCAGGACCACGGTGGTCGAGGTGAAGAATTCCCGCACGGATTCGAACTCGGACACGCGCCGCGCCAATGCGCCGGTGCTGCCGGAGCGGCTTGCCAACGGCGTGTTCAGCACCTTTTCGAACAGGCGTTGCGAAAGGCGTTCGTCAATCTCGCGCCCCGCCTCGTCAACCAGCCTGGCGCGCGCGATCCTGAGCGCGAAATCCAGGCTGAAGGCCAGCATCACGCCGACCCCCAGCACCCAAAGGCTGGACGCCGCCTTGTTCGGGATGATCCGATCATAGACGTTCATCGTGAACAGCGGCAACGCGAAGGCGAGCAGGTTGATGATCGCCGCGGCCAGCATCACATAGCCGAAGCCGCCGCGCGCGCGCCAGACTTCCCGCCAGAACCAGTGCTGGCGCACTCGCTCGTCCCAGGGACGTTCCTCGGCGCGTTCACGGCCATGGTCGGCCATGACGACCAGCGCTTCGCCAGTGAAATAGCCTTCCAGATCGCTGAGCGGCGCCCAGACCGCTTCGCTCGCATGAGGAAGCTGGACCAGCGCATCGCCGGCCTTGATATCCAGCAGCAGCAGGAAGCGCCCGCCCCGGAGCGGCAGGATGGCGGGCAGATTGCCCGGCCGCCATTTGTCCAGCCGTCCCCGGACATGATCGCTCAAGAGACCGATCTGGTCGAGCGCGGATTCCGCCTGATGAAAGGGCAAGCGCCCGGATTCATCGACGGCGAGGCCGGCGCGAAGGCTTACGATACCCGGCGACCGGTCGAAATGCCGCGCCGCATGGGCGATGCTCTCCACCAGCTCGTCGCTAGGCGTGCCTTGATGGTCCAGCCATTCGGCCAGACTGAGTGTGCTTCGTTCCAACATTGTTTCCCCGCCCATCCGGGCTTGCGCCCGGATGACCCCAAAGATGGATCTTAGCCCGGATAACGCCGCCGCTGCAATTCAGCGGGCGGCAAATCTGGGACATCATATTTCTTCCGCGCATAGGGGTTTGCGCCCGAAGGTGCCGCTATGCCCAGAGTATCGAGAAGCGTGTTGGTGGCAGCCAGGATCTGATATTGCGCGAAAATCTCGGAAAAACGCGCCGTCTCGGTCCGCACCTGCGTGTTGAAGCGGGTGTTCTGGCTATCCAGAACGTCCAGCAACGAGCGCCGCCCGACATTGAACTGCTCGCGATAGGACACCAGCAGCCCGTCGGACACCGTGCCCTGCCGCGACAGGTCGGTAACGCGCTTCTTTTCCGTGTCCCAGCGATTCCAGGCGGTGCGGACATCTTCCTCCGCCTCGCGCTGGCGCTGGCTCAAGCGAAAACGCGCTTCGCTCGACCGGCGAGTCATTTCCTGGACCTTCGCCCGGTTGATGCCGCCATTATAGAGCTGCCAGCGCACGACCACCCGGCCCTGAATGTCGTTGGTGTTGCCCTTGAAGCCGTCCACATCCTGACCGACGCGGCCGGTTCCTTCCAGCGAGACCGTCGGCCCGAGCTCGGACTTGGCCTCATCCACTACGGCATGGGCCGCCTGAATATCGGCTTCTGCCTCACGCACCAGCGGATTGTTGGTGCGCGCGGCGGCAATGGCTTCGTCCAGCGTCGGCGGCACCGCGCTCATCACCGGATCGGGCATGGTGACCTGATCGATCGACAGGCCGGTCAGCGTGCGGAACTGGATGGCCGCATTGGTCATGTCCTGCTCCGCCTCGCTCTTGCGGACGAGGGCGGCTTGCAGCCGTTCTTCGGCCTGCTGCTGGTCAGCGATGCTGATCGACCCCTTGGTCACGCCTTCGCCCAAATCGCCCAGCAACTTGCGGTGGAAGGCGATATTGTCGTCCGCCGCCGCCACGACCCGCTGCTGGAGCATATAGTCGAGATATTGGCGGGTGACGTTCAGCGCCACGAACTGCGAGCGTTCACCGACGCGCAGGGCTGCGCCATCGGTCCGCGCTGCCTGCCGCCGCTTTTCCGCGCTGCGATAGCCGGAGTCCCAGACGGTCTCTTCGGCCCGCACGCTCGCTTCCAGCGGCCAGAGCGTCTGGTTGTCAAGGTTGAGGGCGCGGCGGGTGTCGTTTTCCAGACGGCGGACGCCAGCCGATCCCTCGACGCTGACGCGGGGCAGGTAAAGACCCTGCGCCTGTTCGCGTTCGAACTCGATCGCTTCCTTGTTCTGGATCGCCTGGTTGATCTCCGGATGGCTGTCGATCGCCGCGGCGATCGCGCTCTTGAGATCGGTGGTCTGGGCCCAGCCCGTGCTAACCATCGCCGCCGCACAAAGGGCGATCAGGCTGCCGCATGTCTTGCGCATGATAGTCATGCCTTCTTCCCCTTAATTCGCGCTGGCGGTGATTTCGACCCGACGATTCATCGGTTCGCGCACACCATCTGCGGTTTCGATCTTCAACTGGGTTTCGCCCAGACCGTTGACGGTCATGGCATCCGTGGCGATGCCCCCCTGGCTCATCAGGCTGGCGACATTCTGCGCCCGGCGCAGCGACAGACCGTCATTATAGCGGGTGCCGCCCGAGGTATCGGTGTAGCCGGTGACGCCGAAGCGCTTCCAGCCGCATTGCGCCGCCGTCTGCGTCAGCGTGGAGATGGTGCTCGCTCCTTCGGAAAGCGGGGTGTCCATGTTCCAGTCGAAGAAGATGGACACCGCCGGTGCCGTACAGTCCAGCGCGGGTGGGGCTGAAGCTGCCGACACCGGCGGCGGTGGCGGCGCCGAAAGGCGTGCCACAAAGTCGTCGCACTTGTTGATGCTGTCCGCATCCTTCGTGCCGGATTTGATGAAACCGATGGCGATGCCGCACTGGTTCTTCGCCTCGACGGCGTAGGTCCAGCGGCTGTCCTGGGCCGCACGCACGCTGGCGTCGCCCACAGCCTTGACCGCCGTGTCGTAACGGCTGGTCAGCGCATCCCTCAGTTCGGACTTGCCGAGTTGCAGCAAGGGCGAAGCAGGCGCCGCCCAGGCCGCAGTCGTCGTCAGCATGGCAGTCACCAGCCCGACGGCCGCCGCCCTTTCCAACGCATTTCGCATATTCACTCTCCCCAAAATTCCCCGCGAGAAAATTTCCAGATCAGCCCCAAAATCAGCCATGGGCGACCGCCATCGCTTCATGCGCCACCATCGCCGCGTCGAAGATGGCGGTGGCCGCTGCCAGATGCCCGCTGTCCATCGCCTCGCCCGCTACCGGGTTGAGGAGGAAGGGCGCGGCGACATGCTCGCCACCCGGCAGGGCGGCCAGCAGCGCATCGATATTCGGCACATCATGGGCGCCCAGCGCCTCCTTCACGACCTCGGCCGCATTCGCAGCGGGAGCCGCCTGCTGGGCCGCCAGAACCGCCGCCGCATTGCCGTCAAAGACAGGCGGCAGGTCGATCGACTGCGCCAGCAGACCCTGATGACCGCCCAGATCGGGCTGAGGCGCCTCAGCCGTTTCGGTTGCTGCGGCATGCGCATCGCCGCCGCCGGACAGGGTAGCATGCTCGGGCGCGGCTTCCTCGCCGCCATGGCTGGCCGGCGCGGCGGGCTGCTCATGCGTCGCCTTGTCGTCTGTTGCCGCGATCTTGGTCGACGAGTCTTCCTGCGTCGTGGTCGGCTCGGCCGTGACCGTGGCGGCCGGCGCGGTTTCCGTGACCGGCGCGGCGCTATCGGTCGCGGTCGGCGCGGGCTGCTCCTCGGTGGTGGTCGCGGTTGCGCCCGCCACCGCGACCAGGCTGGCCGCTACCAGCGCCTGGTTGAAGCCGCTGGCCGTGCTCTCCGTCTTGCTGGCGTCGCTTTCCTTGGCGCCGGTCGCAAACAGCACGTCGCCAATCGTGCCCTTGGTGCCGTCGGTGCGGACGAAGCTTGCTTCGCCCAGCACGGTGACGTCGCCATTGGCGGCGGTGTAGCTCTTGCCGTCGGCGTTCAGTTCGATCGCGGCAATGCCCGCATCGGTGAGCGACTTGAATTCGCCCGCGTCGACCACGCCATTGCCGTTTGCGTCCTGCCACACGCCGAATTCAGCGAATGCCGCATCCTTGGCATCGAACACGCCGTCGCCATTGCTGTCATAGGCAAGGCGCAGGCCGTCCAGATCGCTCGCCGCGCCGGGCGCGTCGTCGGCAAAGACGATGTCATAGCTGCCACCCGTCGCATGGGCGAGCAGGCCGTCATCGGAAGACACCCAGGCCGTCGCAACCTCGCCATGACCATAATCATGGGTCACGCCGCTCGACAGGCCGACAAACTCCAGCCCGTCCCCGTCGAGATCGATGGCGACCGGGGGAACAGCGACCGGAGTCAGCGTCACGCTGACCGAGCTGTTGACGCTGTCGCCGTCAGCATCCGAAGCGACGATGGCGTGGTTGATGTTGATCGGGGCGCCGCTGTTCAGCGTCTCGACCGAGAACACGCCAAGGTCGAAGGGGTTGTTGACGTGCGGCGATTCCACCAGCACCGCATCGAAGCCCTTGGTTCCGACAATCTCATATTTGTCGTTTACCTGCAGGCCAGAGATGGTGACGCTGCCTGAAGCGAATGTCACGCCGATGCTGCCCTGCGAGCCTGTGCCGGTGAAGGTGTAGATATTGCCCGTGCTCACATCGGTCACGATCACCTTGGCGATCGGGACGAAGCTTTCGCCTGTCTCTGGCGTCGCGGACGAGAAGCCCAAATCCTGGTCGTTGTCGGCATCGATGGCCGTGACCTTGATCGACACCGTATTGTTGGGATTGCCGCCGACCTGAGCGATATTCTGCTCGAAGCTGATGACGCTCTGATGATCGGCATAGGCGAAGCCGGTGGTGGTGGCGGGGTTGCCGACCAGCGTCTTGATGAGGTCGATGCGCACCGCCTCGTCGGGATTGACCGACTGGTTGTCGACGCCGATCGAGTCGCTGTCCGTGTTGACCGATCCCCGGGCGCCCGAAGCGCTGCGGCCGGAGAACAGCACGTCAATGGCATCGGTGGTATCGACGCCCAGGCCACGATAGTCGGTGTTGCCCGCCTTCGCCGCGCTGAAGCTGCTGATCGAAATCTCGCTGCCGTTGGTGATCGTGCCGTAAAGGTCGAACACATATTTGTCCGTCCCCGGCTGAAGCGTGATGGTGTAGCCGATGTCGCCGTCCGCCGTCTTCGCCGTCAGCACATTCGTGCCGTTGCCGAAGATGAACAGGTCTTCGCCGGCCAGGCGCAGCGTCGCGCCGCTGGTATCCTTGGCGGGCGCGCCGTCGGTGACGGTGAACAGCGCATTGCCGACGCCATCGGCGCCCGCCACGTTGGCGAAGTTGAGGTTGAAGGCCGTCGCCGGACTGTCATTGTTCGCCACCGATCCCGCCGCCGGCGTGAAGGCGCTGGGCATGTCGTCGTTGAACGAGATGTTGAGCTGCCCGATGGCCGAGGATGTCGGGTTGGTCGTAGCGTTATAGTCGCTGTCGGTGACCAGGAAATTGAGGCTGACCGAGGCGTCATTCTCATTCCCGCCGGCCGCGTGCAGCACATTGTCGAGCAATGTCACCGTATAGGCGCCGGTCGTCGGATTGACGACGACCTGGAACAGCGGCGTGCCCCGGCCACCGACCGTCGTAATGGTCGCGGTCAGCGTGTTGGTCGTGCCGTTCCAGCTATAGGATACGGTATCCGTACCAACCGTGCCGGTCGTGCCGTTCAGATTGGCGAAGCTCACGCTGCCGCCGCCGTCGGCGCCGAAGGTGAAGGGCAAGGTGCC
This sequence comes from Sphingobium sp. TKS, assembly GCF_001563265.1. Lineage (NCBI taxonomy): Bacteria > Pseudomonadati > Pseudomonadota > Alphaproteobacteria > Sphingomonadales > Sphingobiaceae > Sphingobium > Sphingobium sp. TKS. The sequence continues at coordinate 1,874,549 of NZ_CP005083.1, read as the reverse complement.
GCTGTAGCTCGCCTCGCTGGGGCCGGCCAAGCCGTTGTCGCCCACATTGGCGTCGACGTCGCCGGTCGTGCTGGCCGCGTTGCCGCCGGTCAGGCCGTCATCATCCAGCTTGGCGGCGGTGTTGTCCGCCGTCGGCTTGTTCGCGTCGCCCTGGAAGGTGAACTTCAGCGTCGCGCTGGCCGTGTCATTGTCGGCATCGCGCATGACATAGGTGAAGCTGTCGAACGATCCCGAAGGCACCGAAACCTTGGGCGTGTAGATGTAGCTGCCGTCGGAGAATAGCTGCAACGTGCCATAGGCGCCGACGATCGTCTGGCTACCGCCCAGGGCGATGGCGTTGCCGCCGACCGATACGACGGCGCCAGGCGTGTCCGCGCCGACATGGTCGTTGGTGAGGACATTGCCGGTGGAGGCAGCCGCCTTTTCGATGGTCGTCACATTGTCGTCGACGGCGATCGGGCTGTCATCCTCGATCGTGACGGCGATGCTGGTGGCGACCGTGGCGGTGCCGTCGCTGACGTTCACGGGGACCAGGAAGTTCTTCACATCCTCAACATTGATGCCGCTATGATCGACCGACTGCAGCAGCGTCACCGTATAGGCGCCGCCATTGGTGATGGTGATCGTGATCACCGGCACCGCGCCGACCGAGCCGGTCAGCGTCTGCGTACCGACGCCGCTCCAGGTGACGGGCAGGCCGTCGGCGGTCAGCACCGCGCCCGGATTGTCCAGCGTCATGCTGATGCCGTCGCCGTCCACGTCGCTCGCGGTGATCGTGCCGGTCGCCACCGTCGCATTGGTGGTGTCGTTCGGCAGGCCGGGTGCGCTATCTGCATTGGCGCCGGTCAGCCCCTCTTCCGAAACAACCGCAACACCGCTGCCGACCTGCGGCGCGTCATTGGTGCCCTGGATGGTGATGCGCAGCACAGCCGTGGTGCTGTCGCCGTCGCCGTCCGTGATCGTATAGGTGAAGCTGTCCGTCAGCGTCTGGCCGTCGTCCAGATGCTGGACCGCCGCCAGGCCGTTGTTCAGCGTATAGGTATAGCCGCCCGAGGCATTCAGGACGAGCGTGCCATAGCTGCCGATCGCGTTGCCGCCGATAGGACCGCCAGTGACCGCCGTCACCGCGCCGCCCGCCGCCGGACCGTCGGCGCCCAGCGAGTCCGCGCCCGCCGGATTGCCGTCGCTGCCCACGCCCGTCAGCACATTGCCGCTGGCGCTGAGCGTCACATCTTCCTTGACGATGTCGGTATCGTCGGCCGCAACCGGCGTGTCGTCATCGACATTGATCGTCAGCGTGCCGGTGGCCGTATCATTGTCGGCGTCCGTGACCCGATAGGCGATGTCGAAGCTGACATTGTTCTCGTCACCGCCGAGCGGGTGGACGATCGCGGCATTCTGCGCCACCGAATAGGTGCCGGCGACCGGATCGGTCAGCGTCACGGTCAGAACGGTGGTGCCGCCCTGCTTCACCAGCAGCACGCTGCCGTTGCTTTCATACGTGAAGCCGGCTGGCGCGCCGGTGCCGAGCAGGGTGATGCCGCCCGCGCCATCAGCGCGATAGTCATGCCCCAGCGTGCCGGTGGCGTTGACGCTGTTCGCATCGTCGCCCGTGCCGTTGGCATTGCCGCCCAGCGCGTCGTCGTCCAGTTGCACCACCGGATTGGCGCTGACCACCGGCAGATCGTCGGATACGCTGACCGAGACGGTGCCGGTGGCCGTATCACCATCGGTGTCCTGCGCGATCACCTGTACCGATCCGAGCGCGACCAGATCGTCGACATTGATGCCCGGATGCGTGTCGTAATTGTCGTTGAGCGTGGCCGTGACGGTCGCGACATTGCCGACGACCGACAGGTCCAGCGTCACCACCACGCCGCGCTCGTCGGAACCGGTGATCTGATTGTCGGATACCCGCACCCAGTTCAGGTCGCCGGTCAGGCTGCCCGTGCCGCCGAACACGATCGAGGTGATCGCGTCCGAACCGGGCGTGAAGGTGATGGTGCCGCTGGTCGAGTCCGGATTGCCGGAGCTGGTGCCGCCCGCCAGATTCTGATCGTCCAGCGTCAGGCTGACCGGCCCGCTTGCGCTTGGGTCGGCGCCGTCCGTGACAGTGATCGGCTGCACGGCGGTCGACTGGTCGCCGTCGCCATCGGTGATGACATAGGAGAAGCCCGCGCTGACGCCGCTCGCATTGTTGAGATTGGTCGACGGGTTGAAGGTCCACGCCCCCGCCGCCGTGAAGGTATAGGCGCCGTAGGCCGTGTTCACATTGGTTGTGCCCTCGGCGTTGACCGCCGTCGTGACGCCGCCGATCGTGACCGAGGTCAGGGTGGCGCCATCCGCCCCCTGCGTGTCGTTGGTCAGGACGTTGCCGCCGATATTGGCGCCGTCCTCCGCCACGGTCTGGGCGGCGTCGTCCACCGCCGTCGGAATATCGTCCACCACATCGATGGTGATCGTGCCGTTGGCGATATTGCCGGAGCCGTCGACCGCCTGATAGGTGAAGACCTCCACACCCGCCAGCGGCAGGGCGCCGTCATTGGCGGTCGGGCCATCGACCGGCGAGGTCAGCGTATAGGTGTAGCTGCCGTCGCTGTTGAGCAGAAGCTGGCCATGGCTGCCAGTCGCCGGGCCGGTCAGCGTGTAGCTGACTGCGCCCACGACATTGAGCTGGCCCGTCGTCGTTTCCGTCGGCTGACCCGGCGTGCTGCCGGTGACGCTGCCAGCGGCGATGTCGTCGCCGGTGATGCTGGTGTCCAGCGCCGCCTCAAAGACCGTCTTCGTCTGATTGTCCGCCGCCAGCGCGACATTGGCGACATTGATGGTCAGCGTCGTCGTCGCCAGATCGCCGTCCGCATCGCGGATCGTGTAGACGAACACATCCTGCTTGTCGGCCGAGATGACATTGGGCGTCGCATCATAGCGATAGCTGCCGTCGGCAAAGAGAGTCAGCGTGCCGTAATCGCCCGCGACCGCCGTGCCGACATCACCGCTGACGGACGTGCTCGCGTCGCTGCCCTTGGCCACGCCGACCACGCCCGGCGCATAGCCGTCCGCGCCCGGCTGGTCGTTGTGGAGCACGCCGTCGCCAGCCGTGACGACCAGCGAGTCGCCTTCGGTCACGGAACCGCTGTCGGGCGCCGCGATCGGCGCGTCGTCCAGCACGGTGACATTGATCGTATCGGCCGGCGAGAGATCGCCGTCGCTGTCGGTCACGCGCACGGCGAAGGCGTCGCCCGCCTTGGGATCGGCCGCGCCGCTGATGCCGTCACCATCCAGCGGGTTATTGTCGGGATGGATCGGATCATTGACCGCCAGCGTGTAGCTGTAGCTGTAATGGCCCGCCCCATCGGAGGTCACGGTCAGCATGCCCGCCGCGCCAGCGACGACCACCGGCGTTCCCGCATTGGCCGCCGTCACGTCGATCCAGGCGCCGTTCTTGTCCTGCACCTCGACCTTGGTCAGCGTATCGCCGCCGGTCGCGATGGTCATGGAGCCGGTCGCCGTCTCGCTGTTCCCGTCCTCCTGCGTGCCGCCGGGCAGGCCGGCTTCGGACACGGTCATGTCTGCCACGGTGACGGTCGGCGTCGAATCCTGAAGCAGATTGATCGTCACCGTGGCGGTCGACTTGTCGCCATCGCCGTCGGTGATGGTGTAGGTGAAGCTGTCGCTGCCCTCCGCGCCCGCATTGGGCGTGTAGAGGAATACGCCATTGCCCTGATAGACGACGGTGCCTTTGGCCGCGCCGGTTTCCAGAGCTACCCCGCTGGCGAGGTCGACGCCGTCGGCCCCGGCTACGTCATTGGCGAAAACGTCGATCGTGACCGCCGCATTTTCCGTGAGCTGGCCCGCGCTGTCGTCCACTGCCGTCGGCACGTCGTCGACCACGCGGATATCCAGGCTGGCGCTATCGGTCGACCCATCGGTGTCGGTGACGACGACCGCAAAGCTGTCGGTCAGGCTGCCATCGTTCGCGCCGGTGTGCAGCAGCGTATTGTCGTTGAGGACATAGCTGTAGCTGACCGTCCCGCCGATCACATCGCCATCCGCGCCCACGGTCGGCGTGAAGCCGGTGATGCTGAGCGTGCCATAGGCGTTGGACAGGGTGACGCCGCTGATGAAGCCGCTCGCGCCGAAGATCGGCTGGCCGCCGACCGTGATGGTCGCCACGCCGTCCAGCGCGGACAGGGTGAAGCTGCCCGTCTGGGTCAGCGCCGCCGCATCTTCCGAGCTGCCCCCCGGCAGATCATTTTCGAGGACGGTTTCCTCAGCGCCCTCGCCGTCCAGACCGTTGATGGTCACGCCATCGTCGCTACCCTGGATGGTGATGGTGATCGTCGCGCTGGACGGATCGCCGTCGCCATCGGTCAACGTGTAGGTGAAGGTTTCGGTCAGCGTCTGGTTCTTGTCCAGACCCTGGACCACGCCATTTTCATTGTTCAGCGTATAGGCATAGCTGCCGTCCGCCTGGATCACGAGCGATCCGTACAGCCCGGCCAGCGGCGCGCCGACGGTCCCAGCCGTCTCGCCAAAGACGATGGCGCTGACATGCGCGCCGTCGGCGCCCTGCACGTCGGCATTGCCGTCCGTTGCGTTGGCGTCGCCGCCGCCCGAACCGGCGATGACATTGCCGTCAGCCACCAGCGGACCATCCTCGCGAACCGAATCCGCGTCGTTGGTCGCGGTCGGCACGTCGTCGATGATGGTGATGGTCAGCGTGTCGGTCGCCTGGTCGCCGTCAACGTCGGTGACAGTGACCACGAAGCTGTCGGTCACATTGTCGCCGGTCGTGTTGGTGGTCAGCGTGTAGCTATAATCGATGCTGCCTTCGCTGATGCCGGTGATCGTCAAAATGCCCTTGTCGGTGACGATTTCCTGCCCGACGCTGGTGATCGGGATATTGTTGATGGTGACGCTCGCCGGACCGTCCGGCGCGGTATAGGTGATCGTGCCGTCCGTGGTGTCGACGCCGCTGCCCGCATTGGAGCCCACCGGATCGGTCAGGCCGGATTCGTCGACGATCGTGCCCTCGCCCACCTTCGGGATGGAGATGATCATGACGTCGCTATTGGCGATATCGATCCGCAGCGTGGCGGTGGACAGGTCGCCATCGCCGTCGCGCAGCGTGTAACTGAAGCTGTCGCTCACGCCGCCCGGCGTTCCGGCCGCGCGGACATAGCTGTAGCTGCCGTCGGCGTTCAGCGTCAGCGTGCCATAGGCGCCCTCGAAGGTGCCGGTGGTCGCCACCACGGCACCGTCCGCACCCTTGACGTCGGCGCCGGCCGCGCCGGAGACGGTGCCCGCCCCGGTGATGACATTGCCGGTTTCCGGGCCATAGGTGCCAGCCGCGACGCCATCGACATCATTGTTGGCGGTCGGCACGTCATCGACGATCTGCACGTCGACCGTGGCATTGGCGGTCGACCCGTTGCGGTCGGTCGCCACCACGGCGAAGCTCTGCAGGATGCTGTCCACGCCTGCGCCGCTGTGGCCCAGGCTGTTGTCGGTCAGCACGAAGCTGTAGGTGAAGGTTCCGGCCGTCGGCACGCCACCCTGCGTAGCGGTCGCGGTGAAGCCGGTGATGGTCAGTGTGCCGACCGGCGTCGTCACCACTTGCCCGGCGACGAATGCGCCATTGGCCAGCACCGACACGCCGCCGACCGTGACGCCCGACAGGCCATCAGCGCCATTGACGCCGAAGGAGCCGGTCTTGGTGAGCGCCGCCGCGTCGGGAGAGCTGCCGTCCGACAGGTCATTTTCCAGCACGATGACTTCGGCGCCCTCGATCCCCGGTGCGCCGTTGAGGCCGGTGATGGTGATACCATCGTCCGCGCCGTTGATGGTGATGGTCAGCGTCGCCGTGGAGGTGTCGCCATCGGCATCGGTGATCGTATAGCTGAAGCTGTCGGTCAGCGTCTGGCCGGGCACCAGGAACTGCACCGCCGCATTGCCGTTGGCGAGCGTATAGCTGTAACCGCCCGACGCGGTCAGCGTCAGCGTGCCGTAAGTCCCCTGAAAGGTGCCGGTGGTCGACACTACGGCACCGTCGGCGCCCTGGATGTCGGCAACGCCATCGGTGGCGTTCGCATCGCTGCCGCCGCTGCCGGTCAGGACGTTGCCGTCCGCGACCAGCGGGCCGTCTTCGGTCACGCTGTCGACGTCGTTGACGGCGGTCGGCGCATCGTCCGCGATGGAAATGGTCAGCGTCGCGCTCGCCTGATCGCCGTCATTGTCGGTGACGACAACGGTGAAGACTTCGGCGGGCGGCGCGCCGACGACATTGTCGCTCAGCACATAGCTGTAGCCGATGGCGTCTTGCGCGATCGAAGTGATGGTCAGCACGCCGAGCGGCGTCACGACCGTCTGACCGACCGTCGTGATCGCAACGCCATTGATGGTCACGCCGGCCAGGCCGTCATTGGCGGTGATGGCGATCGTGCCCGTGGTGCGTTCGCTGTCGCTGGCAGCCGCCGAACCGGCCGGTTCATTACCGCGCGCAGGGAGGCCCGCTTCGCTCACGCCAGCAGTCGCGGCGGTGGCGCCGGTGGGCTGATCGGGCGTGATGATGGTGACTTCCGGTTCTTCATCGGGCGCGATCGGCAGGATTTCCCGCGTTTCGGGCTGAGGGAACAGCAATTCGGTAGGCGGCAGCAGATCGCCCAGACCATGAGGATCGCCCACATTGCCGTCCGGACCGAGGAAATTGCCACCGGAGCTGCGCGGCGGACCCGCGGCAGGCTGGGGCTCTTCCCCGATCAGCAGGGCGGCCAGGTTGACCGAAGGAATTTCGACATCGCCCACGACCAGGCGGGGCATGACCACCGCGCCGTCCAGGATCACCATGTCGGTGCCGTCGGGCAGGTGGACGATCAGATTGCGTCCGGAAACCTCGATCTGGTTGATGTCGGTTCCGGCGGGCAGCACGACGGTGCCGTCGGGATTGGGAGCGACCGTCCGAACGACGTCCGCATGATGCATCTTGCCGGGATGGACCGCCTTGCCCTTTGCGGCCAGAGCAGCCGCTTCAGGATGAAGGGTCTGCTGATGGTCGGCGGTGTCTTTGCTGTTCCAGTCGCGCTCGAAATCCATTGTCCATCCCACCTGTCGCCATGGGGGCATGGAAGGAGCGCGCAGAAGGCCTCGCTCCGAATGCATGGTGCATACGGACCTGGCGCCTTCCCCGACATTGCGGCAATCAGCGGATCAGCTATTGCCCCTAGTCAACGTTCTCCCGCCGGCAGGACTCTTTGCCAAAGTCGACTGCCGCCCCGGATTAACCATCTGCTTTTGTGTTTTTACTGACCCGATGGCTGACCTTATTCGCCGCCGTGCGAAATGAGTCACGCAGATTCCAGTTTTGTTAACCATTTTAATGCGATAGGGACTGAAAAATAACTTAAGGTCTATTACTAAAGATATAGTTTTTATCAGCCATGCATATCCTTCAGCCTATGCTGAACTTGGGTTTGGTTAACAAACAAGGCTTACGACATATGCGACTCGGACGAGTCGATTGGCTTTTGGCTCTTCCGGAAGCTGTGTGCGGTTCGGCTTCGAAACTTATCGGAAAGGCGCATCGGCGCTGGTCGATCAGCCCGAAATCCCGCTCGAGCGGATATGGAAACGGGCGACCGGCTTATACAGCCAGCCGCCCGCCCGAATTGCGACCCATAGGCTTATCTTTACGGAGCCGTGTTTTCCTTTCCCCGGCTTCGTCCAGTCGGCCTGTGACTGGCGATAAGCTATGGAAAATCAACCCCCCTCCGATGAGAATCAGGAATAGCGGGTGCGATATTTTTAACAATTAACCCGATGACTTATATCCAAGGTTAATTTTCAAGACGATGTGACGAAAATGCAAGCATATCGGTCCTCATGGACGCTTTTCGTCTATCGATTCCATTGCCGTTGCAGGTGTTTTTTCCACGTTATCCACATGGGGCGCCAGTTCCGGCACGGGCGTTGCTGCCGGATCGGCGCTATCCATTGTCGCGCCCTTGGTGGCTGCGGATTCCGCAGACGCCGATGGGGCGGCAACAGGCTGCGATATGGCGGCGACGATCTGTTCCATCCGCTGGCTGCGCGTGCTGCCCGAGCCGGTGGTCCGCCGAAAACTGCGCAGCGCATAATCGGCCAGCGGCCCCGCCGCGTCATAGCGTTTGCGCGCCACATAGAAATCGACCAGATTTTCCACGGCAAGCTGGGTGTTGGGATCATCCTCCCCCCGCGTCCGCAAATAGCTGTCGAAGACGCGCCGGTACAGGCTCTCCGCCTCCCGATAATGTCCGGTCGAATCCAGTTGCAGCGCCAGGTCGTTTGCGGAAATCAGCGTGCGGGGATCATCCGCGCCGAACAGTTCATCGGCCAGCGCCAAACCCTTGCGCGCCGGATCGATGCCGTCTGCGGGCTTGCCCAAGGCATAGGCCGCCTGGGATGCCGCCACCAGCTTGCGCCATTCCTTTTCCCGCGCTTCGGTAATGTCCGGCACATAGGGCGCCTGCGCGTGCAATGGCGCCGCAAGGCAGAGCAGCAAAGCGCCCCGCATCATCCAGACCCTCTTGCCGCCGCTCAAGGCCACTCTCCCTACACAATCCCTTGCCGATGGATGCTAGAGCGGATTCCGATCCGATTGCATCAGCTCGAATGCTCTAGTCTTTTGATTTTACGCGTTTTCCAAGCCAGCAGATGATACCATCTGCTTCGAAAACACTCTACGCCCAACAGTCTTAAGAAAGTGCAAGCGCGGACCGGCGCTACCCGGTCAGCGCCTCGACCAGAGCCTTGACCTTCTTCTGCCGCCATTGCGGCAGCGGCGCGATCAGCCAATAGGCCAGCGGCGAAGGCGCCGGATCACCGACCTGCCGGACCCGTCCCGCGGCTATATCCGCCTGCGCCAGCAAAAAGGGCACGCAGGCATGGCCGAAGCCGTTGGCCGCCGCTTCGATCGCCAGCCCCGCATCGGCCACGCGGATCGTCGCGGGCGCGTCTCCCTTGGGACAGCCGGGCCATTCGATGCGGTGGTCGGGGCCGCCCCCGGCTGCTTCGATGGTGACGAAGGACGCTTCACCCAGCTTGATGCCTTCATTCTCGCCCGGCCCTTCGGCAAGGCGCAGGGCAAGGTCGAGATTGGCTTCAGTGAAGTCCAGCGTCTCATCCGCCGCGACCAGCGCGAATTTGAGGTCGGGCTGGCTGGCCGCATAGCCCGCGAGGCGCGGCTGGAGCCATTTGGCGGTGAGGTCGCGTGGCGCCGCGATGGTGAGCGAGGAGCTGGACTGGCCCGCCTGCATGGCCCGCACCGCCTCCTCAAACTCCAGGAAACCGGCGCGCAGGGCTGAAAGGCCCGCCTCGGTTTCAGGAGTGAGTTCCAACCCCTTGGGCGTGCGGCGGAACAGCACGACGCCCAGCAGATCTTCCAGGGCGCGGATCTGCTGACCCACGGCAGCAGGGGTCACGGCCAGTTCATCGGCCGCGCGGGTGAAGGACAGGTGCCGCGCCGCCGCATCCAGCACGCGCAGGCCGTTCAACGGCAAATGGGTACGCTTCATTCAGCCACCGCCGGCGCGATCAGCGCGAAATGGGGGATGGCGATGTCGAACGTCTCGCCGCTCGCGCCGATCATGTGATAATGGCCCTTCATCGAACCCGTCGGCGTGTTGAGCGGGCAGCCCGACACATAATCATAGCTTCTGCCCGGCTGCACCACTGGCTGTTCCCCCACGACGCCATCTCCATCGACCCGATGCTGCGTGCCCCGCCCATCGGTAATGATCCAGTGACGGGTCAGCAGTTGAACCGGCTGGTTCCCGTCATTTTCTATGCGGATATGATAGGCCCAGAACCATCGGCCCCGGTCCGGCTCCGACTGTTCGGGCAGGAAGGTGACGGCCACATGCACGTTGATGTCGCGCGTGGTCGCGTGGAAGGGGAAAAGTGCGTTCACAAGGTAAGAAATGCGCCTTTCACCCCTTATCCGTCAACGGCCTATCGACTTCAACGCGCGATCGAGATCCTCGATCACATCGTCCGGGTCTTCCAGGCCGACATTGAGGCGCAGCATATCCTCGGTGATGCCGACCTCCAGCCGCGCCGTTTCCGCCATGCCATAATGGGTGGTGGAGGCCGGGTGCGTCATCAGCGAGCGCGAGTCACCGATATTATTGCTGATGTCGACCAGTTCGAGGCCGTTGAGCAGGCCGTGCGCCTCCGCGCGGCCGCCGCCGACATAGAGCGAGAAGATGGGACCGGCCATCTCCATCTGTTTCATGGCGAGGGCGTGCTGCGGATGGCTTTCGAGGCCCGGATAGAGCACCTTCGCCACGCGCCCCTCAAGGAATTTGGCGACCTTGAGCGCATTCTCGCTCTGGCGGCGGATGCGCAGGTCGAGCGTCTCCAGTCCCTTCAGCACCACCCAGGCGTTGAAGGCGCTGAGGGTCGGCCCGGTGTTGCGGTGGAACGGCAGCAGCGTGTTGATGATGAAATCTTCAGTGCCGCAGATCGCGCCCGCCAGAACGCGGCCCTGCCCGTCCATCATCTTGGTCGCGCTGTAGGCCACCACGTCCGCCCCGAATTCCATCGGCCGCTGGAGCGCGGGCGTCGCAAAGGCATTGTCTACGACGCTGACGATGCCATGCGCCTTCGCAATGCCGCAGATCGCAGCGAGGTCCGCCACATCCATGGTCGGGTTGGCGGGCGTCTCGAAGAAGAAGGCCTTGGTGTTGGGGCGGATCGCCGCTTCCCACGCCGCATTGTCGGTCGCGTCGACGGTGGTCGCCTCGATCCCGAACTTGGGCAGCAACGTGTCGGTCAGCCAGCGGCAGGAACCGAACAGCGCCTTGCCCGCCACCACATGGTCGCCCACCGAAAGCTGGCAGAGCAGGGCCGCCGTCATCGCCGCCATGCCGGTCGCGGTCGCGCGACAGGCTTCGGCGCCTTCCAGCAAAGCGATGCGCTGTTCCAGCATCTCCACCGTAGGATTTTGGAGGCGGGAATAGGTCATGCCCTGCTGCTCGCCCGCGAAGCGCATCGCGGCGTCTTCCGCCCGGTCATAGCTATAGCCGCTGGTCAGGAACAGCGCTTCGGAGGTTTCCCCCCATTCGCTGCGCGCGCTGCCGCCGCGCACCGCCAGAGTGGCCGGACGCCAGTGCTTGGTGATTTCGGGGTTCTGCCCGCTCTTGCGCTTCATGTGCTTACCCTCAGACCCCAATATTCAGACCAGCGCCGCCAGCACGGCATCGCCCATTTCGACCGTGCTCATCGTGCCGCCCAGATCGAAGCTGCGCGCGCCATTGGCGAGCGCCTTGGCGACGGCGGCTTCGATGCGGTCGGCCTGATCGGCCAAGTTCAGCGAGTAGCGCAGCATCATCCCCGCCGACAGGACCGTTGCCAGCGGATTGGCCTTGCCCTGCCCGGCAATATCGGGCGCGGAGCCGTGGATCGGCTCATACAGGCCCTGATTGCTGTCGTTGAGCGTGGCCGAAGCCAACATGCCGATGGAGCCGACGCACATGCTCGCCTGATCGGAAAGGATGTCCCCAAACATATTGCCGGTGACGATCACGTCGAACTGACCAGGATTGCGCACGAGCTGCATCGCGGCATTGTCGACATACATATGGCTCAAGGCGACATCGGGATAGTCCGCCGACACCTCGATCACCACATCGCGCCAGAGCTGGCTGGTTTCCAGTACATTGGCCTTGTCCACCGAGCAGAGCTTGCCCCGGCGCGCGCGTGCCGCCTGGAAACCGCTATGGGCGATCTTGCGCACCTGCTCCTCATTATAGGACATGATGTCATAGCCTTCGCGCAGGCCTTCGGGCGTCTTGCGCATGCCCTTCTCACCGAAATAGACGTCGCCATTGGTTTCGCGCACGATCAACAGGTCGATGGCGCTTGCCACCTCCTTCTTGAGCGCGGAGGCATCGGCCAGTTCGGGGAAGACCTTGGCCGGGCGCAGGTTGGAGAAGAGGCCGAGTTCCTTGCGCAGGCCCAATATCGCCTGTTCCGGGCGCAGATGCCGCTCCAGCGAGTCGCAATCCGGATCGCCCACCGCGCCGAACAGGACCGCATCGGCGCGCCTGGCGAGGTCCAGCGTTTCCGGCGGCAACGGATGGCCGACCGCCTTGTAGGCCGCGCCGCCCACCAGGCCTTCCTCATAGGTGATGCCGGGGATCGCCAGCGCATCCAGCACGCGCTTCGCCTGAGCGACGATCTCGGGACCGATGCCATCTCCGGGGAACAGGGCGATCAACATGGGGGCAACTCCTTCAAACTCACCAGCATTTTCAAATCGGCCATTCACGGCCGATGACTCGGAAAATGCGACAACAAGAACGCTTCGTGCCGCCCCTTATGAAGCCCTACCCGCAAGCGCAAGCGTTTAGGCAACCGCTCTTTTCAACCGGTCAACCAACCGCTCCCGCGCGGCGAGCACATCGATCCGCCAATCCGTGAGTACGGACCGTTCGAGAAAGAAGCCAGTCAATCGCAGGCCGTCCAATATGGCAGGCCAATCCCCTGCCCCGCCCTCCAGCAGAAAAGCGGGCAAGGGCAGCAGCCGATCCTCATAACCGGCGGCGCCCGCGCGGCTGACCGCCGCCGCGCTGCGCGGGCTGACATAGGCCAGATCGTCATTGCCGCCCATCGCTGCGCAGCGGGTCAGATCCAGTCCGAAACCCAGCTCGGCCAACATCAACAATTCATAACGGATCAGCGCCACCGCCCAGCCTCTTGCCGCAGGCGCCGCCTCCACCGCGCCCAGCACGCCGTCCAGCGCCTGGTAGAGCGCCGGATAGGGCGTTCCTTCCGGCAAGGCGACCGCCGTCAGCGCACAGGCCCAATCGATCGCCGCCGCCGGCAACGGTTCCGCCAACAGGGGCGCGCGGCTATGGTCCAGTTCGACGGTTAGCCCGGCCAACTGCTCCTCCGTCCTGGCGCGAAACTCGGCCTTGACGGCATTGCCCGGCAGCAGGACGGGACGCATCTGACGCGAGCGCCCACCCCGCACATAGCCGGGCAGCAGGCCATGGTCGGGCGTCAACAGCCGCGCGATCGCGCCATGTTCGCCATGGGCCCGCAGGGCGCAGACAAGGGCCGGGGTGATCAGCGTCGCCATGCCGCCTTCATATCGGCCAATGGCCCGCCGCGCCATCCGCGCCCTGCATGGATCATATTGTCCCGAAATCGTGCAGAATCGCGGTTTCGCAGTCTTCTGCCTTTCGATATAAGTTGCTTTTCCATCAGGTCATGCCCACAATTATCGCTGGGGACTTGTCGGGGGACAAATTTCGCCATGTATCACATGCCCTTGGCGTCATCGTCCGCGATGGACCACCTGGTGCTTTGGCTCGGACGTTCACCGACGCTGGGTTTTGCCATATCCCGTGTCGCCTTTGCGGCTGCCTCGATCTGGCAGATCGCTGCCATGTTCAACAATGAGCCGGATTTCGCTCATACGGCGTTGCTGCTGAAGGCGGCCGTCTGGACATGGACGGCGATCAGCATCGCCCAAAATTCGTTGACGCCGCCGCTGGGGCTGCTGCTGCGGCCCATTTTCCTGATATTCGACCTGATCATCTTCCTGACGATCATCGTGCTGTGCGAACCCTTGCAGATCGCGGCGCTGGGATGCCTGTTCTTCGTCGCATGGTCGGCATCCGACAGGTTCGGCCGGGGGGCTCTTGTCATTTTGGGGCTCTGCCTGGTCGTCGCCTTCATCGCGCGCGGCTATTATGAAGCATGGGCTTCGGCGCGGCATGTACCAGCGGTGGATCGCGCCATCGACAGCCTGACCATCGTCATCGGCTGTGTCATCGCGGCATCCATGTTGAGCATGAACATCCTGGAGCAGCGGTTGATAAGCTGGACTGAGCGGCTCCAGGGCGTCGGCCTCTCCTTCCAGAAATCGCTGGCGCAATTTCTGGTGGAGCAGGTCTCCCAATTGATGAATTCCCGCTATTGCGCGTTCGTCTGGGAAATGACGGACGATACCGCCGTCCATTGCGAATTGGCCGATGCGGAGGGCGTGCGCCATCTCCTCCTGCCGCAAAAGCAGATTGACGGCCTGTCGAACGTGACGCCGCGGGAAGCGCCCTTCCTCTATTCCACCCAATCGCCCCGGCTACTGCTGCGCAGCCGCCTCGGCATATTGCGCAACGAGCGCGCGGCGGACCTGACCGAAACCATATCGGACGTGTTCGGCCCCGGCCAGGGCGTGAGTTTCCACGTCCAGGCCGGCGAACTGCGCGGGCGGCTATTCATCGGGACAAGCCATGGCTGGTCGCCCGCCTTGCTGCTGCGGTGCCTGCGCATACAGGAAGGGATCGACCTTTTCCTTGAGCGGCATTTCTTCTTCCTCGCCTGGCGCCAGCGGACCTTTGCCGAAGCGCGTCAGGCGCTGAGCCGCGATCTGCACGACAGCGTGCTGCAAACGCTGGCGGCGCTGCGCGTCCGGCTCGTGACCACGATCCACGGCATGTCCGATGCCGGCATTCCCGACAAATTGGCGGAACTCAAGTCGATGGAAGAGTTGGTGACGGCCGAACAGGCCCATTTGCGCCGCCTGCTCAGCCAGCAAAGTCCGGTTCCGGCGGAAAGCGATGTCGACCTGGGTCGGGAGGTGGAACGCTGCTGCCGCTTCATCGCGCTGCAATGGGCGATCGACTGCCGCCTGAACCTGGTCGAGCGCTCCATGATCGTATCGGCCGAAACGGCAGCGGAAGTCGAATATCTGATCCGCGAAGCCGCCGCCAATGCCGTCAAACATGCCCATGCGCGCCACATCACTGTCTCGATCGCCCAGGTCGACGATGAAATATTGATCGCGTTGAAGGATAATCCGGGACCGCAGGCCATCGCCAAAGAAAGCTATACCGGGGATTTCGAACTCCAGTCGCAGTCGATCATGAAGCGACTGGGCAAGATCGGCGGAACGGCGTATTTTCATAACTTAAGCATGAATTCACTTATTTCGATCAGGTTACCCTCCTCTTTACCAAGGTCTCCGATATGATGGCCCAGATTGCGATAGTCGACGATCATCCGATCTTCCTGGATGGCATGGCGCAGTTCCTGAATTCCCACGGCCATGACATCTTGTTCTGCGCCCGCTCGGTGGAAGAGGCACTGGAACGGATGCAGGCGGGCGAGCCGGACCTGCTGATCCTGGACGTCAGCATGAAGAGCGGCGGCGGCCTGGCGATCCTTTCCGCCATCCGGGGCAGCGGCAGCACGGTGCCGGTCATCTTCATGACCGTGCATATCCGTCCGGAACAGACGCTGGAAGCGATCAAGCTGGGCGTCGACGGCGTCGTGCTGAAGGACAGCGACCCCAACGACCTGCTGTCCTGCATTCAGCAGGTCATGGGCGGCAACAAGAGCATCGCGCCTTTCGTCATGGAACAGGCCTTGGTGCACAGCATTTCCGCGCCCGCCAATGACACCAATGTGCTCGCCGTGCTGACGGATCGCGAGCTGGAAATTGCCGGCCTGATCCGCGCGGGCCTGCGCAATCGGGAGATCGCCGGGCGTTGCGGGCTGACGGAGGGGACGGTGAAGGTGCACCTGCACAGCATCTTCCAGAAGCTCAACATCAAGTCGCGCTCGGAGCTGATCATCATGATGATGACGATGGACAGCGAAATGCCTGCCGTCGGGATGGAGCAGTAAAAGCCCAAAAGGGGTGGAAGGCGGACATCATTTCCGTCATCCCAGCGGCCCGAAGGGCGGCATAGCCAACGCTGGGATGACGATATTATCAAACGTCCGCTTCTGGCGAGTAACCGCCGAAAGCTTCAGCGCAGCCCCTGAATGAAATCAGGCAAGCGCGCGACCCCGCTGGGATTCGGCCCCACCATATACAGCGCCATGATCGTGCCAAGCGCGATCGCCACGCCATAGGGTATCGGCCCCTTTTGCGCGAACAGCGCGACCGAGGAACCTTCCCGCACGCTTTGCGGCACCATCCGGCGTCCGGCGATGATCAGCAGCGCCAATATGCCTCCACCCACGGTGATGTAGACGAACCAGGGAACGACCCCCTGCCAGTCGAACCAGAGGGCGCAGGCGCTCATCAGCTTGATGTCGCCGCCGCCCATCCAGCGCATTGCAAACAAGCCGCAGCCCAGCGCAAACACCGCCAGAAAGACGGTGCCGTTGCGCCAGATATCATTTTCCCAACCCGTCACCGCAAC
Source organism: Sphingobium sp. TKS (assembly GCF_001563265.1). Taxonomy (NCBI): domain Bacteria; kingdom Pseudomonadati; phylum Pseudomonadota; class Alphaproteobacteria; order Sphingomonadales; family Sphingobiaceae; genus Sphingobium; species Sphingobium sp. TKS. Next base: position 1,858,356 of record NZ_CP005083.1, on the reverse strand, counting down.
CCAGACCGCATAGAGGCCAACGACCAACAACGGAAAGATGTTGGATATGCGCAGGCGCGCCATGTCCTCGACCGCCGCGGCGATCAACAGGAGAGAAACGGCCAACAGAACCACATCCTTGATCATTGCCGTGGAGCCTCCATGGTGGCGAGCGCGGCGGCCGCTTCCGGCACGAAGCCATCAGCTTCCGTCATGGCGCGGCTAAGATAAGCCTGGGCTTTGGGCAAATCGCCCATGCGCATCGCGACCTGCCCCGCATTGCTGAGCCGCCGTCCCCATTCATCCGCCGTGTCGGCGGCACGGCGGCGGATCTCCTGCCCCGACATGACATAGGCGGTGTCGCCATTGGTGACGATCCGCACATCATCCGGCGCCTGTTCGCGGGCTTTGTCGAAGATCACCGCCGCCTTGTCCGGCTTACCCTGCTTGAGTAGCGAAAGGCCGTAATTGTTGAGAATCTGCGCCGGCTTGTCCGTCAATTGGAACGCCCGCTCATAGGCGGCGGAACTCAACGCCCAGGACTGCGCCTGATCATAAGCCACGCCCAGCGCATTCCATGCCCGCCAGCGATCAGCGCAAGCTCCCACGGCCCGGCGCAGTGGATCCAGAGCCTCCTTTGACCGGCCAAGCCGCAACAATGCTATCCCCTGGCCCTCATCCACCCGGCAATCCTTGAGCCCACCCTGGACGAGCGTAGAGAAGCGCGCTGCCGCCTCCTCATCGCGGCGCTTCTCCAGCGCCATGCGCGCAATCGCAATCTCGATCGGCTGAAGATCCCTGTCTTGGGCATGCGCACGCCACTGGGTCAGCATCGCATCTGCCTGGATGACCCGCCCGCCATCGATCGCCTCATCCACCAGCCGGGCATAATCCAGCGGCGGTGAAGGCGGCAGAGCGGGAACCGCCCCAGCCGAAGGGACGGCCGCTGACAGAAGCAGCGCCCAGATCATCCCCGCGCGCCCTTCCGCCCGGCAGGCCGCATAAGGCTTTTCCAGAGCCGTTCGAACAGGTCGTCGCGGCCCTCCGCATTGGCCGTTTTTTCATTCTTGACCGGACCGGCAGCTTCGCCCCCCGTCCCGGCGAGCTTTGGCAGCGCCTGCGTTTCAGATTTTGTAACAGTGATGATCGGTGCCGTCAGTTCGCGTTGCGCCTTCGTCTCGGCCACGGTCACGATCCGGGTCGTCAGTTGCGGCTTGACGCGTTCGGCAGGGGCCGCCGCCTCCATCGTCCGCAACCGCACCTCCCCCAGCGAGACGCGCTCCAGTTCCACTCCCGCCAGTTGCGCCGGTCGCGCGGCAGGAGCGGCGGAGGCCAGTTGCGCCAATGTCGGTCGCATGGCCATGACCATGCCAGCCGTCCCCGCGCCCGCCTGCGCCAGCAGCGCGTCAGCCTCCCCCTTCAGCCCCTGCGCCGACAGGCTGCGAGCAAAATTGCGAGCAATGCGCGCATCCTGCGGCGCACGCGCCAGAGCCAGTTCGAAAAATTCACGCGCCAGATCATGCCGCCCCATGGCCGCATAGCTGATCGCCACGCCGTTCAGGCCATGCGCATCCGTCGGATCGTTGCGCACTGCCCGGCGAAAGGCGTCCAGAGCCAGCGCATATTCCCCTCGCGAAAACAGCAGGTCGCCACGCGCCAGCGCATCCTGCGCCGGGCCGCTCGACTGCTGATTGACGGGCCGGATCGAGAGGACGCCCTTTTGCCCCGAACTGCACGCCGTCGTCGCAATGATGAGAGCGATTACTATCACAGCTTTGTTCATGGTCCCCCCTCCCCTCAATTCCTAATGGCTCATCACCGGCAAGATATCCCGCACCACGCGGACGATCGCGGGCAGCATCAGCACCCCGATCATCACTGGCAGCATGCAAGCGACCAGCGGTACAGACAACAGCACCGGCAGGCGATGCGCCTTTTCCTCCGCACGCATCCGCCGCTTCTCGCGCATTTCCGACGCATATACGCGCAGCGTCTGACCGACGCTCGACCCCAGTTGGTCGGATTGGATCAGCAGCGTCGCGAAAGAGCGAATCTCATCCACGTCAACATCGTCGGCCATGCGCCGCAGAGCGTCCTGCCGGCTGCGTCCGGCGCGCAATTCCAGCACCACCTTGCCCAAAGCCGCCGATACCAGAGGATGCGATACGGCCAGCTCCCGGCCGACACGGTCCATCGCCGCCTCAAGACCCAGACCCGCTTCGACGCAGACCAACATCAGATCAAGTCCATCAGGAAAGCCGTTGATGATCGCTTCCTGTCGCCGGGACGCCTTTGCCGAAATATAGAGGTTCGGCATGTAAAGCCCGGACACAGCGAGCAGCGACGCGACCAGATAGAGGGTAAACGGGGTCGGCGGCTCGGGATTGCCAAGCGACGTCAGAACGAAAATCCCTGGGAGGGTAAAGGTCAGCACCAGCCGGAAAAAGGTGAAGAGCTTCGGCGCATCCGGCGAGACATAGCCCGCCGCGATCAGCCGCCGGCGCAGGCTGTCATTATTGGTGTCGACCAGCGAGATGCCCATCTTCTCGATCCGGTCGATGAGCTTCTTCCACTCGCCGTTGTTCCGTTCGCCGCGGAGCGTCTGGCTGCTATTTTGCGCGGCATTGCCGCCTTCCCCGACCAGGTCGAGCCGCCCGCGCACCCGCGCATTGCGCAGGACAACCTCCGACAGGCCGAAAACCAGCGCGACGATGGCGAAGAACAACAAGCCAAGAATGACAGGCCGCAACTGGATCATGAGCGCCGAATTCAGCATCGCATCATACCTTCAGGTCGACCATGCGGCGTATCGTGACGAAGCCGATGATGTAGAGGAGAATAAGGCCAGTGAAGCCGATGATGAACATGCTGTCCTGCGCGACGTCCAGATAAAAGGCCGGGTTGACCAGGAACAGCCCGCAAAAGGTCAGGATCGGCAATGCCGTCAGCATCACGGCGGTCATCCGCCCTTCCGAACTCAGCGCCCGCACCTTCATGAAGAGGCTCGCCCGCTCGCGGATCACTGCGGAGAGATTTTCGAGGATTTCGGCCAGGTTGCCGCCCGTCTCGCTCTGCACCGACAGGGAAATCACGAACATGTGCATCTCGTTCATATCCCACCGCTCCGCCATTCGCTGGAGAGCGTCGCGCAGGTCGGCGCCATAGGTGACTTCATCGACGACGATGCCGAATTCGCTGCCGATGGGATCGCGCATTTCCTTGGTCAGCAGTTCGAGCGCGGCGGCGATTGGATGGCCCGCGCGCAAGCCCCGGACGAAAGTGTCGAGCGCGACCGGAAATTGCTCCTCCATCTTCTTGCGCCGCCGCTGGGCCAGCCGCGTCAGCACCATCAGCGGCAGGGCAATCCCAAGCGCGCCCGCAAAGGCCGCCGCCATCACGAACATACCCGCCGTCAACGCATAGCCCGACGCCATGCCGCCGACCATCACCAACAGGAACAACACGCCCGCCGCGATCAGCATCGCCATCAACACGGTACGCGCCGGGAACGTCAGCCCCGCGCCATGCAGCACCCGCATGATCCCCAACCCGGCCCGCCCAAGCAGGGTGGAGCGGTCGAAACCGAGCGCTTCATCGCTGCGCCGCAGCTTGGAAAGGACGGTGCTGCGTTCAAAGCCTGCGGCGATCATCTTCAAGCGCCGATTGACGACGCGATCGGTCGTCGCCCGCGCACGCAACCAGCTCGAAATACCTTCGATCGTCAGCATCACCGCCGCGAACAGCAGGATAAGGACGAAGACGCGGATATAGAGCGTGTTCATCAGTGTATCACCGCATCGGGACGGAAGAGTTCGGCGGGCAGGTTGATCCCCCGATCGGCCAGCTCACTCATGAATTTGGGACGGATGCCGGTGGCCTCGAAATGGCCCCGCACCATATTATTCTCATCGCGTCCGGTCATCTTGAAGCGGAAGATGTCCTGCATGGTGATGACCTCCCCTTCCATGCCGGTGATCTCCGACAAGCTGAGCAAGCGGCGGCGACCGTCGGCCAGACGCCCGACCTGCACCACCACGTTCAGCGCCGAAGCGATCTGCGCCCGTGCCGACCGAGGCGAGATCTCGATGCCGCTCATGCCGATCATTTGCTCGACGCGGGACAATGCGTCGCGAGCGGTATTGGCATGAACGGTGGTCATGGAACCGTCATGGCCGGTGTTCATCGCCTGGAGCATGTCGAACGCCTCCCCGGCGCGGACTTCACCGACGATGATGCGGTCGGGCCGCATGCGCAGGGCGTTCTTGACCAAGTCCCGCTGCGTGACTTCACCGCGGCCCTCGATATTGGGGGGGCGGGTTTCCAGCCGCGCGACATGGCGCTGCTGCAATTGCAGTTCGGCAGAATCCTCGATGGTGACGATACGCTCATGCTCGTCAATGGCAGCCGACATGGCGTTGAGCAGCGTCGTCTTGCCCGAGCCGGTGCCGCCGGAGATCAGCACATTGCGGCGCGCCTCCACCACGGCCGCAAGCACCTGCGCCATGGGCGCGGGCACGCTGCCCAATTCGGTGAGCCGCGCCATGCTGATCGGTATCTTGGCGAATTTGCGGATGGAAAGCAGCGACCCGTCGATCGCGAGCGGCGGCACCACCGCATTGACGCGGGATCCATCGGCCAGGCGCGCATCGACAAAGGGCGAAGCCTCATCGATCCGTCGGCCGACCGCAGCCACGATCTTCTGGATGATGCGCAGCAGATGCTTCTCATCCTTGAACCGGGTGGCGGTTTCGACCAGCCGGCCATTGCGCTCCACGAACACGACCTTGTGGCCGTTCACCAATATGTCGGTGATGCTGTGGTCCTTCAGCAGCGGCTCTAGCGGACCCAGACCCAGCAGCTCGTCCAAAATGTCCGACACCAGCCGTCGGCGCTCTTCCAGATTGAGCGCATGTTTTTGAAGCGCCAATTGTTCATGGACGATTTCACCGACCTCGACCTCTACCTGCGCCCGCGACATTGTTTCCAGCGCGGAGAGGTTGATGATGTCGATCAGCTTCTGATGCAAAGCGACCTTGAGGTCGGTATGCCGGTCCTCTTCCCAGTGGACGACCTCCGTCTCGGTCGGTCCGACTTCGTCCCGCGGGTCGCCCCGCCCGGCTTCCCCTTTTCGGATCTGCCACATCAGCTTTTCTCCGCCTGACGCTCGGCCTCGGCCGCCTGAACGCAACAATCGACAATATCCTGCAAATCCTTGCAGATGCGGCTGCGCGCCTTCAATTCCTGGATCAGCACGCCCTGATCGAGCGCAGAGCTGACCAACGGGAAATCATTGGCGATGCTCAGCTTCACCGGATGATCCAGCGCCGCAGCCGCGTCCTCCAGACCAATGGCGCGGAAGAATTTCTTCTCCACGCGATTGGCGATGACATGGATGCGCGAAGGATCGATATCCTGATCGCGCAGCAGCGAAATCTGCCGCCGCGCCTGCCGCAGGCTGGCGATGGTGAGTTCGCACACCAGGAACACGACCTGCGAACGCGCCACCAGCGACATCGACCAGTTGGTCCAGTTGCCCGGCAGGTCCAGATAGACCGTATCGAAATTGCGCTGCGCCAGTTCCACGATGCGGAAGATCTGATCGGCGTTCACCGCCTCGATCGGCATGATCTCCGGCGGAGCCATCACCAGACGCAGGCCGGTGGAGGTTTCGAGGGTGACGGTCCTCAACAGCTCATTATCGACGCGATTGCCCGCGTTGAGAAGGTCGGCCAGCGTCAGCGGCGAGGAGATGCCCAGGAAGGTGCCCGCATTGCCGAACTGGATATCCAGATCGAACAGACAGACTTCGGCGCCGTTCTGCTTGACGGACCGGGCGTGGAGGCTGGCGGCCTGCGTCGCGATGGTGGTTGCGCCGACGCCGCCGACGCTCTTGATGATCGAGACGAGCTGGCCGGTCCTGACCTCATCCTGGCGGGTCGCGGCGATGCGGCTCCTCAGATCGTCCATGATCGCCGCGAGATCATGAGCGCGCAGCGGCAATTCGATGACGTCGTTGATCCCGCTGCGCAGCAAGGCGCGCACGACCGCAATCTGCGCATCGCGGACCGCCGCCACCAGCATCAGCTTGGGATGCGCCGCCCGCAGTCCCGCGAGCCGCACCATGGAGGCCTCATTGTCAGGCTGCACCTCGATGATGATTGCCTTGGCGTCGGCGGCAAGTTGCTGCGGCACGGGTGCTGTGGCAGCCAGCATGGAGAGGGTCAGCGACTGCCCGGTCAGCCGGTCGCCCAATATGTCGGACGCCTGCATCTCCTGCTCGGACAGGATGAGGTGAAGCCCCTCATCCCCGATATTGAGGGTCCAGTTCTCGGCGGGTTCCGCTGTGTTTGTCACGATGCCCAAGATCTTGTCCCTCAATTTGATGCCGTTCCCTGGCCGTCTTCCATGGTGAGGGCGGCGCTGAAACTGGGTAATGTAATCGATGTCTTGAAAAGCATGAGTAGGATAGGCTGAAAGGCCATGCCCTTGACTCTTACCGTCACCAAGGGCGCTATATCAGGGCCGTTCGGATCACCCGAATAGCCGATCCCGGAATTGCTATATTGAACTTCGACATTGGTCGCCCCGAGTTCCGGCAGGAATGCCCGCATCCGGTTCACAATATTTGTGAAGGCGGTCGAATTATACGGCGTGATCAAGGAGTTGCATGCGCTGCCACTGCATGAGCCGCAGGTGGTGGAAGTGCATGTCATCGATGAAAAATATGAGGTGCCGATCGATGCCCCCTGAGCGATGCTGCTGGCGCCGGTCGCAAAGCTGTATGTCGCGATGCCGGTTGCCACCGGATCAGTCGCGACGGCATAGCGGACGCCCATCTGGGTGGCCTTCTCCGCACGGTTCCAGGTCCACATCAACCGCCCGACATCGAAGATGCCGAGCAGGAAGATAAGCAGGAGCGGCAAGACAAGCGCAAACTCCGCCGCGGAAGAAGCCCTACTATCACGGATCAAGGTGGTGATCAGCTTTTTCATAGCCCCATCACCGGCGATTGAGAGCTGGCATTCAGATACAAGGCGCTGCTGTCGAACCCCAGCTTATTGAATAACGATTGATATTGAAGCCGATGAGCACTGTTGGTGGTCGTTGCTACCTTCACGACGGGAATGAAGTTCATCCCTTCATAAATGCCCGAAGCGCTCACACTGGAAGGATCAACACAGTCATAGGTGACATTGATCGATTGCGGGTCCGTCCAACCGTTAAGTCGCGCGGTGCCGCCAGTCAGTTGCCCGGTCCGCACCAGATTGCGCGTATCCGCTTCGACCGTGCCCCCCGGTACGTTATCGGTCGATGCCGAAGTGCAACTGTAATTGGAAAAACTCAGCCGGCCGGCATAGCGGGCACCATCTCTTACCGCCTTGACCACGACATGCTCGCTCAGAAAATAATTGCCAAGTTCGAACGCGCCGAACATCAGCGCGATAAGCAATGGCGTCACCAGCGCCATTTCGGCGGCGGATGAGCCTGACTGTTCCTTGAAAAGGCGCACAAACATTGCTCCGCCTCACTCTATGAGGCGCGGAGTATCGCGCCGCGTGATCTGCGGAGTGCCGCCACCTTCGCCAGTGCCCGACGCGCCGATGACTTCCACGTAGACATCGTTCCGGCTCGTGTAGGAAGCGGAGCAGCCATTCTGGTTGCCGTCGCATTTGGTGCGATCCATGCTCGGTTCGACCATGAAGACATCGATATAGCCCCCTACCGGAATCGTCTTCTTGCCATTCAATTGTTTCTTCTGGTCAGCGATACGGCAATTGACCACGGCAGCGGTAAGGCGACGTCTGTCGATATTGTTCGTATTGGGCGCAACGCCCGGATAATTGCACTGGCCTGCCTGAGGGGTACTGTAGGCAGCCAGACTCGCATTACCCGACGTAACCTGCGTCGTCAGCCGGGTGGCAGGATCCGCCGCTTCCCACAAATAGGCTTGATAACGGGTAACATTCGGACCCAGGCCAGTGGTATTCTGCCAATCAAGGCCTGGATGGTTCGACCGGAAATAGGCGGCTCTGTCCCAAACCCCATCGCCGATACGCGAAGAATAGCTACCACCGGTCGCATGCATCATGTCACGCGGAAAGCCCATTATCTCCGGCGTGATGGAAGAATCGAGCGGCACGGTGGGTGAGGTTGGTCGATAACGCTTGGTCGTGTAATTGGTACTGTCGGCTGGATTTTGCTGCCAGGAGCAGGTGGCGCCGCGAACCACGTCCTTGCGCACATTCGTGGACGGAGAGCAAGGCGGGCTCGAGCATGCGGAATTATTGCCCGGCAGAAAATCGAACCGCATGTTAAGCGAATCGCGAACCGCGTTAAGAAGGTTGCCCGTTTCCATGGTCACATTTTCGGTTGGCGCGCAGTTGCTGAACAATGCGTTCGAAGCAAGAGCCTCCGCTACGCTGCTTGCGCCTCTGCCCGCCTGATCGACGAAGCCGAAATTACCCGGCCCCCATTGCGTGCCGCCTTCCGCCATCACAATGCCCGTGCCGGACGGGATCGAAACCGCATAATAGGGATCGGTGTTACCGATCGGCTCATCGGGATTGCAGATGAAGAAAGGCACGGCCCCGCAGATTGCCGAACCGACGCCGGCATAGGCGGTCGCCGCAATCGGGCCGGAAGAAATCGCCGAAACTATGGGCGTCAAGGCGTAGAAAGCCGACCGGGTGCCTACTGTGACTTCCACGAAATTGGCCGTGGCGTCGTCCACAGCGGCTTTGGACTTGTCCTTGGTTTCGAAAAACCGGATTGATCCCGTCGCATCACAGTCGGGCTCATCAGCGATCGTTATAAGGGGCGCCGCGCCATCATTCGCGAAGCGGCTGTCATTGGCAATCAGGTTCCTCGCCGCATTGGCCGCCCTGCTGCATGCTCCGGTCGCTCCGTCAAGCTGGCTTGCCGCAGCCAATGCCGCCTGATCCGCCGCGCTCTGCAATTCGCTGTCCATGCCGGCAAGCCGCGCATAATCAAAAGCAATCCCGCCGGCCGCGATCAGCGCGAAAAGCGACAGAGCGACCGTGGGCGCCACCGCGCCACTGGCCGACTGCAACAAACTTTCCTGAGCGCGAGACATGGAATCACTCCTCACTCAATCAGTTGGCGCGGCCACCGCCAGAACCACCAGCGCCCCCACCGGTGCCACTGGTCGTGCGGATCGACTGGGGCGGCTTCACCTTATCGGTGCGATAGCGCTCCACCGCTGCGGCGGAACGCTGACCATCGCCACCTTCGACCAGCGTGCCCTCATAATGCGGGTCAGGATTGATCACCTGCATCGCATAATTGCTGCGCACCGCTCCGCCGAAAGTGGGGTCATTGGCCGTGCAACCAGCCAGCAGCGGCAGCAGCAGAGCCGAACCAAAACAGATTCCGCGCATCACAAATCTCCTGCTCACAGCTCATATCCGCTGGGCGCCTTGCCCGATGCGGGTGCTTCCTTTGCCGGCGCGGGCGCATTTTTGGGCGCTTCGGGCGGCATTGCATCCGGGTTGAGCGGGTTGATGCCCACCGCCTTGTCCGTCCGTCCCATCAGGAACAGGTCCAGCTCATGCGGCGGCCTGACCCGATCGGTGGGCAGGCTGACATCCTCCGCCCGCATCGGCTTCACCAGGCGCGGGGTCACGATGATGACCAGTTCGGTCTCGCTCTTCTGAAAGCCGCTCGACCGGAAAAGCGCGCCGATGATGGGGATGGAACCCAGGATCGGGAACTGCCGCACGGTATCCTGGAAATCCTTGCGCAAAAGCCCCGCCAGAGCGAAGGACTGACCATCGCGCAATTCCAGGGTCGAACTGGCCCGGCGGGTCTGCAACCCAGGAATGGTGAGGCCATTCACCGTCACCGATGCCGAAGGATCGATGGAACTGACTTCCGGTTCCACCACCAGATTGATGATGCCATCTTCCAGCACGGTCGGCGTGAAGCCGAGGCTGACGCCGAAAGGCTTGAACTCGATGGTGATGGCATTGCCGCCATTACCGCCCCCACTGCCGCCGCTATTGCTTTGCGCCACCGGGATCGGGAACTCGCCGCCCGCCAGGAAGGATGCCGTTTCACCCGAAAGCGCCACCAGCGTCGGCTCGGCCAGCGTGGTCACGACGCCCTTGCGCTCCAACGCGTCGAGCGCGCTGGTGAGGTTGAGGCTTCCTATCGAGTAATTGGCGGCGCCGATGCCGAAGCTGTCGAGGATCTTGCCGAGATCCACGATCGGCCTGCCATTGGCATCGGACAGAATCGCGGAAGATTGCGCCGCGTTACCGATGCCGCCCACCACTTTGCCGCTGTCGGACAAGAAAGCGGTGTTGATGCCGAACTGCTTGGCCGCACCGCGCGACATTTCGGAGAAGCGCACTTCCAGCATCACCTGCTGCGCCGCGCCGACCGAGAGCATGTTGACGACCTTGTCCCCGGCATAGGTCTTGGCGATCTGCACCGCCCGATCGACCGCCGCCGCGCTGGACACCGTGCCAGTCAGCACCACCGAGTCATTGGACATGCGCGCGCCGATCTGCTGGCCGGGCAGCAGTTCCGACAATTGCCGCTTCAACGTCACCACGTCCGGCCCGACCGCCACATCGACTACCGCGATCAACATGTTGCGGCTGTCGTAGAGCGTCAGGCTCGTCGTACCCGGCTTCTTGCCCAGCACATAGACCGACCGGTTGGTCATGGGCAGGATGTCGGCTATTTCCTGATTGCCGATCAGCGCCTTTGAAAAGGGCCGGTCGACGGTCAGCACCTGGCTCTTGTTGAGCGGCACGTCGAGCTGACCGGCATGATTGGCGTTGCTGACGTTGAGCGAGGCGATCTGGGCCTGCACCTGCATGGGCAGCAGCGACGCTCCGGCGCTCAGCGCCAGGAAGAACGCCTGCATCGGCAAAGACTTAGCGGGAACCATAGCGCTTCACCTCATAGCTGGTGCCGGTCATGCCGCGCACGATTTCGACCGATGCGGTTGACGGCAGGGCGTTCGTGTTCTTCGGCACCGCGCGGCGCGTCGGACGGAAGGCGGACGCGGGACGCGGCGGCAGATAGGCGAGGTCGGCAACGCGGCCCCGCGGGCCAGCATAGCCGCCGACATAAGCGCCGTCGCGCAGATCCTCGATGCCCACGGTTTGCACCGCCGGATTGGGTTTGTCGGTAAGGTTGCGCAGGACCAGGGTGAGCTGGCCGACCTGCTGGGCCAGAACCAGCTTCTGCGCGTCGACCTGATTGACCTCCAGCGTGGCGGTCTTGCCGACGGCCGGATCCTTCGACGTGTCGTTGGCGTTCTGGTCGATGGCGATCACGCGGGTTCCTTGCAACAGGACGTCGGTGATCTGCTGGCTGCCAGCGACGGGGTCCGTCAGCGTGCGCGTGACGAAGACATCGACGGTATCGCCAGGAAGCACGAAGCCGCCCGCGGCGGCCACATCGCTCACGCGCACGGCGACAGCGCGCATTTCAGGAGCGAGCACGGCGGACATCGTTGCGCGCCCGCCTTCGCCCGAAAGCTTTGAGGTCAGGATCGGCTCGCCTGGCTCGATCTGGCGCAGAACGACCCGGCCCTTACCGAGCGAAGTCAGTTGGATAGGATCGCGAAAAGCGCCCGGCGGCACCGAATTGGCGGGCCAGTCTACCACGCGTATCTTTTCGGCGGTCACCGCCGATCCGAAGGGTAGCGACACGGTCGCCACGACGACCTTCGCCATACCGCCATCTGCTTGCGGCGCCTTTTCGGCGCTGGTCAAATAGGAGTTGGCGATGAAAACGGCTGCGAGGCCCAGCAATATTGCGAGGCCTAGAACGATAAGAGATCTGCGCTGCCCCACGACAACCCCCCCCGGAATTGAAGGTTACGGGAAGGCCAGCAAAGTAACCAGCCTTCCCATTTTTATGAATTTAGCAGTTCGCTGCAGGCGCGTTGCCGGTACCAACCGTCGCAACGCAGTTGGTGGCAGCGTTCATCGAGTTCTTGATCGCGCCGCCCAGGTTCCAGGCAGCCAGGGCAATGCCGGTGCCGACAATGGCCAGGATCAAAGCATATTCAGCAGCCGACGCACCACTCTGATCAGCCCAAAGGTTCTTGAAAAAAGTCATGTCTTTTACCCCTATAGCTATTGTTTAGCAGGTCGGCGCCACATTCGTGCCAACCGTCTTGATGCAGTTGGTGGCAGTGTTCATCGAATTCTTGATCGCCCCACCCAGGTTCCACGCGGCAAGCGCAATGCCGGTGCCGACGATCGCCAGGATCAAAGCATATTCAGCAGCCGACGCACCACTCTGGTCAGCCCACAAGCTCTTCACAAAAGTCATAACTTTTACCCCTAGCCTCTCTTATTCACGACGCTCGGTTTCGGGCCCGCTCTGGGCATTTGCTGCGGCTGGCTGTATTGCGCGGACGACCGGCATCGCTGGCGTTTGTTTCACCGCATTCGGATTGATGGGCTTTTCGGGTTGAAGGGCTGGGCTCGGAGTTCTGCGGCGCTGCCGCATGGGCTACGTCGGCGCAGGCTTCAGCCGGAGAACGAGGGCGCGGAACAGGTCGGCATCCGGACAGGCGGAAGCGAAGGCAATGCGGATGCGGCTAGCACTTTCTACGACGCGCGCAGCGACCTTGAGCAGCCGCAGGCGCAAGGTGGTAAACTCCGCGCTTGCCAGAGCAGCGGTCCTGGGCATCGCCTGCTGGATGCGCCATAGCAGCCAGTATGCGGCAGTGTGCAGTATCAGGCGCATCTGATTGGCATTGGCCGAGCGGCACGAGGTTCGGTCGCTGGCGAGCTGGGACTTGTGGCGCTTGATCAGGTTCTCGGCCTGACCACGCGCGCAGTAGAGCGTGTCGTAGATGTGCTCGGCCGATCCTGTTGCCAACGAGGTGACGACATAGCGGATGTCCATGCCCAGCGTGCTGGCCTCGATCCGTGCAACGACGCGACGCTGGCACTTCCAGGTCTTTGCCCCATAGCGGGTCTCGGCATAGTTGCGCAGGACGGGACACTGACGCTGGGCGCGCTTGACCGCGCAGGCATCGGCGACCGCAACAATGGCGGGATCGGCGCGCAGCGCTGAATTGGTGGGCAGGCCGAACACGTAATCGACGCGGGCCGCATCGCAGTAGGCCATGACCTCGGGTCGACCATAGTGCCCGTCGCCGCGGATAGTGATGTGGGTATCGGGCCAATTACGGCGCAGGTGACGCACCAGGCGTCGGATGTGCCCCGCCGCCTCCTTTCCAGAAGGCGTCTTGCCTGTGCGCAGCAGCATGGCCACCGGCCTGCCGGTCGCGGTGTCGTAGATATGGATCGGTAGGAAGCAGCGCTCCCCATGATGCCCGTTCCAGAACGAGAGCTGTTGATAGCCATGCACGACGTCGCACGTGTCGTCGATATCCAGCGTGACCGCTGTCGGAGGGGCGGGATAGCTGGCGCAGTAGATGTCGATCATCGCGGCCATCATGCTGGCCAGTTCGCGCGTAGTCGGTGCATTTTCCCACCGGCTCATCGTCGGTTGGCTGGCCAGCCCCGCGCCCGATTCCGGCAGCTTGCCGAGCGCCAGGCGGAAGCCTGGATCGTCGCGCAGAGCATCGAGATCATCGGCATCCTCATAGCCGCACGCAATCGCGAACACACGGGCACGCAGAATGTCATCCAGGCGATGGATCACCCGCGCTGGATCGCGCGGATCGGCAATACAAGCCGCCAGGCGCTGGCAAATCCCCATCGCGCGCTCGGCCTGTGCAAGCAGTAGAACACCGCCATCCGAGGTAAGCCGGCCACCGTCGAACGCAGCTGTGATTTTCTTGCGGCCGACTGCTGGGAATCCAAATGAGCTTGCGATATCATCGTTCATGGCGGGTGTGGCCCGTGGCATTTTCTGCCCTGCGGCAGGTTCGGCTTAGACACCCAGTTCCTAATTCAGATCAGAGGCTTACGCCACTCCCGCCAACCCTTCAGGACACTTTTGGTGAATAAGGCGGGCTAGTAGCTGGGAGCAACCCCCAGTCGCTCTTGCTCAGCTCCACGGTAGGGGCCTGTCCACCTCGCGACCCCGGCGTCGGTATCCTCCGATCGCCAGGCAGTTGGCAGTTCCCGTAGAACTTGGGATCAAATTGAACCAAAGCAGATGCAAGTCAACACGGTAAAAAAAGCGTATATTTATCAATAGCTTATTGCAATTTTTTGTTAACCTTTTCTGGAAACCAGAATTGTTACCCTAAGTAAACGACATCATTTTTAAATATATCTTTGGATATATGTCTTTAGAAAATTATAGTTTGTTTTTAGCTTTACTACGATCTTCATTTCATCCGATCTTTTCAATTCCAACTAAAATCCAGAGTTACATGGCTAATTCCATTTTTTTACTTATACAAAATGGAAGCCGTTCATAGATAAAGAAAATGCTATTTGACTGGATAGTTGGGAAAAAGGATAAGAATTGCCTGCGCGGCTAATACCTTCGTTGTAGGCTATTCGGCGCGTGGAGGTCCGACGACTTGAGATGAAAAACCGCCAAGACCCGCACGACTCATCGCGAATCAGCCGCGACTCGTCGCGGGAAGATCAGGAAAATAAAGCCGTTTAAATCTGTCCCGTTTTGGGAAAATGCGCCGGTTCGCGTTACTTTACGCTGACACGTTGACGGAAGGTGACATTCACCCGATCCGACAGCAACAAATAGGGAAGCCAGATCGCGGCGCTGATCAGCACCTTCTTTACATTGCCTGTCAGCATGTCGAGCAATGCGGCATCCACGCCGTGCGGCACATTGTCCATCCCGGCCACCAGCTTGGCAATGCTGAGCTGCGCCAGCAAATCCACCCCCCACACCATCACCAGAAAGCGCGGGAACAGTGGCGCCAGCCGCAGCGCCATGGCGAAGGCAAACATGTAAAGGCTCGACAGGATCACCACATCGGCCAGCATCACGCCGTAAAGGCCGATGAACCAAGACGGCGAATAGCTGCCCAGCGCAGGAATGGAGCTGAGAAACTCCAGCGTCCGCACCGGCACATTCACCGCGATCCCGATCAACAGCGACGCCATCACGCCATAGAGGCCGAATTGCGACATCTCCCGCGCTTTCAGGCAATCGAGTTTGCGCCAGCGTCCCACCTGCGCCAGGCGGAAGGCGGGCTGCGCATGAATGCGTCCTGCGGGAAACAGCTTCAACCCCAGCAGCAACGAGCCGACAGGAGCGCCCACGACCAGCAGATAGGGCAGCAGCCCCGTACCACTCGCCCAGGGGGGTCCATCATAGGGCGTCGCGGGAAAGGCCAGCCGCAGGCCGCAGGCAAAGGCGGCGGCCAATACCCAGATGGCGACGATCCGCTCCAGATTGACCTGCATCGACAGCACGACGGCCACGCTCTTGCGATAGAGATGGTCCTTTACCACTCGCACCATGGAAACCGGACCTCCTTCGAACGCTAAGCCTGGTCGCGACTATCCGCGATCCTGGTAAACGCCCGGTAAATGCGCGGCCGCGCGGAAAGTTCTGCCCGGCAGTCCTAAATATGGGGAGGCGGCTGGAAAAGCGAAACCCCGGCCTGCGCTCATTTCCGCGGAATGGTGATGCGGATCGTCGTGCGTCCGCCGATATTCTGAAGGAACACTTCGCCGCCCAGCGCCTGAATACGCCGCATCAGCGAGCGTGAGGGCACCGCCCCGCTCGATCCCAGCCGCGCCATGTTCGGCACGCCGTCATCGCTCACCTGAAGGGCGATGCGGTTGCCATCAGGCTCCAGCAAGAAATCGATCGCGCTCGCCCCCGCGTGGCGCACCGCATTGGCGACGATCTCCCGCACGGCGAAGCTTAGTTCCCGGCCGATCATCGCACTGGTAGCGCAATTGCCGTCCTCCACCTTCAGGTGGCAGCCTATACCCCATTGCTCGCCCAGCGACCGCACGACCATCGCCAGCGTTTCGGGCAGATAGGCGAAATCCTCCTCATCGGCTTCGGGGTTGATAATCCAGCGGATCGTGGCGATCTGGTCTTTCGCGATGCGGTCGACATTCTCGATCACGGCGCGCGGCTCGACCCGCCGACCGCCCAACAGCGGCGCGATCTGGAAACGGATGCTGGCCAAGGCCTGCAGGACGCTGTCATGCAATTCCCGCTGCAACCGCTCCCGCTCGCGCGCGCCGGCGATGACATGGGCAAAGTCCAGGCTGTTGCGGACCGTCAGCTCCTCGCAAGCGCTTTCGAAGACCCGCTGCGCGATGGCGGCCCGATCCTCATGGAAGGGATCGCCCAGGCAAGCCGCGCCCACCGCTTCGAAGGTGCCGATCGTCACCCGCACGGTCAGCACCCTCTTCGTATCCAGCAACGCGGTCCACGCCTGCCCGCCCGCCGACAGCGTGCCCAGCATGGGAATCCCGTCGGCCGACAGCGAAATGGACGCACCCCTCGACCGGTCGTGCCAGCCAGTGCCCGCCGTCAACAGATTGCCCAAACCGATGGACGGCATCTCCCGCGCCGCGCTGCTGGCGAAGCGCAGGGGTTCATGGCTGGCCATGCGAAACAACACCGCGACGGCATCCCCTCCGGTCGCGAACCTCAGCGCCTGAAGCATGAAAGAGCCATGATCGCTCTTGCCGGTCGGCAATTCGCCCTCCAGCAACCGCTTGCCCTTCTCGAATTCCAGCAATGTTTCCCGCCGCGGCCCGAGCAGCGCGCCCGTCACCAGGATCGCCACCGCCAGATAGCAGGCCCGAAGCACCAACCGCTCCACTTCAGGCTCTGCCGGCAGAGAGGCAATCTCGTCGATCCATGTGGCGCCGACCACTATGGCGCCCCCCAACAGGGCGACCAGCAGATGAAATCGCCGCCGCACGATCAAAGCTACTTCCATCGCGACGAAGAAACCGCCGGAGAAATAAGGGCTGTTGGAAGGGTTCGTCACCATCAGCAGAGCGAGGAACAGCAGCGTATCCAGCAATACCACCGGCCTGCGAATCCGCATGTCCGTCACCCAGGAGCGTGACGACAGGAACACCGCCGAAAGCGCCAGCAACAGCATGAGAAGAACCAGCACATGCTCAGCCACCTCCGCCCAATGGCGAACGCTGGAGAAGGCGAAGCTGACGAAGGCATAGATGACGGCCAGCAACAGGCGAGTGAAATCCAGCGTCTGCCAGGGGCGGAGCGCCGACAGGGCGCGCATATCCCACCAGCTCAAGCGCATCGCGAGTTCGCTCCGCCCATTCATCGCGTGAAGCACATCCCCTATCCGACCCTGAGGCTTTATGCCTTTGCAGGCTGCATCTTATGGAAAGGAAATCATGCGGCGGTCAAATGGCGATCCGCTCATCGCAAAGATAATCGGACATGCGGATCCTGACGGTCACAGGGGCAGCACCGGCCCCGGTCGTGAGGTCAGCCGTGAAAATAGTCGTAGACCTGTTGCGCCACCGCCTTGGATACGCCGGGCGCCTTCAACAAATCTTCCAGCGCCGCGCTTTTCACGGCCTTGGCGGTTCCGAAATGCATCAGCAGCGCCTTCTTGCGGGAAGGGCCGATGCCGGGCACTTCGTCGAGCGAACTGACGGTGATCGCCTTGCTGCGCTTTTGCCGGTGCGCGCCGATGGCGAAGCGGTGCGCCTCGTCGCGCAGGCGCTGGAGGTAGAAAAGGACGGGATGGTTGAGCGGGAATGATATCTCCCGACCATCCGGCATGTGAAAGACCTCCCGCCCCTCGCGGCCATGATGCGGCCCCTTGGCGATGCCGATCATGCAGACATCCTCTATGCCCATATCCTCCAGGATCGCGCGGGCGGCGGACAATTGCCCCTTGCCGCCGTCGATCAACACCAGATCGGGCCATTCGCCGCTGTCGCGATCCGGATCTTCGCGGGCCGCCCGGCCAAAGCGGCGCTCGAACATCTCGCGCATCATCGCGAAATCGTCGTTGGAGGTTTCGGGATTCTGCATGTTGAACTTGCGATAGGCGTTCTTGCGGAAGCCTTCTGGCCCGGCGACGACCATCGCGCCCAGGGCATGGGCGCCCTGGATATGGCTGTTGTCGTAGATCTCGATCCGGTCGGGCACGCCATCCAGCCCGAAGGCCTCGACCATCTCCTCCAGCACCTTGGCCTGCGTCGTGGTTTCCGCCAGCCGCCGGTCGAGCGCCTCCACCGCATTGCGCTGCGCCTGCTTGATCAGGCGGGTGCGGTCGCCGCGCTGCGGCACCTCGATCCGCACCTTGGAACCGATGCGTTCGGTCAGCGCCTGCGCCATCAGTTCGCATTCGGCGGGCGCGCGATCGGACAGGATCAGCTTGGGCGGCGGCACCTCTTCGTAGAATTGCGCCATGAAGCTGCTGAGCACCTCATCCTCCGCCACCTCGGCGGTGTGGACAGGGAAGAAGCTGCGATGGCCCCAATTCTGCCCGCCGCGAATGAAGAAGGCCTGGATGCACATCGACCCGCCCTTGGTCGCCAGCGCGAATATGTCTGCATCGCCCAGCCCCTCGGCGTTGATCGCCTGGCTGCCTTGGATGAAGGTCAGCGCCTTCAGCCGGTCGCGCAGCACCGCCGCCTGTTCGAAATCCATCGCGTCGGAAGCCGCCTGCATGGCCTCGCCCAGCTTCTTCTGCACCGCGGTCGATTTGCCGCCCAGAAAGTCCTGCGCGTCCTGGACCAACTCAGCATAATGGGCGTCGTCGATCCGTCCGACGCAGGGCGCGGAGCAGCGGCGGATCTGATAGAGCAGGCAGGGACGCGAGCGGTTGGCGAAGAAGCTGTCGGTGCAGCTTCGGAGCAGGAACAGCTTTTGCAGGGCGTTGATGGTCCGCGTGACCGATCCGGCGCTGGCGAAGGGGCCGTAATAGCGGCCCTTATATTTGCGCGCCCCGCGATGTTTCTGCACACGGGGGAATTCATGATCCTCGCGCAGCAGGATGAAGGGAAAGCTTTTGTCGTCGCGCAGCAGGACGTTATAGGGTGGGCGGAAACGCTTGATGAGCTGCGCTTCCAGCAACAGCGCCTCAGCCTCGCTATTGGTGGTGACGATCGTCATGGAGCGCGTTTGCGCCACCATGCGCTGGAGCCGCTTTGGCAAGCGATCCACCTGGGTATAGTTGGTGACCCGGTTTCGCAGCGCCCGCGCCTTGCCGACATAAAGCACGTCGCCGCGCGCATCCTGCATCCGATAGACGCCGGGACGCGTCGGCAGAGTCTTCAACGTGTTGCGGATCGCCTCTACGCCCGCATCGATATCGGGCTGGCTGCCGGTGACGGTAGAGGTGGCTTTGTCTTCGTGAAAACGATCGGGAGATTGAGGACCGGACATGCGGCAGAGATAGCGGTCCCGGCAGGGATCGCAATGGCGCCCGCCGATCAGTCTGACAAAATACGGCTGTTCGGGCGGATAGGGGACGCTTCCTGTTTCGTCATTCCCGCGAAGGCGGGGATGACGAACTTCGAAAATGTCCGGAAATGGCCAATCCTAGCCATAGACTGCTCTGGCGCCGATGGCTCAAACAGAAAGGGCCGGTGCGACAATCCGCACCGGCCCTTTTTTCCTAACCATCAAACGGGTTTCAAACGCTAGGCCCGAGCCCCTTGATCGCGTCGTCGACCAATATCTTGTCGGCCTTGGCATCATGCCCCTGCGCGATCAGCGCCCCTGCTGCATTCGTCGCAGCGGTCACTGCCTTGGACCGGATATCGGCTATCGCCGCGCGTTCGGCCGCGCCGATCTTGTCTTCCGCCATCTTCTGACGACGCACGACCAGAGCGGCGGCATTGGCCTTCGCATCTTCCAGCAGCGTAGCCGCTTCATGCTCGGCCGACTTGCGCATGGCATCGGCTTCGCCGGCCGC
This sequence comes from Sphingobium sp. TKS, assembly GCF_001563265.1. NCBI lineage: Bacteria > Pseudomonadati > Pseudomonadota > Alphaproteobacteria > Sphingomonadales > Sphingobiaceae > Sphingobium > Sphingobium sp. TKS. The sequence continues at coordinate 1,838,555 of NZ_CP005083.1, read as the reverse complement.
CGCAGTCAGCTTGGCTTCATATTCCGCCTTGAGCGCTTCGGCTTCGGTCCGCAGCTTGGAGGCTTCCTCCAATTGCGTCTTGATCTGCGCGATGCGGCCGTCCAGCGCGCCGCCGATCAGGCCGGGCACCTTCTTGAGCAGCAAAATGCCGATGAAGACCGCCATCGCCAGGCTGACCCAGGCCGTGGCGTCCATGCCGACCGCCTTTGGGTCGGTGTGCGGCGCCACGCCTTCATGGGCGACGGTGCCGACCGGCTCCATACCTTCCGAATGGATTGCCTGATTCATATGCGGGGCTTCCGCCTCACTATGCTGTGCTGCTGCCTCAGCCATGGGCCAGTGCCGCCTTTACTGCGTTGCGGGCTGCCTCGTCCGACGCGTCCACGCCGGAAATGCGAGCCACCATGTCGCGCGCTGCATCAGCGGCAACGGTTTCAATCTCTGCCATGGCCGCGTTGGACGCAGCCTTGATGCGGGCTTCGGCCGCGCCGATCTGGCCTGCGATTTCCGCATCCGCGGCTGCAAGCTTGACTTCGGAGGCCTTGGCCGCTTCCGCCTTCGCCTTCGCCAGCATGGCCTGAACGGCTCCACGGCTTTCGGCGTCACGGACCCGATAGTCCGCCTCCGCTTCATCGGCACGGGCGAAAGCCGCCTTGGCGGCATCCAGATCGCCGGTGATCTTCGCGTCACGCGCATCAGCCGTCGCCTGAACCTTGGGCACCATGCCCAGGCCGATGACGAAGAAAACGAAGCCGAAGGTCAACAGCAGCCAGAAGATCTGCGATGAGTAGGTTTCGGCAATTTGCGCGATTTGAGGCATTTTTCGGTCCGTCCGATCAGGGCGCGGTCAATCAAAGGACGGGCATGGAGGCCATGAAGGCGCTCCCTGCCCGACCAAAAGCGGCTTTTTAGGCCACGAACACCAGGATCATGGCGATAACGAACGCCAGCAGACCCAGAAGTTCCGCCGCGGCGAAACCGATGAACAGGCGGCCCTGCTGACCGTCGGCGGCGCCGGGGTTGCGCAGCGCGCCTTCGAGGAACGAGCTGAAGACGTTGCCCACACCGAGGGCGGCGATGCCCGCACCGATGGCGGCTAGGCCAGCACCGAGCAGCTTTGCGGCTTCTGCGTCCATGTCGTAAACTCCCTTTTCTAAACTCTAGTCAAACGTTGAGGAACTAACGGAAATTCTTAGTGCAGGTTTTCGGCATCGTTGATGTAGACCGAGGTCAACAGCGCGAACACATAGGCCTGGATCACCGCCACCAGCACTTCCAGGGCGCTGATGCCGATCATAAGGATGAAGCTGGCGCTGCCGACCGTGAGGCCATAGCCGACGCCCGCGTTCGATGCGTTGATGACGAAGCCCGCCAGCACCTTGAGCAGGACGTGACCGGCGGTCATTGCAACGAACAGTCGCAGACCAAGGCTGAACGGACGCACCATGAACGAGATCAGCTCGATCGGGAAAATGACCGGGATCATCGGCAGGGGCGTGCCGTGCGGCACGAACAGCGAGAAGAAGTGGAGCCCATGCTTCCAGAAGCCAACCCCCAGCACGATCGAGAAGCTCATGATCGCGAGCACGCCGGTCGCGGTGAAATGGCTGGTGAAGGTGAAGGGGTGCAGGCCGACCAAGCCCAGCGGCAGCAGGCCGAGCAGGTTCGCCAACAGGATGAACATGAACAGCGAGAAGACGTAAGGAATGTACTTCTTGCCGCCCTCACCCACATTGGCGATCAGCAGGCTCTTGATGAAGCCGGTCATATATTCGACCGCCATCTGCCAACGGCCGGGGACCAGTTCCCGCTTCATCCCGCCGACGACGAAGATCCACAACACCACGGCGGCGGCCACCATATAGAGCGCGCTGTTGGTGAAGGCGATGTTGAAGCCGCCCAACGACAGATGATCCGTACCGAACAGCGGTTCGATCGCAAACTGGTGCATCGGATCGATTTTGCCGGATTGTGCCACGCTGGACCCCTGTAACGTCATTGCATTCGGACTAAGACAAAAGCGTCCCTATTGGTCGGGACGCTTCGTCGTCGTCAATCTGATGATGTTCCTGAACGCCGCCACGATCCCAAGACCGAGGAATGCCAACAGGAGCCATGGGGATGTCCGCAGAAAGTAGTCCAGAGTCCCACCAACCACAGCACCGCCAGCAAGACCGCCGATCAGCTCCGCGAGAACCCTGTTGCCCAGGCGCGACCCATCGTCCGCCTGTTGCACCTGTGTCCCCTGTCTGACCTTTTCGGCGTGTTCGGCCTGCGCGATCCGCTCCTCCAAAGAAGTGATCCGCGCATCTTCCCCCGCCGGGTCCTGCCCCGGTACATCCGCCGCCATCGACCATCCTTTCCGTTAAGGCTTTCAAACCCAACGTCAGGCGGCATGGCGCTTGCGGCTGCACCCGTCAAGGCGCGGCCCGTTTAGAAAGGGCTTTCGGGAGTGTCAACCGTCGATGGGCAGGAGAATTTCCCGTCCAGACGAAGCTGGGTCAAAAGTCCACTAGCGCGGCGGAAATCAGCCAGCCGTCGCGCAATAGGAGGGCAATGCGATCGGCCCGGCCCCCTTGGTCTGCCACGCACCGGCGCCGATGCGGTAGACCTGACCCTGCTTCACCCGGCTGCTGAGCGTCTGGCATCCAGTCGCGGCGGCGACATCCTGCACCGTCACGCCACGCTTGCCTGCCAGGTCCGTATAAACGGCCCGGCGCTTGATATTGATCGATTCGACTTCCGAACGCACCGCGTCGCTCACCGAACCGGCAATGCCGAGATAGCCGTCGGCCTGTTCGCCCACCGCGCCCGACGCCATGGCGGCAGCGACGACGCCCGACTGCGCGCGCGCCGGAGAGGTCATGACCAGCCCGGTCGCCAGCGCGACCGCGGCAGAGGCGGCGATCATCAAAAACTTGCGTGTCATTGCGGGAACAACTCCGGGTTATTCTGGATCAAATCCTGCGCATCGCGCTGCAGGCGGACGACGACTTCCTGCTGTATCTTCACATTGAGGTTGATTTCGATCGGCTTGTCCGGGGCCTTCACCTGGATGCAGCCCCCCAGAGCCAAACCGGCGAAACCCGCCGTCATGATCGTTCGCTTCTTCATTTCTGCTCCCCGTTTCGCATAGTTTCGCTTTCGGCAGGCTGAACTGCAACCCCGCCCTCACCCATTTTCAGGCGCATCTTCTCCTGCATCTGGTCGCCAATGCTGTTTTGTATGAGCGTTGATGGGTCGATGAAGGACTGCGCCGTCCCCAGCAGCCCGCGGAAGGGCGCCGCGATCCGCACGTTGAAGATGAAGGGCAAGCCCGTGAAATTGCGCGCCAGACCTGCGGGCGCTCCACCGATCTGTCCGCGATTGACGCCATTGAAGACGACATTCGTCACCATCTCGCCGTCCAGCGCACCGTCCATCAATATGGTGAGGCATTTATATTGGAGATTCTTGAGCGCATCGAAGGCCAGCCGCCCCATTGCGCCCAGTTGCTCGTTCGACACCGGCCCGACATAGGACAATGTCCCCGACTGGCGCGTGGGATCGCAGGGAATCACGGGCAAGACTCCCTCGGGCATCATCAGGGGCGGCATGCCCTGCTGACGGGCGGTCAATACACCGCCCGCCACGCGCCCGCCCTGCGCGTTGAAGATCAGAGGCATGATGCCGTCGAACGTGCCTGTCGCGGAGATATTCTTGAGGTCCATCGCCTGGATGAAGGCTCCCGCATCCAGTCCGATGACCCGGAAAGTCAGATAACGGTCGACATCCGCGCTGAAATCCATGGTGGTCGGCAAAAGCACCAGTTGCCCGCCTGAAAAGGGCCAGCCGCCGCCTTCGATCCGCACCTTCTGCCCGGCCTCCAGCCGATAGCGCACTACGCCATCGCGCACCTCCACACCCGGATTGACGACCCTGATTCGCATCTCCTGCCCCGGCGCGCTGACCAGGCCGAGCAGATCGGTGAAGTGCAATTCTCCGGACAATCCCTCGACAGGACCGAAGGCGGCAGCCAAATTGGCGTTATCGGTGCGGAACCGGCCGTCGCTGGTCACATGTGTGCCGTCCCAGCGGATATGCCCCTCTCCGCTGACCATCGCCGTCACATTGGCCACCACGCCGAGCGCCAACCGGGTCACATCCTCCGGCTGCAAGGCCGGACCAAAGGACAAGCCAGGCACGGCCAGATCGGCCTTGCCCTTCCCGCTGCCCAGATCATGCGAAATCACGGCCCGGGCGACCAGGCCATCATTGCGCGGCGCCCGCAACGAGCCTGTCGCCGCGATCCGCCCATCCTTCAGCGTCAGCGCGAAATCGGGCACTTTCAGCGGCTCGAACCGCCCCGGGGACTGCGCGTCGCGGACCGTCAGCCCTGCCGCCAGCTTGAGCGCTCCGGCTGCGAAGCTCCATTGACCGGCGCCATTTTCGACGATCAGCGGCACAGCGCCGATCCTGCCACCCACGCCCGTCAGAGTGCCGCCAAAGCCCTTGCCCGCGACCTTGCCTTCCAGCGTCGCGGCGGTCAGCCGAACCGGCGCTTCCCCTGATCCGATAGACAGATCGGCGTTGGCGATCGCAAAACCTTCCCGCCCGATGGCGATCCGCGCCCGGTCGGCGGTAAGGCGCATCGGACTGTCGCCGCTCTTGCCCGCCAGAGCCAGATTGCGGATTTCCGCGCCACCCCGCACGCCGGAAGGTCCGGCAGCGAATAGCGGCCCTTGACCGATCGGGCATAGGGTCTGCCGGGCTCGCCCGAGCGAGAAACTGCCATAGCGCGCATCAATCAGGGAGACCGGCACGCAATGCGGATTGACCGCCAACGAGCCATCGGCGCTCCATCGCCCCTCGACCGGCGCCACCAGTCCCCGCAGCCGTCCACCCGGAAGCGGCCCGTCGAGCCGCACCGTGGTGGAGAATCGCGTGTCCCCCCTTGGTCCGGCGACGAAGTGCACTGGCTCGAGCGACAATTTGGCTTCACCCGCCGCATAGGGTTCGAGGAACAATTGCCCACCAAAACCGCCGCCCGGCCGCCGCCCCAGCCGCAACGCCGCCTTGGGCAGTCCGCCGCCTTCCGTCGTGACCGCGCCGTCAAGCGCCCAGTCGATCGCCATGCCACCCTTGCCCGGCCAGCCGATCGTTACGCGTCCGTCACCCGGAATCGTCGCCCGCGCACCGCTGCGTGCCAAAAAGCGGGTGTCGGTCAGGACCAGACTGCCGCCCTTCCCGCGCTGAGCGAAGGCCAGGGTAGTTTGCAGGACATTATCCTCACCCGCCCGCCGCACGGCATCGGCCAGCCGCGCCGCAAGCGGCTCTACCGGCGTCCCTGCTGTCGATTCGCGCGCCCCGGCCAGGGGATCTCTCCCGGCCAGACGCAATTGCCGGGCCGACAGACGCCCTTGCAGAGCCGCCCCATCCTTGCCGACATGCCAGGCGCCCTGGAGATCGGCGGGCCCGGCCAGGGCGCCCGCCGCCGACAGCGCGGCCGCCTTGATTCGCGCCCTTCCCGCCGTCACCGCGGCCGTCCCGTCGAAATCGATCCGGCCCGAAGGCTGCGCCAGGACCATGCCGTTGGATTTGAGCGCCTCACCCGCCAGATCGACATGGCCACTCCAGCGGTCCAGCGCCTTGCCCAGCCAGACATCCACATCCGCCGCCGGTTTCGCCATGGCCGTGCCTGCATCGCGGCAGGCCAGCGCCTGACCGCGCACCGGCCCGGAGAGGTGAGGACGTCCATCCCGCATCGCGACATCCAGCATCGCCCGCATATCGGCCAGGCCGCAACTCTTGCTTCCGGCATTCGGCATCGCCGCCGCCAGCCTGCCGCGAAAACCCGACCGCAAATTCCCCTGGCCGTCGATCTGCATGCCGACAGGCCCCGCGTCGGTATCCAGCCGCAGCCGCGCATCCTTCAACCCGAGCACGATGTCCGGCAGGCTGAACGGCGCTGTGGACCGGGGATCACGGAACTTGTCGATCTCTCCCAGGTTCAGGGCGCCATTGCGCAGCGAACCGCGCATCCGGACGCCCCCGGCCCGTACCGCCGCCACCTGCGGCGTCAGCCCGGTGAAGGCAATGTCGACCTCCACCCAGCGCGCAGTCAGATCGGGACGGGCGGGATTGCCCAGCACGATATTCTCGATACGCTGGGTGCGCAGGCCGATATTCGTCAGGTCATAGCTGCCTTCCACCCCGCGCCTGTTGAGTTCGCGGCTGATGAAATTTTCGGTTATGGGCGCGCGCTGCGTCCATAGCGCGGCCAGGACCAGCACGAGCGATCCCGTCCCCACTCCAAGCCAGCGGAGCCAGCCCCGGCGAATCTCCTTTTCGCCGTCTTCATCATCCATGCCTATGGCCAACCCCGGCTTTCAAACGCGCTGTTAAGTCCGTAACGCCTGCACAACGTCCGATCACCCCTAAATATCCTTGCTCGATAAATGCGCAATGAATAGCGTCGCGCTCCGCGAACGGGGGACGGATAAGATATTGCCGGAAAAGGATTTGAAGACCGCCCATGACGGCGCAGGGCATCGCGCGAGGCTGCGCCAGAAGCTGGCGGACAGCGGCGGCGAGGCGCTGCACGACCATGAGTTGATCGAATATCTGCTCGCGCTCGCCATACCGCGCCGCGATACCAAGCCGCTGGCCAAGGCGCTGCTGCGGGAATTTGGCGGGATCGGAAGCCTTATGACGGCAGATTGGCAGGCGATCGCCCGCGTCCCCGGCATGGGTGACACCAGCATAGCCGCGATCAAGATCGTCCAGGCGACGATGCTGCGGACGCTGCGGAATGAGGTGGCGGAAAAGCCGGTGCTGGCGAGTTGGCAGGCGTTGCTGGACTATCTGCGCGCCGACATGGCCTTTCTGACGGTGGAACGGGTGCGGGTGCTGCATCTCAACAGCCGCAACATGCTGATTCGCGACGAACATATGGGTGACGGATCGATCGACCAGGCGGCGATCTATACTCGGGAGGTTATCCGACGCGCTATCGACCTCGGTTCAGCGGCGTTGATCCTGGTGCATAATCATCCCAGCGGTTCACCGGAACCCAGCCGCCAGGATATAGAGATTACCCGTCAGATCGCCGAGGCAGGCAAAAGGCTGAACATCGCGGTGCATGACCATATCATCATCGGATCGCAGGGACATAGCAGCCTGCGCGCCAAGGGGTTGATTTAGAGATCGCGTCTCGCTTGACCTGAAAGGGTGGGTTGCGGACATCATTTCCGCCATCCCCTCAAAACAACCGCGACCCGTCCGGCACCATCCGATCAGGCGCAAACAGCACCACCGCCCCTGCCTCGTCCGCAAAGCCGAGCGTCAGCACTTCGGACAGGAATTTGCCGATCTGGCGCGGCGGAAAGTTGACGACAGCGGCAACCTGCCGTCCGGGCAAATCCTCCAACGCATAATGTTCGGTGATCTGCGCGCTCGACTTTTTCCGTCCGATCCCCGGCCCGAAATCGATCAACAACTTATAGGCGGGCTTCCGCGCTTCCGGATAAGGCTCGGCCGAGAGGATCGTGCCGACCCGGATATCGACGTTCAGAAAATCGTCGAAGCCGATGATGTCAGCGGCCGCTGCCGCAGGATCGTGGTTCAGGTGCATGCCGGCATGCTAATGCCGACCATCAGGCAAAGTCGAGAGAGGCTGCGACGCCACCTCTTCGACCTCACCCAAAACAAGATGGCCGGATTATTCCAGTTCCAGGATGATCGCGTCGACCGGCAGGCTTTCGCCCTGCGCGGCGGAGACGCTCTTCACCGTGCCCGCCTTCTGCGCGCGCAGGATATTCTCCATCTTCATCGCCTCGATCACCGCAAGCGGCTGGCCGATCTCGACCTTGTCGCCTTCCTTGACGTTCAACGCGACCAGCAGGCCTGGCATCGGGCAGATCAGGAAGCGTGACAAATCCGGCGGGATCTTCTCGATCATATGCTTCGCATGCACCGCCGCATGGGCAGGCAGGACGCGCAGCTTATGGCTCGCGCCATGAGCCGTCAGCACGAAGCCAGAGCGTACCGGAGCGATCTTCACCGCCAGTCGCTCCTCACCGAACTCCGCCTCGATCAGCCGGTCGCCGGGGGTATATTCCAGCGCCAACTCGATCGCCTCGCCGTCCACGGTGACATCGTCGCCGTTGATCACGACGTCATGGATCGCGTCCCCGATCTTCACCTGCCAGTCGGTCGGCGGAGCAAGGCGCTTGCCCAATTGCCCCTCGATCCGGCGGGCGCGATCCGCCTGCGCCATGGCGGCAAAGGCGCCAATGGCCGACAGCCGCTTCAACAGCGTTTCGGAAGCCGGGGCGCCGATGAAGCCCTCGGGATATTCCTCTGCAATGAAACCAGTGGTGATGTTGCCCGAGCGGAAGCGCTCATGCTGCATCAGCGCAGAGACGAAATCGATATTGTGGCCCGGCCCCTCGATCTCGAACTGGTCGAGCGCCACGATCTGCTTGTCGATCGCTTCCAGACGCGTCGGTGCCCAGGTGATCAGCTTGGCGATCATCGGGTCGTAGAACATGCTGACCTCGCCGCCCTCGACCACGCCGTCATCGACGCGCACCTTGGCTCCGGTTTCATCGGCTCCGGACTCAGGCGGATTGTAGCGGATCAGACGACCCGTCGAGGGCAGGAAGCCGCGATAGGGGTCTTCGGCATAGACGCGATTCTCGATCGACCAGCCGTTGATCTTCACATCCTCCTGACGGAAGGACAGTTCCTCGCCATTGGCGACGCGGATCATCTGCTCGACCAGATCGAGGCCGGTGATCTCTTCGGTGACCGGATGCTCGACCTGCAAACGGGTGTTCATTTCCAGGAAGTAGAAGCCGTCGCCGGTCTTGTCCGCACCCGACACGATCAGTTCGACCGTACCCGCGCTGAAATAGCCCACCGCGCGTGACAGGGCGACGCACTGCTCACCCATCTTCTTGCGCATTTCAGGGCTGACGAAGGGCGACGGCGCTTCCTCGACCACCTTCTGATGGCGACGCTGGATCGAGCATTCGCGCTCGTTCAAGTAAACGATGTTGCCGTGCTGATCGCCCAATATCTGGATTTCGATATGGCGCGGGCTTTCGATGAACTTCTCGATGAACACGCGATCATCGCCGAAGCTGTTGAGACCCTCGCGCTTGGTCGCCTCGAAGCCTTCGCGGACGTCCTGCTCGGAATAGGCAAGGCGCATGCCCTTGCCGCCGCCGCCGGCCGACGCCTTCATCATCACCGGATAGCCGATCTCGTTGGAGATGCGGACGGCATGTTCGGTGTCCTCGATCACGCCGACAAAGCCGGGGACGACATTGACGCCGGCTGCCTTGGCGAGCTTCTTCGACTCGATCTTGTCGCCCATCGCGGCGATGGCGTTGGCGGGAGGGCCGACGAAGATGATGCCCTCAGCGTCCAGCGCCTTGCGGAAGCTCTCACGCTCCGACAGGAAGCCGTAGCCCGGATGCACGGCATCGGCGCCGGTATCCTTGCAGGCCTGGATGATCTTTTCGGCAATCAGATAGGATTGGGCGGCGGGCGACGGGCCGATATGGACGGCTTCGTCCGCCATCAGCACATGCGGCGCGCGGGAGTCGGCGTCCGAATAGACCGCCACGGTCTTGATGCCCATCTTCCGCGCGGTGCGGATGACGCGGCATGCAATTTCGCCACGGTTCGCGATCAGGATCTTGGTGATTGCCATTATCTATCCTTGCCCCAGTCCTATTCCTCTCGGCCCATTTGGGCTGAGTTGCCGATGTCCGCCTTCCTGAAGAGAGCAGGCAGCCACCGGCATGTGTGTTGAATTATTCAGCCGCTTCCAGATGCCCGTGCGGCTGCGCCATCATCGGCGTCAGGCCCAGCTTGCCGAGCAGAGCGGCGTCCTTGTCATCCCCGGCATTGGCCGCCGTCAGCAGCTTGTCGCCGGTGAAGATGCTGTTCGCGCCCGCCATGAAACAGAGCGCCTGACAGGCTTCGCTCATGCTCTCGCGTCCGGCGGAGAGCCGCACCATCGAGCGCGGCATGACGATCCGCGCGACCGCGACAGTGCGGACGAACTCCACCTCGTCGATACGGCCAAGCGGCGTGTCCTTGAGCATGTCGCCCAGCACGGTCCCGGCCACCGGCACCAGCGCGTTGATCGGCACGCTTTCGGGATGCGGCATGGTGGCGAGCGCATGGAGGAAGCCGATGCGATCCGAGCGCGTCTCACCCATGCCAACGATCCCGCCGCAGCATACATTGATACCGGCGTCGCGGACATTTTCCAGCGTCTCGATCCGGTCCTCAAAGGTCCGGGTGGTGATGACGTTGGCGTAATTTTCCGGCGAGGTGTCGATATTGTGGTTGTAATAATCCAGCCCTGCATCCGCGAGTTGCTTCGCCTGATCCGACGACAGCATGCCCAGCGTCATGCAGGTTTCCATGCCCATCTGGCGAACGCCCTTCACCATTTCGATGAGCTTGGGCATGTCCCGTTCCTTGGGATTGCGCCACGCCGCGCCCATGCAGAAACGGCCCGAACCATGATCCTTGGCCTGCGCCGCCGCCTGAAGCACGGCCTGCACGTCCATCAGCTTGGTGGCTTTGAGGCCGCTTTCCGCCTCGGTCGACTGGCTGCAATAGCCGCAATCTTCCGGGCAGCCGCCCGTCTTGATCGACAGCAGGGTCGAAAGCTGCACTTCATTGCGCGGGAAGTTCGCACGATGGATCAACTGCGCCTCGAACATCAGGTCGTTGAAGGGCAGGTCGAACAGCGCGGCGATCTCGTCGCGGGTCCAGTCAGTGCGAGCAGTGGTGGTCATTATGCGGCTTCCTCTAGCCCCGCCGGGGGCATGTTGTGGCCGAGGAGGCGCAGCACATCGGCGGCGCATTCCACGACGTTGGAGCCCGGTCCATAAATCCCCTGAACGCCCGCGTCACGGAGATAGTCATAATCCTGCGGCGGGATGACACCGCCCGCAATCACCTTGATGTCGTTGCGGCCCTTTTCCCGAAGCTGCTTGATGAGGTCGGGAATGAGCGTCTTATGTCCTGCGGCAAGCGACGAAGCGCCTACCACGTCCACGCCGCTCTCCAACGCCAGCACCACCGTTTCCTCCGGCGTCTGGAACAGCGGACCCGACACGATGTCGAAACCCATGTCCCCAAAAGCCGACGCGATCACGTTGGCGCCCCGGTCATGACCGTCCTGCCCCATCTTGGCGATGAGGATCTTCGGCTTGCGACCGAGGCGCCGCTCGACGGCCTGCACCCCGTCAAGAACCTGTTTCCAGCGGCTGTCCTGCGCATAAGGCTTGCCATAGACGCCCTTCACCGGCGTCGGCTGCGTGCCGTAGCGGTTGAAGCTGTCCTCCATGGCGGCGCTGATTTCGCCCAGCGTGGCGCGGGCGCGCGCTGCCTCGACGGCATGGGCGAGGAGGTTGTTTTCGATCGACTGCGGACCGGCCGCGGCTTGGCGCAGCGCTTCCAGCGCGGCCTGACACGCTTCCTCGTTACGCTCCGCCTTGACCCGGTTGATGCGGGCGATCTGGGCCTCGCGTACCTTGGTGTTATCGACCTCCAGCGTCTCCAGCAGGTCTTCATTGGCAAGCCGATATTTGTTGACGCCGACGATGACGTCCTCGCCCCGGTCGACGCGTGCCTGACGCGCTGCGGCGGCGGTTTCGATCATCGCCTTGGGCCAGCCGGCCGCGACCGCCTTCGCCATGCCGCCTTCGGCCTCGACGCGGTCGATGATCTCCTGCGCGGCGTCGACCAGTTGCTGGGTCAGCGCCTCGATATAATAGCTGCCGCCCAGCGGATCGACGACATTGCACATGCCGGTCTCTTCCTGGATGACGATCTGCGTGTTGCGCGCGATGCGGGCCGAGAAGTCGGTCGGCAGAGCGATGGCTTCGTCCAGCGCGTTGGTATGCAGCGACTGCGTGCCGCCCAGCATCGCCGCCATCGCCTCGATGGTGGTGCGCATGACATTGTTATAGGGATCCTGCTCGGTCAGCGACACGCCCGATGTCTGGCAATGGGTGCGCAGCATCTTGGAGCGCTCGTCCTGCGCGCCCAGCTTCGTCATCACCCGATGCCACAGCACGCGCGCGGCGCGCAGCTTGGCGATCTCCATGAAGAAGTTCATGCCGATGGCGAAGAAGAAGCTCAAACGACCCGCGAACTTGTCGATATCGAGGCCGCTCGCCACGCCATAGCGCACATATTCCGCGCCATCCGCGATGGTGAAGGCCAGCTCCTGCACCTGCGTCGCCCCGGCTTCCTGCATATGATAGCCGGAGATGGAGATGCTGTTGAACTTGGGCATCTCGCGGCTGGTATAGCCGAAAATGTCCGAGATGATCCGCATCGAGGGTTCGGGCGGGTAGATATAGGTGTTGCGGACCATGAACTCCTTCAGAATGTCGTTCTGAATGGTCCCGTCCAGCAGCTTGCGCTCGACCCCTTGCTCCTCGCCCGCGACGATGAAGAAGGCCAGGATCGGGATCACCGCGCCGTTCATGGTCATGGAGACGGACATCTGGTCGAGCGGAATGCCGTCGAACAGGATCTTCATGTCCTCGATGGTATCGATGGCGACGCCCGCCTTGCCGACATCCCCGACGACGCGGGGATGGTCGCTGTCATAGCCGCGATGGGTGGCAAGGTCGAAGGCGACGCTGAGACCCTTCTGACCGGCCGCAAGGTTGCGGCGATAGAAGGCGTTGGATTCCTCGGCGGTCGAGAAGCCCGCATATTGGCGGACGGTCCAGGGACGCCCCGCATACATGGAAGCGCGCACGCCGCGCGTGAACGGCGCGAAGCCGGGAAGGCCCGGATCGACGGTCACATCCTGCGCCGTGTAAAGCGGCTTCACCGTGATCCCCTCGGGAGTATCCCAGTTCAGGTCCTTGCCCTTCACCTCCTTGGCGGCGGCGGTGGCCCATTGATCCAGCGTCGGCTTCTCGGTCATATCAATGCGCGCCCTCTTTCGGCGTTTCCATGATTTCGGTCAGCACCCCGTTCATATCCTTGGGGTGGACGAAGAAGATCAGCGTGCCATGCGCGCCGATGCGCGGTTCGCCGAGCACCTTCTTGCCCAGCCCTTCGAACCAGGCCTTGGCTTGGATAATGTCAGGCACTTCATAGCACATATGATGCTGCCCGCCCGCCGGGTTCTTGGCGATGAAGCCATGAATGGGCGAGTTCTCGCCCAAGGGCTCGATCAGTTCGATCTGCGTACCGTTGGTGCCATTCTCGCCCGGCGTGTCGACGAAGCAGACCTTCACGCCCTGCGCGGGCAGGTCGAAAGGCTCGTGCGTGATCGTCGCGCCCATGACGTCGCGATAATAAGCGATGCTGGCTTCCAGTGAAGGCGTCGCGACGCCGATATGATTGAGACGGCCGAGTTTCATGGCTGCCTTCTCCTTAGAGCGGAATATTGTCGTGCTTCTTCCACGGATTTTCGAGGCTCTTGTTGCGCAGCTTGCGCAGGCCAAGGGCAATTCTCTTCCGCGTCGAATGCGGCTGGATCACCTCGTCGATGAAGCCCTTGCTCGCCGCCACGAACGGGTTGGCGAAGCGGTCTTCATATTCCTTGGTCTTTTCCGCGATCTCCTCGGGCGTCTTGCCGCGGAAGATGATCTCCACCGCGCCCTTGGCGCCCATCACCGCGATCTCGGCAGTCGGCCACGCATAGTTGAGGTCGCCGCGCAGATGCTTGGACGCCATAACGTCATAGGCGCCGCCATAGGCCTTGCGGGTGATGACGGTGATCTTCGGCACGGTCGCCTCAGCATAGGCGAATAGCAGCTTGGCGCCATGCTTGATGATGCCCGAATGTTCCTGCGCCGTCCCCGGCAGGAAGCCCGGCACGTCGACGAAGGTGACGATCGGAATTTCGAACGCATCGCAAAAGCGCACGAACCGCCCGGCCTTCTTGGACGAATTGATGTCCAGCACGCCCGCCAGCACCATCGGCTGGTTGGCGATGATCCCGACGGTCTTGCCTTCGACCCGCCCGAAACCGCAGAGGATGTTCCCCGCATGGGCCGGCTGCACTTCGAAAAAGTCGCCCTCGTCCACCACCTTGCGGATCAGCTCATGCATATCATAGGGCTGGTTGGCATTGGCCGGGATCAGCGTATCCAGGCTGTCCTCGATCCGGTCCCACGGATCGGCGCTCGGACGCTCCGGCACCGGCTCCTTGTTGGAAGCGGGCAGGAAGTCCATGAAATCGCGCACCGCCAGCAGCGCTTCGATGTCATTCTCGAACGCCACGTCGGCCACGCCCGACTTGGTGGTGTGCGTCACCGCCCCGCCCAGTTCCTCCTGGGTCACGACCTCGTTGGTAACGGTCTTCACCACGTCCGGCCCGGTCACGAACATGAAGCTCGAATCCTTCACCATGAAGATGAAGTCGGTCATGGCGGGCGAGTAAACCGCGCCGCCCGCACACGGCCCCATGATGACGCTGATCTGCGGCACCACGCCCGACGCCAGCACATTGCGCTGGAAAATCTCCGCATAGCCGCCCAGCGAAGCCACGCCCTCCTGAATGCGCGCGCCGCCCGAGTCATTCAGGCCGATCACCGGCGCGCCGACCTTCATGGCGATGTCCATGATCTTGCAGATCTTCATCGCGTGCCGTTCCGACACCGCGCCGCCATAGACGGTGAAGTCCTGGCTGAAGACATAGACCAGCCGGCCGTTGATCGTGCCCGATCCGGTGACGACGCCGTCGCCCGGAATGTGCTGCTCATCCATGCCGAAGTCGATGCAATTATGTTCGACATACATGTCCAGCTCCTCGAAGCTGTCCTCGTCCAGCAGCACTTCCAGCCGCTCGCGGGCCGTAAGCTTGCCCTTGGCATGCTGAGCGTCGATGCGGCGCTGGCCGCCGCCCAGGCGCGCGGCATCGCGCTTGGCTTCGAGCTGTTCGATGATGGCGAGCTTCGACATATAAGGCTTCTCTCCGGCTTGTCGCGGACATCTTCGCCCGCCCCTTCCAATCTTTTCGCATTTTCGCAAATGCAATTTTGCTAATTTGCAAATTGCGACTTTGCAAATTATGGACGAATCATGGCTCGTGGCAATCGAATCTTCGCAGGTCCGCGCCTGCGCCAACTCCGCCTGGACCACCGCATGGACCAGGCGACCATGGCCCAGGCGCTGGGCATATCCGTCTCTTATCTCAGCCAGATGGAAAATGACGATCGCCCCCTGACCGCCAAGGTGAAGGCCGCACTCGCCAGCGCCTTCCCCACCGACTGGGCCAGCTTCGACAGCCGGGAGGAGGAGCAGCTTCTTGGCGCCTTCACCTACGCCCTCGCCCATCCCGAACTGCCCGGCGCCGCGCTGGAACCGGAGCGGATCGAGAAGCTGCACCTGCAATTTCCGGAATTCGCGGCGCGCTATGTCGATCTCTACAACGCCCATATGCGCGCCAATGAACGCATCAACATGATCGAGGAGGCGATCGCCAACGATCATGCGGTCCAGGCCCGCCTCCCCTGGGAAGCGGCGCGCGACTGGTTCCATGAGGCGGGCAATTATGTCCACGCTCTCGACTGCCTGGCGGAAGACATGGCCGCCAGCTTCACCGCCGGCCAGACCCTGGACGAAGGCATGCTGGTCGAAGCGCTGGCCCGCCGCCACGGGATCGAGACGCTGATCGCGGAGACCCCGGACTCCGCGCTCCGCTCCTATACCAGCAGCGAGCGGCGCCTATTCGTCAACGCCGCCCTGCCCACAGAAAGCCGCAAGTTCATGCTCGCCCACCAGCTCATGATGCTGGAGGGGCAGGCGGTCATCGCTGACGTGGTGAGCAAGGCGGCGCTGCCCGTCATGGGCGCCGACCGCCTGCTCGCCATCGGCCTCGGCAATTATGCGGCGGGCGCGTTGCTGATGCCCTACGCTCCATTCCGCGAAGCCGCTCGCGATGTTCGCCACGACATCGACCGCCTCGCCCGCCGCTTCGGCGTCAGCTTTGAACAGGCCTGCCATCGTCTTTCGACCCTCCAGCGGCCCGGCCTGCGCGGCATTCCCTTTTTCTTCTGCCGCGTCGACATGGCGGGCAACATCACCAAGCGCCACAGCGCCACGCGCCTGCAATTCGCGCGCTTCGGTGGCGCCTGCCCCTTGTGGAACGTCCATGAAGCGGTCGCCGTCCCCGACCGGATCAACATCCAGCTTGGCGAGACCCCCGATGGCGTGCGCTATGTCTCCATGGCGAAGGGGCTGGTGAAACCATCAGGCAGCTACAGCCGCACCCCGCGCCGCTTCGCGGTGGTGCTGGGCTGCGAAATCGCCCACGCGGCGAATTTCGTCTATGCCGACGGCCTGCAACTGGAGGTGGAGGGCGCCGCGACGCCGATCGGCATCACCTGCCGCCTCTGCCCGCGCCAAAGTTGCGACCAACGCGCCTTCCCGCCGGCCGACCGTCCTATCCATGTCGATCCCGATAACCGCCAGATCGTGCCTTACTGGATCGGCTAGGATGTTCCTGAACTGGGCTTGGAGAAGCAAATCGGATGGATCGCGGACAAAGCGATGCGCTATTCCCCCAAAATCACATCCACCCCGGCGCGGGCATGGATGCTGGTGCCGTCATAGATCGGCAGCACATTCGCCTTCACGTCGACAATCATCTCCAGTTCCGTGCAGGCTAGGATCGCGGCCTGCACATGTTCCTTGGCGATGTCGGTCAGTTCGGACTTCATATAGCGCTCGGACTCGCGGCTGACCTTGCCGATGGTCAACTCGTCATAGACGATCCGGTCGATCCGCTCGGCCAGTTCCATATCGGGCGGCAACAATGAAATGCCATGCGCGACGAGCCGCTGGCGGTAGAATTTCTCGGTCATCACGTTGCGCGTGCCGATCAGCGCGGCTTTTTCGATGCCGTCCGCCTGCATCTTGCGCCCGACCGCCTCGGCAATGTTGATGATCGGAATGTCGACGCCAGCCTGCACCTCGTCATAAACACGGTGCATGGAGTTGGCGCAGATCAGCAGCGCCGCTGCGCCGCCCTGCTCCAGCCGCCGCGCCGAAGCGGTCAGCACGTCCGCCGCATGGGCCCATTCCTCCTCGGTGGTGGAGCGGCCTATATCCGCGAAATCCAGGCTTTCGATCAGCAGCGGCGCGCTGTGCTGGCCGCCCCGGGCGCGATATACGGCCTGGTTGATGATCTGATAATAGCGCGCCGTCGACGTCCAGCTAAGACCGCCTATCAGACCGAGCTTCTTCATGAATCCGCTTACCCCAATGCGCCGACGAAGCCGGACAGGCCTGTCTCTCCCCTCAAATCGTTAGGGGCGGCGTCCCCCATCGGCAAGCCCCTTCCTGCCCGCCCCGCCGCAAAGGCGCGCGCCGAACAGGCTTCCCGCTGCGCCCGCCAGCCCACCGGCAACGGCCATCGCCATATTTTCCATCAGGAAAGCGGACGCCGCCACGGCCCAGCCGGCGAAGCCACCGACCAACGCCAGGGCAGGCTCCGTGCCCGGGCCCATGCCCCATTTCGTCAACCCTCGGCCCGCAAGCAGCGCGACTCCAACGCACGCCAGGAGCCAACCGATCTGAGGATTCGCGACAAAGACCGCGACACACCCGCCCGTCGCCAGCAGCATAACGCTCGCGACAAGAGGATATCCCGCCTGCTGCACCGACCCGCGCCACAGGATCGTTACTGCCCCCCCGCAGGCCATCGCTCCCCAGGCAACGGCCGTCCCGATCGCGACGGCGCCGTCGATGCGCAGCCGGTCCGTCACATCGTCCAGCAGGCCGAAAGCATGGGGATTGCGCCATGCTGCCGCTCCGATAAAAACCGCCGCAAGACCGGCCTGCCCAACCAGCCCGCTCAGTAGCGCCGGAAGCGCTGATCGCGGCAAGCCGCGTCCCAACCCCAACCCAACTGCGCCTCCGGTAATCAGCGCCGCGCAGATTTGCGGCAGGGCCATGACATCATGGCTGTAGAGCGTCACCGCACCGGCCACCGTCATCGCCGCCACAAGCGAACTGGCACCACGCCGCAGCCCGGTTCCAAACGGAGCCAGTAGGGCCGCCGCGAACAGCAACGCCGCAATCGACCAGCCGGTCAGGATCGTCGGATTCATACTCTCCATCACGGACGTGGCGGCGTGTCGAGCCGCCTCGCCGCCACGAAACCGCCGCATAGCCCTGCGCTGCCCATGACTATGCCGAGCAGCCCCAGCGTCCGCGCCGCCGCGCTCCCCGCCTCCGCCGAGACGATCAGGGCGCCGATCAAGATGGCGGATGACAGCATCTGAAGGATGGCCGCCAGCGCCCAGCCGTCATCCGGCCGGGCCCGCCATCCGACGACCATTCCAAAGCCACAGGCGGCCAAAAAGGAAATGAGGAGGAACAGGGTCATCTGTTCCTCCTCATTGCATGAAGTCGCCTGCGGTCAAGCCCTGTCACGCAGGACAAGGCCGCCCGGTGTCAGAGCAGTCGTTCGCTGACGACCTTGCCGCCCTGCGTCACGCGGATGGCGTTGCCGATTTCCTCATCCAGCACCGGCGCATTCTGATCCTTGTTCCAGAATGCGGAGAGGAAATTATAGAGGTTGCGCGCAAACAAAGCGGACGCATCCGCCGCAAGGCGCGAAGGCACATTCTTGTGCCCGACGATCTTGACGCCATGCCGCTCGACCACTTCGCCCAGCACCGCGCCCTCGACATTGCCGCCCTGCTCGACGGCGAGGTCGACGATCACGCTGCCCGGCTTCATCGACGCGATCTGCGCGTCGGTGATCAGGCGCGGCGCGGCCCTGCCGGGAATCAACGCCGTAGTGATCACGATATCCTGCTTGGCGATATGGCCGGACACCAGATCGGCTTGCGCCTTCTGATACTCCTCCGACATTTCGGTGGCATAGCCGCCCTTGCCCTCGCCCTCTATGCCCGCAACGCTTTCCACGAAGATCGCCTTGGCGCCCAGGCTCTCGATCTGTTCCTTGGTGGCGGAACGCACGTCGGTCGCGGAAACCTGCGCGCCCAGGCGCTTGGCGGTCGCGATCGCCTGCAAGCCCGCGACGCCAACCCCCATGATGAAGGCCTTGGCCGGGGACACCGTGCCCGCCGCGGTCATCATCATCGGGAAGGACCGGCCATATTCGGCGGCGGCGTCCAGTACGGCCTTGTAGCCGGAAAGATTGGACTGGGACGACAGGATATCCATCGACTGCGCGCGGGTTATGCGCGGCATGAACTCCATCGCCAGCGCTTCGAATCCCGCAGCGGCATAGGCATCGACCCGCGCCCGTTCCACGAAGGGATTGAGACCTGCGACGATCCAGGCGCCGGATTTGGCCCCCGCAATGCTGACCGGGTCCGGCCCCTGCACGCCCAATATGATGTCGGCACCCGCCACGGTCGCGGCGCGGTCCGCCACGGTCGCTCCCATGGCGGCATAATCAGCGTCGGATATGGAGGCTGTCAGGCCAGCGCCCGCCTCCACCGCGACATCGGCGCCGAGCGCCTTGAACTTCTTGACCGTTTCCGGCGTGCCGGAAACGCGGCGCTCACCCTCGGCAAGCTCCCTGACAATCGCTATTTTCATGGACATCCCCCTGCCGTCGCCCGCCTTAGCTGGCGATCAGCACCACGACCAAAGCGGCGACCACGGCACTGGCGATCGTTCCCCATTTCATAAGGGACACGAACCCTTCATAAGTCTGGGTTGCGCTGTTCAAATTCCCGTCCGAAGCCATGCACTGTCCCTCTCTGTTTCCGGAGCCGCATTTTCCGAGCCGTTGACCGCGAAGGGTCAGGTTGAAAATGCTCCGGCCTGTTTCGTCGGCATCCTCTTATCGTCAAGCCCTCCCCCCCTCAAGTCGTGAGCGAACAAGAAAATCTTTTCGGTTAAGCCGGTCTTTACCCCTCCCCTCTACCTTTGGACGCCAGTTCGCATATGAGGGGTAAGATGGTGCGCGACGGCGTTCCGATGCTGATGTTGATCGATGACGAGCCGGCGCAGCGCAGGCTGGTTTCGGCTTTGGCCGCGCGCGCTGGATGGCGCACCATCTTCGCCAATGACGGCGATACCGCGATCGCGATGCTGGGCACGCAGGACGGCATGCGGCTCGACGCCGTGCTGCTCGACCAGTGGAGTCCGAGCTATGAACCGACCGGCCTGATCCGCGAGTTGCGCGCCCGCCGCCCGGCGCTGCCCATCCTGGTCCTGACCGCACACAATAATGTCGCCGTCGCGGTGGAAGCGATGCGGGCGGGCGCCACGGACTATCTGGCCAAGCCGATCGCGCCCGAAAGGCTGCTCGCGGCCCTCAACGCCACGCTGAACGGCGATCATGGCAAGGGCGAGCTGCGTCCGCTCACCGAAAAAATCCCCGCTGCCCTTTCCTTCGAGGACGTGGTCGGCGCCGCGCCCCAATTCCGCGCCGCGCTCGCCATAGCGGCCAAGGCAGCCCGCGCCCGCGTACCAGTGCTGATCGAAGGCGAGAGCGGCGTCGGCAAAGATGTGATCGCTCGCGCGATCCATGCCGCCTCCCCCCGTCACAAACAGGCGATGATCACCGTGAATTGCGGCGCCATTCCCGCCAATCTGGTCGAATCGGACCTGTTTGGCCATGAGCGCGGTGCCTTCACCGGCGCCTTCGAGCGGCAGATCGGCAAGTTCGCCGCAGCCGACATGGGCACCATCTTCCTGGATGAAGTCAGCGAAATGCCGCTCGACGCGCAGGTGAAGCTGCTGCGCGTGCTGCAGGATGGCGAGGTGCAGCCGATCGGCGCGCGCCGCCCGATCCATGTCGACGTCCGCGTCATCGCCGCCACCAACAAGCGGCTGCATGATGAGATCGAGGCGGGCCGCTTCCGCGAGGATCTTTATTACCGCCTCAATGTGGTGCAGCTCACCATTCCCCCGCTGCGGGAGCGGTTGGGCGATGTGCCGGCGCTTTGCCGCCATCTGCTCTCCCGCATCGCGACCCAGCCGGGGCTGCGCGGCCTGGGCCTGACCGACGATGCGCTAGCGCTGCTGATGCAGCATGACTGGCCGGGCAATGTGCGCCAGCTTCAGAACGCCCTGTTCCGCGCAGCCGTGCTGTGCGAGGGCGATGCCCTGACACCGCAGGATTTCCCGCAGATCGCCGCCCATATCCGCAGCCGCGCCCATGGCGACACGCACCATGGCCGACTGCGCGCCGTGCCCCAGCCGCATCGGGAGGCCGCCGGCATCACCCTGTTCGAAGGCGACGGCCATGTCCGCCAATTGGCCGAGATCGAGGCGGACGTCATCCGCCTGGCCATCGGCCATTATCGCGGGCGGATGACCGAAGTGGCCCGTCGGCTGGGCATCGGCCGCTCGACCCTCTACCGCAAGCTGGCGGAGCTGGGGATCGACAGCGCCGCATGATCGCGTGACGGAAGTAGGGCGAACAGCCTCTTCCCGCCGTCGCCCCATCGCTCAACGATCGGCTGCAAAGTTGAAATGTTGCGGCGGCTATGCTTTGGGAGAGCGATGAAAAGAACCGCCCTTGCCGTCGCCCTGCCCCTCCTGCTGCTGGTCGCCTGCGGCCGCGCCGAACCTGTCGAGGATCTGCCGAGCCAGGAGGAGCTTGCCGCCGCCGCCAACGCGGCCGCGGCCAAGGCGATGGCCAGTGCCAAGGCCGACACCCCGGCCTCCCGCAATTACGTCAATGTCGAGCGCGGCTTTTCCATCACCTTCCCTGAGGGCTGGGAAAAGAACGCCGCCTCCAGCAATGCCGACGGCGTGGTCTATCAGGATCCCGGCGCAGGCGCAGATGTCCGCATCTTCTGGCAGAAGAAGGATGGGGACCAGACGCTGCAACAGATCGTCGAAACTGTGAACGAGGGTTCCGAAGGGGTCAGCGGCGATTATATCGGCAACAATGAATATCGCGGCACCGCCAATGACGGCGAAGGCAATAATGTCGCGCTGCGCCTGATGAAACAGCCGGACGGCACCATCGTCACCGCCAGCTTCGTCTATCCCGAAATGCTGAGCGAGCAATATCAGACGATGGCGGAAAAGACGCTGGACAGCCTGCACATCTTCGCCCCCAAGGCCCAGACGCCGGAGGGTAGCGCGGCGGCGACGCCAGCGGCCAACGCCGCGACGCCCTGACGCCAGAGCGATTTAGCTGCGCTGGCCTTCGGCTCCAAGCGGTCGGAAACGCAGTTCGGCGCAGTCAATCGATCGACGGTTAATAAATCGCGTAAATCAAAGAACTAGAGAGCACGCCCTGCATCCAGTTTAACGCAGCGCGCTCTAAATTCCAAAGCCGACCGACAAAAACTCCGGAACCGGCCCGTTCCAGCCCTCGTCCGGACCGTTATCCACCGGCTCGGGCCGACGCGGACGGGCGCCATTGCCTTCGGGGCGCGCCACACGAGGCTCTTCAGAGCGATGGTCGTCACGGCGCTTGTCGGACTTGCGATCCTTCCGCCGATCCCTGTCCGCCTTGCGCGGTTCATCGGCGCTGCGTTCAGCCGGAGCCGCAGCCGCCGGCGCATCGATCATCTCGATCTTCTGCTTGATCAGCTTCTGGATATTGTCGATCGCCTCGGCATCGTCCGCCGTCACGAAGGTATAGGCGACCCCCTTCGCCCCTGCCCGGCCGGTACGGCCGATGCGGTGGACATAATCGTCCGGATGCCAGGGCGCATCGAAGTTGAACACATGGCTCACGCCCTTGATGTCCAGCCCACGCGCCGCCACGTCCGACGCCACGAGGATATTCACCGTCCCCGCCCGGAACCGTTCCAGCTCCGCGATGCGCGCCGACTGGTCAATATCGCCGTGAATCTCGCCCGACTTGAAGCCATGGCGCTGGAGGCTCTTGTTAAGATCCCGCACCGTCGTCTTGCGGTTGCAGAAGATCACCGCGCTCAGCACATCCTCCGCTTCCAGCATCGCCCGCAGCGCTTCCCGCTTCTTGCGCGAATCGACCTTCACCAGCCGCTGGGTGATGTTGATCGAGGCCGTCGCGGGCCGCGCCACCTCAATCGACTTGGGATTGCTCAGGAACCGATCCGCCAGCTTCTTGATCGGCGCCGGCATGGTCGCGGAAAACAGCAAAGTCTGCCGCTGGGCGGGCAGCTTGGTGCAGATTTCCTCGATGTCCGGGATGAAGCCCATGTCGAGCATGCGGTCCGCTTCGTCGATCACCAGCATGCTGCAACCGTTGAGCAGGATCTTGCCGCGCTGGAACAGGTCCATCAGGCGCCCTGGCGTCGCGATCAGCACGTCCACGCCCTTTTCCAAGGCTTTGAGCTGATCGCCCATCTGCACGCCGCCGATCAGCAGCGCCATGTTGAGCTTGTGATACTTCCCGTATTTCTCGAAATTCTCTGCCACCTGGGCGGCGAGTTCGCGCGTCGGTTCCAGGATCAACGATCGCGGCATCAGCGCGCGGGCGCGGCCATGCGCCAATATGTCGATCATCGGCAACACGAAGCTGGCGGTCTTGCCAGTCCCCGTCTGGGCGATGCCGATAATGTCCTTCATCATCAGAACGGGCGGGATCGCCTGCGCCTGGATCGGCGTGGGCGTGTCATATCCGGCCTCGCTTACGGCCTTCAATAATTCGTCGGAAAGGCCGAGATCGGCAAAAGTCATTCAAATGTCCGGGACAGGAGGCTATCCACCGCGCGAAAACACGCAGAGGAAATCGCGCGCGCCTTGCGGAAATATCGCTCTCTTGTCAAGAAAATCGCGAAAATGATGCCCTTATTCGTCAGGTTCGGCCTGTTCCAGCCGCCGAAAACTGTCGATCCCGCAACTGACGCCGCTACGCGCCTGCAACTCGTCCCGCCCCGAACAGAGCGACCCATCCTCATCGGGCTCGACATAGAAGCCGGAATAAAAGCCCATGCTGTTGCACCCGCGTTCCAGCCTGGCGCGATAGCGGTGATTATCCGCCAGCAACAAATCTATGGCATTGTCCATCAGGATGCTTGCCGACCGAATCGAGCGCAGGGCGATGCAACGCGGCCCCTTCTTCTCCTTCCAGTCATTGCGCGCGTCGGGCACCGGGCGCGCCGGGGCACGGCCCTTTTTCGCCATCGGCACGCGAATGATGATGCGCTGCTCGATCGTCAACTGCGCCCACTGCACGGGCTCGGCGGCTGGCACGGTCAACAGCAGCAGGACGGAATGAAACAAGTCGAACCCCTTTTGGGACGCAGACGCTATGGACCAAAGGTTGAACCGTCGATGAATTCCAAGGCATAGGACAGTCCCATGATAGGACAAGATGTTATCGCCCGCTTCACCGCCCTGTTGGGGGAAAAGCGCGTCGTGACCGATGCGGACGACATCGCCCCCTGGGTCAGCGACTGGCGCGGGCGCTATCATGGCGCGGCCATGGCGATCCTTCAGCCGGATACGACCGAGCAGGTCGCCGCCGCCGTCAAACTGGCCGCGGACCTTGGCATACCGCTGGTGCCGCAGGGCGGCAACACCTCCATGGTCGGCGGCGCCACGCCGCCTGCGGACGGTTCCGCGCTGATCCTGTCGCTCCGCCGCATGAACCGCATCCGCAGCCTGTCGCCTGACGATAATCTGGCCGTGTGCGAAGCGGGCTTGATCCTCTCCAACCTCCACGATGCCGCAACCGCCGTGGACCGCCGCTTCCCCTTGAGTCTGGGCGCCAAGGGTTCCGCCACGATCGGCGGCCTCATCTCCACCAACGCGGGCGGCACGCAGGTGCTACGCCATGGCACGATGCGCGCGCTGGTCGAAGGGATCGAGGCCGTCTTGCCCGATGGCAGCATCTTCCATGGGCTGGACGCCCTCAAGAAGGACAATCGCGGCTATGATATCAAGCAATTGCTGATCGGCGCCGAAGGCACGCTGGGCGTCATCACTGCCGCCTCGCTGCGCCTGGTTCCGGCCATCGCCGCCCGCGCGGTCGGCTGGGTCGGAGTCCCCTCGCCCACAGACGCGCTCGCCCTGCTCCGCCTCTGCGAAGCGCGTCTCGGTGACAGCGTCGAGGGTTTCGAGGTGATCGCGGATGATGGCCTAGGCCATGTCCTCTCGCATATTCCCGGCACCCGCTGCCCGATCGAGACGCGCACGCCCTGGCATGTGCTGATCGAAGTCGACCATGGCGACCTGCGCGAACCCGGCCCCGCCGAACGGCTCGAAAGCGCGCTGGCCGAAGCGCTGGAGCAAGGCATCGCCGTCGACGCCGCCATCGCCGCCAACGAAGCGCAGGCCGAAGCCTTCTGGCGCATCCGCGAATCGCTTTCCGAATCCGAACGCGCCCAGGGACCGGCGCTGCAATATGACATTAGCGTCCCGGTCGCCCGCATGCCCGCCTTCATGGTCGACGCGGCGGCAGCGGCGGAAAGAACCTTCCCCGGCACCACCGCCTCATCTTTTGGCCATCTGGGCGACGGCAACGTCCATTTCCACGTCCGCGCACCCAAGGGGACGAGCGACGGCCCGGCCTGGATCGCGGCGGAGGGACAAACGATCAACGCCTTCGTCCACGACGCGGTGGTCGCGGCGGGCGGATCGATCTCCGCCGAACATGGCATCGGCCAGATGAAGCGCGCCGAACTGGGTCGCCTTGCCAGCCCCGCGCGGCTGCATGCCCTGCGCGCGATCAAGACCGCCTTCGATCCTCAGGGCATCATGAATCCGGACAAGCTCATCCCCCGCCCGGAAGAAGGCTGAAGGCAGGCCCGCCTGAAGCACCGGGCGTCGACAAAGCGATTGCCTCCCGCGCTCGAGGGCTTTATCTCCCTCGGCCCAGTATCAGGCCCGCGGCGCAAGGGAAAATGCGCCGCTTTTTTGTTAGAAATGGACTAGCACATCATGGCAAGCGCGCCCGCGAACGGCCTTCCCGTCTTCTACAACGACCTTATTCCGCTGAGCAGCGTCGATCATGCCGCCTATCGCAGCCGCTCCGTCGATTCGGCGCCCTTCCTCACCAAGCAGCACGCGATCCCGCTGACCGTCGACGAATTCGTCGCTGCCCAGCGCTTCGTGCCGATCATCTTCTCCGCCGGCGACGAGCCGGTCCCGCTGGCGCTGATGGGTCTTAACGAGGGCGTCAACACCTTCCTCGACGATGAAGGCAAGCTGCGCGGCCCGGCCTATGTCCCGGCCTATGTCCGTCGCTATCCCTGGATGCTGGCAAAGCTGCGCCCCGACAGCGACGAACTGTCGCTCTGCTTCGATCCGACCAGCGACGCGATCGGCGCGTTCGAAGATGGCCAGCCGCTGTTCGAGGACGGCAAGCCCAGCGAACTGACCCAGGGCGTCCTCAAATTCTGCGAGGATTTCGAACAGGCCGCCGCCCGCACCGGCCAGTTCATGAAGGATCTGAAGGATCTGGACCTGCTGATGGACGGCGAAGTCGCCATCCAGGTGCCGGGCAATGATCAGCCCTTCGTCTATCGCGGCTTCCGCATGGTGAATGAGGAAAAGCTGCGCGACATGCGGGGCGACCAGCTACGAAAGATCAGCCAGAACGGAATGCTGCCGCTGATCTACGCCCATCTCTTCTCGCTCCAACTAATGCGTGAACTGTTCGAGGCGCAGGTGACGCAGGGCAAGGGTCCGATCGCTGTGCCCTCAGCGCCCCAACCCGCTGAATCTTAATTGAAATTAAGCATTTATGACAAATATTTAAGAAAAAAGGTTGCGCGATGCCACTTGAAACTCCGCGCAGCTTTCTCTATTTACCGAACATACGGCGCACCTGCCCCCCTTTCGGGTGTGTCGTATGGGCGCCTCCCCCTTAGGAGGCGTCTCCTCCCTGAACCTTGGCCACCCCATGCGAATCGCATGGGGTGGTTTTTTATGTGCCGCAGGAAAGTGCACGGGTTTCGCTTGACGGCTCGTACCCGCCCTCTTAAAGGCGGCCCCCTGCCCGTCGCCCAATGCGACCAGTGGCCCCTTCGTCTAGCGGTTAGGACGCGGCCCTCTCACGGCTGAAACACGGGTTCGATTCCCGTAGGGGTCACCAATAAAATCAAGGACTTAGCTCCGTAATTTTGGTAGATTATCAATAAACGGATCGGGATCCTGTAGAACGGAACAGGACGATTTGCTGCTCTGTGCAGCTTATTCGTTTTCACGATATGCCGAGGTTCAGCGCGGAGATGGCAGGCGCCGTGCTCGGGGCCGATAGCCAAATTGCAAAGTTCGCCTGAGCGAATATCCCCTCAACGCCTGGACGCGGTGAGAAGGGTCCGTAAATCCTCCACGAGAATCAGCGTCGCCTGCCCCTCATTCGAGGTTCTCAGAGAGCCATCCTTGATAAGAGAATAAAGCTTTGATCGACTGGTCCCAGTGATCGAACCGCTACTGGGATGCGCGCACTCAATAGCGCGGCATCGATCGCCCTTTGCTCGGGACACTATTCCATCATGTCGCAGACTTCCCGTCCAGCATCGACTATGCAGGCACGGTTTGCGGCAGAATGAACCCTATCGTCAGTCCCGGTGCATTGTCACCGATTTCCAATTGCCCATCATGCATTGCGACGATCGCCGCGACCAAATTAAGGCCCAGGCCATGGCCAGCCGTGGTTCTGCCGCGGTCCATGCGCACGAAACGGCGGAAAATGGCTTCATGCGCGTCGCCGGGCACGCCCGGTCCATTGTCACAGACCGCAACACGCACCTTGCCGTCACGGTTTTCGAGAAGCAGATGTATGGCCGTACCGGGCTGCGTGTGTACCTGCGCGTTGTCGAGCAGGTTCACGATCGCCTGCGAGAGCAATTCCCGATCACCTTGCACCGTTGCGATAGCAGCCAAATTTGCGGTCAAGGTGCGACCGCCTTCTTCAACGGCGGGGATATAGCTGTCTGCCATGTCGCGGGCGATTTCCGCCAGATCAACGGTCCGAAAACTCGCCTTGCGCCGTCCACCCTCGATTTCGCTGATACGTAAAATGGCCGCGAACAGGGCAAGTAGCTTGTCCGTCTGATCCAGCGCGGAAGCCAGCCTTTCCCGCAGGCGATCCGGATCCTCCCCGCCTTCCAGGCTCTCTTCCAGATGACTGCGCAGCCGGGCCAGTGGCGTGCGCAGGTCATGCGCGATGTCCCCCGACAATTGACGCAGATTTTCAAGCAGGACCGTGATCCGGTCCAGCATCCGGTTGAGCGAATGGGCCAGCGCGTCAAATTCGTCGCCGGTCCCGCTTTCAGGCACGCGGCGGTTAATATCGCCCGCCATGATCCGGTCGGCCGCACCACTGATGGCAGCCAGGCGACGGCGGAGATAGGCGCCAAGCAGGAGCGCGCCGGTCAGGCTGAGCAGCAGCACGATGGCGAACGCCACCAGAAAAATGCCGCCTAACGTCTGGTCGACACGCTCGACCACCGAACGATCCGCGCCTACGATCAGGCGAGAGCCATCATCCAGATCGACGGACCAAGCGCGGGCGACATCCGGCCCCTCCAGAACGTCCTGAAAATCAAGGTTGCTCCAACCCACTGGCGGACGGCGGGCATGCAGGCCGCCCGCTATGCGCCGGCCGTCCCGCGCGAACACCGCATATAGGGGTTCATTGGCGCTATTACCTGCCTCTCGCTCGCCAATGGCAAAGGTTAGTCCATCATGCCCCTCGAGCCGATATTCAGCGATCAGGGCGCCGCTATCCTCGACGATCTGCGCTTCCAGTTGACGCATGAAGGCGGCATGGGCGAAAAGGATCACCGCGACGCCCAGCAACGCCGTCGCCAGCGCAAAGCCCAGCGCATAAACCAGCGCGATGCGATAGGCCGCGCTGCGCAGCACCTTAGCCATGCATGGCCAGCCTGTAGCCGACACCGCGCACGGATTCGATGCTGGCGGGCACGCCGCTGTCGCTGAGTTTCGAGCGCAACCGGCTGATATGGGTTTCAACGATGCTGGTCTGCGGATTGAAGGTGAAGCCCCAGACCCGTTCCAGCAGCATGGCGCGGGTCACCGGTTCGCCGGAATGGCGCATCAGTTCCTCCAGCAGCCGCATCTCGCGCGGCTGGAGCGCCACAAGCCGTCCCTTGTAGCGCAAATCCCGCCGCATCAGGTCAAGGACGAGTTCCCCCTCCTCGATCCGGGAACCGGGATCGGGCACATGGGCGCGGCGCGTGATGGCCTGAAGCCGCGCCAGCAGTTCGTTCATGGCGAAAGGCTTGCCGACATGATCGTCCGCTCCCGCCTCCAGACCCTCCACCCGGTCATCGATGCCGTCGAGCGCGGTCAGCAGCAGCACCGGCACCCGCTCACCCCGTCTGCGCCACTGCCGCACCAGATCCAGCCCAGTCATGCCCGGCAGCATCCGGTCGAGAATCACGGCGTCGAAAGCCTGTTTCCCGACATCAGTTGCCGCCTGTTCGGCGCTCGTCACGCCGTGCACCGCATGCCCGGCGCGGCGCAGGCCATTTTCGATGAACAGGCGCAGATCGGGATCGTCCTCTACCACCAGAATTTGCAATGCTCAGGCTCCCAATGCTGAGAGTCTTCTCTGATTGGGGCGTTTTGGGTCAAGCTGTTTCCTCGTATTCGTGACCGTTCCCATGGATCACTCGCTTCTCTCCGCGGTCAGCGCTGGGCTGCCGCATAATGGGGTCAGGAGAGCGGGATGCCTCAAGCTGTTTCGCGACCTTCGGCAAAGCCGAGAATCCGGACTCTCAACGAGGTCATTCCGCCCATCGTCCCCATGGGAACGACCGCTACCCGTCTCTTCAGGCGGGAACTGGTTTGTGTCTCCTCATGCTGCTGTGAACGTCGGTGACTTACCCCAGCGGAACTCGGCCTCATCGCTCCACATACGGTGCAAGATGACGGCAAGCTTGCGAGCCACGGCGACGCGGGCTTTAGCCATGCCGCGCCGCTGGGCAAGGCGCATACCCCACGCCTTTAGCGTCGACCATTTCTGGCAGCGCGTCAGCAGAGTATGCGCCGCCTCGTACAACGCGGTACGGGCGAGTTCGTCGCCACATCGGCTGATGCGGCCTTGGACATCCGTTTCGCCAGACTGGTAGCGACGGGGCGTGAGCCCGAGATGAGCGCCGACGTCGCGGGATCGTCGGAAGCGCTCGGGCAGATCGACCGTCGCCCGGAAGGTGAGCGCGGTCAGCGGCCCCACACCTGGCACCGTCATCAGCCGTCGGCATATCGGCTCAACCCTGACCGCTTCCAGCACGCGCTTCGTCAAATGCTCGATCTGGCGCACCATCACATCGAGCACCGCAAGCAGCGGCTCGATGATGTCGGAGATGGCAGGGTCGACTGACGCGAGTTCGCGGACCAGGCCGGCGAAGAGCTTGCGCGGCGGTGTTCCTAGCTTGAGTCCGACCTCGCGGAGTACGGCCCTCACCGCGTTCTCGATGTCGCGCTGCTTATTCAACATCGTCCGGCGTGCACCGAGCAGCGCGCGGGCCGATCGGCACGGCATGCTCTTCACGTGGACCACGCGATACCAACCAGTGCGGATGATCTGAGCCAGACCACGGGCGTCGTTACGGTCGGTCTTGTTGGGCATCGCACCCATTGCCGCTTTGGCCGCTCGCGTTTCGATGCACAGTGCCGGGAGGCCCGCGCGCGTCAGACCCTGATGCAGCCACGATGACAGCGAGCATGCCTCCAGACCAACGCGCTCGAAGCTCAGACCGGTAGCGGTCAACGTCTCGACCAGTGCATCGGGGTCACTGGCGGCACGAAGCTCACGGATCACTTTGCCCGTGTCATCGACAATGCAGATCGCCGTCTCTTCCAACGATACATCCAGTCCGGCATAATGGCGCATGGTTGCTCCTCCTCATGGTTGTGGCCGCTCGATACGGACCACGTCTTACCATCTGCGAGGAGCAGCCACCCCACCGACTCGGTGGTGAGCCCCAATCACCCCATCTGTTTGGAAATGCGCCTTTGGGCGCATAGCCGCACCAGCCCTCTCCCCCACCTGGCCACCCATATGATACTGCCGTTGGGTGGCCGGGTGGGGGAGAGGGCTGGTGCGGTGCCCGAAATGCGCTCTTCCGCGCATTTCCAAACAGACTCTCAGCCCTCATGTCCGACCGTCGCCGCAACTGTAAGGGCGGCAGGCTGTGCTGGAAACCTTACATTTCCCCACACTTTGAACTGTTACCAAAGCGTCACCGATCCGTCATGACGCACCCATAGCCGGTCCCACGACGCCAAAATGGCTGAAAGGGGACTGATTCATGACCATTTCCACGCTTCGCCGGGCGCTGTTGCTTGGCACCATCGCGACCCTTCCCTGCATCGCCGGCCACGCGATGGCTGCGACGGAGGCCAGCGCGGCCGAGGATCAAGGCATTGCCGAGGGTTCCAACATCCTCGTCACCGCAACCAGGGTCAACGAGATCGCACCTGTCACCGCCTCGCTCCAGACGACGCAGCCGCAGGCGATCATCTCGCGCTCCTTCATCGAGGACTCGCTGCCCGCGACCGCCGATTTCAACCAGATCGCGCTGATTTCGCCCAGCGTTTCCAATTTTGGCGGCACCAACGGCGCGGGCCTATCGGAATCCAAGGCGCAGATCCGCGGCTTTCAGGACGCCGAATATAATATCACCTATGACGGCGTTCCCTTTGGCGACACCAATGACCCGTCGCACCATAGCAACACCTTCTTCCCGTCGAACACGATCGAAACGCTGGTGGTGGACCGCGGCCCCGGCAACGCTTCCAATCTGGGCATCGCCACCTTTGGCGGCAGCATGAACCTCTTTTCCCGCGCCACCCGCGAGGATGCGAGCGCGGAACTGAAGGGCAGCTATGGCACATGGAACACGTGGCTGACCCGCGCTGTGCTGCAAAGCGGTGCCATCAAGCAGCTAGGCGGCACGGAAATCATGCTGTCGGGCCAGCATGTCGAATCGGACGGCGCCCGCAGCTACAGTCCCTTCCGGTCGAACAATATCTTCGGCAAGATAATGATCCCGATCAGCCCTGACGTGAAGCTGACGCTGCTTGGCACCTATAATGAAAACCGCTTCAACCAGCCGGACAAGGATGGCGCGACGCTCAGCCAGGTAGCGCTGTACGGCAAGAATTTCAGCCTGAACAATGATCCGGGCAGTCAGACCTATTATGGCTATAACCACACCCACAAGACGACCGATTTCGAGATCGTCAAGCTGGAGGCGAATATCGCGCCCGGTTCCACCTTCGAAAACCGCGCTTATACCTACAGCTATGACAATGAAACGTTGAGCGGCAATGACGTGACGCTGTTCGCGACGGCGACGCCGGTGCAGATCACGAACGCCAATACCGTCACGCTTACCCCCGGCGGCAAACCAGTCTTCGGCGTGCCGGGCTATACCAAGACCAACAAATATCGCGTCTGGGGCGACATCGCCAAAGTGCGCCTCCAACTGACCGATTTCGCCACGTTGACCGCGGGCCTGTGGCTGGAGCGGGCGAACACCTATCGCCAGCAGCGTGACGTCGATCTGATCACCATGTCGCCCAACTATATCGAAAAGAAGATCGACCTGACCAAATATCCGACTGGCACCATCCAGCCGCCCGCGAACATCAAGTTCGATCAGGACAGCCATACCAACCACAGCGAACTGTTCACCGAACTGGAATTGCGCCCCCTGCCGGGCCTGACCATCACGCCCGGCTTCAAGCATGTCGATTTCGAGCGCCGGATCAACGCCGCCTACAACCAGACCACCCGTTTCGCGCAGAATATCAGCGACGATTATCAGGCCGACCTGCCCTTCCTGACCGCCAACTATGCGGTCAACGACCGGCTGTCAGTCTATGGGCAGTTCGCCAAGGGCTTCCTGGCTCCGCCGCTCAGCGTGCTCTATGTGGTCAATCCCCAGCTTTCATCGGTAGAACCGCAGAAATCGACCAATTATCAAGCTGGTTTCGTCTACCATGGCTCTCATCTAAGCCTCGATGCCGATGTCTATTACATCAACTTCAACAATAAATTCTTTTCCTTCAACTCGCCAGTCCAGAGCGAAGGCACGATCTTCATCAATGCGGGCAAGGTGGTCTACAAGGGCGTCGAAGGCCAGGTGACCTATGCGTTCGACAATGGTTTCGCGGTCTTCGCTAATGCGTCGCGCAACTATGCCAAGACGAACAATGACAATGAGGTGAAACATACCCAGATCGCCAATGCCCCGATGTGGACGGCGGCCGGCGGCGTGCTGTTCAAGCAAGGGCCGGTCAAATTCTCGCTGATCGACAAATATACCGGCCCGCAATATGCGGCTGAGGGCGAACCTGCCGCCTATCGCATCGCCGGTTACAATAGCGCCATCCTGTCGGCCCGTTACGAAATCGGTCCGGTGCGGATCGGCGTCGAGGTGAACGACCTCTTCAACTCGACAAAAATCACCAATATCAACCAGGGCAAGACCGCGCCCTATGACCAATATTTCTACCAGCCCGGCCGCTCGGTCATGGGCGATGTGACGATCACCTTCTGACGAAAACGGGACGATGGCCGGCGGCGTGATGAAATGGGTATTTGTCGCCGGTCTGGCCTGTTGGGGCGCGACCGGGGCGGCGGCGGATCAACCGTCGCCACTCTCGGCCTATATGGTAATGACGGGTGACGGACCGGTGGCCCGCACTGTGATGGCGGGGACGGATGCCTGCCCCCTTCTGTCCATCGACGGAAGGCGCGAGGCGATGAGCGTGCGCGCAGAGCCCGCTGACCTGCCGCAGCGCCCGACCAGATCGAGCGTTGAAAACAGCAAGGCTTCCCGCTTTCCAGTGCGGATATGTGAAGCGCGAATTCCGGCGAATGCGCGAACCGTCCATGTTGCTGACCGCCTTCTTCCGGCGCCCCATGCGTCCGCCCGCCGCATCGTGGTGATTGGTGACACGGGCTGCCGCATCAAGGCGTCGGACAATGCCTATCAGGCGTGCGATGATCCAGAGGCATGGCCTTTCGCCCGGATCGCGCGGCAGGCGGCCGCCTGGAAGCCGGACCTTGTGCTGCATGTGGGCGATTATCTTTATCGCGAAAACCCCTGCGCCGATCATTCGGGCTGCGTGGGCAGTCCGTGGGGTTATGGCTGGGACGCATGGGACGCGGATTTCTTCACGCCGGCCGCGCCATTGCTGGCGGCTGCGCCCTGGGTGATGGTGCGCGGCAATCATGAAAGCTGCCTGCGCGCCGGGCAGGGTTGGTGGCGCCTGCTGGCCGCGCAGCCGTTCGTCGCGGGGCAAGACTGCAATGATGGAGAGAATGATGCGCGTGGCGACGAAAGTGCGCCCTTCGCCGTGCCGCTGGGCGGCGGCGCGCAGGTCATCGCCATCGACCTTGCCATCATGGGCGAGGACGCGATCCCGCCAGGCGATCCACGTTACGGGCAGATCCGGGCGATCCAGCAGGCCATTGCCGACATGGCGAAGGGTCATCGCTTCACCCTTGCAACCGATCACTATCCACTTCTGGGCCTTGCCGCCTCCAACAAGCGGGGCCTGCTGCGCATCCAGGCGGGCTATGCTTCGGTGCGGTTCACTTTCGGCGCTGCCGACCCCTCCCTGACCCTTGCCGGTATCGACATGCTGGTCGCAGGCCATGTCCATGAATGGCAGCAGGCCGATCTTGGCCCCCGACACCCCAGTCAGTTCATTTCCGGCATGGCGGGAACGCAGGAGGATGTGACGCAGGTGCCCGCCGACAGAGCCTTGGGGCAGGAGCCTGTGCCCGGCGCCAAGGTTTTTCGGTTCGACAGTTGGACGGACCATTTCGGCTTCATGACGCTGGAGCGGACGGGCAGGCGGCGCTGGCGGGTCGAGGTTCATGACCTGACCGGGCAGATCATCCGCCGTTGCGTCGTCAAGGGCCGACGCTCCGCCTGCGGAGCCTAAAGCCTAGGGCCAATCGACATTCAGATGATGACGTGCCGAAAATGATGGTTTTTCGTGACCCGGAGCGCAGCGTACTAAAAGTACGTGAGCACCGGAAGCACGAAAAAGCGTCATTTGCAGGCCGTCAGGGCTGAATGTCGATTGGTCCTAACCTTACCATATTGCAATTAGGCGCTTGTCCAGCGCGAGCCTAGAGCCCTCATCATGATGCGCAGGCCGGTTTTCTTCCTGTTTTTGTCGCTATGCGCCTGGCCGCTTGGCGGGTGCCAGTCCTACCACCCCGCGCCCATGGACGCGGCGGCGCTGGCCCTTGCGCGCCAGCAACGCCCCATCGACGCCGGAGCCGTGCAGGCCGAACAGGCACAGATAGCCCCGGCGGCATCCTATGACGCCACGCATTGGACCCGGCTTTCGCTGTTGGCGGCACTGCTGGTCCATAATCCCGATGTCGCCGTCGCGCGGGCCGCCATGGTCACCGCGAGCGCGCAAGAGGCCGCCGCGCGACAAGCCCCCGGCGCGACGCTGACGCTGAGCAGCGAATATGCGAATGATCCTTCGACCCATTCGCCCTGG
Source organism: Sphingobium sp. TKS (assembly GCF_001563265.1). Classification (NCBI taxonomy): domain Bacteria; kingdom Pseudomonadati; phylum Pseudomonadota; class Alphaproteobacteria; order Sphingomonadales; family Sphingobiaceae; genus Sphingobium; species Sphingobium sp. TKS. Next base: position 1,803,182 of record NZ_CP005083.1, on the reverse strand, counting down.
CTGCTCGGCGGCGCGATCGATGTGCCGCTCGACACGGGAGGACGCCGCGAAGCGCGCATCACCAGCGCAGCCATCGGCGTAGCCATTGCGCGCTATGACTTTGCCGATACGGTCTGGGCCGCACGGATGCAGGCACGCCGTGCGCTGGCCGACATGCTGGTCGCCATGCGCGAGGCCGATGCGGCGACCCGGCTCCTCGCCTTCCGCCATCAGCAGCAGGCGGCGATGGAAAGGCGTCTGAAGGCTGGCGCGGTGGCCCGCGCCGATCTGGAACGGGTGCGGGCCGATGTCGCGACCGCCGCAGCAACCGCCGATGATGCACGCGGCAGGACCGCCGGTGCGCGGCAGACGCTCGCCACCGCCATTGGGTTGCCCGTCGAAGCACTGGCCACCATCGCTTTCGATTGGGCGGATTTCGACGAACCGGCGCCGGAGCCGATGGGGGCCATAGGGGATCGCATCGGTGCGACCGTGGCGCGGGCCGACATCCTCAAGGCCATCGCCGCCTATGATCAGGCGGAAAGCGACCTGCGCGGCGAAATCGCCAAACAATATCCGGCCATCTCCCTTTCGCCGGGCTATATGTGGGAACGGGGTCTCACCAAGCTGCCCCTGTCGATCGGCCTCACATTGCCGCCGCTTGACCTCAACCGCCATGCCATCGCCGCCGCGCAGGCGAAGCGGGCGGAGGCCGGGCGTAAATTGGAGGCGGTGGTCGCCGCCGCCAATGCCGCGCTGGACGCCGCGATCATGGAATGCCGCCTGGCCCGCGCGGCGCTGGCGCGGGTACGGAGCGCCGACCTGCCTATCGCCCGCCGCCTTGCGGCACAGGCTGACGCGCTACTGCGCCAAGGCCAGATTGACCGCACCGACTGGGCCGCCGCGCAGGGCGGGGTGCCGCAAGCCGAGCTGGCGGAATGGGCTGCATTGGCCCGGGTCCATACTGCCGACGCGGCGCTGGAAGATGCGCTGCGTCGGCCCCTTGAAGGGCCTGAATTGATGCTGAAACCCGGTGCGCTGGAGCCTGCCGCATGAAACCGCTGTTCCTTGCCGCTGGCTCTGCCTTGTCGGGCGCGGCGCTTGCGTCGGCCTTGTTCCTTGCCTGGCCCGCGCTGACGCCAGACGCGGACGATGCATCACCATCCGCTACCGCACCAGCCACGCCCGAAGGCGTGGTGGCGCTCGACCCAGCGCAGGCGTCCCGAGCGGGCATTCATGCCGTAACGCTTCTCCCCGCGCAGACAAGCGCGGCCCGGCATGGCCTTGCCCGTGCGCTCGACATCAGCGCCCTGTCCGCTATCCAGAGCGAGATCGTCAGCGCCCGGGCGGCCCTGACTGCCTCGCAGGCGGATGACGCCCGGCAACGCGCGCTCGCGGCCGCCGATCAGAGCGCCTCCACAAAAGCGGTGGAAAGCGCCCGCGCGCAGGCCGTGGCCGATCGAGCGCGGCTGGCCGCCGCCACGCAGCGCGTGGGGCTGGAATATGGTCCCGGTCTGGCGCGGCTGTCATCCGCTGCGCTGGGCGATCTGGTCAGGGCCGTCGCCGCAGGCCAGGCCAGTCTGATCCGGGTGGACTTTGCCGATGGCGCGGCACCTGGGACCGGCGTGGCGCGGATCGGTGAGGGCGCGGCGGTGATGCCTGTCCGCCTGATCGGTCCCGCCGCCGCTGCCGATACCCGTCTGCAAAGCGCGGGTTCGCTCGCGATCATATATGGCGCTCTGGCGCGGGAACTGGGCACGGGCCGCGTGCTGCCGGCCAGCATGGCCCAAACGCAGGGTAGGGAAAGCGGCGTCATCGTGCCCCGAGCCGCGCTGTTGCGCTATCAGGGCGGGCTTTGGGTCTATCGCGCCGAGCCGGGCGGCGGCTATCGGCGGGTCGAGCTGACCGATGCGCGCGCGCAGGCCGATGGCTGGTTCGTGCGCGACGGCCTGAACAACGGTCTGAAACCCGGCGATCGCGTGGCGGCCGACGGCGCGGCTGTACTGCTTTCCATCGAGCGCGGCGGCGAAGCGGCGGGCGAGGACGACTGACGTCATGCTCGCCATCATCGTCCGCCAGAGTGTGCGCCATCCCTGGACGGTGCTGACCGCCGCCTTGCTCCTGCTGCTGATCGGCGGACTTGCGCTGCACAGCGCGGCCTATGACGTCTTTCCCGATTTCGTGCCGCCGCAGGCCACGATCCAGACCGAAGCGCCCGGCTATGTGCCCGAACAGGTCGAGGCGCTGGTCACCCGTCCGCTCGAAACCGTGGTCAACGGCGCCAATGGCGTGGAATCCGTGCGGTCGGAATCGATCCAGGGTCTGTCGGTCATCACTGTCACCTTCAAGGAAGGATCAGACCCCTATCGCGCGCGGCAGGTGGTGGCCGAAGCGCTGGGCGATGCCGCCGCGCGCCTGCCCGCAGGCGTGGGAACGCCGCAACTGACGCCGCTCACCTCCTCGACCATGGACCTGCTGAAGATCGGCTTCACTTCGCGGCGGATCAGCCCGCTGGCGCTGCGCGATCTGGTGCAATGGACGGTGCGGCCGCGCCTGCTTGCCGTGCCGGGGGTGGCGCGCGCGAATGTCTTCGGCGGGGAGCAGCGGCGCATCGAAATCCGCCTGCGCCCCGCCGACCTGATCGCCCGCAACCTGTCCATCAGCGACCTGTCGAGTGCCATTCAGGCGAGCGCCGCCGTGCGCGGCGGCGGCTTTGCCGACACGCCCAATCAACGCATTTTGGTACAGCCTGACAATGGCGCGGTGACCGCGAAAAGCCTTGCCCAATCGGTGCTGACGCCGACCAATGGCGGATCGCTGCGGCTGGGTGACGTCGCCGATGTGGTCGATGCGCCCGCCCCGCAATTTGGCGATGCGCTCATCATGGGGAAGCCGGGCGTGCTGCTCGCGCTGTCGAGCCAGTATGGCGCCAATACGCTCGACACCACGCTGGCGGTCGAGAAGACGTTGCAGGACATGCGACCGGCGCTGGCGGCGCAGGGGGTGACGCTTTATCCCGCGCTCCACCGCCCCGCCAATTTCATCGAGACGGCGCTGGCGGGCATCCGCCATGACTTGGCTGTCGGTGGGCTGTTGATCGGTTTCGTGCTGATCGCCTTCATGCGCAGCCTGCGCGTGGCGCTGATCGCCTTTCTCTCCATTCCGCTGTCGCTGCTGGCTGCGATATTGGTACTCGATCATTTCGGGCAGACGATCAACACCATGACGCTGGGCGGCCTTGCCGTGGCGCTGGGCGTGGTGATCGACGACGCCATTGTCGACATAGAGAATATCGCCCGCCGCCTGCGCCTCGCCCCGACGGACATGCCGCGATCCGCCGTGGTGGAGGCCGCTTCGGTCGAGGTGCGGGCGCCTGTGGTCTATGCGACTTATGTGCTGTTGCTGACCATGGCGCCGATCCTGATGCTGACCGGCCTGCATGGCGCCTTTTTCCGCCCGCTGGCGCTGGCCTTTGCGCTGGCCGTGACGGCATCGCTGCTGGTGGCGGTCAGTGTCACGCCAGCGCTTGCCTATCTGCTGCTGCGCAATGTAGCGCACCGCGACGAGCCTCGCTTCATCGCCCGCATCAAGGCGGGTCATGAGCGGCTCGTGCGCCGCCTCTGCGCCCATCCGCGTCCGGTTGCCCTCGCCACCGCCCTGACGGGGATCGTCGGCAGCCTGCTGTTCCTGTCGCTGGGCAACGAACTGCTCCCCGCCTTTCGCGAGCGGCATTATGTGTTGCAGGTGATCGGACCCACCGGCGCGTCGATGGACTGGATGCGCCGGACCGGCGCGGGCATTGCGCACGACCTGCTGACCTTGCCGCAGGTCGCGACGGTTGAGCAGCAGATGGGCCGCGCCGAAGCGGGCGAGGACACATTCCTCCCCAATCACAGCGAGTTCCATGTCAAACTGAAGCCCGTCAACGGCGCGGGCGAGGAAGCAGCGCAGACGGGCATCCGCGCCGTTCTGGCCCGCTATCCCGGCATCCAGACCGAGGTGCTGACTTTCCTGGGCGACCGCATCGGCGAAAGCCTGTCGGGCGAAACGGCGGCGGTGGCTATCAGTGTCTACGGCGCCGATCTCGACACGCTGGATCGTGTCGCCGCACAGATTGCGCGGGTGGTTGGCCAGGTGCCGGGCGCCGCCGATGTGCAGGTGAAGGCGCCTGCCGGAACGCCCGTGCTGCGCATCCGCCTCGACCATGACCGCATGGCGCTGCACGGCATCACCGCCAACGACGCCTTTGATGCCATAGAGATCGCCTTTCAGGGCCATGTCGTCGCGCAGACCAGCGATGCCAACCGCACCGTGGACATTGCGCTCGCTCTGCCGCCGTCACTGAGACAGGACCCGGAGGGCATCGGTGACATGCTTGTCCGCGCCGCTGACGGCACCGCGACGCGCCTTGGCGATATTGCCACGATCCGGGAGGAGGAAGGCCGCTCCACCATCGTCCATGATGGCGGCCAGCGGCGGCAGGTTGTCACCGTGAATCCGACGCGCTCGGACGTCAGCGGCTTCGTCCGCGCCGCCAGCGCCCGCATCGCGGCGCAGATCCATCTGCCGCCGGGCGTCTATGTGGACTATGCCGGTGCGGCCGAAGGACAGGCAGCGGCTTCGAACCAATTACTGCTGAACGTCGCCTTCGCGGCCATCGCCATGGTCGGGCTGCTGTCGCTCGTCTTTGGCGGGGCGCGGCCGGCCGGACTGATTCTGTCCGGCGCCCCCTTCGCGTTGGCGGGCGGTGTCGTCGCCGTGCTGCTGACCGGCGGCACCCTGTCGCTGGGGGCGCTGGTGGGCTTTGTCACCCTGTTCGGCATTGCCGCGCGCAACGCCATATTGCTACTGTCCCACACCGACCATCTCGTCGAGACGGAAGGCGCGCCCTGGTCGCTCGACACCGTGTTGAGGGCCACCAGGGAGAGGGTCACGCCGATCCTGATGACCGCGCTCGTCACCGCCCTTGGCCTTGCGCCGCTCGCGATCGATTCCGGCCAGGCCGGTCGCGAGATTCAGGGACCGATGGCGGTGGTGATCCTGGGCGGCCTGATCAGTTCGACGATGATGAGCCTGCTGCTGCTGCCGGTCCTCATCCTGCGCTGGCGGCACGCTCAAAGATGAAGGGTGAAGCTCAACATGGCGCGGGCATCGGTGCGGATATCGCCATCCGCGGCCAGTCCCAGATCGCTCATCGGGCGCTGGAGGGAGGCCAGCGAAAAACGCCAATTGCCTTGCCCGCTTTCCGTGCCTGAGCCCAGGGCGAAGGACAATTCCGGCCCACGCCCGGTCACGGGGGCACCACCAAGAGCTTCAGCCATCCGCGTCAAATCATCCTGGTGCCTTGACCGCGCGACGGATATATAATCCAGCATCAGCCGGGCGTTCTCACCGAACGAAAAGCCGCCGCCCAGCCGGGCCATCCCGGTTGCCAGCCGGTGCGGCGTCACCTCCAGAACCGACAATCTTCGGGCCATGCGCGCATATTCCGCGTCCAGGACGAAGTCGACGCCGGACAGAAGAGACAAGGACGCGCTGGCACCGACGAATTTGAGTGTCCAGCGATCCACCGCATAGGGCATATCATAACGCTGTGCGAAATTGGCCGCCCTGCCCGCCGTCAGCGCAAGTTCCACAGGTCCAATGCCGAGCGTCTTTGAACGGACTTTCCTGTTTGCAAGGTCGAAGCGATCTTCGGCGCTCAGGCCGTTGCCCAGGGTCAATCCCGGCGGGCGTTTCGATGCAGACAAATCCTTGTCTGCAAGACGGGCCTCCAGTTGGGCCATCAGCACATTGTCCGCTCGCGGCACCAGGTCCGTTCCCGCCACAGCGGAAACCGGCCATGTCAGACCGAGCCATCCAACAGCTATCGCCGATAGAAAGGGTGCGTGTCCCGACATCTGTCCAGCCTCCCCGCTCATGAAGAAGACGGCGCGGAAGCGGCCAGCCTCAGTTGGCACGCAGAAATCATATCTGGCTCCAACAGGCTCTTGCCGTCCGGCGCATGGCTTGCGAAACATGGCGCCACGCCCTTGGGACGGGCTGTGCAGAGGATGTCCAACCATGCAGGGGCGCGATGCCATCGCCGGGCTTTCGATTGCGGGCCTGATGCTGCCCGAAGCGATCGCCTATGCGGGCATAGCGGGCCTGCCGCCGCAGCGCGCCATATTGGCGGCCATCGCCGGTGCCTGTGCCTATCTGATCCTTGGCCGCAGCCGCTTTGCCATCATTTCCCCTACCTCTTCCTCGGCCGCGATACTGGCCGCGGCACTCGCCGCCCTTCCTATGCAGGCAGGCGCCAGCAGCGCTGCCGCAACGCTGATCGTCGCCATGGCCGGCTTGATCTTCTGCGTCATGGCGGCGGCGCGGCTGGGCGGGCTGGCCAGTTTCATATCGCGTCCCGTCCTGCGTGGCTTCGCCTTTGGCCTGGCGATCACGATCATCATCAAGCAATTGCCGATCATCGTCGGCCTTCCACTGCATCGACCGGCGATCGGCACGCTGCTGCTGGCGCTGCTCGACAATATGGGTGGCTGGCACATGGCGAGCATCGCCACCGCCCTTGCCGCCCTGGCCGCACTGCTGGCGCTGAAGCGGACGCCGTCCCTGCCGGGCGCCCTCCTGGTCCTGGCGGGCGGGATCGGCGCGTCGGTGCTGTTCGACCTGCCAGGCCGGGGGGTGGCCAGCGTCGGGACGATCGACCTGATCCCCCGCTGGGAAGGGATCACTCTACCGGACTGGCAACACTTGTCCCGGCTTGTCCAGCTGGCGGCCCCGATCGTCCTCATCCTCCTTGCCGAAAGCTGGGGTACGATGCGCAGCCTGGCGCTGCGCCATGGCGACCGGGTGGACCCCAATCGGGAAATGGCGGCATTGGGCGTCGCCAATCTCGCCGCCGCCATGGTGCAAGGCATGCCGGTGGGTGCGGGCTTTTCCGCCGGATCGGCCGCGGAGGCAGCCGGCGTGCGCAGCCGCTGGGCCGGACTGGTGGCGGCAGGCGCGCTCGGGGCTCTGGTGATCTTCGCCATGCCGCTGGTCGCACGGCTGCCGCAGCCGGTGCTGGCGGCGGTGGTCATCGCGGCACTGCTCCATGCGCTTAACCCCGGCCCGCTGCTTCGGCTCTGGCGCATCCGCCGGGATAGTCTGACGGCCTTTGGAGCCGCGGCTGGTGTGCTGATATTGGGCGTGCTGGACGGCATGCTCTTTGCCATAGCCCTGTCGCTTGCACTGCTGATCCAGCGTCTGGCGGCGCCGCAGCTCAGCCAACTCGGCCAGTTGGGGTCAGGGCATGACTATGTCGACCTGCTGCGCCACCGCGATGCGGTCAGCCCGGATGGCATGATGATCCTGCGCCCCGCCGAGCCGCTGTTCTTCGCCAATGCCGAGCGGGTGTTGGGGCGTGTCGCGGACCTGCTGCGCGCGGAGCCCGACAGGCGTATGCTGATACTCAGCCTGGAGGAAAGCTTCGACATCGACAGCACCGCGCTGGATGCCCTGACCGAATTCGACGCCATGATGCGGGCGAGCGGCATCACCGTGCAACTGGCGCGGGTGCGTGACCATGTCCGCGACCTGATGCGCACCGCGGGCGCCACCGATCTGATCGCGCGCAGCAGCTATAGTGTGGACGATGCCGTGCAAGCACTGAAACGGGAAAAAGATGATGCCGCATGTCAGCCCTGAACCCCTGTTGCATTCGGTCGAACTGGCCGCACTGCGCCCCACGCAGATGACGGTCGGTTTGATCGAGGTGGCGCGCAAACGGCATGAATGGAGCATCCGCGCGGATCGCGACCGGCCCGATTTCCTGGGACGCCATATGATCCCGGTCGTGATCGGCCCCAAGGGCAGACGCTGGATGGTCGATCACCACCACCTTGCCCGCGCCCTTCATGAAGAGGGGGTCGTCCATATCCTGGTCAGCGTGGTGGCCGACCTTGGCCATCTCAACAGGGCGGCCTTCCTCACCTATATGGACAATCGCAACTGGCTGCATCCCTTTGACGAAAAGGGACTGCGGCACGACTATGAAGCGCTGCCCAAACATATCGGCAGGCTTGCCGACGATCCCTATCGATCCCTGGCCGGAGCACTACGAAGGGCAGGCGGCTATGCAAAAGCCGACATTCTCTATGCCGAATTTCTCTGGGCCAATTTCCTTCGTCAAAGGATCAAGCTTGCCCGCCTGCGTGATGATTTCGATGCCTGCCTGCGCAAAGCGCTCGCTTTGGCGCGATCCAGGGAAGCAGCGCATCTCCCCGGCTGGGCGGGGTGCACCGAATAAGGATTTCTAGAAAACTGAAGGCGCGTATACGCCATTCGCGAGCAGCGGTTTTACCGAGATGCTTGCTCCAAACTGCCCAAGCCGGAATACCCCGGATTCGGCCTCTCAGACCTATTGGCACGTCTTTCCACGAACGGTAGCTTCCAGGATCGACAACCCCACAGCCGAGTAACCGGAATGGTGAAGGGTTTCGGGCGCCTTCGTACGAAAGCCTCCCATGCAGGAACCCGCGGTCAGGCTGGCCCGGCTTTTTCAAGCGGATGCCCCTTCTCTCGCCATGCCGCCATGCCGCCGTCGAGCGCGGTGGCGCGGTGGAAGCCCAGTTCGTGCAGCGTGGCCGCCGCCAGCGTGGAAATCTTGCCCAGTTCGCACACGGTCAGCACCTCCACGCTGGGGTCGGGGAGGACTTCGTTGACGCGCAGTTCGAGTTGACCGCGTGGCAGGTGAATGGCGCCCGGCACATGGCCGGCGGCGAAGGCGTCCTTTTCGCGCACGTCGAGGATGACGAAATCATTGGCCCGCAGTTCGAAACGGCGGAGCAGTTCGTCCATCGCCATGAAGGGCACTTTGGCGCCCGCTTCGGCCAGCAACTGGCGCACGGTCTTGCCGCCGGACATGTTGGTGCGCAGCGCTTCGGTGAGGTGGGTGGGAGCCGACAGGTTGAGGCTGTTCATCAACGTGACGAACTCGCCTTGATCGGTCTTGGCGAGGCGGGGATTGCTGGCGCGCTCGGCCCCTATAGTAGAGCCTTCGCGACCCTTATAATCATGGGCCGGGAAAACCAGCGTGTCGTCGGGCAGGTCGAGCAGTTTGTGGAACAGGCTGTCATGCAACTGCACCGGGTCGCCGCTGGGCAGGTCGCTGCGCCCGGTGCCGCCGATCAGCAGCGTATCGCCAGTGAACAGGCGATCCTCGACATGGATGCACATGGAATCGCGGGTGTGGCCGGGGGTGTGGAGGATGCGCATCCGCATGTCGCCCAGCGGCAGCGAATGGCCGTCCTCCACATGCATGTCGACATAGGGCGCGGGGGAGAAGCGGTGCATGACGATGGGAGCGTGCAGCACCTCCCGCAGCGCCCGCGCGCCGGAGAAATGATCGGCATGGGTGTGCGTGTCGATGATGTAGCGGACGCGTAAGCCTTGCCGGTTCACCTCGCCCAGATAGCGGTCGACCAGATCCAGCGCCGGGTCGATGATGGCCGCCGCGCAGCACGCCTCATTGGCGATGATATAGGATTTGCATCCTTCGCCATCCTGAAAGACCGCGAAGAACATATTAGTCTTGGGGCTGGGGGACGACGCGCATGTAGGGCGTGACGCTGGTCCAGCCTTCGGGGAAGCGTTCCTTCGCCTCCTCGTCGGACACGGCGGGGACGATGATGACATCCTCTCCCCATTTCCAGTTCACCGGGGTCGCGACCTTGTGCTTTGCCGTCAGTTGGCAACTATCGAGCAGGCGCATCACCTCGTCGAAATTGCGGCCGCTGCTCATGGGATAGCTCAGCATCGCCTTGATGAGCTTGTCAGGGCCGATCAGGTAGACGGTGCGGACCGTCTGATTGTCGGCGGCGGTGCGGCCTTCGCTACTATCTCCGGCGCTGGCGGGGAGCATTTCATAGGCTTGGGCGACTTTCAGGTCGCTGTCGCCAATGATGGGATAGGTGACGTCGCCACCGGTCGCGGCTTTGATGTCGGCCAGCCAGCGCTCATGATTGCCGACGGGGTCAACCGACAGGCCGATCACCTTGCAGTTGCGGCTGGCGAATTCGGGGGTCAGCCGGGCGAGATAGCCCAGCTCCGTCGTGCAGACGGGGGTGAAGTCCTTGGGGTGCGAAAAGAGGATGCCCCAGCTTTCGTCCAGCCATTCGTGGAAGCGGATTTCGCCCTTGGTGGTCTGCGCCGTGAAGTCGGGGGCCTTGCTGCCGATCGAGAGTGTCATGGTTCCTCCCTGCAAAGACTCGCGCCTACCTGGATCGGCGGGCAGGGAAATCTATCATGGCGGGGCAGGCAAGGCGATTATTTCTTGGGGTTCCGTGTTCTTGCGGATCGGCACTGAGCGGTTTGTCCCGGGACTGTCGGGATGTCGCCGGCACCCTGGCGGCGCTGGGAATATCCGGCGCGTCATCGACAGCGTCCGCCAAGGATAAGCGCAAGCCATGTCTCTGGAATATTAAACGCATCGGATAATTTCGATAGATATTGACGACAGCCAATTCATCGGTAATAGACGATGAATGGAAATCGAAGACGCACTCGGCGCCCTTGCTGCCCTTTCCCATCCCACTCGCCTGGAGGCATTTCAACGCCTCGTCCGCGCGGAACCCGAGGGTCTTTCCACCGGGCAGCTTGTCGACGCATCGGGACTGAGCCAGAGCACCTTTTCCACGCATCTGGCCGTCCTCGTCGCGGCGGAGCTGGTCCTGGCCGAGAAGCGCGGCCGACAGATGATCCAGCGTGCGAACATCGCCAAATTGCGCGACCTGATGCTCTATCTCGCCAAGGATTGTTGCGAGGGCCGCCGCGAGCTCTGCGAGCCTCTGATCGCTGAACTCACCTGCTGCTGAAGGTATCAGGCCATGACCGACAAAATCTATAACGTCCTCTTTCTGTGCACCGGCAATTCGGCCCGCTCCATTCTGGGCGAGGCGCTGATGAACAAGCTGGGAGAAGGCCGCTTTCGCGCCTATAGCGCCGGGAGCCAGCCCAAAGGCGCGGTGCATCCCATGGCGATCGCCGTGCTGGAGGATCTTGGCTTCGATACTGCGGGCATGCGCGCGCTCCACTATCTGCGAAACCGCATTTCCCTTTTCCTCGCGCTGCCCCTCGCCAGCCTCGATGAGATGGCAACGCGCCGTCAGTTCAGGGAGATCGGTCAGGGCGACGGCGCCAGTAGCAAGGCGGGAGCCACCGAATGACCACCGACATCATCATCTACCACAATCCTGAATGCGGCACGTCACGCAACGCGCTGGCGATGATCCGCAATGCCGGGATCGAGCCGCACGTCGTGGAATATCTCAAGACGCCCCCTTCGCGCGCCATGCTGGAAAGCCTGATCGCTCGCGCCGGGATTGCCCCTCGCGCGCTGTTGCGCGAAAAAGGCACGCCCTATGCCGAATTGGGCCTTGGCGATGAAACGCTGTCCGATGACGCGCTGATCGATGCCATGATGGCGCATCCCATTCTGATCAACCGCCCCCTGGTTGTCTCGCCCTTGGGCGTGAAACTGTGCCGCCCGTCCGAGGCGGTTCTGGACCTGCTCCCGCAAGCGCAAAAAGCCGCCTTTGCCAAGGAAGATGGAGAGCAGGTCATCGACGCATCCGGCCATCGCCTGCTGCACGGATGAATCGTTCGGCACTTTGGTCAGAGGCGCTCGGCAGCTTCATGCTGTTCGCGACCGTCATCGGTTCGGGCATCATGGCAGAGACGCTCTCTGGCGGGAATGGCGCGGTCGCTCTGCTCGGGAACACGCTAGCGACAGGCGCAATCCTCTTCGTTCTCATCACCATGTTGGGGCCGGTTTCGGGAGCGCATTTCAATCCGGCGGTGACGCTGGTGATGCGCTTGCGCGGCCACATTGGGACAAGCACGGCCCTGCAATATATGTGCGCTCAGTTGATCGGCGGCATTCTCGGCGTCTGGGCCGCGCATATCATGTTCGGCGCGCCGATCTGGGAGGTTTCGGAAAAGGTTCGCAGCGGCATCGGCCAATGGGCCGGAGAAGGCATCGCGACCTTCGGCCTGGTGTTGACCATTATCGGAACCGCGAAGACGCATCCGCAATGGGTGCCGGCCAGCGTCGCGCTCTACATCACGGCTGCCTATTGGTTCACATCGTCGACCAGTTTCGCCAATCCGGCGATCACCATCGCCCGGTCGCTCAGCAACAGCTTTGCGGGTATCGCCCCGACCAGCGTGCCCGGCTTCATTGCCGCGCAATTCGCCGGCGCCCTTGTCGCCCATCTGGCCTCCGAAGCCATCTTCGGTGAGAATCGGAAAGACATTGCATGAACCGCTTGCGCCCGCTGTTGGCCGCCGATCACCTGCCGGCATTGCAACAGGAGTTTGTCCACCGCCGCCCTGCCCTCGGTTTGGGAAACGACCAGCATCCACCCCGTATCCTGCTGCTTTACGGATCGCTGCGGGAGCGATCTTTCTCCCGGCTGGCCGTTGAGGAAGCCGCGCGGCTGCTGGAATATTTCGGCGCAGAGACGCGGATTTTCGATCCATCGGACCTTCCGCTCCCCGATCAGGTCAAGGGCGACGATCATCCGGCGGTCCACGAGCTACGCGAACATGCCCTGTGGTCCGAGGGCATGCTGTGGTGCAGCCCGGAGCGCCATGGGCAGATCACCGGCATCATGAAGGCGCAGATCGACCATCTGCCGCTGGAGATGAAGGGACTGCGCCCGACCCAGGGCCGAACCCTGGCGGTCATGCAGGTGTCCGGCGGTTCGCAGTCTTTCAACGCGGTGAACACCCTTCGCCTTCTGGGGCGGTGGATGCGGATGTTCACCATCCCCAATCAGTCGTCGGTAGCCATGGCCTATAAGGAGTTCGATGAAGAGGGTCGGATGCGGCCATCCAGCTATTATGATCGCATTGTCGACGTGATGGAGGAGCTGGTTCGCATCACCGTGCTGATGCGGCCCCATGCCGCGCAGTTGGTCGACCGCTATTCCGAACGCAAGGCCGCTGGAATCCGGGCTACGGAACATCCCTCCATCACGGCTGCACGGGCCTGATGGGTTGACCGGGGAAGCAAGGGGCGCCCCGGTCAGAAGGACGGGCCTTGGCGCACGGCATAGAGCCGGTGCCGGTGACATTGGTGCGCTGTTAGCGGCAGGCCTTTTCAGGCGGCCACTTCGGCCATCGGGATCAGAGCGATAGCCGAATTGCGGAAGCGGGGATCGTCGGTGACTTCCTTGCCCGCCCAGTCGGGCAGATCGAACGGTTCATCCGTGGCAGCCAGTTCGATTTCGGCCAGAACCAGCCCTTCCGCCCGGCCGGCAAAAACATCTACCTCCCAGATCTTGCCGCCATGGGGCACGCGGTAGCGCGTCTTCTCGATCACCGGGCCGACGCACAGCCTGTCGAGCATATCCTCCGCATCGATGCGCGAAATCTCATATTCGAATTCGTCCCGCACGATGCCCGCTCGCCCGCTCTTCAACGTGAGCCAGGCTCCCTCATCGGACAGGCGGACACGCACGCTCGCATGCGCCTCATGCGCGACATAGCCTTGACGAAGGCAGCGCCCCTTATCGGCCCTCTGCCGCCATGCATCGCCCACGACAAGGAATTTGCGCTCAATCTCTATTGGCATAAATATCCTGACATGGGATCGCCGGAAAGAAAGCGGCTGATCCATGTTAGCGATGCCGCCGGGCGAAGGCGAGTCCCGTAATTCACCAGTAATGCCACCATAATGTCATCCTGCCGCTTTATAGGGCCGGTTCGACGGGAGATGTGCGCCACGACTGTTCAGCAGGATCCCCTCTTTCGCATCTCCGTGCCGATGGCGGATATGGGTCCGGGACTCATATGGGGTCTGGATTTCACGGCAGGAGGATCGCGGCCTGTGGACCGGTGCGAGGCTGATCGCGCCGGCGCCTTCCGCTGGCTGCATCTCAACCTGGCCGATCGCGGCACCCGCGCCTGGATAGAGCGGGAGGCTGGCCTGCCGTCCTCCCTGCGGGAAATGCTGCTTTCCCCCGACACGCATCAGCGCTCGCTGGTCGACGGCAGGGCGGTCGGATGCGTGCTGCACGATTTCGAACGGGATTTCGACGTGATCGACACGGCCCGCATCGGCGCGCTGCGGATTGCCCTGACGCCCGAGTTGATGCTGACGACGCGCATGCACCCCTTGCGGTCCGCCGATATCGCGCGCCAACGGCTGGAGCATGCCACTACCGCCATCGATCCCGCACGGGCGCTGGAACTGCTGGTCGATTCCATCGCGGACAATATCGCCGACATCAGCCGTACGCTCAGCCTGGACGTCCAGCGGGCCGAGGACGCGTTTCTCGACGGCCATCACCCCCCTTCGGCCCGCGACCTCATCGGCATCCGGCGCAGGCTGGCGCAGCTTCACCGGCTGCTGTCGGGTATGCGCAGCGTCTTCCAGCGGCTGGAAAAGGATCAGGAACTGCCCACCGCACTTTTGCCCAGTGTCGAGAAGGTGGCGCAGCGGCTCCAGTCGCTCGACGCCGATATTCTGGGCGTCCAGGGTCAGCTTCGCCTGCTGCGGGAGGAACTGGATATTCAGGAGGCGCAGCGCACCAACCAGAATCTCTACATCCTCTCGATCGTGACGGCGCTGATGCTGCCCGCGACACTGGTGACGGGCATTTTCGGCATGAACACGGGCGGCCTGCCCTTCGCGCAAGACCCCTGGGGGACATGGCACGCGACCGCTCTGGCAGCCGGTGCGGCCGCCATCACCTATGCGCTACTGCGCTGGATGGGCTTCATGCGGCGCTGACTTTCGGACTGGCCCAGGGAAACGGCGAACAGTTGCAAAACCTTCGACATATCGGACTCGGCAGCCTCGTCCAGCCCGATCCGATAGCTCGTCCCTTTTTATGACGATGCGGGGGAGCATCGAATATGGCTGCTCTTCATTGATGGGCCATGACCTTTTGCCGTTGCTCGCCGAGCCCCCCGATCTGCAAATGCATCTCGTCGTCGGCCTTCAGGAACCGCGAGGGACGCATGCCCAGCCCCACACCACCGGGCGTTCCGGTCGATATGATATCGCCGGGATGCAACGTAAAAATCTCGCTCATTCGCGCTATCAATTGAGGTACGGTGAAGACGAGATCATCGGTATGACCATCCTGCATCACCTCATCGTTGAGGGTGAGTATCAAGCGCAGGTTGTGCGGATCGGCTATCTCGTCACGGGTCACCAGCCAGGGGCCGATTGGGCCGAACGTATCGCAGGACTTTCCCTTCGTCCATTGCGTGCCGCGTTCAAGCTGTAGTTCACGTTCCGAAACGTCGTTGACGATACAATAGCCGGCGACATGATCCATGGCATCGGCCTCCCTGACATATCGCGCCGCCTTTCCGATCACGACACCAAGCTCGATTTCCCAATCACCCTTTACGCTCCCCCTGGGCAACATGACATCGTCGTTCGGACCGATGATCGACGAGGTCGCCTTCAGGAAAAAGGCCGGCTCGGCAGGAAGCGCCATTCCGGCTTCTTCGGCATGCGACCGATAGTTGAGGCCAATCCCGATTATCTTCCCGATGCCGCTGACGGGCGGCCCATATCGGAACGGAGGAGAGATGACCGGAAGCCGCGAAAGGTCGACCGTCTCCAGCTTCCTGAGCTCCTCAACCAGGGTCGCCCCCGACCATTCACCGATCAGGCCGCTGGCATCGCGGACGATGCCCTGCTCGTCGATCACTGCGGGCTTCTCGCCGCCGGAAGGGCCGATACGCGCAATCTTCATCCCTCTTCTCCTATTCTGGTTCGGCTCCCAGGCCGTTCTTACTCTGCATGAAGTGGTATTGCGGCGCGCTTGCTTCTGCCGACGCGTCCGCCCTCAGCAAAGGTCCGTCGCCACGCATGAGCATAAGTTGACGATGCAACCACAGCTTTAACAGAAGCGCCCCGCCACAGGCCAGCACGCCACTGACGGCGAGCGCCCGACCGAGGGCGAAGGGGCCAGCAAAGACCGCCTGCGCGACGATGGGTATGAGCACCGGTCCGATGCCGATAGAAATAAGGAACATCACGAACAAGGCAAAGGCAGTGACCCTGGCCTTGATCGAAGACGGCGTGTGAAGCTGGATCAATTGCGTCGGCAAGGCAAGGGCACAAGCCAGTCAGCCCAGCGACATCCCCACGCCGGCCATGGATATCCAGAGCGTGCCTGACAGGCCCGCCAGAGCCAAACCGGGTATCGCGCATGCTGTGGCCGCAGCGGATATCTCCGTCATGGCGGTGCTGCGCGGACGTGATCGGGCGCGCCATCGGGCAAGTATGGGAAAGCTGAGCAGCCCCGTCACGCTGACGACAAGCGATGTCGCTCCCAGCAGATATCCTGCCTCCACCTGTGTCAGACCATGGGCCCGCATCAGGAATGCCGGCCCCCAGATGTTGATCGCGGAACTGCTCATGAGCACCAACCCGGCCGCCAGACAGGCTGGCAGATAGATTACCCCGTGGCTTCGCGTATGGGTGCCCAGAGACACGGCGTCGGGTCTATCGCCAGGGTCGGCAGTGTCCCGCATCGGCTCGCGCGCAAAAAGAGTGAACAACACGCCCAGTATGGCCGCCGGCATTGCAACCGCGATCAGTGTCAGCCGCCAGGGCGCGGCAACGCCGATCGTGAGCAGGACCAGATGGATCGACATCGCCCATTCATACGCCAGCGCGCTGAAGAAGGTAGCGCTGGTCGTTCCGACCGTTCCCCCTGCGACGAAAACCGCAGTTGGCAGCGAGCGCTCGTCGCGGGAGAACAAGTCTCCGATGATCGATATCGCAATCGGTCCAAGAAACGCCTCTCCCACAGCCAGTCCTAGGCGCAACGTCACAAGTTGCTCATAGCTTTGGGCAAAGGCGGACAAGGCGGTCATGGCCGTCCAGAGCACACAGCCGAAGATCAGGAGCAGTTTGCGGTTCCAGCGATCGATAAGGAACGCCGCTGGCATCAGCAGCAGGTTATATGTGATGATGAAGGCCGGGCCAATCAGCACGCCAAACTGGATATCGCTGATCTTGAGATCAGCCTTCAGATCGTCGACCAGCAGTGCCAGCACCTGCCGATCGACAAAGGACACCACGGTCAACAGCGTCAAGAGGGCCGTAACGGTCCAGGCTTGCGCCTTGGCCAATCGGCGCGAAGGTGCCGCGTCGGCTACGCCGGAAGGTGGCATGTGCACTTGAGGATCCGTCATCCTGAGGGGCACTCCAACTCAGGCCACGGTGCGACCGGAGTCCACTTTCAGCAGGCTCCCGGTCATATGTGGCACAGCATCGCTCAGTGCGAAGGCAACATAGCGCCCCAATTCCGCGGCTTCGGTGACCTCGCCGAGCGGCAGCGCCAGAGCCGCCTTGGCCAGATAGCCATCCATCGCGTGGGTGAGAGGCGTCGCGGTCGTTCCCGGAACGAGCGTGTTCACACGAATCCTGTGAGAGCCCAGTTCCAGCGCCAACGCTTCGGCCATCGCATGCAGGCCACCCTTGGCTGCGATATAGGGCAGGAATCCAGACAGAGGACGAATGGCCGTCGACGATCCGGTGATGACGATCGAACCGCCCTGCCCCTGTTCTATCATGTGACGGGCGGCTTCGCGCACGGTCAGGAATGTGCCCGTCAGGTCGATGTCGATGACGCTCCGCCAGTCATGCAACGCTATGTCGACAAGCGCGTTTCGTGGCCCGGTGATGCCGGCATTGGCGACCAATCCGTGCATGGCGCCATGGCGCTGTACGGCGTGAGCCACCAATGACGTGACCTGCGCTTCATCGGAAATGTCCGTCGTGCAGCAGGAGATGTGATCGCCTCCACACTGCGCCGCCGTTTCCTCCATCCCCGACAGGCTGAGCCCCGCCAGAACCAGTGTCGCCCCTTCCGCACTGCATGTCTTGGCTATCTCACGACCGATCCCGGATTCCGCGCCGGTCACGACGATGACTTTACCGATCAAGTTCACACCATTCGCTTCCTGTACAATATTCTTAAGAGACGGCCGCTCATGCGCGCGCCTGCTCAGGGCTGGTCAATAGCCGACTGTCCGAAGGATCGGTCAGCGGGCGCTCGGTCGACTTGATATCAATATCGATCGAACGAAATGGCTGGTCGGAGACATTCACGATATTGTGCCGCATCCCGGCTGGGATGACCTTGGCGCCTCCCGCTGGTCGCCCCCTATGGATCGATGGCGGAATATGCGCTCGTCCATGCCGGCAGGGGGCTTCCGGTGCCCGAGCCTGTGCCGGATGATCTGGCCGCCGCTCTGGGCAATGCGGGACTGGCCGCATGGCTTCCCTTGTCGTGGCGAGCGCGGATGCAGGCGGGGGAGACCATAGTCATCCTTGGCGCCACGGGCATCTCGGGCCTCATAGCGGTGGCAGCAGCGCGCCTGCTGGGTGCCGGTCGCATCGTAGCGGCAGGAAGACATGCGGCCGCGCTTCAGCAGACCCTTTCGCTGGGCGCCGATGCGATCATCGATCTGAACGATCCGCATTCTCTTGCGGAACGAATGCTCGATGCAGCGGAGGGTGGGGCCGACATTGTCGTTGATTATCTCAATGGCGCTCCTGCCGAAGCGGCCCTGACGGCCATGCGCCATGGCGGACGGATGGTCCAGATTGGGTCGCCGCTGTCCCCCAGTCTCAGGCGCGATGCGCAACCCGCGCGGATGCAATCCCTCGATGTCCTGGGCTTTGCCTATTATCACGCTCCTCGGAAGCAGCAGATAGAGGCCTATGGCCGGCTGTGCGAGCATGCGCTCTTAGGCGATATTCAGATCGCGATACGCTCCCATCCCCTGGATAAGTTTGAAGAGGCATGGCGGGCCTAGATCAACGGTTCGCGAGCTCGTATCGTCGTCATCCCCTGAGGGCTGACCTTCCCGCTTCCACGGCAATTTCCAACTCATCGTCGACCAGCAAGGGAGGATTTATGTGGATCAGAAGCGCTTTCTTTGAAGGACCATCCGGCCAGCAGCAGGAGTCGGCCTTTCGTACCGCAATCGAACAGGAGATCGTCCCTGCGATTGCGCACCTGGACGGGGTGATGTCGGTCGAAATGCTCTGGCCGCAGTCGATCGAGGACCGCTCGGATCATATGCTGGGCCAGATGCTGGTCCGCTTCGACGCCGAAAGCGGCATCGCCCGCATGCTGGCTAGTGAAGGCCGGGCCGCCGTACGTGCCAGGGTGGCCCAACTGTCCCAACTGATCGATGTGCACATCAGTCACATCAACTATCAGGTCGTTTAAACCATTAGACGCACCTGCCTGCTGAGACGGCGGGCAAGCATGAACGGATCGCCGTCATTATCGATCCGGGACCAAGGCACTCGCTTGCGCGCGCGAGGCAGCGGATGAAGTCGCTGTGATCGTCGCAAAACATTCTTGCCGGAAATGCGAGCGCCTCACCTGCCGCTTTTCTGCGACCGGCCATTTGGCGATCGCCTCCTCCCTGCATATGCTAGGCGTTCCCGAAGTGGAGGCTCCGCGGCTGACTAATCTTCCCATGGCGCACTGCGCGGGAGACCATGACGTCCTCCCATATCTTATAACCCTCGAACCGGCAGCCAAGAACAGACGTTCCGTCAAGAAGGTCGACTGATATTCCCGGTCCCGATCATATCTGGCGCTGCCCTGCCCTCCATTCATGTATGCATCAATGGCGTCTTCGATATTCGGTCGGCGTCATGGCCTTGGCAAGGTGAAACTTCCGCGAAAAATGCGCTGCACTGGCGAAACCCGATCGCGCAGCGACCTCTGCGATTGTCAACCGCGCGTCACCGCCGTCAAGCAGGGTCATGGAATGCGCTATGCGCATATTTTCAAGTACCGTGCAAAAACTGCTCGATTCCCGCGCGAAAAGGGCATGAAGATAGCTCCTTGAAATGCCGAGCGTACGCGCCACGTCGGCAGGCTTCAGCCCCTCCTCGCCCAGCCGTTCGCGAATCGCGCCATAGGCCCGGCGCAGTAACGCAACCTGATGCGTGGTAGTCTCGCGGCGCGCCGGGGCCAGCGCCATGAGCAATAGTTGCAGTCCTTGTTCCAGCATGACTGTGGGGTCGACCTCGCCGCTATCGCCGCCCTCATCAATCGCCAGGAGATAGGCGGCCAGCGCTCGTCCCCAAGAGCTTGCCCCGTCAATACGACGCGCGGAAAGATCCTCGACATGGGGCGAATGACGCTCGACCCACGGCCGGGGTAGCCGGAAGCTCAACGTGCGCAACGGCAGAGAGAAATGGTGAAAATATGGCATGGCTGAATCCGCGACGAAACAGTCGCCCGCGCACGCGATATCTTCCCGACCGAACTGGCCGAACCTGACTTCTCCTTCCAGCAACAGGTTCACGATGATGTCATCACTTCCGTCCGAAGTGATCGCCGTCTTCGTGCGCTGCAAATGCTGCGGGCTGCTGGCGACGCGGATGATGTCGCTTCCTCCAAAGCTCCTGACATCGAACCGCGCCGCGAAATGATCGGGGCACAGCGTGTCGACGGCCATGCCAAATATCTCACTGCCAATCGATTCACACCAAAGACGAACCGATGTCCGGACATCGGCATCGGGAGTTGTCCACTGGATCGCGTTCGCCATGATACCCTCCTGCGGCGGTTTCTCGCCTATTCAGGTCACTTCATAATTGATGTGGCTGATCCTAATCTCCATCACCTTCGTCAGTTCAGCAACCTTGGCGCGCACGTCGGCGCGCCCCTCGCTGGCCATCATGCGAGCAATACCGCTCTCATCGTCGAAATGAACGAGCATCTGACAGAGCATGTCATCGTTTCTATCCTCGATCGCGCGCGGCCATAAGGTTTCCACGTCGCGAACGCCGTCGAGACAGGCGATCGCCGGAGCGACCTCCCGCTCGATCGCATCGCGGAACGCCGCGGCATTCTCCTGCGCCGGCGGCCCCTCGAAGAAAGCGCTTCTAATCCACATGACCGTCCTCCTCAATAGATCCACGAGCGCCAGTTCTCGAGCGGCGCGGTGACCGTTCCCTTCACGCGACGGCCAGCTCTTCCGGGAAGCCGAAGATTTGGCCAATATGAACGGAGTCCGCATATTCCTTGCACGCCGACACCTTGCCGTCGCGTACCCACAGAAGGAAATGATAGTCGCTTTCATAGACCTTGCCGCTGCGCAGCAGCAGATGGCCCTTGGCGGTCATGCTGACGCGATCATCCTCGGCTGTCACCTCGTCGATACGAAATGTCAGCGGGCCCGCAGCTCCAGCGAACAGTTGGGGAATGATCTCGAGCCACGCGCTTTTCGAGTGCAAACCCGAAAATTTGTTGTTCGGCGCTACCCACCAAGTCACATCGTCCGTCGTCAGCGCGCTGATTGCAGCAACGTCACCTTTGGAAATGGCGTCAAACAAGTCCTTCACGACTTTTTTATTATCCTGCACGCTCATCCTCTCTCCTTTCTTCATGATAATCGCCTCGGGCTGACCGAAGCGAACTTTCTTCAGCCTTCCCCGACAAGTGGGACGCGGAAGCAACCGACCGCCGGATCTTCTCCCAGATCCCACAGCAGCTTGGTGGTCGTCGCGAACTGGATCGTCCGCGCCGCATCGAAATGTCGGTCGTGGCCGGATCGCTGCCGCAGCGCGGCCTCCGCCGCAAAAAAATCGGGCAGTGCGTCGGCATGATCGAACCAGAACTCGTCCGCCGCGTCGCAGCCCTTTGCCGCTGGGAAATTATGCACGAACCCTTCCATGGGCCGATTTTGCACATAGGAGCGGATGACGCGCCGTAGGCGGCGATCGTCGCGTACCGCCGCACTATATCCTGTTTCCCAATAGATTTTCGCGGCAGCGGGATCGGCCGTGGAATCCAATGCCATGAAGCGGAAAAGCTTCACCGCACAGTCCTCGGTCGGTCCGAAAATGTGCGACGGCGAAGCGGCAACGAGGAGGAGATCATCCAAGTCGAGGAAGCGCTTCTCGTCTTCGCGCAACTCGGCATAGCGGGGCTCGGCAAAGGCCGTCCAGAAAGCGTCCAGGCTATAGAACCAGCATTCGGAAACACCAACATAGGCACTTCCTGCAACACCCTTGTCGCGATCCTCCTCCATGAGGAAATTCTGCACATATTTCACCATGTGCCGACTAAATTCGGGGACGGACGCGGCCAGCTTGCCATGCCGACAGCGATAATGATCCAGGCAGCGTTGCCGGCTGATATCCTTCCGATTGGTGAATACCGGCATGAACTTCAACATCTTGCCGTCCTCCGAAACCATGCCTGCGGGAAGCGTCAGAACCGATAGCTGACAGAAACGCCATAAGTGCGAGGTCGTCCGGTCTGTCGATAGGTGAACTCGCCGAGATAATTGGCGTTGGTCCAATAATATTTGTCGGTCAGATTGCGTATCCACAGCTGGCCCCGCCATGCATCATCCCGGGCGTGGATGCCGATTCGCAGATCGATGAGCGTGTAGGGGGCGATCGTGAACAGCGGATCTCCGCCGTATCCCGCATGGGTCCGGCCCTGATAATTGACGTCGACACCGGCAAAGCCGTTGATCGTATCGCTGATCGGAGCATCATAGTTGACACTCGCGTTCGCTGCCCATTTCGGGGTCAGTTCGAAGGACTCTCCCTTCAAATTGGTGGCAACGCCGATCGGCGTGAGGCTGGGAAAGTCGGATTTTACCTTCGAGTCCGAATAGGTCAAATTTCCTTCCAGCGTCAGACCGGTCACAGGCGCCGCGATAATCTGCAGTTCCGCGCCCTTTACCTGGGACTTGGGAATGTTGAACAGCTGCTCGATCGTGCCGAAGATGATGTCCGACACCTTGCCGCGCAATTGCTTGTCGCTGTAGTCATAGTAGAAGAGCGCGCCGTTTAGCTGAAGGTGACGATCCAGCAGCGACAGTTTCGTGCCGATTTCATAGGCCAGAATGCCTTCCTGTTTCGCTGGCGTATATTGCGTGCTCGAATTGCCGCCGACAGTCGGAAAACTTCCCTGCTTATAGCCTTGCGCGACACTGGCGTAGAGAAGAGTCCCAGGCGAGGGCTTGTAGTTGATCGCCCCGCGCCATGAAATATTGTCTTCGCTGCTGCTATCCCGCTCCATGCCGATAAAGCCGGTCGCGGGATTGAGCGTGGTACATCCACCGACCGGAATGGTGGTTCCGTAAATATAGCTGAAAAGATTGGCCCATTTCCCGCCACCGATCGGCCCCGGATCGCCCAGGCATCCTTCGAATTTGCGGGTCTGCTTGGTGTAGCGAATGCCCGCCTGCAGATTTAGACCGCTGGTCAGTTCATAGTCCAGATTGCCAAAGCCGGCATAGGTTTTGGCGGACTGTCGTGAATGGGTCCGACCGATCCCGATATCCAGGCCGAGCGCGTCAAGACCATGTGCCTGAGAGCCGTGGCGGATGATATAAAGCGTATTGTCGTAGATTCTGTCATAAGAATAATTACCGCCAAGCACATATTTCAGCCGGCCGGCCTGGCCTTGCAAACGCAGCTCCTGCGAGAAGCTTTTTACATAGCCGTCCTGCGTACTTCCGACGGCCTCCGCATTCGTTCCATCGGAATCTACGAATTGATCTTGCTTGAAGTGCTGATAGGCCGTGATGGCGATGACGTCGGCACTGTCACCGATCGCGAAGGTCGTCTTCAACGCGGCCTGATAATACCAGTTGTTCCGGCGAAAATTCTTGTCGGCATCCCAGTCGGCCAGTCGATTGTCACCCGGTGGTGTAAAGACCGCGGCCAGTTCTTCGGGCTGGACCGCCTGGGGATTATTGGGCTGAAAACTGGTCGCAGCCAAGGCCTGACTATCGGACTTGTCGATGAATCCGTTGAGGTTGAGTTCGAACGTGAGAGCCTCGCTGGCCTGCCAGTCGATCAGCATGCGGCCCATGGTCACATGCGTGGAACCGGTCGTATCATCACGCGACACGCTCTTCTGCCAGTCCCCGCTCTGGTGCGTACGTACTGCCAGGCGAGCGCGCACGGTGTTGGACAGCGGACCACTGATGAAGCCTTGCACATCTGTGTCCATGAAGCGACCGAGGCTGGCATCGAACCCCGCCTTGAATTCATCGGTCGGCTTGTTCATGATGAAATTGATCGCGCCGCCAGTCGAGTTCTGGCCGTAAAGTGTACCTTGCGGCCCCTTGAGGACCTCCACACGTTGAATGTCGAGCGATGTGCCCAGCGCCATCCGGGTATAGGGGAGCGGAATTTCATCGACATAAGCTGCAACCGGCGAACTTGCAGCAAGGCTTGATTCATAGAAGCCAACGCCGCGCAAGGTCAGCACCGGCGTGCCATAGGGGGTTTCGGTCGCGGTAAGCCCAGGAACGATCTTGGTGAGATCCGCCGTACTGGCGACACCTTTCGCAAGCAAGCTGTCGCCTGATGCTGCAACGACCGAGATCCCGACATCGTTCAGCTTTTCCGACCGGCGCTGCGCCGTCACCACAATATCGCCGATGCCAACGTCTCTGGATGCAGATCCCGCCCCGGATTGGGCCCATGCCGGCCCATATGTGCTGACCATCGCGAGCGGCAGGCCGGCCAGCAGCATAGGACGAGGGATGCGCAGTTGCTTCGACATGATATCCTCCCTTTATTTCGATTATCTGAGAGCGATGCGCTCGCAGCGCATTCTGAATGAATTCTCAGTCTCTTTGGTGTATGATCGCGCCTGCTCGATCGTCAACAAAATTGAGTAAATCCTCAAATTTTATTGCCTGTCGAGTTCGGCCCGCGGCCGGAATGTGCCGGCGGCATATGCAGGCCGACATTGGCTTGGGGACAACATTTTCTCTCAAATGCGGCCCGTGCCATCAGCTAAGGCGAAACTCAAAAGCTGTCCGCCGGATCGCCTTTTCCAGAAAATCAGCGGGAGGCCGAGCCGCACATCCTTTGAGCGACGATCCATTCAAACGAAAGGATGCCCTGGATCAAGTCCCACGAGCAAACGACCATAGGTTTCAAGATTGGTATTCGGCGCCAGAGTGGCATGGACATGGCCGACGCGAATATCCTGCCACACGGCCGTAAACGCATTAGACGCCCCGCCCAGTGAAGCACCTGATGCCGTAGCCAACAGGTCGATCGCCTCACAGACCATGCGGTTGCTGAAACCGATATCGCGCTTCAGCCGAGCCCGGTCATCCAGCGCCATATCGCCACCGCGCTCGGCCGAATCCTGGATTTCGTCGACTGCGTTTCCAAGCAGATAACGACAGGCATCGAGCTTGGCGGAAGCCTCTCCCAACTGCAAATGGGTAATAGGCGCGTCCCGCTGGTCGTCATACCGCGAATAAAACAGCTTCTTGGTCTTCATCTGCTCGATGAAGATGTCGAGCGCACCATAACCCATGCCCAGGACAGGGAAGCCCAGCGTCGCCGTGAACAACGGCATGAAAGGCGAACGATAAGAGGGCTGCCCGGCCAGATGCGGCGAATTGTAAATGCCTCTGCCGGCGTCGGACATGGATGTGATATATTCGTCCGGCACGAACAGGTCTTCGACGATGACGGTCGAACTTCCCGTGCCACGCATCGCAACGACATTCCAGTCATCAAGGATCTTCACCTTGTCGGCGGGAACCAGCGCAAGACAGTCGAGCGCGACCTCATTACCATCAGCGTCGAAGCTCGGTACGCCGAGCCCATCCCAATTTGCGTGATAGATGCCCGAATTGAACGGCCAGCGGCCCTGCTCGATATGAATGCCGCCATCGACCTTGCGGATATTATACTGCCGCGGCGTCTGGACTGCTGCCGCGCGAAATCCGCCCGGCGTTGCGAAGACCCTGTCGGCCACCGACTTCGGGAACATCGCCGCCACCATCCAATTGACGGTGTTCAAGATCGCCAGCACCCAAGACGCCGACCCGTTTCCGCGCCCGACCTGGACGAGAACCTCCATATAGGTCCGCCAATCGATCTCCTGCCCGCCATATTGGCGTGGGATGGTGAGGGAAAACAGACCCGCCTCCACCATCTTGTCGACCAGATCGTTGGGCAGTCGACCAAGCGCATTGATCTCGGGCGTTCTCTTCCTGAGTTCTGCAACCAATGCGGTCGCGGCCATGACCGGATTGACCGGGTCGCCGCCCGGCCCGGCCTGAACCGGATGCGTCGCCATAATAGCTCTCCTGCTCGAACAGTCGTTACGACTGTCCGTTGTTTGATTTTACGATGCCGCGGAGCCGCCCTGTCGGGCGGTCTGCTCAATAATCGAGGGGGCTTACGCCTGGCCGGGGATCGATCGCCCAGCTCTCGTAACCGCCCTCGCGGCTGATCAACCCGTCACGGATATGGAAGATATGGACGAGCCGCATCTTGACATGGGTTCCGACCGGATAAGGGCAGTTTTCGAAACCCGGCCCGCGAACCTTGAACGTCACCCACATGTCGTCAACAACCCGATCCGCAGTGCCAAAGCGATCAATCGGGAAGAACTGGATACCCTCGGCAGCTTCAAACACGCCCAGATAATTTTTCCGGATCTGTTCCTTGCCCTTGTACGACACCCCGCGAGCCGGTGCGTCCCATATAGCGTCGTCGCTATAGAGACGCATGCAAGCATCGATCTGTGAAGGGTTTTCTTCATGGAAATGCTGCTCGACGAGGTCCAGCGCATATTCGATTTCTTCCTGCGGCGTCTTGTTGAGGAAGCGCCGGTCAAGCACGTCCGCGCTATTGGCTATAGTGGTCGCCATACCTTCTCCCGATGTCGTCATTTTTAATAGTGACATTTTGTCTACTATTAGATTCTAGTAGCGTCAATAGCTTCGTTGCGCGCCGCCACGGCGTTCCGTCGCGCGACGAAACCGCCGCACGCCAAGGACGAAACGCAATAGATTTCAAAGATATATGCGTTATTCTAGGCAGCGCTCAGCGATGAGCGCGCCACCATTCATAATGGCTGGGTGCTGTTCTGCGCAGAAAATCGGAGCCCCTTTTCTGACCATCGATGGCACTGTCCTGCGTGGCACCAAATCCGCAAAGCATCATGATGGTCAGCGATTCGATGAACTCAGCAGGGCGCTCCACGCCCTGGCTGATCGTGCTTATGCCGTTCATCAACGCACCATTATTGAAGGTAACCGCCGCATCGAGCCGCGCGAAACTCAGCACTCCCGCCCGGACCAAATCGTCGACGTCGCCTGTGACGCGACGCATGAAGGGCGACGTCTCGCTCACGACATGCCTGCTTCGCGCAACGAAATTACCCCAATTGGGTTCATCCACCGCACGCCACAGGAAGAACTGGATGCCGACGCTCGCGCGAATCAGCGGTTCAGTGAGCGGATCCTGAATGGGATCAAGCACGCGCACCATCTCGTCCGCCAGTTGATGCCCGAGCTCCGCCGCAGCCTCTTCGAGAGATGAGAAATATTTGTAGAAGGTCGCGCGCGAAACTCCGGCCGCTCGGATGACGTCGTCGATCACCGCCGGATCGTTTATCCCCCGATCGGCAGTATAAACGTCGAACGTCGCCTGCAGCAGCCGGCTGCGCATCCGTTCGCGGCGGGCGCGCGCAAACGTGACCCTATGATCTTCCTGTGCAGCCGATGCCTGGTTCACGCTCTTGTCCCAACCCGATTTCGAAAATGGGCAACGTTCCGGTGCCCCTTCTCTCAACAGCGGCACGATGAGTCGCGCCGCGACGGGCGTCTATACATTGTGCGACGACGACCGACGACCCGGCATGACGTCTGAGGTGCAAGAGTTTGAAGTCTCTCGGACAAGGCTCGCACGGCAAGCCGATGATAGATGAACAGAAAGGACAGGCAGCGATAAGGAGGGAAAGCGGCTGTGCGTTTCCGAACAAAAGTGAAAAGAGCACTTGGCTGGACGACCCTCACATGGCGGAAATAGATCTCGCCGATGATCTGGAGGACGCGCGTCACTATCTCGAAAACGCGCTTGGGCCAGATTACAATGACGCGCTTGTACGCGCCTATCTGGAAGCGGCACCCGAAATGGTCCGCTTCGTCGAAGCCAACACCCATGTCCGCTTCGAACCCAGCCTTCTGCCTGACTACGAGCCATCCCACGCTGGCGCGCATGTCGGACGAACGATGTTTACGAAGGACTTTGACGGGCGTGAGATGGGCGCCCTGTTACGCAGGCTGCGGCCGGCTCGCGCGGAACTGACCCTTCAGGGCATGCAGTTCAATTTCGCTGACGCGGCCATCGCCATGAAGGTGACGCGCTCGCCGAAGGCGGCCCTCTACATGCTGCGACTGCTCGGACGCTTCATCACCGACAAGCTGCGCCATGGCCGCACGACACGTCTGGTCGGCGGCAACGCCCTGGCGGCGCGCCTGCTTCTGTCTGCGGCGGAATGCGGGGTCGCCCTGCGCGCGGAGACCGCCGCCGTCGAGCTGATAGAGGAAGAAGGGGCTGTTCGGGGTCTCATGGTAGAGCACCAAGGCAAACGGTCTCCGGTCAGGGCGCGCTTCGGCGTCGTGCTTGCGTCCGGCGGCTACGGCGCCAACGATGCCATGCGCCGGATGCATCTGGTGCAACCGGATGAGGCCTGGTCCTATCAACCCCGAGAATGTAGCGGCGATGGCATCAGCATGGCGCAACGCCTGGGGGGACGGCATATCACCGATAACGCAGCCAATGCGATCTGGATGCCCATGTCGGTCGAACACAATCCCACGGGCGAGGATCGGACCTTCGCGCATTTCGCGCTCGACCGCCACCTTCCAGGTGCCATCGCAGTGAACGACAAAGGCATCCGGTTCGTCAACGAAGCCTTTCACTACCAGCATTTCGTCAACACGATGAACACACTGGGACTCAAGCGCGCCTATCTGATCATGGACCACCGCTTCCTGCGACGCTATGGCGCCGGCCTTGTCCGCCCGGCGCCGTTTCGGTTCGGCAAGCATCTTCGCTCCGGCTATCTGATGCGTGGACGGTCGATATTGGAACTTTCCCGAATGCTGGACCTTCCTCCTGGCGCCTTGGCAAGCACCGTCGCACGCTATAATGATGGCGCGCGCCGGGGCGCAGACCCTGAATTCCGTCGAGGTGAAGACGTCTATTCGACGGCCATGGGCGATCTCGATCACACGCCCAACCCCAATGTCGCCCCAATCAAGGATGGCCCCTTCTACGCAATCACCCTTCATCCGGGTGATCTGTGCACAGTCAGTGGGCTGGAGGCCGATGGCGAGGCTCGTGTCATCGGAGCGGAGGGTGCACCGATAGAAGGGCTATATGCCGCCGGTCTCGACATGAATTCCCTGGTACGTGGACATTATCCAGCTGGCGGGCTGGCGATCGGTCCTGCGATGACCTTCGGCTATATAGCCGCCAAGAATATCGCGCGGCGATCGAGGAAGAATTTGGTGCATGAACTGCTGCCGTGAGAAGCGGTCATCTTGATCCGGTCACAACGAAAATACGCTCGTGTTGAAACGGCGGATCTGGGTCATACTGCTGGCGTGGAAAAGATGATTTGAAAGCGGTTTGCCCTACCGTTCGGCACTTCAGGCGATCTGCCCCGAGACCAGAGCATTTTCGAACAGATAGATGTCGGACCGCGATCCGGCCCGACGGGATGCCAGATAAGGCTGATAACGCAGGTCCGCCATGAAGCTGCGAGCGGCCGCCAAATCGGGAAATTCGAACACGGCGGCGCGATCGGGCGCTGGCCCCTCGCCTTCAAGCCGCTCCACGCCGCGTCCGCCGCTCAGCTGGCGCGCGCCATGGGCCGCCAGCAGCGCGGGCACTTCGGCAAAATAGCGTTGCGTCCAACCTTCATCCAACATGGTCATGCAGACGATCATGATTGCGGACATGACATGCTCCTCCGCTGTTATTCAGACGATGTAATGGGCGGTGGTTTTCGCAGCGATCTCGTCGGCCGTGACGCCAGGCGCCATCTCGATCAATCGGAAGGCCTGAGCGTGATCGGTCCGCTGAAACACCGCCAGGTCGGTGATGATCATGTCGACGACATTCTTGCCGGTCAGCGGCAGGGTGCATTGAGGAATGAATTTAGGGCTACCGTCCTTGGCGCTGTGCTCCATCGCCACGATGATCTTCCTCACACCTGCGACCAAGTCCATCGCGCCGCCCATGCCCTTGATCATCTTGCCCGGAATCATCCAATTGGCGATGTCACCGCCTTCGGAAACCTCCATCGCGCCCAGCACAGTAAGATCGATATGCCCGCCCCGGATCATCGCGAAACTGTCAGCCGAGGAAAAGAAGCTTGAAGATGCAAGCTGGCTAATCGTCTGCTTGCCCGCATTGATCAGATCGGCATCCTCTTCCCCCTCATAGGGAAAAGGGCCGATGCCCAGCATGCCATTTTCCGACTGGAGCGTGACGGTCATGCCATCGGGGATGTTATTAGCCACCAGGGTCGGAATGCCGATGCCCAGATTCACGTAATAGCCGTCCTGCAGTTCGCGCGCCGCCCGCGCCGCCATCTGGTTGCGATCCCAACCCATCATGCCGTCTCCTTCTGCCGCACGGTACGGAACTCGATCTGCTTGTCATAAGGCGCGCCGACAATCAGCCGCTTAACATAGATGCCGGGCAGGTGGACATGATCCGGATCGAAGCTCCCCACCGGCACGACCTCTTCCACTTCCGCGACGCAGACCGGCGCCGCGGTTGCCATGACCGGGTTGAAATTGCGCGCGGTCTTGCGGAACGTCATGTTACCCGCTTCATCCGCCTTCCACCCCTTGACAATCGCCAGATCGGCACGGATGCAGCGTTCAAGGACATAGGCCTGTCCGTCAAATTCCTTGATTTCCTTGCCCTCGGTGACAAGGGTGCCAATGCCGGTCTTCGTGTAGAAGCCGGGAATGCCTGCTCCGCCCGCCCGGATGCGCTCGGCAAGCGTGCCCTGCGGATTGAATTCCAGTTCCAGTTCTCCGGCCAGATATTGCCGCTCGAACTCTTTATTTTCCCCGACATAGGAAGCGATCATTTTCTTGATTTGGCGATTGCGCAGCAGCTTTCCGAGACCGACATCGTCGATTCCGCAATTGTTCGAAACGATCGTGAGATCGCGAACGCCGGATTCCAAAATGGCATCGATCAGCCGCTCAGGAATGCCGGCGAGCCCGAAGCCGCCCACGCACAGGGTCATCCCGTCTCTCAACAGGCCCGACAGGGCGTCTTGCGCGCTCGAATAGGTCTTGTTCATCGAACGTCCTTAGGCCTTTGCAGTTTCGAGGATGGAGACGGCGCTATTGACCGCGCCGCCACCCATGTTGAGGCACAGGCCAAGCGCCGGCGACGTCTCGATCTGAAGATCTTCCGCTTCACCGAGCAGCTGGCGCGCGATCATGACGTGCATCGACACGCCGGTCGCGCCGACGGGATGTCCCTTGGCCTTGAGACCGCCCGACAGATTGATCGGCAGGCGGCCGCCCCGCTCCGTCTGACCTTCACATACGACCCCGGAGCCGTGCCCGCCAGGCGCCAGGCCGAGTGCCTCGACCGACAGCAGTTCGGCAATGGTGAAACAATCATGCACTTCGGCCAAGCCGATATCGGCCACTGTGACGCCGGCGGTTAGATAAGCCTGGGCGACGGCGCGCGCGGGCCCCTCGAACGTTTCGGGCCGCTTCGCCGACAGCGGCAGATAGTCGCTTACCATCTCTGCGGCGCGGAATGCCACGGCACGATCGAACCGGCCAAGTTCCGAGCGATGCGCGATCACGACCGCCGCCGCGCCATCCGAGATCAGCGAACAGTCGCTCAGCTTGAGCGGCGGCGCGATCATCGGGTTTCGATCAGAGACGCTCAGAGCATAATCGAGCTCGATCGGCCTTCGCATATGCGCCAAGGGGTTACGCATCGCATTGGCGTGGTTCTTCACCGCAATGCGTGCCATCGCTTCAGTGGGGTCTTCATAGGCCTGCGCATAGGCTTGGGCGAAGCGAGCGAAGATTTGCGGAAAGGAAAGCCCCGCTTCTTCTGCCTGATAGCTGGCGCCACTGAGTGCAGCAGTGACGCCAACCGTATCGAGCCCCGTCATTTTCTCGACACCAACAACCAGCGCCACGCGACAACGGCCGCTCGCGACCGCATCCAGCGCCGAATAAAGAGCAGCGCTGCCCGAGGCGCAGGCATTTTCGCAACGGATAGCCGGCTTGAACCGCAGGCCGGGGTCCGCATGCAGGATCATCGAAGAGCAGAAGCCGTCCGGCACCAGACCGGAATTGAAATGACCTAGCCAGACGCCATCGACATCCGCCCCCTCGATACCTGCATCTACCAATGCCTCCTGCGCAGCATCCTTGATCAACTCCTCCAGGCCGAGCCTGTCGAGCTTGCCGAACCGCGTGTGCCCCGTGCCGACGATGAAGGCATCCATGATCCGACTTCCTCTTTCCAGGTGGTACATATTTCAATTTAATTGTACCAATCTGAATTCACTGTCAATCGGGTATAGATTGCCTTTCGCTTAGAGGCTGCGTTATCGGGCTGCATGACGGTCTGGATCATACCATGAATAATCCCCCACAATCGGGAGCCCCCCCCGGTTCAGCTTGGCGCCCACGGCAGCTGGAACTGCTCGCCGGAATCGAAGCTATTTTCTTCGCGCGCGGCTATCGCGCTGTCACGATGGATGATCTTGCCGCCGAGTTGCACTGCTCAAAACGCGCTCTTTATGAGATTGCGTCCAGTCGGCGTGCGCTGTTTCTGTTGATCGTCGGACGATGGTCCGAGCGAATTCGCATCTTGGGCCAGGCGGGCGCCGAGCAGGAACAGGATCCTAAAGCGCGGCTGGAAGCATTTTTGGCGCCGGGCGTGACCCAGACGGTCGGACTGACCGAAAATTTTCTCACCGACATCCAGAGCCTCCCCGCCGCGCGTGCCCTGCTGGACAAGCATCAGCGCGAACGCATGGACATGCTGCGCACCATTGTCGAAGACGGCATTCGCGAGGGCCGCTTTGCGGCGCTGCACGCTCATCTCGTCGCCGGCGTGTGCCTCGCGGGAATCACCCGAATCAACGACCCGATCTTTTTGCGGGAGGCCGGGCTCACTTTCCACACTGCGTTCGCCGAACTCTATCGTTTGCTGATGTGGGGCCTTCAGGCAATTCAATCTGATGATGCGTGATCTGTCGTAAACCCTGTTTTCGACGGCAGTCGTCGACTCATTTCCACGGCATCTGGAACCACCCGGAGTAAATGGCTCCGGGCAGCGATGTTACAGATTTCATGGACTGACCCTGTCCCGGATTTGCCACCGGCGAGAACGAGAGATCCGGCGCTTCATCGGCCGGGGTTCTTGGCGCGCTTGGTCGCCTCGGACCGATTTGTAGCGGTGCGTCTTGCGATCGAAACGCAGAACGGCCCAGCTGCGCCGCTAACTCATGGCGAAATTCAGATCGGTGATGGTCAATTGAGACGGGCACCACCCACCGCTGGCGCATCGCTGATCGCTGCGGCGATGCGTAACGCTTCGGGGAAGTCCTCACTATGGATGACCCGGCGGCTCGCCGGTCCCAGACAGACACGCTCCAACATCGCCTTTGGTTGCGCCTGCACACCGGAAAGGATGATCTGCGTGCCGGTAGATGTCGCTTGCCGGACGATTTCCTCGATCGCGGTAACTCCGCTTGCATCGAGCAGGGGAACGCGCCTCATCCGCAGGACGATGACTTTGGGCGCGTGCCCGATACGGCGCAGCGTGTCGAGCAATTCGTTCGCGACGCCAAAGAAGACTGGTCCGTCGATCCGGAACACCTCGACACCCATGGGCAACGCATCACGCTGGTGAATGTCCTCATCTTCCTCCTCCCGATCTGGCGCCGGACGATCATTGTCGCTCGCAATCTCCACCGTCTTGCTCATGCGCATCATGAAGAGGAGCGAGGCCAGCGTCACGCCCACGCCGATCGCTACCGTGAGATCGACCAGCACCGTGAGGCCGAAGGTGAGCAACAGCAGGCCGCGATCCCCATTGGGCATGCGGAGCAATTGGATGAAGCGATGATGTTCACTCATGCCCCAGGCGACCATGAACAGGATCGCCGCAAGCGCCGCCAAGGGCACATAGGCCATGAGATCGGAAGCGAAGAGGACGAACAGCAGCAGGAATATCGCATGCATCATGCCGGCGACGGGCGAGATGGCACCGGCCTTGATGTTGGTCGCCGTGCGCGCGATGGCCCCGGTCGCCGGCAGGCCGCCGAACAGAGCCGAGGCCAGATTGGCGACGCCCTGGCCAACCAGTTCCTGGTTCGACCGATGCCGGGACCCGATCATCCCGTCGGCCACGACCGCCGAAAGCAGCGCTTCTATCCCGGCGAGAAAGGCGATGATGAAGGCCGAGGACATGACCGACTGCAACTTGGCGAACGAAATGTCGGGCAGCGCCGGAGCAGGCAGCCCGGTCGGCAGGTTCGGAAAGCGCGATCCGATCGTCGCGACCGGCAGGTGCAATAACGTTACAAGCCCCGCAGCAATTATGATGGCAATCAGGAAACCGGGCAGTCGCGGCGCCCATAGCCGCAGGGCGATGATCAGCGCCAGCGATCCGACGCCGACCATCAGGGCGTCGGGACGGATGCTGCCCAGCGCATCCCAATAAGCCTGCCATTTGGGGATGAAATCCGCCGGCACGCTCTTCATCGACAGCCCGAGAAAATCCTTCACCTGGCTGGACGCGATGATGACCGCAATCCCCGCAGTGAAGCCGATCACCACGGGCTGGGGGATGAACCGTACGAGACTGCCAAGGCCAGAATAGCCCGCGACGATCAATATCAGCCCCGCCATCAACGTGGCCAGCAGCAGCCCGTCATAGCCATGTTGCGCGATGACGTTGAAGACGACGACCACGAAGGCGCCGGTGGGGCCGCCGACCTGCACCCGCGAACCGCCAAGAGCGGAGATCAGAAAACCGGCGATGACGGATGTGATAAGACCCTTGTCCGGCGAGGCTCCGCTCGCGATCGCCAGGGCCATGGCGAGCGGGAGCGCTACGATCGCGACCGTCAGGCCCGCAACGGCATCCCGGCGGAAATTATCGAACGAATAGCCAGTGCCTATGACGGTAAAGAGCTTCGGCGTGAAGGCGGCAAGCCGCGCATCACGATGCATCATCTTGGTCCGCTGGCAATTCGGCTTGATCGAACAGCATTGAAAGCGTGCGCCGGGGCTGCTTGCCCGCCGCAGTCTCCTTCAAGCGCACTCCGCGCCCTATTCCATTGGAAACTGCATTCTCACCAATGATCTCGACGCCGGCGATCTCGAGCGCGTTGATGACCTTCACCAGCGTGTCAACGACGCTGCGAACCTGTCCATCAGAGGCTTCCATGCGCTGGATCGTCGGCAGAGACACCCCGGCCAGCGCAGCGAGCTGGCGCTGGTCGATGCCAAGAAGGGCGCGGGCGGCGCGCATTTGCTGCGAGGTGATCATCGTCGATTTATGATATATTATATATCAAATTGCAATCATAAGCTTCATTTATTCTATTTTCTATATGGATAAGCATAAGTGCGCCGGATAGATGAAGCCCGCCCAAGAGGGCATTAATCATGACCGGAAAGCGGGTTTTAAGTCAGCCCTGTCATCGCGGAACGGTTGACAGGGGGAACCGCCATGTATCGCCGTCTGATGTTCGTGCTGCCGATATTGCTGTTCGCGCAAGCCGCTCAGGCTCGGCAAGTGACGATAATCCAACCGCTCGCCCTGTCAGCCGGTCAGCCGGTCAGGATCACCGGCATGGATCTGGATTTCGCACCCGATATGCTCACCGAACTCCAGGAGAGCGATGCCAAGGCAGCGCGCAAGCGAGCCAACGCCGGCTTGCCTCCGCTCGATCCCGCCAGCTACCCAACCGGACCGCAAGATGGGGCACTATACGCCACCATGCCTTTCAAGCAGATGTTTCCGCTGGTCATCCGTGACGTCACCCGGGAATGGAAGCTGAACGACGGCACGCCCATCATCCTGCGGATCACATTGGACCGGCTGAAGACCGCCGATGCCGCCATGGCGATGCTGGCCGCCAGCTCGGACATGTTGGAAGGCACGGTAAACGTGGTCGATGCCGCATCCGCGCAAGCTCTGGGCAGTTTCCGGGTCGAGGTTCGCAACGGACATAGCGGGTGGGCGCAGATGATCGTGCGTGGCGGCGGCGTCCGGGAGAAGCTTGCCGAAGAATTCGGCCTGGAATTGTCGCGCCACATTTCCGGCCGCAGGAAAAAGCCGGACTGACAGCCCCTACACAAGCGACGGCGGCGTCCACGCAACGCCAAGGACCGTCATCATAGGACAAGGGGCGCCATTCATTCAGGCGGCCCCTGCTGCGGCCCGTCGCTCTACGACCCCTTCGCTGCTTCAGCCGCGGCCAGAACCCTCAGGACGTTGCCCGACCAGATCTTCTGGACATCCGCCTCACTATAACCCGCCTTCAACAGGGCAGCGGTGATCCTGGGCAGGTCGAGCACATCCTCCAGGCCGACAACGCCGCCGCCGCCGTCCCAGTCAAGGCCAATACCGACATGATCCGGCCCCGCCACCTTGAGCGCATGGAGCATATGCGCCATGAAATCGTCGAAGGTCGCCCGGTCCGTTTCCGGATAGAGCCGGTCGATTTCCTGCCGCTTGGCCAGCAATTCGGCGCGCTTTTCCGGCGACAGCTTTGCGTCCTCGCGCAACTGGCCGAAGAGCGCCTTCAACGCTTCCTGCCGCTGCGGATTGGGCTTGGAGGCGCGCAGATAGACGCCATAGGCGTTCATCTGGATCACCCCGCCCTTGGCGGCCAGCGCCTTCAAATGCTCGTCATCAATGTTGCGCGGATGGTCATAGACCGCCTTGCAGCCCGAATGGGTCAGCAGGACCGGCGAGGTGGACAGCGCCAGCAGATCGTCCAGCACCTGATCGCTGCTGTGCGACGCGTCCGGCACGATGCCGAGGCGGTTCATCTCCTTCAACAGCTCCTTGCCCAGCGGGCTGAGGCCGCCATAGCGCGGCTTCTTCGACGGATCGGTGGAGCTGTCGGCAAACTGGTTGTGCGCGAAATGGGCGAAGCCCGACACCCGCACGCCCATGTCGTAGAAGGTCTTGAGCAGCGACACATCCTCGCCCAGCGGATAGGCGTTCTCGATCGACATGAAGACGACCCGCTTGCCCGAGGCCGCGATCTTCGCGGCGTCCTTCGCCTCCAGCGCCAGCGTGAAATTCGCCGGGTCCGCCGCCACCATCTCCCGGATCGACACGCCGCGCAGCAGCGCGAAGTCGCGCGATTTGCGGAAGCCTTCCTCGGTCAGCGGTCCCTGCGGCGTGTAGATCGCAAAGAAACCACCGTCGAGGCCGCCCTTCTTCATGCGCGGCAGGTCGACCTGGGTATAGTCGCTATGAACCCCATGCTCCTCCTCGATCGACCAGCCGGGCAGGTCCAGCGAGGCGGGCGTATCGAGATGGCTGTCGAGCGTCAGCAATCTCTGATGAAGCTGGTAGACTTTCTTCGGCACCTCCTGCGCTGGCGCCGCAATCGGGAGCAGCGCGATCAGCGCCGCCCCCGCCATCATCCTTTTCCGCATCAAATCTCGCCCGAAATGGTGAACTGGAACGTGCGCGGCGACAGCGGCCGGAAGAAGCCGTCGCCGGTCACGGAGGAGGAGATATAGGACAATCTGTCCTTGTCGAAGATATTATCGATGTTGAACCGCGCCTTGACGCTCTTGACCGGCCCGAAGCTCCAGCCGTCACCAATGTCGACATAGGCGTTGAACACGGTGAAGCCCGGCACGCTCGATCCGGCCTGATTGGTGAAGGTCGACCAGCGCTTGCCGGTATATTTGCCCGAGACGTTGGCGACCAACCAGCTTGCCGGTTCGACCGTCACGCCACCACTGACGATCCATTTCGCGCTGTCGGGAATATATTTGTCCGCGATCAGGATCGGCGTGGCGGCCGGAATGTCATCCTGGAACTTGGCGTTGTTATAGGTGACGTTGAGGTTGGTATAGGCAAGGCCGTTCAGGAAGGACGGCTTGTAAGTGCCGCTGAACTCCGCGCCATAGGCCCGCACCCGCCCGACATTCTGATAGAATGTCTCGGTCGCGGCGCCGCCGCTGCCCGGCAGGATGGTCGTGATCGACTGGATGCGGTTCTTGAACTTGGTGTAGAAGCCCGCGAGCGAGGCATAGAGCTGCCCCTGATTGGTGCGGACGCCGATTTCCATGTTCTGCGAGCGTTCGGCATCCGGCTGCGGCACCCGCAGGCCGCCGGGACGGATGACGGAGTAGATGTCGTCCATCCCCTTGGGCAGGGCCATATTCTCGGCATAGGAGGCGAAGAGCTGGGTGCGCTCGTCGATCTTGTAGAGCAGGCCCGCCATCGGCAGGAACATATCCTTGTAATGGGCGGTGTTGATGCTCGGGCCATAGCCCGCGCGCGCCACGCCACCGACGATCCGGTAATAATCGTCGAAGTCGCGATAGCCATTATAGCGATAGTCGAGCATCAGCCCCTTGAAGCCGAAGTCCAGTACCAGTTTATCGTCCGCCAGCTTCAGCGTATCCTTCAGGAACACCTGAAGCGTGTCGCGCTGGGAATGATAGTCGCGGCGCAGATAGACCAGTTCATTGAGATTGGGCTCACTGTCAGGTGCGCCGTCGGTCGTGTTGTAGCGGGCCTGGGTGCGGTGATATTTGTCTACCTCTGCCCAAACGCCTGCTTCGACGGTATTAGCGCCCATTTCCCAGTGCAGCTTGGTGGTGATGCCATAACGGTCGCCCCCCACGCCGGACCGGCCGAACTCGATCCCCTTGGGCCGCGTGACCGGCAGGCCGACAGCGACCTGACCATTATAGCGGGTCAAGGAGTTGGAGTAGGTGTCGGGCGACACGCCATAGCCGCCCTTATCTTCCCAATAGAGCGTCGATTCGGCCCACACGCCGTCCACGATGCCCGCGTGGAAGGTCGCGCCGTAAAGCTTGTCCTTCCGCACGTTGATGGCGAGGTTGTAGACCTGCGCATAATTGGGGTTGGAATAATAGACGCCTGGGACCGTCGGCGCGAATGGCATCGTGCCGTTGATGACCGTCGTGTTCGGCACATTCTCGATATAGGCGAAATCACGGCCGCAGGCGCCGACCACGCTTTTCACCGTGCAATTATATTGGGCGCGAGAGATGGTGGGCGAGTCATAGTCGAAGAAGTCGTTCGACACGAATTTGAACCGCGCCCAGCTATCGCCGCCCAGATCGGCGTGGATCTGCCCTTCCCAATGTTCGCGGTCGACCGATCCGGGGCCGCGCCACAGGTCGCTGTCCAGCTTGGTGCGGCTGACATAGGCCTTGAACGGGCCGACCCGCCCGGTGCTGGCGCGGATGAAGGTGCGCTTCATGCCGAAATCGCCAAAGCTCTGCGATACGAACAGGCCCATCTCATCCTGCGGCGCGATGCTGTTATACTGCACCACCGGCCCAAGCGTGGAATAGCTCGGCAGGCCGACGTCCCCTGCCCCGACCGCGGCCTCGACCACGCCCAGATTTTCATTGTCGACATAGCGGAACACCGGGCTGCCGCCGAAGGCGTCGCTGCGGCCCGTCGGAATGCCGTCGACCACGAAACCGATCTGATCGAGGTTGAAGGCGCGGGTCTGGACGCTGTTGCCGAATTCATAGAGGCCCAGCGCGCCGTCGGTCTGAACGTTGAAGCCGGGCAGTTGCTCCAGCATCTTCAGGCCCGAAATGCCCGATGGCGCCGACAGCAGAGCTTCCCGCGTGATCGCCACGACATTGCTGACCTTGTCCTCGCCAATGGCCTCCGCCGATTGGGAGATACGCCGGCCGGTGACGGTGATCGTGCCGGCATCTTCTTCCGTATCCGGCTGTTGCGCCCAGGCATGAGGCGATACGGCGCCGATGCAGCATGACAGCAGCAGTGCGGCACGACGAACGGACGAGAATTTCTGCATAAATGGCTCCCTTTCGGCCCTTTTCGGGCAGTTATAGGCCGTTCAGGCGCACGGCGGGCCGTGGCACGCAGCGCGGCATCTCTCCAAAGAACAGGGAAGCCGGGCGCATCATACGCCCAGCCGGTTTTCTCAGTTTTCTTGTGAAACGAAATGATGGTGGAAATCCGCCAAGGACAAACGAGTAATTCTCAATCCGCAACGAATTTTCTGATCGAGACCGTCCGCCTTACGCCCGGCATGCCAAGAGAAACTTCGCCCAAGCCCTTCTAAATCCTTGCCCTATTCAAACGCAGCGCATTGCCGACCACGCTGACCGAGGACAAGGCCATCGCGGCGGCCGCGATGACCGGCGAGAGCAGGATTCCGAAAAAGGGATAGAGCAAACCGGCCGCAATCGGCACACCGGCTGCATTGTAGACGAAGGCGAAGAACAGATTCTGCCGGATGTTGGACATGGTCGCTTCGCTCAGCGCCCGCGCCCGCGCTATGCCGGTGAGGTCGCCCTGGAGCAGCGTCACTCCGGCGCTTTCGATCGCGACATCGGTGCCCGAACCCATGGCTATGCCGACATCGGCGGCGGCCAGCGCCGGGGCGTCGTTGACCCCGTCGCCCGCCATCGCCACCACATGGCCTTCGCTCTTGAGGCGGGCGACAACGGCGCTCTTCTGATCGGGCAGAACCTCCGCCTCCACCTGATCGATCCCCAGGCGCCGCGCAACCGCCTGCGCCGTCGTGCGATTGTCGCCGGTGAGCATGACGACCGTGATGCCCTTCCTGCGCAGCGCGGCGAGCGCCTCGGGCGTGGT
Organism: Sphingobium sp. TKS; assembly: GCF_001563265.1. NCBI lineage: Bacteria > Pseudomonadati > Pseudomonadota > Alphaproteobacteria > Sphingomonadales > Sphingobiaceae > Sphingobium > Sphingobium sp. TKS. The sequence goes on along the minus strand of NZ_CP005083.1, from coordinate 1,762,486 downwards.
CTGCTTGATCGCATCGGCAATGGCGAAGACGCCTGCGACCATGCCGTCGATGCCGATGAAAATGGCGGTGGCGCCATCGCGGCGCAGGGCATCGGCTTGCTCGCCCAGCGGATCGGCCGAAATGCCATATTCTTCGAGGAAACGGGCATTGCCAAGCAGGATGCGCTTGCCTTCCACCGTTCCGATCGCGCCCTTGCCGGTGGGGGAATCGAATTCGCTGACCTGCGGCAGCGCCAGACCCCTCGCCTCTGCCGCCGCCACGATGGCGAGCGCCAGGGGATGCTCGGAAACGCGCTCGACCCCGGCAGCGAGCCGAAGCAGAGCATTTTCCTCAAAGCCCGGAGCCGTAACGATGCCGGTGAGCGACGGCTTGCCCTCCGTGAGCGTGCCGGTCTTGTCGACGACCAGCATGTCGACCTTTTCCATCCGCTCCAGCGCCTCGGCATTCTTGATCAGCACGCCGAGGCCTGCGCCACGGCCGACGCCGACCATAATCGACATGGGCGTGGCAAGACCAAGCGCGCAGGGGCATGCGATGATGAGCACGGCCACCGCCACGATCAAGCCGTGGGCGAAGCGCGGCTCTGGCCCCCAGAGCGCCCAGATAGCGAAGGCAGCGATCGCAACCAGCAGCACGGCGGGGACGAACCAGCCCGCGACCTGATCGGCCAGGCGCTGGATCGGCGCACGGGAGCGCTGAGCATCGGCCACCATCCGGACGATGCGGGCGAGCATAGTGTCATGGCCGACTTTCTCCGCCCTGACGAGGAGCTGACCGCTCCGGTTGAGCGTGCCGCCGATCACATGGTCCCCGGCCGCCTTAGTGACGGGCATGGATTCGCCGGTCACCATCGACTCATCAATGGCGGAGCGACCGTCCTCGACCACCGCGTCGACCGGCACCTTCTCGCCCGGGCGAACGCGCAGCTTGTCGCCAACCGCTACCAGATCAAGCGGAATTTCCTCGTCATTGCCGTCGTCGCGCAGGCGCCGTGCGGTCTTGGGCGCCAGGTTGAGCAACGCCTTGATCGCGCCCGAAGTCCGTTCCCGCGCCCCAAGTTCAAGCACCTGGCCCAGCAGCACCAACACGGTGATGACGGCGGCCGCCTCGAAATAGACCGCGACGCTTCCATGTTCCCGGAAAGCCGCCGGAAAAATGCCCGGCGCCAGCGCCGCCGCCATGCTGTAGGTCCATGCCACCCCGGTTCCCATGGCGATCAGCGTGAACATGTTGAGGTTGCGGGTCTGGAGCGACCGCCAGCCCCTTTCGAAAAAGGGCCAGCCGCCCCACAGCACGACCGGGGTCGCGAGCAGGAGTTGAATCCAGATCGAGACATGATCGGAAACGAGGTGATGGAGCGCCGGAAAAAGATGCCCGCCCATTTCGAGCACAAACACCGGAATGGCAAGCAGGAGGCTGATCCGGAAGCGGCGCGTCATGTCGACCAGCTCCGCGCTGTGACCGGCATGGGCGGTGGCGACTTCGGGCTCCAGCGCCATGCCGCAAAGCGGGCAGGCGCCGGGATGGTCCTGCCGGATTTCCGGGTGCATGGGACAGGTCCAGATCGCAGGCGCCGCAGCCGCTTGGGATAAGGCTTCCTTGCGATCCCATTCGATACCGGACATCAGATGCTGCTCCCTTGCCCTTGCAGGATGGTACGGATGGACCGGCGAAAATGTCGACATGCTCCGCCCACCCGTCCATCAGGATAAATACGGAGTCCTCCGGCCCTGATATGATCTATGGATGATGAAGACGGCGCAACAGGAGGCTTTCGATGCAACAGATGGTCGCCATGCAGATCAGCGCCCCCGGCCAGCCGCTGGAGAAGATCGAGCGCGCCGTGCCCGCGCCGGGCGCGGGGGAATTGCTTGTCCAAGTCGCCGCTTGCGGGGTTTGCCGGACCGATCTGCATGTGCTGGACGGCGAAATCCCCGCGCATTATCCGATCATACCGGGGCATGAGATCGTCGGCCGGGTCGCTGCGATCGGGCAAGGCGTGGAAGGCTTTGCCATCGGGCAACGGGTCGGCGTTCCCTGGCTGGGACATACATGCGGCCAATGCGCCTATTGCCGGGCGGATCGCGAAAATCTCTGCGACGCGCCACTGTTTACCGGCGCGACGCGCGATGGCGGCTATGCGACCCACGCGATTGCCGATGCGCGCTATTGTTTCATCCTGCCTGAGCGGTTTTCCGATGTCGAAGCCGCGCCGCTGCTCTGTGCCGGTCTCATCGGTTGGCGCGCTCTGCGGCTGGCGGGCGAAGCGCCTGTGATCGGACTCTACGGCTTCGGGGCGGCGGCCCATATTCTGGCGCAGGTCGCACGGGCTCAAGGCCGCACCGTGTACGCCTTCACCAAGGATGGCGACGATGAGGGGCAGGCTTTTGCGCGGTCGCTGGGCTGCGCCTGGGCGGGCGGTTCATCGCAGACCCCGCCGGAGCCGCTGGACGCGGCGTTGATCTTCGCCCCCGTTGGCGATCTCGTCCCGCTGGCATTACGCGCCGCGCGCAAGGGCGGCAGGGTCGTGTGCGCGGGCATCCATATGAGCGATATCCCCTCCTTCCCCTACGCCGATTTGTGGGAAGAGAGAATATTGCTCTCCGTCGCCAATCTGACCCGCGAGGACGGCACCTCTTTCTTCGAACTGGCAAGCAACATCGCACTCCACACCGTGACGGAAACATTCCGGCTGGAGGATGCGGGTGAAGCGCTCCACCGCCTGCGAACAGGCAAGGTGAAGGGCGCGGCGGTGATCGTGCCGCCACAGGTCGCATAACGCATGCCCGACATCGGCCAGCCCTATCTGTCCATGATCGCCTCCATCGCGATCGGACTGCTCGTGGGGATTGAGCGCGGCTGGACCCAGCGGGATCTGGGCAAAGGCCACAGGGTCGCCGGTTTTCGAACCTTCGGCCTGATCGGCCTGCTGGGAGGGATGGGAGGATTGGCGCCAGATATGGTCGCGGCCACCCTCGGCGCGGGAGTCGCGGTCATTCTGGCCGTCGGCTATTCCCGCAGCGCCGATCCGGACCATCTGTCCGCGACGACCACGCTCGCGGGCCTTTTAACCTTCGGGGCGAGTTTCTGCGCCACGCGACTCTCGCCCGCGCTTGGCCTGGCCATGGGCGCGGCGACCTTTGCGATATTGAGCTCCCGGCAATCGATGCACGCCATGCTGAGGGGCATGGACGAGAGCGAGATAGAGAGCGTCTCCCGCTTCCTGCTGGTCGCCCTCATCATCCTGCCATTGCTGCCGGATGCAGCCTACGGTCCCTATGACGCCTGGAATCCGCGAAAGATCTGGATGGTGGTCGTGTTCGTGATGGGCCTGTCCTTTGCGGGCTATGCCATTTCGCGACGCTTCGGGCGTGAGCGAGGGATTTTGCTGGTGGCGCTGACCGGCGCCATCGTTTCCTCCACCGCGGTGACAGCCGATTATGCGCGGCGGCTGCGCGATGAACCGGCGGCGCGAACCTTATTGTCGGCTGGCATCGCGGTGGCCTCTATCGTCATGTTCGTGCGGGTCCAGTTGGTGGCGCTCGTCCTCATTCCCCGCGCCGTCCCTACACTGGCGCTAACGATGGCGCCCGCGACACTCGTTGGCGTTATCTTCGCCCTGATCGCCTGGCGGCGGCATGGCGAAGGAAGCGACGGCATGGGGATCGCCAATCCGCTCGGCTTCGGACCGGCGCTTATGCTGGCCGCCATCGTGGCGGGACTGTCGCTCGCCGCGCGATGGGCGCTGGAGCATTTCGGGCAGCAGGGCATGGCGGTCGTCCTGACGCTGACCGGCATATCGGACGTCGACGCGGCGGTCATGACCATGGCGGGCCTGCCGCCCGGCCTGCTCGACAATCGCACCGCCGGGTTGATTTTAGGAAGCGCGGTCCTCGCCAACACGCTCGCCAAGGCGGTCATGACTGTGGTCATCGGCTGGGGCCACGGCGGCATCAGGGCCGCCATGCCGCTGTTCGCCGCTCTGGTGGCGGCTGCCATCAGCCTTGCGGGCTGGACTGCAATCTAAAAGCTCGCGGTCAAATTGAACGAAGTATAGCGCGTCCATTTTCCTGCAGGCGCATTGGGCGCGTCCCGCAGAAACCGGCTCTTGGCGAGCAGCAGCCCGTCGAACTCGAAGCGCAGACGCGAAGGAACCACCCAATAGCGCAGCCGCGCCTCCATCTGATGGCCGGCAAAACGGCCCGACCGCCCGGCGGCGTCCCTCACGCCGGTCGTCGAGAAGGCGTCCGTCCGTGATGCCAGCCACAGGGCGCGATAGGCCGCAAACCAATCCCACCTTTTATCCGGTGTCGCCTCCAGTCTGATGCCCGGCGTCATGATATTCGTCCGCGCCACGGCATTATACAGGCCGGCGGGAGCCAAATCCGCCCGGCGCATGCCGAACAGCGTGTCGAACCGGCCATAGCGCCCTCCCCTTTTGTCTCCGCTCGCCCGGTCGAATTCGACCGAGAGACGCGGTTTCCAGGAGCCTGCGAAACTATATCCCGCATCGGCGTGCAGAAAGCTCGCGCCGACGGATTGCCGTGCCGCCGACGGCGCGAGCGATGCGCTGATCTGGCCGGTTTGATAAAAAGCCTCGACCTCATAGTCGAACCGGCCGGTTTCCGGTTCGCGGATGATCCGCCCGCCAAAGGTATCGAGCGAACGGTCCCGCGTCGGCCGTCCCGGTTCGTCGCGTTCCCCCAGATGGAAATAGGACAGTTCCGCCATGGCCGGACCGATCGCCCTGGCCTTGCTGACGATGCCGCCCCACAGCACCAGATCGAAGCCTTCATGATCGATCCTCACCCGCTTGTTACGGACGCCATCGGAGTCGTCCGGACGCCGCTGCTGCGGCAGGGTGTAGATGAAAACCGCCTTCACCCCCTGCGGCGCGGTCAGATCGGCGCGCAAGCCTGTATAGCCGTTGGTCGTGTTGCGATAATCGTCGGCCGCGACGAGGCGGCGTGAACCAAGGTTGAGCATAAACCGCCCCGCCATCAGGCTGAGCTTGCTGCCTTTGCCCAGCGGCTCGGCTATGTCGCCAGCGACATAGGCCTGGACCAGTTCCATCGCATTGACCTCATTGGTCGAGATCGGCGTGCCGGGATCAGCGCCATAGGCCCGGCTGTCGAACAGTTCCGCTCCCACCCTGAACGCGCCCGACCGATATTCAGCCAGAATCTGGGTGCGGACGTTGAACAGGCTGTCGTCGCGATCGAACCCGGCGCGTGGCTGCCCCTCAATCTCTTCAAAGCGCAACCGCACGCTGCCGCTGAGGGCAAGACCGTCATTCTGTGCCGATGCAGGCGCGGCTCCAGAGAGCGCCGTCGCGCCGATCATTGCAAAGGGGAAAGCCCGCTTCATTGATATTCCTATTTCTTCGAATCCTTATTCTTGATACATATGCATCATGTCGAACGCCACCCCCTGGCTTGCCTTGCTTCACCAGCTTCCTGCGAAGCCACCTTATTTGCGGGTCAAGATCTGGCGGCGCCTGCAGGCCATCGGCGCGGTGCCGCTGAAGAACGCCGTCCACGTCCTGCCCCATTCGGCAGAGGGAGCAGCGGCCTTCCGTGACCTCATGGCGGAGATCACCACCAATGGCGGCGAGGCGATATTGATCGAGGCGCATCTGCTGGCGGGCCAGTCGGACGGCGACGTCCGCGCCCTGTTCGATACCGCCCGCAATGCCGATTATGACGAGATCGCGCTGGCCGCCCGCCGCCTGCTGGAAACCGGCCCCGCCAGCGGACCGGACATCGCCCGGTTGCAAAAGCGGCTTGAGGACATCGGCCGGCTCGATTTCTTCGGCGCGCATGGACGGCAGGAGGCGGAGGCCGCGCTCGCGGAACTGGACCGCCAGCGTTACCAGCATCCAGACGTCAGCCGCACCGATCCTGTGGACGGGATCGGCGCGAATGATCTGACGAACCGGATCTGGGTGACGCGCAGCGGCGTCCATGTCGATCGCATCGCCTGCGCCTGGCTGATCCGCCGCTTCATCGATCCCGACGCCCGCTTCACATTCGTCGACAGCCGCTATCATGATCCGGCGGAGGGCGAACTGCGCTTCGACATGGCCGATGCCGAATTCACCCATGAAGGCGATCGGTGCAGTTTCGAAACATTGCTGCTGCGGGCGAGGCTGCAAGACGACCCCGCACTGGTCGCGATCGGGGAGATCATCCATGATCTCGACATTGGCGACGGCAAGTTCGCGCGGCCCGAAACGCCGGGCCTGAGCGCCATATTGTCGGGCGTCTGCGCCTCCACCGACGACGACAACCAGCGCATCGCCATGGCGAGCGACGCCCTGAACCAGTTTCACGCCTTTTTCAGCAACAGAAAGACGGACCGATGACGGCCAGCCTATCTTCCACCACTCCTGCGGCCTCCCCGTCCAACGGCGATCACGGCATTTCACTGGGCGAAGCGACGCGCGTCTGGGCGCGGATCGCGGCGCTCAGTTTCGGGGGCCCGGCGGGGCAGATCGCCGTGATGCACCGGCTGCTGGTCGAGGAAAAGCGCTGGATCGGTGAGGAACGTTTCCTCCACGCGCTCAACTATTGCATGCTGCTGCCGGGACCGGAGGCGCAGCAACTCGCCATCTATATCGGCTGGCTGCTGCACAAGACCAAGGGCGGGCTGATCGCGGGCATATTGTTCGTGCTGCCCGGCTTCCTCGCCATATTGGGCCTTAGCTATATCTATGTCCTGCTGGGCCATGTGCAGATCATCGAAGGACTGTTCTTCGGCCTGAAGGCGGCGGTGCTGGCGATCGTGATGCAGGCGGTGGTCCGGGTCGGATCGCGGGCGCTGAAGAACAACGTCATGCGCGGGATCGCCGCCGCAGCCTTCGTGGCGATCTTCTTCCTTGGCGCGCCCTTCCCGTTGATTATCCTGGCGGCGGGCCTGGGCGGCTTCATCGGCGGGCGTAGCGGCATCGCGGCGTTCCAGGGCGGCGGCGGTCATGGCCCGGCGAGCGGCGATGTCGTCCATGACCGCGACACCGCATTGGGCGAGCAATTGCCCGACCATGCCCGCCCTCATCCGGGCTGGTCGTTGCGCATCTCGGCAGTGTTTCTGATCCTCTGGCTGGGGCCGGTGCTGGCGCTGTTCCTGACCCTGGGACCGGATAATGTGTTCACCCATATCGCCAGCTTCTTCAGCCAGATGGCGGTCGTCACCTTCGGCGGCGCCTATGCGGTGCTGGCCTATGTCGCGCAGGAGGCGGTCGGCACATTCGGTTGGCTCAAGCCAGGCGAAATGCTCGACGGCCTGGGTATGGCGGAAACGACGCCGGGGCCGCTGATCATGGTGACGCAGTTCGTGGGATTCCTGGCCGCCTTCCGTGATTCCGGGGTGCTGCATCCGCTGATCGCCGCGACCCTGGGCGCGATCCTTACCACCTGGGTCACGTTCGTCCCCTGCTTCCTCTGGATTTTCGCGGGCGCGCCCTTCATCGAGCGGCTGCGCGGCAATCCGGCGCTTTCGGCGGCGCTGACAGCGATCACCGCAGCCGTCGTCGGCGTGATCCTCAATCTCGCCATCTGGTTCGCCATCCACACCCTGTTCGGGCAGGTCCAGCGGATCGCGGGGGTAGACCTGCCAGTGCTGTCCAGCGTCAATATTCCTGCCCTGCTGCTGTCGATCGGCGCGATGATCGCGGTGTTCCGGTTCAAGGTCGGCGTGCTGCCAGTGCTGGGGGCATGCGCAGCCCTTGGCGCGGCCTATGTCTTCATCGCCTGACCCCATCGACGCCGATGCGGGCAAGATCAGGCTCTAGGCGCTATTCCTCCTCCCGCCAGCCCTGTTCACCGATCAGCGGCACGAACATGACCGCGCCCAGATCATGCTCGACATAACGGTCCTCGCCTTCCCGCGTCACCTTGCACAGCCTCTGCCCGCCGGAAGCGCCGACCGGGATGATCAGATGTCCCCCGATCTTCAACTGCTGGCGCAGCGCCTGCGGCACGACGGGCGCGGCGGCGGCGACCAGGATGGCGTCGAAGGGCGCCTCCTCGGGCAATCCTCGCGTGCCGTCGCCTATGCGAATCTCGACATTGGCATAGCCAAGCGCCGCCATCCGCCTTTCCGCCAGCCTGCCCAGCGCCTCATGCCGCTCGATCGCGAAGACCCGGCCCGCAAGCTGGCCCAGCAGCGCAGCCGCATAGCCCGATCCCGCACCGACCTCCAGCACGCGGGATTGCGGCCCGATCTCCGCCGCCTCCAGCATGGCGGCGACGATATAGGGTTGGGAAATGCTCTGCTCCTCTTCGATCGGCAGGGCGGAATCCTCATAGGCATAGTCTTCCAGCCCTTCACGCACGAAGCGTTCGCGCGGAACGGCCCGCATGGCCGCGAGAAGGCGGGGATCGCGAATGCCGCGCCGGGCGATCTGGCGATCGACCATCCTGTCACGCAACTGCTGATAATCGGTCATGGCACTGCCTTTCCGACCGGTTGGCCCCTCATGCACAGCCAGCGCCGCGTTTCGGCAGCCATTCGCGCATTCGCGGCACATTTCGGCGCAAAGCTTACAATGTTTATGAAGGGGTGGCGACCGTTCCTCCGCCCGCATACCGCAGACGAAGACGGGGATCAGGGCTTGAAAGCCGCCCCGGCTCCCGCCATCTGACGGTTCGGATTCCACTGGCCGGATTCCATTAGGGAGAGATTTCGATACCGCCATGACCATCACGACCGGCACCGCACCCGAAACCCGTTCCTTCGAGGCCGATGTCGCCCGGCTGCTGCACATGATGGTGCACTCGGTCTATTCGGACAAGGACGTCTTCCTGCGCGAGTTGATCTCGAACGCGGCCGACGCCTGCGAAAAGCTGCGCTACGAACTGCTGAGTGATCCCGCGATCGCAGGCGACGACGGCCAACCCCGCATCACCGTCACGCTCGACCCCGAAGCGCGCCAGCTCATCGTCGAGGATAATGGCATCGGCATGAGCGAGGTCGAACTGGCCGAAGCGCTGGGCACCATTGCACGGTCCGGCACCCGCGCCTTCATGGAGCGCGTCACGGCAGCCAAGGAAGGTGAAGGCGCGCAACTCATTGGCCAATTCGGCGTCGGCTTTTATTCCGCCTTCATGGTCGCGGACAGTGTCGACGTCTTCTCTCGCCGCGCCGGTGCCGACACCGCCGCGCATTGGGCGTCGGACGGCATGGGCAGCTACACCATCCAGCTTGTCGAGCTGGCGCAGGCTCCTGCTCGTGGCACCCGCATTGTCCTCCATCTGAAGGAAGACGCCGCCAATTATACCGAGCATTTCACCACCCAGCGCATCATCACCGCGCAATCCGGCCATGTCCCCGTCCCCATCTTCCTCAAGGAAAAGCCGAACGCCGAGGAAAAGCAGATCGCGGACGGCGCGGCGCTCTGGACCCGTCCGAAATCGGACATCACGGCGGAGGAATATACCGACTTCTACCGCAGCGCCGCCGGTCAGTTCGATGAACCCGCCCTGACGCTCCACTACCGCGCCGAGGGGCTGCACGAATATTCGGTCCTCGCCTTCCTGCCCTCCATGCGCCCCTTCGACCTGTTCGACCCGGATCGCGCAGGCCGGATGAAGCTCTATGTCCGCCGCGTCTTCATCACCGATGAGGCGCAGATATTGCCGCGCTATCTGCGCTTCGTGCGCGGGCTGGTCGACAGCAACGACCTGCCGCTCAACGTCTCCCGCGAGATGATCCAGGAAAGCCCGGTGCTCGCCGCCATCCAGAAGGGCGTGGCCAACCGCATCCTGTCCGAACTGGACAAGCTGGCGGACAAGGACGCGGAAGCCTATCGCAGCTTCTGGGAGAATTTCGGCGCGGTCCTGAAGGAAGGCCTGTTCGAGGACTTCGCACGGCGCGAGACGCTGCTTGGCCTCGCCCGCTTCAAATCCACCGCTGGCGGAGAGGATTGGCGCTCGCTCAAGGATTATGTCGGGGCGATCAAGGACAATCAGACCGCGATCTACTACGCCACCGGCACCGATCTCGACCGCCTCGCCTCCTCGCCCCAGCTTGAGGGTTTCCGCGCGCGCGGGATCGAGGTGCTGCTGCTCACCGATCAGGTCGACAGCTTCTGGGTCACCGCCGGGGTCGATTATCAGGGCAAGCCGTTCAAGTCGGTGACACAGGGTCTGGCCGACCTCAGCCTGATCCCGCTGGCCGACGGCGAAGCGCCCGCGACGCAGGCATCGGCAGAGGTCGACGGCTTCATCGCCTATGTGAAGACGGTACTGGGCGAGGAAGTCTCCGACGTCCGGGCATCGGAACGTCTGACGGAAAGCGCTGTCTGCCTGGTCGCGCCCGACAATACGATGGACCGCCAGCTCGAAAAGCTGCTGGCGGGCGCCGGACGACTCGACAATGCGGCCAAGCCCGTGCTGGAGATCAATCCGCGCCATGCGTTGATCGCAAAGCTCGGTACGCTGGCCGAAGACAGCGACCTGCGCGAGGACGCGGCGAAACTGCTGCTGGATGAGGCCCGGATCGCGGACGGCGAGCTTCCGACCGACCCGCGCGCCTTTTCCGCACGCCTCGCTCGCATGATCGGCGGGGCAATCGGATAAGCCTCCGGCGGCCGGGTCGCGCCCGGCCGCCGCCCCAATGATAACAGTATCGGACGACAATCCGCTTGCCAGCCTCGCGAAAGCGCGCCAAGCACGCGGCAACAGGAAAATGAGGGGATAGCGCGTCGATGAGCTATTATGACGTTCTGATCGTGGGTGCGGGACATGCCGGGGCACAGGCGGGCATTTCGCTGCGCCAGCTTGGTTTCGAGGGCTCGATCGCGATGGTGGGCGATGAAAAGGATCCACCTTATGAGCGTCCGCCGCTGTCCAAGGAATATTTCGCGGGCGACAAGAGCTTCGATCGCATCCTGATCCGCCCCGCGAGCTTCTGGGAAGAGCGCAAGATCGACATGCTGCTCGGCCTGCGGGTGAAGGCCGTCGATCCCGTGGGCAAGTTCGTGACCGCGGGCGACCGGGAAATCAGCTATGGCAAGCTGATCTGGTGCACTGGCGGTTCCCCACGCATGCTGAGCTGCGCCGGTGCCGACGCGCCTAACGTCCATGCCGTGCGCCGCCGCGACGATGTCGACGCCATGATGGCGAAGCTCGACCAGATCAGCCATGTGACCGTGATCGGCGGCGGCTATATCGGCCTGGAGGCGGCGGCGGTCCTGTCGAAATTCGGCAAGAAGGTCGTGCTGCTCGAAGCGCTCGACCGCGTGCTGGCACGCGTGGCGGGCGAGGAACTGTCACGCTTCTACGAGGCCGAGCATCGCGCCCATGGCGTTGATCTCCGCACCGGCGCGCGGATGGACTGCATCGAAGTCACCGATGGCCAGGCGACTGCCGTGCTGATGGAAGATGGCGAGCGGATCGAGACCGACATGGTGATCGTCGGCATCGGCATCATCCCCGAAACCGGCCCGTTGATCGCGGCGGGCGCGGCGGGCGGCAATGGCGTGGACGTGGACGAATATTGCCGCACCAGCCTGCCCGACATCTATGCGGTGGGCGATTGCGCCGCCCATGCCAACAGCTTCGCCCGGGGCGCGCAGATCCGGCTTGAGTCGGTGCAGAACGCCAATGACCAGGCGAAAACGGCGGTCAACCACATCATGGGCAAGGAAGAAGCCTATCATGCGGTTCCCTGGTTCTGGTCGAACCAATATGATCTGAAGCTCCAGACCGTGGGGCTTTCGACCGGGCATGATCAGGCGATCCTGCGCGGCGATCCGGCGACCCGCAGCTTCTCCGTCCTCTATCTCAAGGGGGGCAAGCTGATCGCGCTCGACTGCGTCAATGCGGTCAAGGATTATGTGCAGGGCCGCGCCCATGTCATTTCCGGCGCGGTGCTGGATCAGGCGCAGTTGGCGGACGCCTCGGTTCCGCTCAAGGAAGTCGGCCTCGCCTGATCGAGATGAAGGTCAGCCCCGAAAGCTGGCCTTCACCGCCAATTCCCAAGGCCCGCCGCGATAATGCCAAGCCGCAAGGCCAGCGATCGCGAGCGGCCTCGGGCGGAAATCGCGTCGTAACGCCGTCGCCAGTTTCTTTGCCTCCGCCGGTTCGACCTTGTTCTGCACCGTGATGTGGAGACGCGGCCGCCCCTGATCCTGCGGCACCAGCAATCCGGCAAAAGCTTCCCCCAGTTCATGGCGCATCGCCATCAGGTCCGGGCTTTCCACCCGATAGGCGACACCCCGCCCCAGCAGCATCACCTCGGTCAGCCTCGCACCGGGCGGCGGACCTGCGCAGAGCCGCTTCAAACGCCGCGCCACTTCCCCCAGAGCGGAGGGGGGTAGATGATGGAACAGCGTGATATGCGCCGGCACCAGATTGCGTTCGGCCGGAAAATGCGCGCGGCGCAAGCCTTCCGCCCAGCCGAAATCCGCCGCGCCCATCAAAGCCGTCACGACGATCGGCGCCGCCAAAGCCTCATTTGCCAAAACCCGGCATATCCTTTCGCAAAATCCCGCCAGCCCTATGATCCCCCCACGGCCTCGGTAGGCAGGCCGCCGACAGAGGGGGAAAGTCATGACCGCACCGCGATCCTTTCGGGCCATCGGGATCATATTGCTGCTCTGGAACCTGATGGGGGTCGCCGCCTTCATCATACAATATACCGCCGACCTCGGCCAATTGGCGAAGACCGATCCTTATACGGCAAATATCTTCGCCGCCATGCCGGTCTGGGCCTGGGCTACCTATGCGGTCGCTGTCGGCGCAGGCACGCTGGGCGCGACCCTGCTGCTGCTCCGCAAGGCCGCCGCTGCGCCCTTGTTCCTGCTCTCGATCGTCGCGGTGATCGTGCAGTTCGGCTACAGCTTCATCCATACCGACCTACTGGCGGTGAAGGACATTACGGCGGCGATCTTCCCTGTTGTGATCCTGATCATCGCTATCTTCCAATGGCGCTATGCCCGCAGCCTGATTGCAAAGAGCATCCTCCGCTAAGCCGCGGTCAGCGCCGGCTGCTGTCCGACCACCCCCAGATCGAAGGGCGCGGTCTGGTAGATTTCGTTGATCCAGTTGCCGAACAGCAGATGCGCATGGCTGCGCCAGTGATTTAGCGGAGCCTGCGCCGGGTCATCGCCAGGAAAATAATGGGCCGGCAACTGCCTTGCCCCGTCACGCGCATATTCGTCGGCCAGCGTCAGCCTGTCATATTCCAGATGGTTGAACATATGCAGGAAGCCGCGCCCCGGATCACCGATCAAACAAAGGCCCGATTCCGCGCTATCGGCCAGAATCTGCAAGCCGCGCCCGTCGGGGATATCCTCCTGCCGCACTTCCGACCAGCGGGACACCGGCACGCAGAAATCGTCGGAAAAGCCACGCATCCAGGGCGACGACGGCAGATGATTGTGATGCCGGAACACGCCGAAGGCCTTGCGCTCCAGCGCATGCTTTTCCACGCCGTGGAAATGATGCAGCGCTGCCTGCGCCGCCCAGCAGATGCTCAAGGAACGATGCACATGGGTCTGCGTCCAGTCGAAAATGGCACGCAATTCATCCCAATAGCTGACCTCTTCGAACGGCAGCGTTTCCACCGGCGCGCCGGTGATGATGAAGCCGTCGAACCGTTCATCCCGTACATCGCTCCATGGGCGATAGAAGGACGCCATATGATCGGCGGAGGTGTTGCGCGAAACATGGTCGCTGATCCGCACCAGCGTCAGTTCCACCTGCAGCGGCGTCGCCCCCAGCAGCCGGGCGAGCTGGGTTTCCGTGCTGATCTTGTTGGGCATGAGGTTGAGCAAGGCGATCCGAAGAGGCCGGATGTCCTGCCGCACCGCATCGGCCTCGCGCATGACAACGACGCCTTCGGCCTCCAGCGTGCGGCGGGCGGGAAGATCGTCGGCTATCTTGATCGGCACGTCACGTCATTCCTTGCTTCGGAGCGACGCTTAACGATGTGGCTTGGGTCCGCTTGGTTGCCGGATCGGCCACATCCTCCTTTACGGAGTGCCACCTTGCCCGGATCGGCAGGTTGGCGTTGGGCGTCGCCCCAACTCTTGATGCTGATGGCTGGATAGGCGGGTAAGTGGCGTTTGGCAATCGCTGCTTTACGGAAGAAAAGGAAAACTTCGCCTGCTAATGACCAGAAGCGGACGTTTGACGGAAATGACGTCCACCTTCCACCCAAACAACCTATAGACCTGTGCAGGCTAAAGCTCTCCCCGAGCCCGCCGGATTTCAAACCATTTCCGCACATTCTCATTATGTTCTTGCAGCGTATCGGCAAAGATATGCCCGCCCTTGCCATCCGCGACGAAGTAGAGCGCCTTCGTCTCCGCGGGATGCAAGACCGCCAATATCGACAACCGCCCGGGATTGGCGATCGGCCCCTTGGGCAGCCCGGTCATCGCATAGGTATTATAATCGTTGACAGCCGCGATCTCCGACTTCTTGATCCTGCGTCCCAGCGGCTTGCCCTTGGTGATCGGGTAGATGATCGTCGGGTCCGCCTGCAGCATCATGCCGACCTTCAGCCTGTTGCCATAGACCCCCGCCACCATCGGCCGCTCGGACGGCACGCCGGTTTCTTTCTCGACGATGCTGGCCAATATGATGGCCTGCTTGGGCGTCTTGGCGACGCTATTGGGCGCCCGCTCCGCCCACAGCTTCGTGAGCGCCTTGTCCATGGCGCCCTGCATGCGCCCCAGCACCGCCGCCCGGCTCTCGCCCTTGTCGAAGGCATAGCTGTCGGGCAGCACGCTTCCCTCCGCCGGCACCGGGATATCGCCGGTCAACTCCTCATTCGCCTTCAACCGCTCATAGACCAGGATCGAGGGCATCCCCTCCGGTATGGCCACGAGCCGGGTCAGCGTCTTGCCGCCCTGGAGAATGCCGAAGATATCGCTGTTGCTGGCGCCCTTGGGGATCAGGAACTCGCCCGCCTTGATCGACTTGCCGCGCCCGAAAACCTTGGCGCGGGTCAGGAAAGCGTCGGCGGAGCGCACCGCGCCCTTCTGCTTGAGCAGTACCGCCGCATCCGCAATCGTCGCGCCTTCGGGCACCACGATCTCTATATCCCTCGTCGCCGGTCCCGCCTCTGTCCATCCATAGACGAAGCGGAATGCAACGAAAGCCGCGACGGCCAGGCCGATCAGCAATATGCCAGAGCCAAGCCGCCGCATGCGTCGTGTCTCAGACCGCCTTCATGATCAGCGAAGCGTTGGTGCCACCGAAGCCGAACGAGTTGTTCAGCACCGCGCGCACCTTGCGCTCCTTGGCGACGTGCGGAACCAGGTCCACGCCCTTGCAGCTTTCGCTCGGCTCATCGAGGTTCAGCGTCGGCGGCACGATCTGGTCGCGCATCGCCAGGATGCAGAAGATGCTCTCCACCGCGCCCGCGCCGCCCAGCAAGTGGCCGATGGCCGACTTGGTCGAACTCATCGACATGGTCGACAGATGTTCACCGAACAGCCGCTTCACCGCGCCCAGTTCCAGCTCGTCGCCCAGCGGGGTCGAGGTGCCATGCGCGTTCACATAGTCGATATCCGCCAGCGAAAGCCCCGACTTCTTGAGCGCCATCTGCATCGAGCGATAGCCGCCATTGCCCTCCGGATGGGGAGCAGTGACGTGATAGGCGTCGCCCGACAGACCGTAGCCGATGACTTCGGCATAGATCTTGGCACCACGCGCCTTGGCCCGCTCATATTCTTCCAGCACAACCACACCCGCGCCTTCGCCCATGACGAAGCCGTCACGGTTGACGTCATAGGGCCTCGAAGCCTTTTCCGGCGCGTCGTTGAAAGCCGTCGACAGCGCCCGAGCCTGCGCGAAACCGGCAATGCCGATCGGACAGATCGCGCTTTCCGCACCGCCGGCCAGCATCACGTCGGCATCGTCCATCGCAATCATCCGCGCGGCGTCCCCGATGGAATGTGCGCCCGTCGAGCAAGCCGTCACGACCGCATGGTTCGGCCCCATCAGCCCATATTTGATCGAGACCTGACCCGAGATCAGGTTGATCAGCCGCCCATGGACGAAGTGCGGCGACACGCGGCCCGGCCCCTTGTTCGCCAGCACCAGCGATTCGCTCTCGATGCCCGGCAAGCCGCCAATGCCCGAACCGATCGAGCAACCGGCGCGCAGACGCTCCTCCTCGCTCATATTGTCGAGGCCCGCGTCGCGCAGCGCCTGGCTGGCGGCGGAAATGCCGTAGACGATGAACGGGTCGACCTGCCGCTGGATCTTGTGATCGACATCCAGCCCGGCATCATAGCCATATTCATGATCCGCCGGCTTCACTTCGCAGGCGATGCGGCACTTATATTCACTGGCGTCAAAGCGCGCGATCGTCGCCGCGCCGGATTTGGACGCGATGATGTTCTTCCAGGTCGTTTCCACATCCCCGCCGAGCGGGCTGACCATGCCAAGGCCGGTTACGACAACACGACGCATATGCTTGCTCCGAAAAATTCTCTTTGGCTCAACGCCGTCCATCTAGCCATTCGAAGTGCCCCTGTGAACAGCCAAAACATGAACGGGAACCAGATACGAAAAGGCTCCCCAAGACCCGGTTTTTGCCGGACAGGAGGAGCCAATTCCTTCAAACGCGGCGGCCAAACCCCAAAAAGGCAGGCCGCCCGACGCTCTTACTGCTTGCTGTCGATATAATCGATGGCGTCCTTGACGGTGGCGATCTTCTCCGCCGCATCGTCAGGGATTTCGACGCCGAATTCTTCCTCGAACGCCATCACCAGCTCAACGATGTCCAGGCTGTCAGCGCCCAGATCGTCAATGAAGCTCGCATCCTCGGTCACCTTTTCGGCTTCGACGCCCAGATGCTCGACGACGATTTTCTTTACGCGATCCGCGGTCTCACTCATGAGTGGTCCTTCTTACTGGGTATCGTTGATGGTTCTGAATATTTGTTAAGGCATGCCCTAGAGGCAAGCCCCATAAGAGGCAAGAGGCAAGAGGCAATCGGGAAGCACGCCCCCGCCTGCATTCGACTCATTCGCCCCGATGGCACAAGGCGGCCGCTTTGCAAATGCCCAAAATTTTTCGGGCGCAAGGGAATAACCCGTCGCGCCCGACCGGTTCAGATCATCGCCATGCCGCCATTTACGTGCAGCGTCTGGCCGGTCACATAGCCCGCTTCCTTGCTCGCAAGATACACGACCGCCGCGCCGATATCCTCGCCCGCGCCCAGATCACCCGCCGGAATCCTGGTCAGGATCGCGCCCTTCTGCGCGTCATTCAACGCGTCGGTCATGGCCGAACGAATGAAGCCCGGCGCAACGCAGTTCACCGTGATTCCGCGGCTCGCCAGTTCCTGGCCCAGCGATTTCGACATGCCGATAATGCCCGCCTTGGACGCGGCATAATTGGCCTGGCCGGGATTGCCGGTGACGCCCACGACCGAAGTGATGGAGATGATCCGCCCGAAGCGCGCCTTCATCATCGGCTTCGCAGCAGCGCGGGCCAGCCGGAACGCCGCCTCCAGATTGACGGAGATCACGTTCGACCATTCCTCATCCTTCATGCGCAGGATCAGGTTATCGCGGGTGATGCCGGCATTGTTGACCAGAATGTCGAGCTTGCCGCCCAGCGCTTCGACCGCCTGCGGCACCAGCGCGTCCACCGCCGCCGGATCGCTGAGGTTGCAGACCAGAATCTTGTGATTCCCGCCCAGTTCCGCCGCAAAGGCCTTGAGCTTCTCCTCATTGCTCCCCGAAAGGGCGAGCGTGGCACCCTGCGCGGCGAGGGCTTTTGCGATGGCGGAACCGATGCCCCCCGAAGCGCCCGTCACCAGCGCGGTCATGCCTGTCAGATCGAACATGTCAGTCTCCCTTGAAATTCGGCGTCCGGCGCTCGAAAAAGGCGTCGATCGCCTCATCATGATCCGCCGTCGCATGGGCCAGCGCCTGCATCGCGCCCGCCATTTCCATGATCTGGTTCAATTCCGCCGTCTGCGCCGCGCGCAACAGCCGCTTGGTCATCCGCGTCGCATGCGGCGGATTGGCGGCGATCTTGTCCGCCAACTTGCGCGCTGCGGTCAGAAGGTCGGCGTCCGGCACCACCTGCCCCACCAGCCCGATCCGCAGCGCCTCCGCCGCATCGATCGTCTCGCCGGTCAGCGCCAGTTCGGTCGCCTTGGAAAAACCCACGATCCGCGGCAGCAACCAAGCCCCGCCGTCGCCGGAAACAATCCCCAGCTTCACAAAAGATTCAGCAAATTTAGCCGATTGTGCCGCAATCCTGACATCGCACATCAGCGTCAGATCGCAGCCCGCGCCGATGGCAGGCCCGTTGACCGCCGCGATCACCGGCAGTTCGATCCCCTGAAACAGCAGCGGCAGACGCTGGATTCCCGCCCGATAGTTGCGCCGCGTCTGCGCAGGCAAACCTGCCCGCAAACCACCCGCATCGGGCCGCATCGCGTTCAAATCCCCGCCGGAAGAAAAGGCGCTTCCAGACCCGGTCAGGATAGCCACATGCACCGACAGGTCGCGCTCAGCCTCCTCGAACACGGCGCACAGAGCATCGACCATCGCCGGATCGGAGATCGGATTGCGCCGGTCCGGCATGTTGAGCGTGACCGTCAACACGGCCCCGTCACGGCTGGTCAGAACAGGAGCGCCGCTCACATCGCCCCCAGGGCGGCCTCGATATCATCCATCGTCACGATGCTGCGCACGGTCGCGTCGGGCGCGATCCGCTTGACCATCGGCCCCAGCACCTTGCCGCCCAGCTCGACGAACTCGGTCACGCCCGCGTCCCACATGGCCGCGACGGATTCGCGCCAGCGCACCCGGCCCGTCACCTGCTCCACCAGCCGCAGCTTGATTTCTTCGGGATCGGCGATCGCGCTTGCCAGCACATTGGCATAGACCGGCAGCAGCGGCGTGTTGATCGCCGCCTTGCCCAAAGCCTCCTCCATCGCCTCGGCGGCGGGCTGCATCAGCGGACAGTGGAAGGGAGCCGACACCGGCAGCAGCACGCCCCGCTTGATGCCATGATCCTTGACCAGCGCCACCGCCCGCTCGATCGCGCCGCGATGGCCGGAAATCACCACCTGGGTCGGGTCATTGTCGTTGGCGACGGTGCAGACCTCGCCCTGGGCAGCCGCCTCGGCCAGCCTCAAAGCCTTCTCGATATCCGCGCCCAGCAGAGCCGCCATCGCGCCTTCGCCCACCGGCACGGCAGCCTGCATCGCCCGTCCGCGCAGCTTGAGCAGCTTCGCCGTTGTGCCGATGTCGAAAGCCTCCGCCGCACAGAGGGCGCTATATTCGCCCAGCGAATGCCCGGCGACGAAATCGCCCTTCTCGGCCAGCGAAAAGCCGCCTTCCTTCTGCATCACTCGCAGCGTCGCCAGCGCATTGGCCATGATCGCGGGCTGCGCATTTTCCGTCAGCGTCAGGTCGCTTTCCGGCCCCTCCACCATGATGCGGAACAAATGCTGTTTCAGGGCGTCATCGACCTCCTGAAACAGCTCCTTCGCCGCCGGGCTCGCTTCGGCCAGCGCCTTGCCCATGCCGACCGACTGGCTGCCCTGCCCCGGAAAAAGAAATGCCCTCATCATCCACCTTCTGACATGCGCGCCCAGCAAAAGCGCAATTTTTCAAAGCCGTTACACCTTTGAGACACAAATGCCGTTGAGCCCCCGGCCCATTTCGGCAGTCCTCATCGGAGGACCGCCTTTAACGATGACGGAGTATAAGGAAAAGGTGCGATATCGCATTGCATGGATCGCTGGAACGGCACTGGCGCTCTCGGCCCGCGCCGATCGATGAAGCCGGTCTCGCCAACCTCCGTTCAGCACAAGCACATATGCGCGTAAACCTGCTCCCCATCGACGCGCTGCGTCACGAATAGGGATTACACTTCGCGACAGCTTTGCCGCGATCCGGCACAGTCCTGCGACAAATGCGTCCTATCTCTGTTTGCGACGCCGGGAACGGCGGCAAGACATAGAAAGAAGGAGCATGATGATGTTCAAGAAGTTGCTGATGGCTCTCACCGCCACCACCATGATGGCGAGCCCGATGGTCGCTGCGGAAGCTCAGGCCGCGCCGCACCGCGAAGTCCATCAGACCGTGAAGCAAGGCTCCCATGGCCGCACCGTCACCCGGACGACCGTCATTCGCAAGGACGACCGCCGCGACAATCACCGCCGCTGGGCCAAGGGCCAGCGTTTCGACCGCCGCTATGCGAACAACTATCGCGTGATCGACAATTATCGCGGCTACCGCCTGAAGGCTCCGCCGCGCGGCTATCACTGGGTCAGTTCAGGCAATGACGCAGTGCTGGTCGCCCTTGCCAGCGGCATCATCGCCTCGGTCATCACCGGCGCCATCCGTTAAAACCGGATCAAAGCAGCTGACGCCCCGGAGGCAATTCCGGGGCGTCTTCTATGCCAGTCCCGTCAGATAATAGACTGCGATCACCAGGAAAACGGTGAACGTCTTGATCAACGTCAGCGCAAAAATATCCTTATAGGCCTGCCTATGGGTCAGCCCCGTCACCGCCAACAACGTGATGATCGCGCCATTATGCGGCAGGCTGTCCATCCCGCCGCTCGCCATGGACGCCACCCGATGCAGCACCTCGCGCGGGATGCCCGCAGCATCGCCCGCCGCTGCGAACTGCTCGGCCATCGCCGCCAGCGCGATCGACAGCCCGCCCGAAGCCGATCCCGTAATCCCGGCGAGCGAGGTCACGGTAATCGCCTCATTGACCAGCGGATTGGGCACGGCCTTCAGCGCCTCCTTCACCACCAGAAAGCCCGGCAGCGCCGCGATCACCGCTCCGAACCCATATTCCACTGCCGTATTCATCCCCGCGAGCAACGCCCCGCCCACGGCCGCCCTCGACCCATCGGCAAAGCGCCGCGCCACCCGCGCAAAGGCGAAGAGCAGGATCGTCCCGATCCCCAGCAACAACGCGCCCTCCACGGCCCAGAGCGCCGCCACCTGCGCCACCTTCACCACCACCGGCTCGGCAAGGCCGATCAGCGACACGCTGACCTCCTCCCCCGACACCATGCGCGGGATCATGATGGTCAAAGCCAGATTTCCCAGCCCCACCACCAACAGCGGCAGCAATGCGATCAAAGGATGCGCAACCTTCTCGCCCCCATCCACCGCTTCCGGCTCGTTCACCAGGGTTTCCGGCGCGCCATAGCCCTCTCCCGCTGCCTTCATCGCCCGCCGCCGCCAGCCGAGATAGGCCAGCCCCATCCCCATGATGCAGGCCGATCCGATCAGCCCCAGCGACGGCGCTGCCCAGGCCGTCGTGCCGAAGAAGCTGGTCGGAATGATATTCTGGATCTGCGGCGTCCCCGGCATCGCATCCATGGTGAAGGTGATCGCGCCGAGGCCAATGGTCGCGGGCACCAATCGCTTGGGAATATCCCCCTGCTGGAACATCTCTGCGGCGAAGGGATAAACCGCAAATACCGCCACAAAGACGGAAACCCCGCCATAGGTCAGCAGCGCCGTCACCAGCATGATCGCCGGGATCGCCCTTTGCGCGCCCACCAGCCCGATCACCGCCGAGACAATCGAGCGCGAAAAGCCCGAAATCTCGATCAGCTTCCCGAACAGCGCCCCAAGCAAAAACACCGGGAAATAGAGCTTCAGAAAACTCCCCACCTTCTCCATGAAAAGCCCCGAAAACACCGCAGGCACGGCGGAAGGATCGGTCAGAAACACCGCCAGCATCGCCAGCAGCGGCGCCATCACGATGACGCTCATCCCCCGATAGGCCGCAATCATCAGCAATATCAGCGACAAGGCCGCGATCCCGACCGCCATCCCACTCTCCCCTTTGCGTCTCTTGCATCAACCTCTATGCAACCCGCGGCAGGACGCCAAGTCTCCCTTGCCTTTCATCCGCATTTCCGTCATAGGCGCCGCTTCGCACGGCCACGGGGTGACTCGCGGCTGCGCGGATCAATGCTTGAGACGACAGCCGGAGGGGCGTTCCACATGGGGTGGGCGTCAGCGATCGGCCAACAGATGAGGCAATACCCATGGCTCTTTATGAGCATGTGTTCCTTGCGCGCCAGGATCTGGCACAAGCGCAGGTGGACGCTCTGGCGGAAACCGCCACCAAGATCGTCGAGGAAAATGCTGGCAAGGTGACCAAGGTGGAAACCTGGGGTCTGCGCAGCCTCGCGTACAAGATCGCCAAGAACCGCAAGGCGCACTATGTCATGCTCAACATCGATGCCCCTGCCGGCGTCGTGGCCGAGCTGGAGCGCCAGACCCAGATCAACGAAGACATCATCCGCTACATGACCATCAAGGTCGATGAGCTGGAAGGTGGCCCGTCGGTCATGATGCGCAAGCAGGAACGCTCCGAGCGTGGTGATCGCGGCCCCCGCGGTGACCGTGGCGATCGTGGCCCCCGCGAAGATCGTGGCGACCGTGGCCCGCGCCGTGAGCGCGAAGAAGCCGCCGCCGGCGAATAAGGAGATCTGACCAATGGCACGCCCGTTTTTCCGCCGCCGCAAGAGCTGCCCCTTCGCCGCCAAGGATGCGCCGAAGATCGATTATAAGGACGTCCGTCTGCTGCAGGGCTTCGTGTCCGAGCGCGGCAAGATCGTCCCCAGCCGCATCACCGCGGTGTCCGCCAAGAAGCAGCGCGAGCTGGCCCAGGCCATCAAGCGCGCCCGTCATCTGGGCCTGCTGCCCTACATCGTGAAGTGAGGGAGTAAGACTCATGGAAATCATTCTCCTCGAACGGATCGAGAAGCTGGGCGCCATCGGTGACGTCGTCACCGTGAAGGACGGTTACGCGCGTAACTATCTGCTGCCCAACAAGAAGGCGCTGCGCTCCAACAACGCCAACAAGAAGGTCTTCGAAGCCAACCGCGCGAAGATCGAAGCCGACAACGCCGCCCGCCGCACGGACGCTGAAAAGGCTGCCGAAGGCGTCAACGGCAAGCAGATCGTCCTGATCCGCCAGTCGTCCAACGCCGGCCACCTCTATGGTTCGGTCGCCGTTCGCGACGTCGTCGAAGCGCTGCACGCTGATGGCGTCACCAACGTCACCAAGGCGATGGTCGTGCTGGAACGCCCGATCAAGACCCTGGGCGTGTTCGACGTCAAGGTTGCGCTGCATCCCGAAGTCGCGGTCACCATCACGGTGAACGTCGCCCGCTCGCCGGAAGAAGCCGAACTGCAGTCGCAGGGCGTGGACGTGATGGCCGATCTGTTCGAAAAGGACGAGAGCGGCTTCACCGAAGATTATGATCCGAACGCGGAACCCGGCGAAATCGCCGTGGAAGCCGAAGAAGCCCCGGCTGAAGAAGCCTGAGTTTCAGCTTCGGCCTGAACAGAGAAGCCGCCCCTCACCGGGCGGCTTTTTTGTTGGATATGACGGCCAAAGATCAACGCAGGAATGACGGCTTCCCATCCGATCTCACCGCTCCCCCCTCTCGACAGTGACCGCAATTGCAGGCAGCTATCAAGGCCTTGAAGGGGGAACCATGCAGATCAATGCCGACTCTTCCGGTGCCGCCATTACCTCCAGGCCATGGCCACTCACCGTCGCTGCCATTCTCCTGATCTGCTCTTTGCTTCTCTTCTGGCCGGGCATTGCGAGCTACGACACAGTCGTTCAATATCAACAATTTTTGAGCGGAAGCTATGACGATTGGCATCCGCCGGTCATGGCCCGGCTCTGGTCGATCCTGCCCTTCGCTCAGCATGGCACAGCGCCCATGTTCGCGCTGCAACTGAGCGGCTACTGGATCGGCCTTGGCCTGCTGGCCCAGGCTGTCGGCGGCCGGAGGGCCATCGTCCTGCTTGCCGTCGGCGCGACGCCGTTCCTCAGCGGATGGATCGCCGTCGTGATCAAGGACAGCCAGATGATCGGCGCACTGGCCCTCGCTACCGGCCTTGTCGGCCATTTCCGCCTGCGCCACCAGCCCATCCCGGCGCCGGCCCTGATCGTCATCATCCTCTGCCTGATCTACGCAACGCTGGTTCGCGCCAATGCGGTCTTCTCGACCGTTCCGCTGGCGATGCTGCTGCTTGCCCGGCCGCAATCCGGCGCTGCCCGCTTTGCCCTGATGATCGCCGCCATCCCGGCCATCCTGCTCCTCTCCCAGCCAATCAACCACGGTCTGTTCGACGCGGAGGACAGCGGCGTCCGCCGCACCCAGCCGATGTACGACCTGGCGGGCATTGCCGTGCGGGCAGGGGACGGAGCAGACAGCGGCCTCTCCACGGCGGCGATCGAGGCGCTGAGACAAGATGATTGCGTCCGTCCGCTGTTCTGGGACTCGCTGAGCGCCACCCCCGCCTGCCAGTCCGCCATCGGGCATATGGAAAAGGCGCCGATCGGCCCGCTCTATCTCCAGCTCGCCATGGCGGCGGCGCGCCATCCGATCGCCTATCTTGCCCATCGCGCCGCCCATCTCAATTCGACCGAGCGCTGGCTGGTTCCCCTCCACTGGCCGCTCGCCGCGCCGCCGGCTCGGGCCGAACCCAATGACCTTGGCCTCGCCAACCCTCAAAGCCCTCTGGTCGCGGCATGGCAGCGTCTGGCGGCATGGCTGACGGAAACGCCGCTGGCCTGGCCGATCCTGTGGACCGCAGCCGCTCTTTGGGGCCTGTGGGCCAGCCTTGCCCTGGCATCCGGAAGGACCAAGGATAGCGCCGGAAATAGTGCCAGGGATTTGGCGCTTGCCCTCTTCGCCTCCGCCCTGTTTCAGGAGGCCAGCTTCGCGGTCATCAGCATATCGTCGGATCTGCGCTATCATCTCTGGCCCATGCTGGCGACGGCGATCGGCTGGCTGATCCTGGGCCGTTCGCCCCTGCGCAGGCGGCGCGGGGCGGGACTGACCATCGCGCTGCTGCTGCTCTGCGGCGGCGTCGCCCGTTTCACCCTGCCGCCGGTGCCGCCCCATTATGCGGAGCTGTAGCCGGACCGGCGCCCATCAAACGCCCCCTTTCATCTTCCCCCCAACCTGCTCTATGGCGGGTCCGATTTTCCCAAAGGGAACGACAACTTGATCCTTGACCTTGCCGCCGCCGCTTCGGGCGCCATCCGTTTCGACCAGCTCGGCCTCAGCCCGGTCGCGCTCGACCTCGGCTTCTTCACGCTGAAATGGTACAGCCTCGCCTATCTGGCCGGCATATTGATCGGCTACTGGTATCTGCTGAAGCTCATCGCCCAGCCCGGATCGCCCATGGCGCGCCGCCATGCCGACGACATGATCTTCTATGCGACGCTAGGCATCATCATTGGCGGGCGGCTGGCCTATGTCTTCTTCTACCAGCCCGAAATCCTCCAGCATCCGCTCGATATCTTCAAGCTCTGGAACGGCGGCATGTCCTTCCATGGCGGCGCGATCGGCGTGTCGCTCGGCATCCTCTACATGGCGCGCAAGGAGAATCTCTCCTGGCTGCGTATCCATGATTTCGTGGCCTGTTGCGTCCCCTTCGGCCTGTTCTTCGGCCGCCTCGCCAATTTCGTGAACGGGGAATTGTGGGGCAAGGAAACCGACGTGGCCTGGGCAATCATCTTCCCGACCGGCGGCCCCTTCCGCCGCCATCCCAGCCAGCTTTACGAAGCCTTTTTCGAAGGCATCATCCTCTTCCTCATTCTGGCCTTCGCCTTCTGGAAGACCCGCGCCCGCTACAAGCCCGGCATGCTCGTGGGCCTCTTCCTCTTCTGCTACGGCATCTTCCGCTTCGGCATCGAATATTTCCGCGAAGCCGACGCCCAGCTCATGGAATTCGCCGCCCGCACCGGCCTTCATATGGGCCAGTGGCTCTGCGTGCCGATGATCCTGGGCGGCCTCTACCTGATCGTCACGGCCAAGGGCCGCCGTGTCCGGGTGGAGCCCATTGCAGGCAGTGCGAGTGTCAGTTGAACTCAGTCTTTCGGAACGCCTGTCGCGCCAGATCGCGGCAGGCGGCCCGATCTCCGTCGCCCATTATATGGCGGAGGCGAACCAGCATTATTACGGCACCCGCGACCCCCTGGGCGCGGCGGGCGACTTCACCACCGCGCCCGAAATCAGCCAGATGTTCGGGGAACTGATCGGACTCTGCCTCGCGGACATGTGGATGAGATCGGGCAGCCGTCCGGAGGTGCATTATGTCGAGTTGGGGCCCGGCCGCGGCACGCTTGCCTCCGACGCGCTGCGCGCCATGGCCAGCGCATCGCTCCATCCCCGCGTTCATTTCGTCGAAACCAGCCCCAGCCTGCGGGAACGGCAAAGGGCGCTGATACCCAATGTCTCACACCACGACGCCGTTTCAAGCCTGCCAGAGCAGGGGCCGCTGCTGGTCGTCGCCAATGAATTTTTCGATGCCCTTCCCGTCCGCCAGCTTGTCCGCGTCGGTCAGGAATGGCGCGAGCGGGTGGTCGTACGCCCCGATCCCGAACAGCCCGCGCATTTCGCCCCAATGCCCGGTTACCGCCGAGTCGAATCCGGCATCCCCGCCATGGCCGCCGACGCGCCGGAAGGCACGATCCTTGAAATGCCGCTCGCCGGATCGGCCATCGCGCTGGAACTGGCGCATCGCATCGCGCGGCAGGGCGGCGCCGCGATCATCGTCGACTATGGCTATGAAGGCCCGGCCACCGGCGACACGCTCCAGGCCGTCAGAGCGCATCGGTTCGCTGATCCTTTCTTCGAACCAGGCGAGAGTGACCTAACCACCCATGTCGATTTCACCATGATTGGCAATATGGCGCGGCAAGCCGGGCTGCACGTGACGCGAACGGTCGGTCAAGGTGCCTTTCTGCGCCAGCTCGGCATCGACGCCCGCGCCGATCAGTTGAGCCGCACCGCGCCCACCCGCGCAGAGGAAGTGGAGGCCGCCCGTCATCGGCTGACCGCTGACGACGCCATGGGAACGCTGTTCAAGGCCATGGCCTGGGTTCACCCGGACTGGGCCGACCCGGCGGGATTTGAGGGATAAATTACCGTGCTCCTGCCTACGCAGGAGCAGGTTTCAGCCAGCCAGACCCTCAATCGTCCTGATGATAACGGCTGAGCTTGCGGATAAAGCCGATCAGCCCCGTCTGGCGGCTGCGCTTCATGCGCTCGGCATGCAGGATGGTCTGGACGCGCTGGAAACAATCCTCCGCATCGACATTGCAGAGGACATAATCATAGCCGTCCCAATGCGCGATCTCTCCGGCGGCGCGGGACATGCGGCCTTCGATCACTTCATTGCTGTCCGTCGCCCGGCCCCGTAGACGGCGCTCCAGCTCCTCCATCGAGGGAGGCAGAATGAATATGCGCACGACATCGCCCCCCGCAATCTGGTGAAGCTGCTGCGCGCCCTGCCAGTCGATGTCGAACAGCACGTCGCGCCCAGACTTCAGCATCGCCTCCACCGGCTCGCGGGGCGTGCCGTAGCGCTGGCCGAAGACATGCGCCCATTCCAGAAATTCATGATCGGCGGTCATCCGCCGGAATTCCTCCAGATCGACGAAATGATAATCCTTGCCCTCGACCTCCCCCGGTCGCATCGGCCGCGTCGTCGCGGACACCGACATCGCCAGATCCGGCTCAGCCGCAAGCAGCTTGCGCGCAATGGTGGATTTACCGGCGCCCGAAGGCGAGGAAAGAACGAACAGGACGCCGCGGCGCTTGAAATCGGGCGTCTCGATGGAGGTGCTGTCGGCCATGGCCGCTAGTGCCGCCATGAACGCCATTTGGCAAGAGGGACAATCCGCGCTTCAGCCTTTGCGGGCCTTGCGCGCCTCCTCGATCAATATCGGCTGCGCGCTTTTGTCCGGCAGGGTCTTGGCCTTGCGCTTACGGTCCGCTTCGCGCTTCGCTTCGTAGATCTTGCCCGCCATATAGGCGCCCGTCACGAACAGAGCGCCCGCCGGATAGCGCATGATGAGCCGCTTGGCGCCCATTCCCGCGAGCAGGCCGATCACGCCCTTCTTGCCGGTATCCGCCGCAACGCGGGCCGCGACGACCGTCGCTCCGACACGGGCCGCCTTTTTGAGCAAGCTATCCTTACGCGGCGGACGGACGGCGATCAGCGGCTGGTCGGGCGATTTTTTCCTCATGGGGTGTCAATGTACCGCAGCGCGGCAGGTTCCGCCATGTCGATCTGAATCAGACCATATTTTCCGGCCGGACCAGCCGGTCGAAGGTGGCTTCATCGACCAGTCCCAACGCCAAGCCCGCCTCCTTCAACGTCAGCCCTTCGGCATGGGCATGTTTGGCGATCTTCGCGGCATTGTCATAGCCGATCTCCGGCGCCAACGCCGTCACCAGCATCAGCGACCGATCAACCAGTTCGGCTATCCGCCTTTCATTCGCCTCCAGCCCTTCGACGCAGCGTTCGGCAAAGCTGTCCATGCCGACGCTCAACAAATGGATCGACCGCAGCACCGCCGCGCCGATCAGCGGCTTGAAGACATTAAGTTCCAGATGCCCCTGCAAGCCGCCGACCGTTACCGCCTGATGATTGCCAATGACCTGGGCGGCGACCATGGTCAGCATCTCGCACTGCGTCGGGTTGACCTTGCCCGGCATGATGGAACTGCCCGGCTCATTGGCGGGCAGGTCGAGTTCGCCAAGGCCCGAACGCGGACCGCTGCCCAGCAGGCGGATGTCATTGGCGATCTTGGTCAACGCCACCGCCAGCGTCGCCAAGGTCGAGGACAGATGCACCAGCGGATCATTGGAGGCGAGCGCTTCGAACTTGTTGTCCGCCGTCCGGAACGACAATCCGGTCAGCGTTGCGATCTCCCTTGCGACGGCGACATCGAAATCCTTGGGCGCATTAAGGCCCGTGCCGACCGCCGTGCCGCCCTGCGCCAGCGCCATCATGCCATACATGGTGGCCGGTTCGATCCGCTTGCGGCTCCGGTAGAGTTGATGCGCATAGCCGGAAAATTCCTGTCCCAGCGTCAGCGGCGTCGCATCCTGCAAATGGGTGCGGCCGATCTTGACGATGCCCGCCCACGCCTTCGCCTTGGCGTCGAGCGCGGCATGCAGCCGGTCCAGCGCGGGAAATAGATGCCCGGTCACCGCCCGCGCCGCCGCGATATGCAGTGCCGTCGGAAAGCTGTCATTGGACGACTGCCCCATATTCACATGGTCGTTGGGATGGACCGGACTCTTGCCGCCGCGCTTACCGGTCAGCGCCTCATTGGCGATGCCCGCGATCACCTCATTGACGTTCATGTTCGACTGGGTGCCGCTGCCGGTCTGCCAGATGACGAGAGGGAACTGGTCGTCGTGGCGGCCCGCAATCACTTCGGCAGCGGCCGCCTCGACCGCATCGGCCAGCCCCGAATCGAGGCCATGGCCGCGGTTCACCCGCGCCGCCGCCTGCTTCACGATCGCCAGGGCATGGACGATGCCAACGGGCATGCGTTCGTCCGGACCGAAAGGGAAATTTTCGATGCTGCGTTGGGTTTGCGCGCCCCAATAAGCGTCGGCAGGCACTTCGATGGCGCCAATGCTGTCGGTTTCGGTACGAGTCTCGCTCAAATCAGCCACTCCCTGAAATTGCTGGAGTGCCACCAATCTGGGGAAGCTCGCCCCCCTATTCCAGAGCTTATTTCTTCTTGCCGAAATCCACGGTGACGACATTGGAGCCGTCTTCCGTCATCACTTGGGGGGCGTCATTTTCCGCTTCTTCATGCGGTTCGGGCGCAATGTCGGCCTGCGCCTGGAATTGCAGGGCGAAATTCACCGCAGGATCGACGAAGGCCGTAATCGCGGCAAAGGGAATATACAGATGCGCGGCGACCTGATTGAAGGTCAGGCTGACCCCAAAGGCGTCATCGCTGACCTTGAGATCCCAGAATTTATTCTGGAGCACGACGGTCATCTCGTCGGGGAATCGCTCGACCAGGTGACGCGGGATATCGACTCCGGCCGCCTGAGTCTTAAAGGTGATATAGAAATGATGCGCGCCGGGAAGCCCACCTGAACGCTCGATTTCTCCCAGAACACGGCCGACCACAGCGCGCAGAGCCTCCTGCACGATTTCGTCATAGGGAATCAGGCTGTCGGGCAGGTCTTCACTCATGCGCCAATGTCCTAGCGGCGCGGCGGCGCGGGTCAAGAGCGCGCCATAGATTGCTGGGGCACATTGCAACGTGGGGCCACTTCGGTATAGGGCGCAGCCATGCGCACGGCCGACATTCACCGCAACACTGCGGAAACGCAGATCGACGTGACCGTCAACCTCGACGGCACCGGCATCTATACCGTTTCGACGGGCATTGGCTTTTTCGATCACATGATCGAGCAACTGTCCCGCCACTCGCTGATCGACATGGATGTGAAGACGGTCGGTGACCTGCATGTCGACCAGCACCACACCACAGAAGACACGGCGATCGCCATTGGCGAGGCGGTGGCCAAGGCGCTGGGCGACAAGCGCGGCATTTCCCGCTACGGCAGCGTCTATTCCCCGATGGACGAGACACTGACCCGCGTGTCGCTGGATATTTCCGGCCGCCCCTGGCTGGTGTTCAAGGCCCCCTTCACCGTGCAGCGCATCGGGGAATGGGATACGGAGATGGTCGAGCATTTCTTCCACAGCTTCGCCCAGGCTGCGGGGATTACGCTGCACATCGAAAATCTTTACGGCAGCAACAACCATCATATCGTCGAAAGCTGCTTCAAGGGGCTCGCCCGCGCGCTGCGGCAGGCGGTGGAGATCGACCCGCGCAAGGCCGACGCCATTCCGTCGACCAAGGGGATATTGTGACCGCGCTTGCCCTCATCGATTACGGCGCGGGTAACCTTCATTCGGTGCATAACGCCCTGCGCAAGGCGGGAGCGGACAATGCCGTCATCACCGCCGATGCCGAACTGGTGGCGAAGGCGGATCGGATCGTCCTGCCTGGTGTCGGCGCTTTTCGCGCCTGCCGCGATGCGCTGGTCGCCATCCCCGGCATGGTCGAGGCGATGAACGAGGCGGTGTTAGAGCGCGGCGTGCCCTTTCTGGGCGTGTGCGTGGGCATGCAATTGCTGGCCGACGCCGGGGAAGAATTCGGACGGCATGAGGGACTGGGCTGGATTCCCGGCACCGTGCGCCTGATCGAGCCTCATGATCCGGCGATCAAGGTGCCGCATATGGGCTGGAACGACGTGACCCTGCGCGGCAATCCGCCGCTGCTGGAAGCGGGCGAGGCCTATTTCCTGCACAGCTATCATTTCGACGTGGCGCAAGAGGATCATATCGCCGCCGTCACCGATCATGGCGGACCTCTGGTCGCCGCAGTTGCGCGGGATACGATCATCGGCTGCCAGTTTCACCCGGAAAAGAGCCAGAGCTACGGCCTTTCCTTCCTTTCCCGCTTTCTGGAATGGCGTCCATGAGCCTGATCGTTTTCCCTGCCATCGACCTAAAAGGCGGCCAGGTCGTCCGTCTGGCGGAGGGCGACATGAACCGCGCCACCGTCTATGGCGACAATCCGGCGGCGCAGGCGCTGCTCTTTGCCGAGGCGGGCGCGCAGCATCTGCATGTGGTCGATCTGGACGGCAGCTTCGCGGGCCATGCGGTCAATGCCGAAGCGGTTGAGGCCATTGTCGCGGCTTTCCCCGGCCATGTGCAACTGGGCGGCGGCATCCGCAACCGGGAGGCGGTGGAGCGCTGGTTCGATCTTGGCGTATCGCGCATCGTAATCGGCACGGCGGCGCTCAAGGATCCGGATTTCGTCAAGGCCGCGGCGCGGGACTTCCCTGGAGGAATCGTGGTGGCGGTCGATGCCCGCGACGGTTTCGTCGCGACCGATGGCTGGGCCGAGAAATCGGACATGCCGGTGGTCGACCTCGCCCGCCGGTTCGAGGATGCGGGCGTCGCCAGCCTGCTCTTCACTGATGTCGGCCGCGACGGGCTGCTCAAGGGCTGCAATATCGACGCGACCGTCGATCTGGCGCGGGCGACAGACATTCCGGTGATAGCAAGCGGCGGAGTCGCGGGGATCGCGGATATCCGGATACTCAGCCTGCATGCCGATGAAGGGATCGAAGGCGTGATCACGGGCCGTGCCCTCTATGACGGTCGGCTGGACCTGAAGGCAGCGCTGGCTGTGGCGCGGGCTGCGGCCTAGGAGAACAGCCATGACGGTCCGCACCCGCGTCATCCCCTGTCTGGACGTCGCCAATGGGCGCGTGGTCAAGGGCGTGAACTTCGTCGATCTGCGCGATGCAGGCGATCCGGTCGAGCAGGCCAAGATCTACGACGCGGCGGGCGCGGATGAGCTGTGCTTCCTCGACATCACCGCGACGCATGAGGCGCGCGGGACGATATTGGACGTGGTGCGGCGGACCGCTGAGGTCTGCTTCATGCCGGTGACGGTCGGCGGCGGCGTGCGCAGTCCGGAGGATGCGCGGGCGCTGCTGCTCGCAGGCGCGGACAAGGTGGCGGTGAACAGCGCGGCGGTCGTCCGGCCGGAGGTGGTGGCGGATATTGCCGACCGTTTCGGCAGCCAGTGCGTCGTCGGCTCGGTCGACGCCCGGCGCGTGGGCGAGAATCGTTGGAAAATCTTCACCCATGGCGGGCGCAAGCCCACGGGTATCGATGCGCTGGAGCATGCGGTTCGACTCGCCACGCTGGGCGCAGGCGAACTGTTGGTCACGTCGATGGACGGAGACGGCACCAAGGCGGGCTATGACCTGGCGTTGACCCGCGCCATCGCCGATGCGGTATCCATCCCGGTGATTGCCAGCGGCGGCGTCGGTACGCTGGAGCATCTGGTCGAAGGCGTGATCGAAGGCCACGCCAGTGCCGTGCTGGCGGCATCGATATTTCACTTCGGTCAACACAGTATTGCTGAAGCGCATCAGGCGCTCGCTGCCGCGGGCGTGCCGGTTCGGGCAGGCTGACCCTGTTTCTCGGCAAAACGTCGGTTGCGCTTACATTAACCAGTAGCGGCAGGGTATCGTTAACCATCACGGCCCTGCCCCGGCTCCAGCAGCTCGGGCGGCTCTTCGTCCGACGGCGCACCCACTCCTGTGCCGGAACCGGAACAGATGGCTCTGTTCGACCTTGGCGCTGCAGTGCTCGGCGCGCGAGTTTTCGCCGCGCGCCGCAAGCGGAAGTAAGTTTTCATTTGACGGGTCGCGTGCGCGGCGCTTGATGGCGCCATGCGCGCGACCCTATTCGATCTTGAACAGACCATCCGTCAGCGGCGGCAGGCCGATCCCAGCCAATCCTATGTGGCCAAGCTGACCGCCAGGGGGCGCGGCAAGATCGCCCAGAAGGTCGGTGAGGAAGCCGTCGAAACGGTGATCGCCGCCATGGCGTCCGACCGGGAGGGGGCGATCGGTGAAAGCGCGGACCTGCTGTTCCACCTACTGGTGCTGCTGGCCGATCTCGACATCAGTCTGGACGATGTGCTGGACGAGTTGGACCGGCGCGAAGGCGTGCCCGGCATCGCGGAAAAAGCTTCGCGCAAGGCCGATTGAGGTCTTTTCCGGAAAGATATTGCCGCATCGGCGTTTGTCCGTCAGCCTCTCAAGCCATCGAGAGGACAGGAGGGCATATGTTCAAAACCCTGTTGGGCGGCCTGATCGGCGGTGTGGCGATGTATCTGGTCGGCTTCATCTTCTGGGGGACGCCGCTGAGCGCCCTCGCCTTTCATCGCGCGGAATCCGGAGCCGGCAGCAATTTGCAGGCTGCCATGGCGCAGGCGCTGACGCCGTCGGGCACCGGCGTCTATGTGATCCCCGATCCGGCGACCGCCGAAGGCACGGTGCTTTATGGCAAGGGGCCGGTCGCGATGGTCTTCTACAACAGCAGTGGTTTTCCGGTGACGGACGCCGGCGCCTTGATCGGCGGCCTGATCCTGGCGCTGGTGGTCGGGGTACTGATCGCGCTGATGCTGCGCTTCATCAGTGGCGATCTGGGCGAAAGGGCCAGAGTGACGATATTGTTCGCGCTCACGGCCGTGCTGTGGCTGCATGTCGGGCAAGCCGTGTTCAACCATACGCCCTGGGGATATAGTCTTTATCTGGCCTTCAGCGATTTTGTCGCGTTAGTCGCAGCAGGACTGGTGGCGGCAAAGATCATGGAAGGCGGGCGCCCGACCGGCTTCGACCCCGTCGTGGATGAAACGGTGCACTAATCAGGATTGCGCACCGGCATCCCCTTCCGGAGCAACTTCTTCCGCCAGCCGGATCATGCAGTCGGCATGCCGCCGGGCGATCGTCATGCGATCCGCGCCATAGCCTCCCCCCATGGTGCTGGCGAGCGCTATGCCCCGGCTGCGCGCGGCGCGCATCACGGCGCGGTCGCGGCGGTCCAGACCTGCATCGCTGAGCGCAAGGCGACCCAGACGGTCGTCTGCATGGGGATCGACCCCCGCCTGATAGAGAATCAAGTCGGGCCGGAAATCGTCCAGCACAGGCGGCATCGCCTCCATCAGGGCATCCATATAGCCATCATCGCCCGTTCCATCGGGCAGGCCGATGTCGAGCGTCGAACGCGCCTTGCGCACAGGGAAATTGCGTTCCGCGTGGATCGAGAGGGTGAAGATATCCCCGCGCCCGCTCGTCAGCACGGCGGTGCCGTCGCCCTGATGCACGTCGAGATCCAGGATCAATATCCGCCGTGCATCCCCTTCCCCGATCAATCGATTGGCCGCAATGGCAAGGTCGTTGAACACGCAATAGCCCGCGCCGCTGTCAGCCAGCGCATGATGGCTGCCCCCCGCCGCGTTGGCGGCATAGCCATGACGCAGCGCCAGCCGGGCCGCTAGCCATGTGCCGCCGGGCGAGAGCATGGAGCGGTGCATCACCCGCTCCGTCACGGGAAAGCCGATGCGTCTTTCCTTTTCGGGCGGCAGGCTCAGCGTCGCGACCTGATCGACATAGGCGGGATCATGGACCGCCTCTATCCATTGGCGCGGCATGGGGGCGGGTTCATGCACGGTAAAGGGCGCCGCGGCCATGGTCAGCGCTTCCATCACCAGCCCATATTTGTCGAAGCGAAAGGAACTGCCCGCTGTTGCCGGAGAGACATAGGCTGGATGGTGAACGACGTGCAGCATCATCTTTTCCGCTATCTTCGAGTTTGAACGATGCGGGCTTTGCGCTATCTGGTCCAGCATGAACCGTCCCAAATTGATCCGTTTTTCCGTTTTTTGTCTGCTGGGTGCGGCCGCGGTGCCGTCCGTGGCGCAGCCTCCGGCGGTTGCGCCGATCCTGCCCGCGCCCCCATCCTCCCCCCCTGCTCCGCAGGTGATCCTGCCGCCGTCCATCGTGACGCCGCCTCCCCCTGTACCGCTGCCCCCCCTGTCCGCCACGCAGGAACGCTGGCTCAACGACTGGCTGAAGGGCGGCACGCAGCAAGGGCTGATGGCGCGCAGCAAGGCAACCAGCGACCTGACGGGCGATGCCCTGCTTTCGGCAGCATTGGACCGGGCCAGGGCGCTCAGCACGGGGCGCGTCGACACGGCGGACTTTCTGGCGATCTGGGCGTTGCGCCCTGCCCCGTTCGATCCGCGACCGGGCCTGGCCAAGGCGATCAGCGAGGATCGGTTGCCGCAATGGGCGCTCAATTTGACGCCGCCCTATGCGGGCTATGACGGGCTGCGCAAAGGTTTGGCCAATTATGAGCGGATTCGCGACGCGGGAGGTTGGCCTGCGCTGACGGCGCAATCCTCGCCCGTTACCGTGCGCGCCCGCATCGCCATAGAGGACAAGAGCGTCACGGCGAGCGAAAAGCTGACCGACGTGCTGCAACGGGCGCAGCGGCGCTATGGCCTCAACCCCACCGGCTTGCTGGATGCGCGGACGCTCAGGGAACTGAACGTGCCGGTCGACGACCGCATCGCCGCGATCATGGCGAATATGGAGCGCTGGCGCTGGATGCCGCGCCAATTGCCAGTGAACCGGGTGCAGGTAAACATCGCCGCCGCCGTGCTGACGGTGTTCGAGGGCGATCAGCCGGTGACGTCGATGCGCGCCGTGACGGGGGCGCCGGACAATGCGACGCCGATGCTGTCATCCAGCATCCATTCGATCGTGGTCAATCCGCCGTGGAACGTCCCCACCTCCATCGCCAAGCGCGAATTATGGCCCAAGGGGCGCGCGACGCTGATCCGTCAGGGCTACAAGATCGTCGGCACGCCGGAGACGGGCGAGCGGATCGTACAACCCGCCGGGCCCAACAGCGCGCTGGGACGGTTGAAGTTCGACTTCAACAATCCCTTTGCCGTCTATCTGCACGACACGCCGTCGCGGGCGAAATTTTCAAGCTATGACCGCCTGGCGAGCCATGGCTGCATTCGCCTGGAAAAGCCGGTGCCGCTGGCGGAATTGATGGTGGCGGGCAACCCCGACCTTGCCGGGCAGATCCAGTCGCTGATCGACACCGGCAAAACCCAGCGGGTTTCGCTGCCCAAGGAAGTGGCGGTGTATCTGCTTTACTGGACTGCTTTCGCCAGCAATAACGGCACGATGAGCTTCCGTTCCGATCCCTATGGCTGGGACAAGCTGCTTGCGGAAAAGATCGAAGCATCCAGCCGCCGTGTCGACCCGACCGCCGCGCCTGCGGCCTCCATCGCATCCAAGGACTGATTTCATGCGCAAATTCGCCCTCATCGCCCTTGCCGGCGCGCTCGCCCTCGCCGCCTGCGGGAAGAAGGAGGAAGAGGCGCCGGTGACCAACAATCTGGTCGAACCGCCGGTCGAGAATGTGATCGTTGAGGAGCCGGAGGCTCCTGCTCCCGAGCCGAGCAATAACGCCGCGCCCGCTCCTGCCCCCGCCCCGACCATTTCCGAACAGCAGCAAATCGAGGACGACGCCGCAGCCACCGGCATGACCGCGCGCCTGAATCGGGAAGGCGCGGACGAGGGCGCGAACGCCACCCAATAGGATCGGCGCGTCCCGCCCCGGAAACGAGGCGGCACGGCGGTTTTGCAGCAAAGAGTGGGACGGACGACGGTGGCAATCCGGCGTTCCCCTTGGACCGGCCCCGCTCCTTTGCTATATTGCGATTCATGGATCGTCGTAGTTTCACCAAGCTCGCTTTGAGCGGGCTGGCTTTTTCATTCCTTGCCGACAGTGCCGGGCGCGCTGCGTCGTTCGGTGAAACGCCGCCGCAGCCTGCTGCTCCGCCGGCACCGCGTCCGGTCTCAGCAGGGCCGCTTGCTACCCAGCCCTATGCGAAACTGCTGGAGCGCGCCAAGGCTGCACTCGACCAGCACGGCCATATGTTCACGCTGCGCGACCGGGTGGGATTGGCCGACTTCAACGCGCCCTCGCGGGAATTGCGTTTCCATGTGGTCGATCTGATCGGCGGACAGGCCAGTTCCTATCTGGTCGCCCATGGCCGCGGTTCCGACCCCGAACATTCAGGCTGGCTCCAGACATTTTCCAACGAGCCCAATTCGCTAGCGAGTTGTTCGGGCGCCTTCAAGACGGGCGAAATCTACGAAGGCCAGCATGGCCGGGCGATGCGCCTGGCGGGGCTGGACCCGCAGAACAACAATGCGGAAATGCGCGCCATCGTCGTGCATGGCGCGGATTATGTGAGCGAAGATCACATCGCGACCTGGGGCAAGATTGGCCGCAGCGAAGGGTGCTTCGCGCTGGCGCGTCATATGTTGCCGCAATTTATCGGGCTGATGGGTCCGGGCAGGCTGCTCTTTGCCGACAAGATCATCGGCGGGGTGGCTTGAGGCCTTTGCCGTAACCCGTCAGGCACGAGTCATCCCGCAAAACGCCACTGCCATGGCAAATTCCTCTTTCCGCCGTGCCGACCGGGCAGCGGCTTCGGCATCGTCGCCCCATTGCTCGACTTCCCACGCCTCGTCGATTTCGGAAGCGGTCCAGACCATATCGCCATCATAGCCGCCTTCCACGATCGCGAGCCCGCAAACCAGCGATCCGGACAGCGTCACCAATGTCGAGAGGCCCGCAAGGGTGAAGGGGTCGAAGACAGCCACCGCCCCGCCCAGCCGTTCCAGAGTCTCGGCGGGCTGTTCGACCGGGATGATGCCCTGCGTCACCCGGAAAGCAACGTCATAGCGGCCACGGGCCCAATCCAGCAGCGGATCCCAGGCCGCAGCTTCGCGGGCGTTCAGTTCGGCCGGCCCTTCCGCGCGGTAGCAGAGCAGATCACTCTCCCCATAGCGCGCAATATCCGCGGCGAAGCTTTCGCGATTGGGCGCGATCTGGTCGATGGCGCCATTGGCAAGGCCAGTGAAGGGCATGGAGCGCGGATCGATCATATCGCCCTGGGCGCGCCATTCGTCCGCGATCGCTTCGGCAAGGCGTACATTGGGCAGAGCCAAAGCGGCGCGGGCTGGCGTGCGGACCGGGCGGCCATCGAGCCGAAGCTCGAAACCGGTTTCACCCGGAACGACCGTGACGTCCTTGTAGAAGCGTTTCATGATTGCGGCGGTTTCCTGAACAATGCGAGCAGCAGGCGCGGCACGATCACGAACTGGAACAAGCCGACGACGACGAAGATCGCGCCCATCGCCTTGGCCTTGCTCCCCTGCACCCAATGGAAGCGTTGCATCAATATGAGGAAGCCGAACATCACCAGCAAAGCGCCCGACAGGCGGAACAGGCCGAGCGCGAAGAAGCGCTGGCGGGCGACCTTTTCAGGGTCGGCTGGCGGAAGTGGAGGCAGGTCGGTCATTTGATGTCGGAGGCGTGGATATGGCCATGCAATTCCGCGCTGTCCATCGCTACGCTATGCGCGCCCGCCGCGATCAGATCCTGCGGCGTGTGATAGCCCCAGCCGACGCCAAGGGCACGCGCGCCAGCGGTCAGAGCCATGTCGATGTCGAAGCTGGTGTCACCGATCATCACCGTGGTTTCGGGCGCGGCCCCCGCTTCGGCCATGGCGGCGAGCAGCATGGAGGGATGCGGCTTGGACGGATGGCGGTCGGCGGTCTGCAATGTCACGAAATGAGCGTGGATGCCGTGATGGGTGAGGCAAAGTTGGAGCCCCCTGTCCGATTTGCCGGTCGCGACACCCAACAGCCAGCCATCGGCATCCAGTTGGCGGATGAGTTCGGCTATGCCCGGATAAAGCGGCTCCGACACCGCATTTTCCCGGCGAAGCTGCTGGAAAGCAAGCTTGTAGCTTTCGGAGAGATAGTCATGATAATCAGCCTCCGCCTCCGGCAGCAGCCGCGCCATGGCAAGCGGCAGCGACAGGCCGACGACCGAGAGGATCGTCGCGCGATCCGGCGCGAGCAGCTTTTCCCCCTCGAATGCACGAATCATGGCCGTGCAGATGCTATGCTGACTGTCGACCAATGTGCCGTCGCAGTCGAATACGGCGAGCTTGTTCGTCATGACTTCTTGCGCGGTCCCCCGCCGGAGCCCCGCGCGCGCCTTTCGCCCTTGCGGCCCTTGCGGATCTGCTTGGCATGGGCTCGGGCCGCCTTCTTCTCATCCTCGCGGGTGGGAGCGCGCGCGATTTCCTCGTCCAGCGGCAGATCGCCGGCGGACAGGTCGAAACCCAGCGAGGCAAGGCTGGAGGCGAAATGATCGGGCAGTTCGGCGCGAACATCCACACGGCCGCCATCGGGATGATCGACGCGGATGCGGCGGGCGTGGAGGTGCATCTTGCGGCTGATCGCGCCGCTCAAAAAGGCCTCCTTGCCGCCATATTTGCCGTCACCCACGATCGGATGGCCGATTGCCGCCATATGGACGCGCAACTGGTGGGTACGGCCGGTATAGGGTTGCAGTTCGACCCAGGCGGCGCGATTGCCTGCGCGTTCGATCACGCGGTAGCGCGAACGGGAGGGAAGCCCCTCCTCCTGATCCACATGCATTTTCTCGCCGCCGGTGCCGGGCTGCTTGGCGATGGGCAGCTCGACCATGCCGTCCTCGATCGAGGGGACGCCCATGACGATGGCCCAATAGACCTTGCGCGCGGTGCGGCTGGAGAAGGCCTTGGCGAAAAAGGCGGCAGACCGGGCGGTGCGGGCAATGAGGAGCGCGCCCGACGTGTCCTTGTCGAGCCGATGGACCAGCTTGGGCCGTTGGTCGAGCTCATATTCCAGCGCATCGAGCAGGCCGTCGACATGATCTTCGGTCTTGGTGCCGCCCTGCGTCGCCAGGCCCGGCGGCTTGTTGATGACGATGGCTTGCGCGTCGCGGTGGATGACCAGTCCCTGGGCGAAGGCGACCTGATCGTCGCTCAGTTCCGGGCGGACGCGCTTGGGCTTGGCGGTTTCGACGGCCTTGGGCTCGGCGGGAGGCACGCGGATGCTCTGGCCTTCCGCAACCCGGTCGCCCGGCGCGGCGCGCGCTCCGTCCACGCGCAACTGGCCGGTGCGCGCCCAGCGCGACACGATATTGAAGCCGACATCGGGCAGATGCCGCTGGAACCAGCGGTCGAGCCGGATGCCGTCATCGTCAGCCCCCACGCGGAATTGCCGGACGTCGAGCGAAACACCCTTGGCCGGGGACGATTTGGCGGGCCGGACTGCTGGCTTTGCCGTGGCCGGCTTGGCAGCCGGTGGCTTCGGAGCGGATTTGGGCGCGTCGGGCTTGCGAGCGCGAGCGGCCTTGACGGCGCCTCGAGCGCGACCCTGGGGAACGGCGCCGGGCTTGCGAGGGCCGGATGATTTGCCGGGAGGACGACCTTTCATGCGACGCTCCTCATGACAGCGAGGCCACCGGCCAGCGCGCCGACCGCACCAATGACCGAAAAGGCGGCATAGGCCAGCGCCATGCCGAATTGGCCGCGTTCCATCATCAGTACGGTTTCCAGGCTGAACGAGGAGAAGGTGGTGAAACCGCCGAGCACGCCGACAGCGAGCAGCAAGCGGATCGGTTCGCCTGAGCCCGTGCTGAAGCGCGCCAGCCACCCGGCCAGCAGGCCCATGGCGAAACCGCCGATGATATTGGCCCCGAAGGTGCCCCATGGCCACAGCGCGCCGGGGGCCAGATGGCCCGAGAGACGTCCGAGCAGGTAGCGCAACGCCGATCCGACGGCACCGCCTGTCATGACGAGAAAGATATTGGTCATGCCGCCCGCCCTAGAGCATTTTTGCAAGGATTGGGAAGCGGTCATTGGTTTGGGAAATGACGGGCCGGCGGATGAGGTGGAGATCGGACCTCATTTCCGTCATCCCAGCGAAAGCTGGGATCTCAGGCGATGGCGCACGACCTAACCTCACGAGATGCCAGCTTTCGCTGGGATGACGATATTATCAACGTCCACTTCTGGCCGAAATACAGCCCCGGCGACCCCTAGCGGCCGTTATCCGCGAGCACGTCCACGCTGGTCTTGCCGCCGGGCGCTTCGGTGAACAGCAGTAGGAAGGCGCTGCCGTCATCCTTGCGCGATCCTCCCAGCACATGGTCGCCGCCCATCACCTTATGCTCGGCGTCGAAACCGGCGCGGCGAGCCTGGGTGTAATAAAAATCCATCACGCTCTGCCGTGGCACCAGCGTCACGAAAGTCGCGGCGCGCAGCGTGCATCCGTCCTTTTCCGCCCCTGCCGCTTCGACAAGTTGCGCGCCGGGATAGACGGTAAAGGGTTCGGGCAAGCGGCTGGCCCATTGGGCGCCATAGATCAGTCGCTCGCGGCAGAAGGCGTTCCCGCCGGGCTTTTTCTGTTCGCTGGCCACGGCGGCGAGCATGGACGCGGATTCCTTCGCCTCCTCCTGCACAGGCGCGGGTGTGGCGAGCAAGGTGCCGCCCGCCAGCTTCACCGAATCAGCCAGCGCCTTGCCAGCCGCTCCCGTCAACACCGGCAGCTTCGCAGCCCGCTGCGACTGACCTGCAAGCCTGGGGTCGACCATGATCTGACCGGCCAGCGCGTCGACCGCATTGTTGGTGAGTTGCGCGTCCAGCGCGTTCAGATCATCCTCCTTCTTGCCGCAACCCGCCAGCGGCATGGCGGCAAGTAGCGCAAGAACACAGAAAGATCGAACAGGCGCCATGGCTTCACTCCTTCGTAAACAAGGGATGAAGAGCAGAGGTTAATTTTCCGTTAGGGATTTTGGTGAATCCCGGAATTTTTCCTTTGTCCGGGCCAGTCTCCGCCAAGTGGCATCGCCATCCGGCTTGCCGCGAAGGAGCAGAAGCACCATTTGTGCGGCCATGCTTAACATCCTGTCAGCGCTGATCGGCCTTTTCACCCTGATCCTGATGATCCCGGCAGTGTTTCCGCTGCTGGGCGCGCTCAACTGGCTGCTCGTGCCGGTCGCGCTGTTCGGCGCATTTGTCGGCATGCTCTCGGCCAAGAATGGCGGACGCAATTTCTGTCTGATCGTGGCGGCATTCGGAGCGCTGCGGCTGTTCCTGGGCGGAGGCATCCTCTGAGTCCCCTGCCCACATCCGAACAGGTGATCCGTCGGGGTTTGCTCGCCGCAGTTGCCGCCTATGGCGCATGGGGTCTGCTGCCGATCTTTTTCCGGCTGCTGCATCATGTGAACCCGGTGGAGATCGTCGGCCAGCGCATCCTCTGGTCGCTGCTGTTGGTCATGGCGCTCCTGCTGGCACGGCAGAGCCTTCCCGGGCTGTCGACCATATTACGGGATCGCCGGCTCATGCTGCCGCTCGCGGGATCGGCCCTGATGATCGGCATGAACTGGCTGATCTATGTCTGGGCGGTGAATGCAGGCCATGTGATCGCCACCAGCCTCGGTTATTTCCTCAATCCACTGGTGAATGTCGGACTTGGCGTGCTGCTGCTCCATGAAAAACTGCGGCGGGGACAAATGGCGGCGATCGGGATCGCGGCGGTCGGCGTCGCCATCATGGCGGCGACCGCGCTGACCACGCTTTGGATCAGCGTCACGCTGGCGCTGACCTTCGCTTTCTACGGGCTGATCCGCAAGCTGACTCCTGTAGCGCCGATGATGGGCCTGGGCGTGGAGACGCTGCTGCTGACGCCGCCTGCCATCGGCTATCTGTTCTGGCTGTCGGCGCATGGCGGAGTCAGTTTCGGACAGGACATGATGACGACCATCTTGCTGATCATTGCCGGCGCAGTGACGACGGTGCCGCTGGTGCTGTTCGCGACCGCCGCCCAGCGTCTGTCGATGACGACGCTCGGCCTGCTGCAATATCTGGCGCCGACGCTGCAATTTCTGTGCGGCACCCTGCTTTTCGGGGAAAAGCTGACGGCTGGGCAGATGGCAAGCTTTGCACTGATCTGGCTGAGCCTGATCCTGTTCGCGACGGACAGCCTGACCGCTGCCCGCCGCAATCGGCTGGCAACCGTTTAGGCGAACTCGGTCGCCTCGAAACGGACAGCCTCGCCCACCGCTTGGTTGGCGAGCGTGTCTTCCCACATGACGCGATGGCCGCGGATGATGGTGCCGACAGCCTTGCCGGTCAGGTCCATCCCCTCGAAGGGCGACCAGTTGCAGCGCGAGGCCAGCCAGTCGCTGCCGACGGTCCAACGCTTCTTCAGGTCGACCACGGTGAAATCGGCGTCATAGCCAAGCGCGATGCGCCCCTTTCCGACCAGGCCAAAGACGCGCTGCGGGCCCGAAGAGGTCAGTTCGATGAACCGGCGAAGCGACAGGCGCCCCTCCGCGACATGGTTGAGCAGCAGCGGCACCAGCGTCTGGACGCCGGGCATGCCGCTGGGCGATGCGGGATAGGCCTTCGCCTTTTCCTCGATCGTATGGGGGGCGTGATCGCTGCCCAGGACATCGGGCACGCCTTGGTTCAGCCAGTGCCAAAGGCCGTCGCGATGCGCCCCGGACCGGATCGGCGGGTTCATCTGCGCATAGGTGCCCAGGCGCGGATAGGCATCCTCCGCCGCCAGGGTGAGATGCTGTGGCGTGACCTCGCAGGTCGCGATATCCTTGTGCTGGGCGATATATTCCAGCTCGGCGGGGGTAGTCACATGCAATATGTGGATGCGGCGGCGGGCCTTGCGGGCCAGGTCGATGATGCGCTTCGTCGCGATCATGGCGCTTTCATCGTCGCGCCAGACGGGGTGGGAGGACGGGTCGCCCTCCACGCGCAAGTCCTTGCGGGCGTTCATGCGCGCTTCGTCTTCCGCATGAATGGCGACGCGGCGGGTGCCGCTCGCAAGGACGCGTGACAGGGCATCGTCATCATCCACCAGCAGGCTGCCGGTCGAGGCGCCCATGAAGATCTTGACGCCCGACGTGCCGGGAATGCGCTCCAGTTCCTTCAACTGCTCGGCATTGTCGGCGGTGGCGCCGACATAGAA
Source organism: Sphingobium sp. TKS (assembly GCF_001563265.1). NCBI lineage: Bacteria > Pseudomonadati > Pseudomonadota > Alphaproteobacteria > Sphingomonadales > Sphingobiaceae > Sphingobium > Sphingobium sp. TKS. Next base: position 1,718,379 of record NZ_CP005083.1, on the reverse strand, counting down.
GGCATGGTCGCACCACATGCGGTGATGGGCGCGCTTCAGCTTGTCGTGCACGCGGTCGGCGGTGTCGGTGTTGGGGTTGGTGTTCGGCATCTCGAACACGGCGGTGATGCCGCCCAGCACCGCGGCGCGGCTGCCCGATTCCAGATCTTCCTTATGCTCCAGCCCCGGTTCGCGGAAATGGACCTGGCTGTCGATGCAGCCGGGCAGCACGTCGAGTCCGGCGCAATCGATCACCTCTCCCGCCCCGCCCAGCGATGTGCCGATGGCGACGATTCTGCCGCCGCATACGCCCACATCCGCGCTTTCCGCGCCGCCGGGGGTGTGGACGGTGCCGTTCTTGAGAAGGAGGTCGAAAGTCATGTCGGTGTCGCCTGCTTAGGGTGGGCTTGGATATGATTGCCGAGTGTCCTACCTAAAGCCGATGACCGGCACCACCCTAACCGACCGCGCGCTCCTCAGAATTTCGGGCGAGGAAGCGAAAATCTTTCTGCAAGGCCTGCTGACGCGAGATGTGCCGGGGCTGAAGGAGGGCGAACCGCGCTGGACCGCGCTGCTGACGCCGCAGGGCAAGGCGCTGTTCGACTTCATCCTTTGGGCTGATGGGGATGATGTCTTGATCGATTGTGAAGCCGCGCAGGTCGATGCGCTGGCCAAGCGCCTGACACTCTATCGGCTGCGGCGCAAGGTCGTGATCGCGCGAGAGGAGGCTCTGGCCGTGCACTGGGCGCTGGCGGCACAGGATAAGCCCTTCGATCCACGCCTACCCCAACTCGGACATCGCTGGATCGCGCCGCCGGATGAGGGCGACGCTTCGGCGGCATTCCGGGCGCACCGGCTGTCGCTGGGCGTGTTCGAAGGGGCCGGCGAACTGGGGCAGGACCAGATTTTATGGCTCGAAACCAATGCCGCGGAACTGGGCGGCGTCGATTATGACAAGGGCTGCTATGTCGGGCAGGAAAACACCGCCCGCATGCATTATCGCAACAAGGTGAACCGGCGCCTGGTGGCTGTGCCGATCGCTGAAGCCGATGAGAAGCGCCAGAAAGCAGCGCTGCCCGACCTTGGCCTGTCGATCGAATTGCGGCGGGTGGAGGATATCGATCCCGCCGCCTTGCCCGGCTGGCTCTCCGGCGCGATGGCGGAGCAGGCCGCCGAATGAGGCGCGCCCTTGTTGCGCTGCTGGGCGCATGGTTGCTGATCGCTCCGGCGCAGGCGGAGACGCGGTGGAAACTCGTCCGAAGCTATCCGCATGATCCGGCTGCATTTACCGAGGGGCTCTTCTACCATGACGGCGCGCTGTACGAGAGCACCGGGCTGGAGGGCGAATCCGAGATCCGCAAGGTCGATCTCAAGAACGGCAAGCTACTGGACCGCCGAACCATCCCCCGCCCCTATTTTGGCGAGGGGATCGTCAACTGGAAGGATCGGCTGATCAGCCTGACCTGGCGGCATAGGCAAGGTTTCGTCTGGAAGCTGAATGATTTTTCGCCGGTTTCCCAGTTTCGCTATGAAGGCGAAGGCTGGGGGCTGACGCAGGATGGGCGCAGCCTCATCATGAGCGACGGAACCGCGCAGTTGCGGTTCCTGAACCCCGATAAGCTGACTGTGGAGCGGCGGATCACGGTGACGTGGAACGGTCGCCCGGTCGATCGGCTCAACGAACTGGAATATGTGAAAGGCGAGATCTGGGCCAATATCTGGTACGACACCCATATTGCGCGGATCGATCCACGCACAGGAGCTGTCATCGACTGGCTGGACATCGCGCCGCTTCTGAAAGCCAGCGGCGCGAAAGACAGCGAGGCAGTGGCGAACGGCATCGCCTATGACGCAAAAGCCGATCGCCTGTTCGTGACGGGGAAGAATTGGGCCAAGCTGTTCGAGATAAAGGTTGTGAAGTGAGGATGCCGGGTGGCGTTTTGGTCACTCTCGGCTCCGGCTGAAAGCGGGAAATCATGGTGGTCGTAGGCTCCAACTCACGACAACCACCACCCTAAAGCCCCAGGCGGCTCCAGAATTCATCCGGCTTCACCGGCGCGGCGCTTTCGGGCACGCGTTCCACGCGGTTCCACGACGAATGGGGGATATGGATTTGTGGGCTGGCGGCCACGCGGCGCGACCGGCGGGTACGAGATGCATTCTGGGTCATCGTCTTCTCCTGTTGAGGAGGAACACGAAACCTTGCGTGGTCGCTTCAGTACCGTGCGCTTTAGCCGTTGGTGACGCGGAGCAAGCTGACATCCTTCAAAAGCCGCGGAGCATTCATGCTCAAGCCTATATCTACTCATTTATAGAGAGAGGGAAGATAGCTTTGCTTAAGGCATCAGGACGACAAGTTTCACGGCATGGCGGACATTATGTTCGCCTTGAACGGACGGGAAGCGCAAACCTTGCAAGGAAGAGGGGGTGCGATGCGTCCGTCAGAACGCTACATTGTAGATAAACCAGCCCACAATCAGCAAGCTCGTCACCACGCATATACGGTCACCGAAAATGTCGATACGCGACATCGCTCTCATCCTTCCTCAATCGAGCGATCTTCGTCGCTTCGTTGAAGAAGGATAAACCATTAGTGCGAGCAAAGAAACAGGATAAGTGCGGCGAAATGGCGCACATAAACGCCAGACTGAAAGAGCCACACCTTGAACTCAGGTTGCGCAGTCGGGCGGACAATCGCCCGTTTATCGCAAAAATCCACTCATCTTCTTTTTAATCAGATGCTTATCGGAATGTCGAACCCCGATGCTTCAAAAAGGACTGTGTCGCCTCTTCCGGCCCGCGATAGGCCTCCTGGAACTCCGCGCTCCAATATTTGAGGTCGTCCAGCTCGATCCGCGCACCCGAAACGGCACAGAGCACGAACTGCCCCGGGCGCACGATGTCGAAATGCGGCGTGTCGTAATGCAGCACCGCCAGTCCCTGAATATCCGCCATCAGTCGCCGGTCAGGATGCGATCGACGAGTTGCTTCACGGTCGGCACGAACCCGTTGGAATAGAAGGGGTCCTGCTTGAACTTATAGGCGCCATGGCCCGCGAAGAGCAGATTCTTGTCGAGGTCGCCGCCATGGACGGCCTCCTGCAGCGATTTCTGGATGCAGAAGCTGCGCGGATCGGCCAGGCGGCCGGTCGAGTTGGTTTCGCTGTCCATCCAGCTCGAAAAAGCGCACTGGCTGAGGCAGCCCATGCAGTCGGTCTGATCTTTGCGGATTTCGGCCTTTTCCTCTTCGGTCACGAAAACCAGCGTGTTGTCCGGCGTCTTGAGCGCCGAGGTGAAGCCCTGTCCCACCCATTCGCGGGCGCGCAGCAGGTCGCCCCGCGTCACCCAGAAATTCTTGCCCTTCACGCCCGCGTCAAGCTGGTGCGTATGGTCGCCCGCCTGTTCCGTGCTGAACGGAATCTGCCGTTCGGAGCGGGCTTCGAGCTGGCGCAGAAAAGGATTGCGGACCGCCGAGCTATAGAAACCGGTGGGTGAGAAGCGATGCAGCAGCACGTCGCCCGGTTCAAGCTGGGTCAGGCGCTGTTTCCATTCCTCAGGGATCGGGCTTTCCTGCGTCAGCAGCGGACGGGTGCCGAACTGGAAGGCGATGGCGCCCAGTTCCGGATTGTCGATCCAGTCGTTCCAGTCCTTCAAATGCCAGACGCCGCCTGCCATGACGATCGGCACGTCATCCGAAATGCCGCCTTCGCGCATGGTGGCGCGCAAATCCCGGACGCGAGGATAAGGGTCCTGCGGCACCTTGGGATCTTCGGCGTTGGAGAGGCCATTATGGCCGCCCGCCAGCCACGGGTCTTCATAGACTACCGCCGCCAGCCATTCCGACGCCTTGGAATAGGCGCGCTTCCACAGTGCGCGGAAGGCGCGGCCGGAGCTGACGATGGGGAGATAATTGACGCCATAGGAGGCGGCGATCTCCGACAGCTTGTACGGCATGCCCGCGCCGCAGGTGACGCCCGCGACCATGCCCCTGGTCTTTTCCAATACGCCGTGGAGAACACGCTGCGCGCCGCCCATTTCCCACAGCACGTTGATATTGATCGCGCCCTTGCCGCCCGCGATTTCGAAAGCGCGCTTCACCTGCTCGACCGCGCCGTCAACGGCATAGGCGATCAGCTCCTCATGCCGGTCGCGGCGGGTGCGGCCATGATAGATTTGGGGGATGACGTTGCCGAAGCTGTCATAGCTGTCCGCGTTGACCGCCGACACCGTGCCGATGCCGCCGGCCGCCGCCCAGGCGCCGGAGCTGGCATGGTTGGAAACAGCTACGCCCTTGCCGCCCTCTACCAGCGGCCAGACTTCACGGCCGCCGTAAATGATGGGCTTCAACCCCTTGAACAACGCAATCTCCCGCGCAAAAATCCAGTGGCCCCCGACCACTTAAATGCGGCCCTATAGCAGCTTTACGGTCGGATGACGAATATTTGGGGGCGCCCTACCGCAAAATATGGGGGCTGGATAGTGCCTGCCCATAAAGGCTTGCATAGGCGTCGACCATGGCGGCTTCCGTGAAATCGCGCCGGGCGCGCTGGCGGTTGGCTTCACCCAACCGTTGGCGAATGTCGGGGTCGCTGGCCAGGGCTTCGAGGGCGGAGGCCAGAGCCGCCTCATCCGGAACGACGAACGCCCGGTTTTCCGGCGCAACCATATTGGCGACGTCGCCTACATCCATCGATGCGATGGGGAGGCCCGCCGCCATCGCCTCGATCAGCGAGAACGGAAATTGCTCGCTGTCGGAGGATAGCGCGAAAATGTCGAATAGCCCCATGAAGCGCCAGGGCTCGCTCATGAAGCCAGCCATGCAGATATCGTCCAGGCCATGGGCTTTGGCTTCGGCCAATATGGCATCGCGTTCCGGCCCCTCCCCCACCACCACCAGTTGCAGGTGGTTGCGATGCGGGGCGACGGCGCGGACGAGGCGGCGAATATTCTTGACGGCGCGCAGACCCGCAACCGTGCCGACCAGCAGCTTGCCGGGCGTGCGATGAAGGGCGGGAATGGCGTTGGGCAGAGGTGGCTGCGCATAGCGTACCGTGTCTATGCCGTTGCGGATCAGGTGCACCTTGGCGACGGGCTGACGCCACACCATGCGGGCGATGGCGTCGAGACGGATCGACGGGATCACCAGCGCATGGGCGCGCTGGAGCGCGAGGCGGCGATAGAGGTTGCGCTGGGGCTTGAGCCCAGCCGCCTCGTCCGCGTTGAAGCCGTCTTCATGGTGGATCAGCGGAGGGCCGCCATGGATGCGATGCGCCATCACCGCGTCCATCGCACCCCAATTATAGCTGAGGATCAGGTCATATCCCGACAGGAACCGCGCGATCGCCCTGAAGCGCTTGATGCCGGGCTTGCCCGCGAGTGGAGGCGGCTCGGGAAAATCGACCGGCGTTGCCGGATCAATGGCGTCGCGAGCGCTCATCAGATGAGGCGCCGCGCTGACGATGCTGTGATGGGCGCGCTCTCCCCAAAGATTCATGAGGCGGACGGCCCGCGCTTCCTTGCCACCCAGGGAGAAGCTGCCGTGGACGTGAAGCAACCGGGGCGGCTCATCTGTCTGCCGTGATTGTCGAGCCGTGAAATCTTCCATTTCACTCAAATCACTTCAGCCATTCAGAACCCGCGCAAGCAGCCGGTCGATGGCGGCGGCGGATTCCGGTTCGTCGAGAACAGGGGCATGGCCGACATTGGAGATGGTGGCGTACTCGGCATCCGGGCCGATTTCCTCCACCATGCGGGCGGTCGTGGCGGCGGACAACAGGTCGGAACGCTCACCGCGCAGGATCAGCGTCGGAATTCCGCGAAAGCTCTGCATGACCGGCCACATGTCGACGCCTGCCTCACTGCCCGCAACGCGCAGCGGCTCGGCTATGCGCATGTCATAGTCCAGGACGACGCGCCCCGCGCTGTTGAGGCGATAAAGGCGCTTGGCCATAGCCAGCCATTGGTCGAGGCCATAGCCGGGATAGACGTCGCGATTGGCTTCTTCCAGCGCGCGCGCCGCATGGACCCAGCTTGGATGCGATTGGCCGATGCCGACATAGGTACGGATGCGGGCGAGGCCTGGCTCCTCCAGCGTGGGCCCCACGTCATTGAGCAGCGCACCCGCCAGCCATTCACCATGGGTCGCGGCGATCAGCATGGTGATGATGCCGCCCAGCGACGTGCCGACGGCGACGCAACGGGTGATGGCCAGGTCGGCCAACAGGCGGCTGATGTCCTGCAAATAAGTAAGCGGGACATAGGTCATCGGATCCTTCGCCTGCGCGCTTTCGGCGCGGCCGCGCATGTCCGGGCAGATCAGACGCCATTGCCCGGCCAGACGGGCGGCGAGCGGCTCGAAATCGCGGGCGTTGCGTGTCAGGCCCGGCAGGCAGAGCAAGGGCGGACGGCCATCCTCCCCCCCTGCATAATCGCGATAATGGAGCCTCAGCCCATCGGGGGACCACCAATATCCGTCGCTATAGCTGCTCAAGCTGCTTGATCCTTCCGCCCTGCATCCCCCATATCGCCGCATGCGCTCTACCCTGCAACCCGCCAAATTCAGCCCCGCGAATGAAATCGCCGCGCTGCAACCCGATTTTGCCGATCCAGTCACGGCGGCGGACTTCCCGCAGACGATCCTGCGGTTCCGCAATGACCGCTGGGCGCCGACGGTGGGACTTGGCGATCTGAGCGATGAGCAATGGGTGGCGCATTTCGGGCGGTTTCAGCCGCTGGAGGGATCGCTGCCGGGGCCGCTGGCGCTGCGTTATCACGGGCACCAGTTCCGGGTGTATAATCCGGATATTGGCGACGGACGCGGCTTCCTGTTCGCGCAGTTGCGGGACGGCGCCGGACGGTTGCTCGACCTTGGCACCAAGGGGTCGGGCCAGACGCCTTACAGCCGGTTCGGGGACGGACGACTGACACTGAAAGGCGGGGTGCGGGAGATATTGGCGACCGAGATGCTGGAGGCGCTGGGCGTCAACACGTCCAAGACCTTCTCCATCATCGAAACGGGCGAGGCTCTGGAGCGCAATGACGAGCCATCCCCTACCCGTGGCGCCGTGATGGTGCGCCTCAGCCATTCGCATGTCCGCATCGGGTCATTCCAGCGGGCGGCCTATTTCGATGACAAGGCCTTGCTGGAGCGGCTGACCGATTATGCGCTGACGAAGCTTTATGGCGAGGTGCCGGGGGATAACCCGCCCGCGCAATTGCTGGGCCGCGTGGTCGAGCGCGCCGCCGATCTGGCGGCGAGCTATATGGTCGCGGGCTTCGTCCATGGCGTGCTCAACAGCGACAATATCAATGTGACGGGCGAAAGCTTCGATTACGGCCCCTGGCGCTTCACGCCGCTGTGGGAGCCGGGCTTCACCGCCGCCTATTTCGATCATGCGGGTCTATATGCCTTTGGGCGGCAGGCGGAGGCGATCCACTGGGACGTGGCGCAACTCGCCGTATCGCTGCGGCCCTTGGTGGAGGCGGAACCGCTGATCGCGCAGTTGGAGCGCTTTCCAGCGCTGTATGGCGAGGCGATGGTCCGGCGCTTCTGCTGGCGTTTGGGCGTCGTGCAGAGCGGCGATGCGTCGGCCATGATCGAGGCAGCGGTGCGGGGGATGGTCGGCACACAAAGGCCGATCGATCGCTTCTTTCAGGACTGGCGCGGTGGCGATTCTCGTCAGGGCGCTCCCTATACGGGCGAGGAATGGGCCGGGTTCCGCGAAGCCATTGCCGGATTTGAGGCCAGCGGGCCGAAGGATCACCTCTATTGGAGCGCGCCTTCGCCTTGCTCCATGCACATCGATGAGGTCGAGGCGATCTGGGGCGCTATCGATAAGGACGATGACTGGGGACCGCTCCATGCCAAGGTCGCGTCGATCCGGGACATGGGCGATGCGTTGGGAGACGCGCCACCTCTTCCCTAACGCCCAATTATCCTCCATATCGGGACCATGTCCGCCGCGCTGACTTCGATAGAACCCGCCACTGGCGCTCTCTTGTGGCAGGGGACTGCCAGCGAGGTGGAGGCGGAAGTCGCCCGCGCCCGTGCCGCCTGGCCCAAATGGGCCGCGCAGCCCATCGCCTATCGCATCGAGACGCTGCGCCGCTTCGTCAATGTCGTACGCGCCAATGAGGAAGCGCTGGCCGACCTGATCGCGCGCGAAACCGGCAAGCCGCTGTGGGATGCGCGCACCGAAGTGACGGCGGTGATGAACAAGGTCGACATTTCCGTCGCGGCTTTTTCCGAACGCACCGGACAGCGGCGGCTGGAGGCAGCCATGGGCGCGCGCCAGTCCGTACGGCACAAGCCCCATGGCGTGATGGCCGTGCTGGGGCCGTACAACTTCCCCGCGCATCTGCCCAATGGCCATATCGTGCCTGCCCTGCTGGCGGGCAATGCAGTGGTCTTCAAGCCTTCGGAAAAGACGCCTGCCGTGGGCGAGATGCTGGTGCGCTTCTATCATGAAGCGGGCGTGCCGGAGGATGCCGTGCGGCTGGTGCTGGGCGGACCGGACGAGGGCAAGGCGCTGGCCGCGCATCCCGATGTGGGCGGCGTGCTCTTCACCGGATCGGCGCAGACGGGGATCGCCATCAACCGGCAATTCGCGGCCAATCCGGGCAAGATATTGGCCCTCGAAATGGGGGGGAACAACCCGATCCTGGCCTGGGACACGGCGGATATGGCCAGCGCGGCAACGCTGATCGTGCAATCCGCCTTCCTGTCGAGCGGGCAACGCTGCACGGCGGCGAGCCGGCTGATCGTCAAGGAGGATCTGGCCGACACGCTGATCGCGGAGGTCAAGAAGCTGGCCGACCGGCTGATCGTCGAGCATCCCCATGCCGACCCCGCGCCCTATATGGGGCCGGTGATCGACAATCAGGCGGCGGACCATCTGACGGAGAGCTTCCTCTACCTGATGAGCAATGGCGGCAAGCCCATCAAGCATATGGTTCGCACGACCAAGGGTCTGCCCTTCGTGACCCCGGCGATCATCGATGTGACCGCCATGACGGAACGACCGGATACGGAGCTGTTCGGGCCTTTGCTTCAGGTCATCCGGGTGCCCGACTTCGAATCTGCGATAAGGGAGGCGAACAATACCCGCTTTGGGCTGTCGGCGGCGCTAATCGGCGGCACGCCGGAGCAATATAACCAGTTCTGGGCGAATATCCGGGCGGGGATCGTCAATTGGAACCGGCCGACCAACGGCGCCTCTTCCTCAGCCCCCTTCGGCGGCGTCGGGATTTCGGGAAACCATCGGCCGAGCGCTTATTATGCGGCGGACTATTGCGCCTATCCGGTGGCTTCGGTGGAAATAGAACAGCCTCGCGCGTCCATTGGCGTGGGGCTGAAGGATATCGATACCGCCACGATGGGGGAGTGAGCGGCGGAGTTTAATTAGCCTTCCCCCAAATTTTCCTTCGCCTTGGCCAAAGCATTCTGGATTGAAACCGTTGGCCGCTTTCGCCATTTGCCCAACATGGCTGAAACTCCACCTGCCACTGTCACCCTTGTCGGCGCCGGTCCGGGCGATCCGGAACTGCTGACTCTGCGCGCGGCGCGCCTGATCGGTGAGGCGGAGGTGATCGTGCATGACGGGCTGGTCTCGACCGAGATATTGGCGCTCGCCTCTCCGTATGCCGAGCTGATTTCGGTCGCCAAGCAGCGCAGCCGCCATTCCGTGCCGCAGGACGGGATCAACGCCCTGCTGGTCGAACTGGCGCTCGCCGGGCGGAAGGTGGTGCGGCTGAAAGGCGGCGATCCCTTCATCTTCGGGCGCGGCGGCGAGGAAATGGAAGCCTGCCGCGCTGCCGGCGTGCCGGTCGAAATCGTGCCGGGCATCAGCGCGGCGATCGGTTGCGCGGCGCAGGCGCAATTGCCCCTCACCCATCGCAATGCGGCCAGCGCCGTCACCTTCGTCGCGGGGCAATGCAAGGGGCTGACCGATCAGGACTGGTCGGGACTGGCGGGCGCGGGCCGCACGCTCGTTATCTATATGGGCGTGGCGACGGCGGCGGATATTGCCGACAAGCTGATCGCGGATGGCGTATCGCCGGGAATTCCGGTGGCGGTGCTGGAAAATGGCACGCGCGCCGACATGCGGACTTTGCGCACCTTGCTCGCCGATCTGGGCGACATGGTGGTGCGGGAAAAGGTTGAGAGCCCGGCGCTGATTGTCGTTGGGGACGTAACGGCCTATGCGCTGGCGCAGGATGTGCTGGCCGGGTGGGCCGCGCAGGCAAATAATGGGGCGGAGATGCTTTCGTGAAGATTTTGACCGGCAATGACCTCGGCACCGGGGACGTGATCTGGTGGGCGGGCGACGGCTGGTCGCGGCAGGTCGGGGACTCCGTCGACGTGGGCGACAAGGGCGACGAACTGGCCCGAGCCGAGGAAGCCGCGCTGCGCGTTGTCGGCGCTTATGTGATCGATGCGACCGTGACCGACGAAGGCGTCCGTCCGGCCCATATCAAGGACCGTATCCGCGCTCTGGGGCCGACTGTTCGCCCTGACCTGACGCTGAAACCGAATGACGCCGATGCCGGCAACTGGGTGATCTGACCATGTATCGTTACGACAGCTACGACCAGTCCATCGTCGACGCCCGCGTCGAGGAGTTTCGCGATCAGGTGCAGCGCCGCCTGGCCGGGCATCTGACCGAGGATCAGTTCAAGCCGCTGCGGCTGATGAACGGACTCTACCTCCAGTTGCACGCCTATATGCTGCGCGTGGCGATCCCCTATGGCACCCTCTCCGGCAAGCAGATGCGCAAGCTGGGCGAGATCGCGGCGAAGTATGACAAGGGCTATGGCCATTTCACCACGCGCCAGAATCTGCAATATAACTGGATCAAGCTGGCCGATGCGCCGGACATCCTGGCCGAACTGGCGACGGTCGAGATGCATGCCATCCAGACCAGCGGCAACTGCATCCGCAATATCTCGTCCGACCAATATGCGGGCGTTTCGGCGGATGAAGTGACCGATCCGCGCCCGTGGGCGGAACTGCTGCGCCAGTGGTCGACCTTCCACCCTGAATTCACCTATCTGCCGCGCAAGTTCAAGATTTGCGTGATCGCCAATGAGGAAGACCGGGCGGCGATGCGGCTGCATGATATCGGCCTCAAGCTGGTGCTGCGCGATGGCCAGATCGGCGCGGAAGTCTATGCCGGCGGCGGCATGGGCCGTACGCCGATGGTCGCGCCGCAGATCAAGGACTTCGTGCCCGAAGATGAGATCGTCTCTTATCTGGAGGCCTGCCTGCGCGTCTATAACCGCTACGGTCGCCGCGACAACAAGTACAAGGCGCGGATCAAGATCCTGGTCCATGAACTGGGCGTCGAGGAATATAAGCGGCAGGTCGAGGAAGAATATGCGCATATGCGCGAACTCGGCCTCAACCCGCCTACCGAGGAACTGGACCGCATCCGGCCCTTCTTTGCCAATCCGGCCTATGAGCAGGGGTTGAGCGACGAGATTGACCGGACCGATCCGGCCTTCGCCCTATGGGTCGACCGGCAGGTCGCCGCGCACAAGCAGCCGGGCTATGCCATCGTCAATATCAGCCTCAAGCCCAAGGGCGGGATTCCGGGCGACGCGTCGGCAGAGCAGATCGAACTGGCTGCCGATCTGGCCGAAACCTATTCTTTCGACGAACTGCGCGTGACCCATGCGCAGAACCTCGTCCTGCCGCATGTCAGGCAGGCCGATCTCTACGCCATCTGGCAGAAGCTGGACGAAGCCGGGCTGGCCGAGGCCAATCTGGACCTGATCACGGACATCATCGCCTGCCCTGGCCTGGACTATTGCAGCCTCGCCAACGCACGCTCGATCCCGCTGGCGCAGAAGCTGTCGGAGCGCTTCGGTTCTGTGGAGCGCCAGAAGGATCTGGGCGAGCTGAAGGTCAAGATTTCCGGCTGCATCAATGCCTGCGGCCACCATCATGCCGGTCATATCGGCGTGCTGGGCGTGGACCGGAAAGGCGTGGAGAATTTCCAGCTCTCGCTCGGCGGATCGGGCGCGGAGGATGCCAGCGTCGGCCAGATCACTGGCCCCGGCTTCTCGGAGGACGGCGTGGTCGATGCCATCGAGAAGGTCACTGACCTGTATCTTTCGCAGCGGGAGGAAGGCGAACGCTTCCTCGACACCTATCGCCGTCTTGGCATGAAGCCCTTCAAGGAGGCGATCTATGGTTGAGTTCCTGACCTTCCGCGAAGGCGAAGCCACGCAGGAACCGGCTGTGACGGTCGAATCCTTCACCGGCCAGTCCAACTCGACCGCCGTGCGGATCGAAGCGGGCGAGGATGCGCGCGAATTGCTGCCCTATATCGACCGGCTGTCGCTGGTCGAGGTGAACTTCCCCGCCTATGGCGACGGGCGCGGCTATTCGGCGGCGCGTATCCTGCGTGAGGCGGGATATCAGGGCGAACTGCGCGCCGTAGGCGATGTGCTGGTGGACCAGCTCAATGCTATGCGCCGCTGCGGTTTCGACAGTTTCCGGCCCGACAAGGCGCTGGACGATGCCGCCGTGGAGCGCGCCCTTAATCGTTATGCCGACGTCTATCAAAAGACGGTCGACGGCCGCCGCCCGCTGTGGGCGAAACGGCACCCGGAGACTGTGAATGGCTGAACCTGCCCGCAAGCTTGACGTGATCGACGCCCGCCCCGCCTTTACCCAGGCGGACGCGGACGCGCTCAACGCGCGTTTCGAAGGCGTCGACACGCTGTCGATGCTCAAGACCGTCTTTGCCGAAGGGCTAGCGGGCAATGTGGCGGTCGTGTCCTCCTTCGGCACGGAAAGCGCGGTGCTGCTGTCGCTGATCGCCAAGGCGGACAAGACGGTGCCGGTGATCTTCGTCGATACGCTCAAGATGTTTGGCGAGACGCTGGACTATCGCGAGACGCTGATCAACACGCTGGGCTTTACCGACAGCCGGGCCGTGGTACCCAATGCGGAAGTGCTGGCAAAGAAGGACGAAACCGGCCTGCGCTGGTCCTACGACCCCGACGGCTGCTGCGAAATCCGCAAAGTTGAACCGATGCACCGCGCCAAGGAAGGCCTGGATGCCTGGATTTCCGGGCGCAAGGCGTTCCAGTCGGTGACGCGGCAGAACCTGCCCCGCTTCGAGATCGAGGATGGGCGGCTTAAGATCAATCCGCTGGGCGATTGGACCAAGGACGATCTGGAGGCTTGGTTCGAGGCGGAAAACCTGCCCCGCCATCCGCTGGAAGCGCAGGGTTATCTGTCCATCGGTTGCGAACCCTGCACGTCCAAGGTGCTGCCGGGCGAAGACCCGCGCGCCGGACGCTGGCGCGGGTGGGACAAGGTGGAATGCGGCATCCACTCGCCAGTGACGCCGATCCCGACGCCTGCCGTCGATCCGGACGATCCAGCAAACCAGCCGGTGTTCTGATCTTTCCCAATCCTCCCCGCGCTTCGCGTAGGGAGGATTTTGGCAGATATTGCTATACAGTCGTTCAATGACTACCCCTTGCCACCTGCAAGGGAGCAAGAAGCCATGAGAACATTCGCGCGGATTTCCATCCTCGCTCTGACCCTGACGGCGTTCGGACCGCCGCTCGGCGCGCAGATCGATCCGATGACACCGGATACGGTCAAGACTTACGATCCGGCACGCCCCCAGGCCGATTATATCCGGCGCGAAGTGATGATCCCGATGCGCGACGGGGTGAAGCTGTTCACCGTGATCGTCATGCGCAAGGGCACCACTCGCGGCCCCATATTGCTCAGCCGCACGCCTTATAATGCGGGCAAGGCGACCTCCCGCAACCGCAGCCAGAAGATCGAGGAAATCCTGCCCGTTTCCGATGCCGAGTTCGTCGATGACGGCTATATCCGCGTCTATCAGGATGTGCGCGGGCTGGATGGCTCAGAGGGTGACTATGTGATGACCCGGCCTTTACGGGGGCCGTTGAATCACACAGAGGTCGATCACAGCACCGATGCCTATGACACCATCGATTGGCTCGTGAAAAATGTCCCGGAAAGCAATGGAAAGGTTGGGATAACTGGATCGTCCTATCTGGGCTTCACCTCGTTGATGGCGCTCATAGACCCGCATCCGGCGCTCAAGGCCGCCGTGCCGCAAAGCCCGATGGTGGATGGCTGGATCGGGGACGACTGGTTCCACAATGGCGCCTTTCGCCAACCCAATTTCAACTATGTGCTGGGCCAGACCGCGAAGAAGGGCGGCGGGGCCGTGCCCTTTGGAACGGGCGATGAATATGATGCCTATCTGAAGGAAGGGTCGGCGGGCGATTTCGCGCGCGCCTATGGGCTGGACGGCTTTCCCTTTTCCCAGAAGCTGATGCAGCATCCGGCCTATGACAGCTATTGGCAGGAACAGGCACTCGACAAGCTGCTCGCCAAGCGCAAGCTGACCGTGCCGACCATGCTGGTCGTGGGACAGTGGGACCAGGAAGACAGCTATGGCGCGCCGGCAGTCTACAAAGCGCTGGAACCGCAGGACAAGACTAACGACATGGTGAGCTTGGTCATCGGGCCGTGGCGGCATAGTGGCGTCAACTATGACGGGTCACATCTGGGCGATCTGGACTTCGCGGGCGACACTGGGCTTCAGTTCCGGCGCGATACCATGAAACCCTTTCTAGACCATTATTTAAAGGACAATCCTCCCAAGGGATATAAAGTACCGGGGGCGCTTACCTACGCCACCGGGGCGGACAAATGGCAGGTGATGGCGAAGTGGCCGGGCGGCTCGCCCAAGGCGCTGTATCTGGCTGGCGGCAATGGGCTGAGCTGGAGCAAGCCGGGCGCCGAAGGAAGCGACAGCTACGTCTCCGATCCGGCAAAGCCGGTGCCCTATCTCCCCCGCCCGGTGCTGCCGAACAAGGATGATGCGTGGAAGACCTGGCTGGTGAAGGACCAGCGTTTCGTGTCCGGACGGACCGATGTGCTGAGCTATATGACGCCGGTGCTGGACAAGCCCGTGCATATTGCCGGACAGCCGATGGTTGATCTGTTCGCGGCGACATCCGGCACGGACAGCGACTGGGTGGTGAAGCTGATCGACGTCTATCCCGACCAATATAGCAATGTCCCCAAGATGGCGGGCTATGAACTGCCGATCGGGATGGAGATTTATCGCGGGCGCTATGTCCATGGCTTCGACGAGCCGGAGGCGCTGGTGCCGGGTAGGATCGAAAATTACAAATTCGGCCTGCCCAATGTGAACCATGTGTTCCAGCCAGGCCACCGGATCATGGTGACGGTTCAGTCGAGCCTGTTCCCCCTCTATGACCGCAATCCGCAGAGTTTCGTGCCGTCGATCTTTGAGGCGAAGAAGAGCGACTACAGGATCGCGACGCAGAGCGTGCATTATGGCGCGGGCCATGCAAGCGCGATATGGTTGCCGACAATGGGTGACTGAAAGGGGAAATGATATGGCCGTTGAGCTGAAGATATTGGCGTGGAGCTGTGTGTTGCTGTTGGTCCACATCTTCGCGGCGGCGCATATCAAGACGCGGCAATATGGCACCAAATGGAATATGGGGGCGCGTGATGAGGAGTTGCCGCCCCTCGACCCTGTGGGCGGGCGATTGGTGCGCGCGCAGGCGAATTTTCTGGAGACCTATCCGATTGCGATCATCACGCTGCTGGGCGTGGTGGTTGCCGCGAAAACCAGCGGGTTGACCGCGGTTGGCGGATGGATGTGGCTGGGGGCTCGGGCTGTGTATCTGCCGCTTTACGGCATGGGCGTGCCGGTGGTGCGGACTGTCGCCTATCTGGTCAGCATGGTGGGGCTGGCGCTGGTTTTTCAGGCTTTTGTTTCGGGGTAGCGCGAAGGTTTTTCGACTAGGCTCGAAACGAACGGGGATCGGACACCTTTTCCCCTATTCAATATCCTCAAGATAGCTGCCCTCCGCCAGATCAGAGAAGCGGGTGATCCTGGCGTCGAACTTCATGCGGATGCGACCGGTGGAGCCGTGACGCTGTTTCGCCACGATCACCTCGGCCAAACCGTAAATGCGCTCCATTTCCTGCGCCCATTCCAGATGCTCGGAGCTTTCCTTGTTCCCCGGCTCCTTGGCGGCAACATAATAATCCTCGCGGAACACGAACCAGACCATGTCCGCGTCTTGCTCAATAGAGCCTGATTCACGAAGGTCGGAGAGCTGCGGGCGCTTGTCCTCGCGCTGTTCGACGGCGCGGCTGAGCTGCGAAAGCGCCAGAACCGGACAATTAAGTTCTTTCGCCAAGGTCTTCAAACCACGGGAAATTTCTGAAATTTCGTTGACGCGGTTATCGCCCTTGCCAGTGCCCTGGAGCAGTTGGAGATAGTCGACCACGACGAAGCCGATGTCATGACGGCGCTTCAACCGGCGGGCGCGGGTGCGCAGCGCGGCGATGGTAAGGCCGGGCGTATCGTCGATGAAGAGCGGCAATTCCTGCAACTCCCGCGCCGCGCGGGAGAGGTTCTGAAAGTCCGCGCGGCTGATCTTACCCATGCGCAGCGCTTCGCCGCTGATGCCCGACTGTTCGGCCAATACGCGGGTAGCGAGCTGGTCGGCGGACATTTCGAGGCTGAAGAACGCGGTCTTGGCGCCCATATTCTTTTCGGGTGGAATGCCGTCGGCATGATCGCGCAGCCAGCGTGAGGCAGCATTATAGGCGATATTGGTGGCGAGCGAGGTCTTGCCCATGCCCGGACGACCCGCGAGGATCATCAAGTCCGAATTGTGCATGCCGCCGATTTTTTCGTTCAGGCTGTTAATGCCGGTGGTGATGCCCGACACATGGCCGCCGCTGTTGAGTGCGCGCTCCGCGATCTGGACCGCCATGGTGGTGGCGGCAGCAAAGCTCTTGACCGAGCCGCTTTCGCCCTCGCCTCCCGAAACCTTGTAGAGCGCGACTTCGGCCTGTTCGATCTGCTCGCGCGGATTGACATCTTCACTGGTATCCAGTGCATTTTCAACCAGTTCACGACCGACATGAACAAGCTGCCGCAACAGGGCCAGGTCGTAAATCTGGGTCGCGAAATCGCGCGCGCCCAGCAGCGCGGCGCCATTGCCCGTCAATTGCGCCAGATAGCCCACGCCGCCCAGTTCCTTGAGCGCCGGGTCCTGCTCCAGCATGGGCTTGAGCGTCACCGGGTTCGCGATCATGTCGCGCTCGACCAGCCTCATCACGGATTCATAGATGCGGCCGTGCAGAGGCTCGAAGAAATGCTCGGGCTTGAGCTTTAGCTGCACATCTTCGGCAATGCGGTTGTCGATCATCAATGCGCCCAGCAGCGCCGCCTCCGCCTCGACATTGCGGGGGAGTTCAGTGATGCCAGATTCCGCGGCGGCGTTGAATTGCACGAGTTCGACCATGGCCCCCTCATCGCGCCGCAGACCTGCCCTTGCAAGGTGGAACGTTGAAAGCATTTGGAAAAGCTGTGGACAAGAGTCGCCATTGCTTTTCCCGGTTGCATTTCCTTGTGCGCCGCCGCACTGACCATAGCGTCCATGGCCGATCCGCGCATCATCGATATCACGCTCGACGAGCGGACGATCCTCTGGCGCAATGCCGATGTCGAGCAGGAACGGCGCATAGCCATTTTCGACCTGCTGGAAGATAATTATTTCGAACCCCAGCGCGTCCATGAGGACGGCTATGCCGGTCCCTACAAGGTGCATCTGCGCGTCGAGGAAGGGCGGCTGGTCATCGAAATCCGGCGGGACAATGGCGATCCGCTGGAGGCGATCATCCTGAGCCTGGGTCGCTTCCGCCGCCCGATCCGGGACTATTTCGCGATCTGCGACAGCTATTTCCAGGCGATCAGCAATGCGTCGCCCGCGCAGATCGAGACAGTGGACATGGCGCGCCGCGGCATCCACAATGCCGCCGCCGAGACGCTGATCGAGCGGCTGGAGGGCAAGATCAAGGTCGACTTCGATACGGCCCGTCGCCTCTTCACGCTGATTTGCGTCCTGCATATCAAGGGGTAAGGGGCATCCGTATCATCAGTGCCGGCCATTTGCTGGCCCGTTTTGGCGTGGTTTGTGCCGTTCTGGGCCTGTTGGCTCTGGGCGGGTGGCTTTATGCCCGCGACTGGGCGCCGAGCCGCGAAGAATTTCCGACCCAGGGCGTCTCCGTATCATCCGCCGACGGGACCATCGAATGGGGTACGCTGGCGGCACAGGGGGCGGATTTCGCCTATATCCGCGCAGCCAGCGGCGGACATTTTCGCGATCCGGCGTTTGAGGCCAATTGGGCGGCGGCGCGAGCGGCCGGAATGCGCTATGGCGCGGTGCTCGAATTCAGCCTGTGTGCGAAGGCTTCCGATCAGGCGACCGGGTTCATGACCATGGTGCCCCGCGACAATGCCGCCTTGCCCCCGGTGATCCGGCTGGCGTTCGAGCCTGGCTGCCGGGCGCGGCTGGGGCAGGATGCGGTGCTGTCAGAACTGAATACGCTGATCAACCTGATCGAGAGCCATGCAGGCACGTCGGTGGTGCTGAACGTCAGCGACGATTTCGACGCGCAATATGGCATTGCCTCGGGGATCAACCGGACGCTGTGGCTCGACCGCAATTTCTTTCCCCCTGATAGCGAAAAGCGCAAATGGGTGATGTGGACAGCCAGCGATATGCGGCATATCGACGGCATCGAGGGTCCGGTGCGATGGGATGCGATGGCGCGATGAGCGCGACGAAAGAACTGATCGAGGCGGCGCGCGGGGCTATGGCCCATGCCCATGCGCCATACAGCCGCTTTGCCGTCGGCGCTGCGGTGCGGTTGACCGACGGGCAGATCATCACCGGCTGCAATTTCGAAAATGCAAGCTATGGCCTGTCGCTCTGCGCCGAAACGGTGGCGCTCGCGGCGGTGAATGCGCAAGGACGCTTTGCCGATGTGGAGGCGATCGCGGTCGTTGGGGGCGCCATGGGCGCGGATGGCTCCATCACAGGCGATGCCATCGTCACGCCCTGCGGCCGGTGCCGCCAGATCATGAACGAAGCCGAGCAGATGGCCGGGCGGACGCTCGCCATCTACTGCGCGGCGCCGGAGGGGGACGCCATGGTCGAACATAGCGTCGCTGAACTATTGCCTCATGCCTTTGGTCCCCGGGATCTCGGCATATTCCCAGGAAAGAGCTGAACCAGCCATGTCGATATTGTCGGATAAGTGGATTCGCGAACAGGCCCAGACCCACAACATGATCGAACCGTTCGTGGAGAGCCAGCGGCGTGACGGCTGCATCAGCTATGGCCTCTCCTCCTATGGTTATGATGCGCGGGTGGCGGACGAGTTCAAGATCTTCACCAATGTCAACAGCGCCGTGGTGGACCCCAAGGATTTCGCCGCGAACAGTTTCGTCGACCGCAAGACCGACGTCTGCATCATCCCGCCCAACAGCTTCGCGCTGGCCCGGACGGTCGAATATTTCCGCGTGCCGCGTGACGTGCTGGTGATCTGCCTCGGCAAATCGACCTATGCGCGTTGCGGCATCATCGTGAACGTCACCCCGCTGGAGCCGGGCTGGGAAGGTCATGTGACGCTGGAATTTTCCAACACCACGCCGCTCCCCGCCAAGATCTACGCCAATGAGGGCGCCTGCCAGTTCCTGTTCCTCAAGGGCAATGAGCCGTGCGAGACCAGCTATGCCGACCGCGCGGGCAAATATATGGGGCAGCAGGGCGTCACATTGCCCCGCCTTTGAAGCCATGCGACACTGGCGGACATGATGTGTGAGCCTTGTCCGCCATGCTGATGCCCTTCCGCCGCCGGAAAGCGTCTGCCGAACCGCTAGCCCCCAACGTGGGCGGAGATGCGCGCGTCTATGCGATTGGCGACATTCATGGCCGCGACGATCTGTTTGCCGAATTGCTGGACAAGATTGGGCGAGATGAAGCGGATCGTCCTCCCCTGCCCCGGCTGCTGATCCTGCTGGGCGATCTGGTGGATCGCGGACCGCAATCGGCGCAGGTTGTCGAACGGGCGATGGGACTGGCGCGATCAGGCGAGGATGTCCGCTTCATCAAGGGCAATCATGAGGAAATGTTCATCGCTGCTGCTCGCGGTCGGGCGCAGGCCGCCCGCTTCTTCCGGCGATATGGTGGGGTCGAGACGCTGGCCAGCTATGGCCTGGATCCAGACGATTGTGCCACCATGGGCGACGAGACGTTGGCCCAATGGATGCTGACCCATATACCCCGCGATCATATCGATTTTCTGGACGATTTTCCCGACATGCTGCCGGTGGGCGACTATCTGTTCGTGCATGCCGGGGTTCGGCCGCGCATCGGGCTCGACGCGCAGATTCCCGCCGATCTGCGCTGGATCAGGGGCGATTTCCTGAACCACCGGGGACAGTTCGGGAAGATGGTCGTCCACGGCCATAGCATCAGCGAGGATGTCGACGTTCAGCCCAATCGGATCGGCATCGACACCGGCGCTTTCCGTAGCGGTCGACTAACCGCTATCGGGCTGGAGGAAAATCAACGCTGGTTCCTGCAAACTTGCGCCTGAACGACTGCATCGCCGCAGTTGTAATATTATAATAAGAAACTCTCATTTTAAGCGTATTTTCCGATCATCTATCGCTCGCAATCGATCGTTCCCGCCCGCCGGATAGCGGATCGGGAGCTTTGCTTCGTTCGATGCAATCGGAACGGCACGATAATGCCGTCTGCTACAGGGGAACAATCAATGCGTTTTCGCCATGCGCTGGCAGGGTTGGCCCTTGCCACCTGCCTTGTTTCGCCCACGGAGCTTCTGGCGGCCCCCAAGACGGACGCCACTCTGTCGCAGCGTCACAAGTTCGACATTCCACCGCAGCCGCTGAGCAGCGCCCTGCGCCAGCTTTCGACGCAGTCGGGCGTGCGCATCCTGTTTCCCTATGACGAAGTAGCCGCGATACGCAGCCGGCGCGTGCAAGGCTGGTTATCGACCGAAGATGCGCTGGAAAGGCTGCTCGCCGGAACCGCGCTCAAGCATAGCGAGGCGGGCGTGGGCGTCATTGCGCTCGCGATCCCCGCCAACCGGAGCGCCGCCCACCGCCGCCCGCTGGCCGTTCAACTCGCGCAGATCGGCATCGCGGGCGCGGCAGCTCCGGTCGCCATGGCACCGGGCGCCGAAGCGGAGGAGACGTCCGCCCCCATCATCGTCACCGGCACCCGCCAGACCACGCGCACCGTCGCGGAAAGCCTCGCGCCGATCGACGTACTAAGCGCCAAGGATATGGAAGCGAGCGGCAAGCAATCGGTCCGCGACCTGCTGGGGACGCTGGTGCCGTCGATCAACGTGTCGAACAGCGGCGCCGGGGCCAGCTTCGCGGTTAAGACGCTGTCGCTGCGCGGGCTTGCGGGCGACCAGTTGCTGGTGCTGGTGAACGGCAAGCGGCGCCACAATACGGCGACCCTCTTCATCAACGGCACGACCCAAAACGGCCAGTCGCCGCCGGACCTGGACCTCATCCCCTCCTCCTCCATCGAACGCATAGAGGTACTGCGCGACGGGGCGTCGGCGCAATATGGTTCGGACGCGATTGCAGGCGTCGTCAATATCTTATTGAAGGATGACGCCAGCGGCACGGCTTCCTTCCTGGGCGGCGCCACGGCGGACGGCGGCGGCGAACAGGGCCGGCTCCAGATCAGCAAGGGCTTTGGCATCGGTGATGGCGGCCATGTCCATTTCACGCTGGACGCCTTCCTTCAGGGACGCACCTATCGCAGCGCGCTGAACCCCGGCCGCTTTTATGCATATCTCGGCCAGCCTTATTCAGCGACCACTGGCACGCCCGATCCACGTGAAGCGACCGTCAACCGCGACGTGAACAAGGGTGGCCAGCCGCAGGTTTCGGGCATCAACTTCGCCTATGACGTGTCGCTGCCGGTAAGCGAGGCGGTACAGTTCTACCTGTTCGGCACGGCTTCCCGGCGGCATAGCGACGCCTGGCTGACCTATCGCTTCCCCGATGCGCCGAACAATATTCCGGAGCTTTTCCCCAACGGCTACAGCCCGCACCTCCACATTTATGACGAGGATTTCCAGACGGCGGCAGGACTGCGTGGAGATCTCTCCGACACATTCCATTACGACCTGTCCAGCAGCTTTGCCCGCAATTGGGTGAAATATCGGGAAAGCTCGGTCGTCAACGCGTCGCTCGGCCCGGCGAGCCCTGCCGACATGTATATCGGCTCCGTCACGTCGAAGGAGTGGACGACCAATCTCGACCTTCAAAAGACGGTCGATCTGGGCCTGGCTGAACCGTTGCTGGTGGCGCTGGGGGTGGAATATCGCTGGAACAGCTACGCCATCGGTTCGGGCGACCCCGAATCCTATATCGACGGCGGATATCGCTCGACCAGCGGCGCCAATGCAGGGGTGCTGCGGACATCCGGATCGCAGGGTGTGACAGGTTTCCCCCTCTCCTCCGCCGGAAAATGGCACCGCGACAATTGGAGCGCCTATCTGAACCTGGAACAGCAGGTCATAGAGGGGTTCGAGGTCGCGCTGGCCGGGCGGCATGAGGATTATTCGGACTTCGGCACCACCGACACCGGCAAGGCGTCGCTGCGTATCGAGCCGGTGCGCGGCCTGGCGCTGCGCGGCACGGCAAGCACGGGCTTCCGCGCCCCGACGCTGCAACAGCAGCATTATTCCTCCGCCAGCACGATCAATGTGGGCGGTGTGCTGCTGCCCGTATCGGCGCTGCCGGTGGATTCAGCGGCGGCCATCGCTCTGGGCGCAACACCGCTGAAACCGGAAAAGTCGAGGAACCTTTCCGCCGGCATCGTCATCACGCCGACGCCGCGCCTCAACATCACGGTCGACGCCTATCAGATCAAGATCAAGGATCGCATCCTGTTGTCCGAAACCCTGCAGGGTCCGCTGGTGCGCAGCGTGCTGGCGGCGGCGGGCATCACCTCTTCGGCGGGCGGCTTCTACTTCTCCAACGCGGCCGATACGCGGACGCGCGGGATCGATGTGGTCAGCACCTGGCGCGCCGATTTCAACGACCTGGGCCATGCGGTGTTCAGCCTGTCGGCCAATTTCAACAAGACCGTCTTCACCCATGTCGATGCCGTGCCGAGCGTACTGGCCAGTTCCGGGCTGGCGCTGATCGGCCGGTCGAAGCAGGGCGACTTCACCAAGGGCACGCCGCGCGACAAGTTCATCGCCAATATCCTCTGGACCAAGGGACCGGCGAGCCTGAACCTGCGCGCCACCCGCTTTGGCAAGGTGACGATGGTCCATCCGACCACGCCCTCGCTGGATGCGGAAATCGATCCCGAGATCATCGTCGACCTGGAAGCCGGGGTGGAACTGCGCAAGGGCATCAAGCTGTCAGCGGGCGCCAACAATCTGTTCAACAGCTATCCCGATAAATTGCTGCCCGTACTGCAGGGCAATGGCTTCTCCCTCTACAACCAATATTCGCCCTACGGGACCAGCGGCGGCTTTTATTACGGCCGGTTGAACTTCGAATTCTGATTGAACCGGCCGGGCGCGGATATTTTCGAAGTTGGTCATCCTCGCGGAAGCGCGGATGACGAAGGCGGAAATGCCTGCCTTCCCCTCTTTTCCGTCATGCACGCTGCAATTTTTCACAGTTCATGTCACAGTGGCCGATCCTGTCTCGTCATGTCAGCACAATCCAGGAAGAAAGGTGCCGACCATGACTGCCAAGCTCGATCCCTTTGCCGCCGCGCCCCAGCTCATGAAAAGCTGGTTCGCAACATCCAACGCCGTCAATGCCAGCCTGGAGCCGAGCCTTATCGAACTGGTGAAGATACGCGCTTCGCAGATCAACCAGTGCGCCAATTGCATCAACATGCACACGACCGACGCCCGCGCCCAGGGTGAGAGCGAGCAGCGCATCTATCTGTTGTCGGCCTGGCGCGAGGCGCCCTGCTACACGTCTCGCGAGCGGGCTGCCCTGGAATGGACGGAAGCCTTGACGCGCCTCTCCGAAGGGCACAGCCATGACGCGGCCTATGCGGCGCTGGCAGCCGAGTTTTCGGAGGAGGAACGGGTGAAGCTGACCCTGATGATCAATGTCATCAACGGCTGGAACCGCATCGCGGTCGGTTTCGGCCTCTGGTACGAAACCCCGGCCAAGGCGGCTGCGTGATGGCCCAGGGGACGCATGCGGACGCGGCGGAGAGCTTCGACCCGCTGCGTCCCCGCCTGACCCGCGTCGCCTATCGCATGCTGGGATCGGTCGCTGATGCCGAGGATATGGTGCAGGAGGCCTTTATCCGCTGGATGGGGGTGGATCGCGAAGCCGTTCGCGAACCGGAGGCCTTCCTGCGGCGCACGGTGACGCGGCTGTGCCTCGACCAGCTCAAATCGGCGCGGCACCAGCGCGAAACCTATGTCGGCCCCTGGTTGCCAGATCCGGTGATCGAGGATGCTGAGGAAGAGGAGGATGTGACTTTGCCGCTGATGCTCGCCCTCGAACGTCTCTCGCCGCTGGAGCGCGCCGCTTTCCTGTTGCATGACGTGTTCGGCGTCGGCTTTGAGGAAATCGCCGCGACGGTCGATCGCGATCCGGCGGCCTGTCGTCAATTGGCTGCGCGGGCGCGGGCTCATGTGCGGGATGCCCGGCCTCGCTACCGGCTTGAAAAGCAGCGCGGACTGGAGATCGCCAGCGCCTTTTTCGCGGCCTCTCGCAGCGGCGACATGACGGCGCTGGGTGCGATGCTGGCGCAGAATGTCAGCCTCCACAGCGACGGCGGCGGCAAGCGGCCAGCAGCGGTGGTTCCGGTGCTCGGCTTCGGCCAGGTCATGCAGATCCACAAGGCGCTGGCGGTGCTGTTCGGCAAATATGGCTCGACGCTGGTGCGCTTGGGGCTGATCAATGGCCTGCCCGGCTTCGTCACCCGCGAGGCGGATGGCGAGTTCCAGACGACGGCGCTCGACATCGAGGATGGGCGCGTCACCGGCATCTATGTGATGCGGAATCCCGACAAGCTGCGGCATCTGCATTGAACTTTTGTCGGCGGTCATCCTTTGCACATCGTCATGCTGAACGTGTTTCAGGATAAGGCAGCCCTAAAGGAAAATCCGTCGCGCTCCAGGCACGGCCCGGATCAGATAATAGGCCGCTATCGGCAGCAACAGCGCCTGCATCAGCAGCCACGGCTTGCTGAGATAGGGCGAGAGATAGTGGATCACCGCGACATGCAGATACATAATGACCAGCGACGCGCGACCGATCGCCGCGATCCAACCGCCAAAGGGCGCGATCCGCACTGAAAGGCGGAACAGCAGGAAGCTGGTGGCCACTGCCGAGCCGACCGACAGGAGCGGCCAGCCATAATCCGCCGCCTTCATATTGAGCGTCGGCAGCAGCGCCATCAACCCCGCCAGCGATAGCGGGATCAGAGGCGCCAGCATCCAGCCTCGCCACGTCACAAGCCGCCACACCGCGCCAAGCCACAGCAGGACCAGCGCCATCGGCACGGTGAGCAGGCCAAGCGGCGACAGGCTGGTGAATTTGCCCACACCATAAGCGAGCAACAGGCAGGGCAGCATCAGCAACGTCCAGCGCCGATCAAGCGGATCGGGCCAGCGGGCCAGCGCCATATTGAACAGGATACGGGCCATCATCAGGCAGGGCACGAACCAGAAAATGGTGAACGGCCCGCGCAGCCAGGAGCCGCCCAACAGGACCGGCGCCACATCCTGCGGCCAGCTATGGAAGATTGGGCGCCCGCCCTTCATCCTTTCGATGATCTGGTCGGCAAGGATCAGCAAAATCAGGAAGGCCGCATAGGGCCGCATCTGCGACGCGAGTTGGCGCCAGGTGAAGCGCGTCACCGGCTGCGGCCGCGACAGCAGGCCCGATAGCAGGAAGAACAGCGGCATGTGGAAGCTGTACATTGCGTCGCGCAACGCGCCCCGCGTCCATACATGACCGACGACCACGGCGACGATGCCGATGCCGCGTGCGACATCGATCCATTCCAGCCGCCCTCCGCCCGGCGGGTGCGCCTCATGCCCCCTGTTCTCCATGATCTCCACGCCCTATAGGAAGCCGCACGCGCGTCAATCGCCCTCCTATTTACGGAAACGCCTCTTGTCCCTGCTTCACGACCGAGTCCTGTTTATCGATGGCGAGGCCATCATCCTCGACAAGCCCGCCGGCCTGCCGGTCGACGCGCCGCGCGACGGGTCGCTTTCCCTGGAAAACCACCTCTCCTCGCTGACCTTCGGCTTCCAGCGCTGGCCGCTGCCGGTCCATCGGCTGGACCGGGACACCAGCGGCTGCCTGTTGCTCGCCCGCAATCCCAAGGCGCACAAGCGCTTCGCCGCCGCTTTCGAGGCAGGGACGGTCGCAAAGCGCTATGTCGCCGTGGTGGACGGCGTTCCGGCGGAGGACAGCGGCACCATCGAGCTCGCGATCAAGAAAGTCAGCACGCAAGCGCAGGGCTGGCGGATGATCCCGGCCAAGGCGGGCAAGGCCGCGCTCACCGAATGGCGCAAGATCGCGGAAAAGGATGGCCGGGCACTGATCGTCTTCACCCCGCGCACGGGACGGACCCACCAAATCCGCACCCACGCGCTGCATGGCCTGGGCTTTGGCATTGCGGGCGATCCGGTCTATGGGACCAGCAGCGGACCCATGCTGTTGCACAGCCGTTTTCTCAGCATCCCGCGCGGGGAGAAAGCGCCCGCGGAGGCGACCGCTCCCCTGCCGGAGACCTTTGCGGCGGCAGGTTTCGGGCAGGAGCTGCTCGAACAGGCGGGACTGTAAGGCTTGGCCCTCATCCCCGTCACCCGGTCGATCGCCATCGACACTGACGAACTGTCGGAAACATTCGTCCGCTCGACCGGCGCCGGGGGCCAGCATGTCAACACCACCGACAGCGCCGTGCAGTTGCGCTTCGACGTGGCGAACAGCCTCTCCCTGCCCGAAGCGGTGAAACGCCGGCTGGCAGTGATCGCCGGGCGGCGGATGACGGCGGAAGGCGTGCTGATCCTCCGTTCCGAAGGCTCCCGGTCGCAGCTCCTGAACCGGCAGGAGGTGCTGGCCCGGCTGGTCGAGCTGATCCGGGAAGCGACCATAGTGCCCAAGGCCCGCAAGGCGACCAAGCCCGGCAAGGCCGCCAAGGCCCGCCGGGTCGACGCCAAGAAAGCGCGCAGTTCGGTCAAGGCCGGGCGCGGCAAGGTTCGGTTCGATTAGGATCGATCGAAACTAGGGTGGACGCAGGCGCCAATCGTTCGAAATGATGTCGATGGGTTCAGACTGGTCGACACGCGCGTCGCCCCCTATATCCCGTCCATGTTCGATTTCGCTCCTCCGGCCGACGCCGACAAAGCCACGCTCTATGACGATCTCCTTTCGGCCGCTGATGCGCTGACGGCGGGCGAGCCTGATGCCATCGCCAATATGGCCAATATCTCGGCTCTCATCTGGCAGTTTCTGCCGAACCTCAATTGGGCGGGCTTTTACCGGATGGTCGAGGATCAACTGGTTCTCGGCCCTTTTCAGGGCAAGACGGCCTGCATCCGCATTCCGCTGGGCAAAGGCGTGTGCGGCACGGCGGCGGCCAGCGGCGAGACGCAACTGGTCGAGGATGTCCACGCCTTCCCCGGCCATATCGCCTGCGATGCGGCCAGCGCTTCGGAGATCGTCGTGCCGGTGATCGTGGGCGGCCGCGTCGCGGTGGTACTCGACCTCGACAGCCCCGTTCCCGCGCGTTTCGACGATGCCGACAAGGCGGGACTGGAAACGCTGGTAGCCCGAATCGGATCGCGCCTGGGCTGAGCATGCCCTGCCCCGTTTCGGGACAGGCGCAGGGACGCCAATGCGTGGATCGCCGCGGCCCATCATGCTAAACAAACCGTTAACAAATCAGCCGAAAACGGGGATTCGAGCATGCATATCCGGAGCACCATCCTGGCAGGCGCCGTCCTGACGATCGGGATGACGACGCCCGTTTTTGCGAACGGTCCGGCCATGGGGAACAGCATGGCCGCACGACCCGCAATGCCGCATTCGGGAACGACCGTTCGCCGCTGGGGGCCGAGCCATCATGGCCGCTGGTATGCGGGCTGGTATGCGCCCGGCGGCTGGGCGGCCTATCGTCGGCCGGCGGTCGGCTATGTGCTGCCCCGCTACTGGGTCGGCCCCGCTTATCATATCCGCAATTACGGCATGTATGGCCTGCCCGCCCCGGCAAGCGGCTATGGCTGGTCGCGCTATTATGACGATGCGGTGATGACCGACCGCGATGGCCGCGTGCACGACCATCGCAGCGACGTCGACTGGCAGGATCGAAGCGACGATGCGCCGCCTCCACCCGGCTTGCGCTATGATGACGAAGTCACCGCGCCGGACGAAGCTCCTCCACCGCCACTGGGCTATGAGGGCCGCTGGAGCGGCACCTGGCGCGACAAGGACGGAAAGACCTTTAGCGGCGATTATGAAGGCCGCTTCGAAGGCCATGTCAACGGCGGTCCCGGCGTCGATTTCGACCCGCCGCCCTATGCCGCCGCACCGCATCCGATACGCCGCCCCGGCGCTCCGGGAGAACCCGTGGTCACGACGACGCAGACTCCCGGATTCATAGCGGACGGCTATTATTATCCGGGCGCGACCACCACGACCGTCGTGATCCA
This sequence comes from Sphingobium sp. TKS, assembly GCF_001563265.1. Lineage (NCBI taxonomy): Bacteria > Pseudomonadati > Pseudomonadota > Alphaproteobacteria > Sphingomonadales > Sphingobiaceae > Sphingobium > Sphingobium sp. TKS. Next base: position 1,689,798 of record NZ_CP005083.1, on the reverse strand, counting down.
GCCGGCCGTCACGACCACCCGAACCTATGTGACGGAGGTTCCCGCGCGCAGGCGAAAGGCCCGCTAGGGCAGATTGTCAGGCGGCCTGCGATCGCACCGCCGCCCAGGGACGCGGTCGGCCCATCAGATAGCCCTGACCGATCATGCAACCGCGCGCGATCAGCAATTCGACCTGTCCCGCCGTTTCCACGCCTTCGGCCACGACCTCCATGCCCAGGCTGCTGCCCAGCTTCACGATGGCGTCGACGATGACGGCATCCCCCGCATCCTGTTCGATATTGCTGATGAAGCTGCGATCGATCTTCAGCACATCGACCGGATATTGCTTCAAATGGCTGAGCGACGCATAGCCGGTGCCGAAATCGTCCAGCGCGATCCGCACGCCCGCCGCCGACAGGCGATGCAGCGCCTGCTCCACCTGTTCTGCCCCGCGGCCCAGAAACACCGTCTCCGTCACCTCGATCTCGAACTGTTGTGGCGGGATGGCGCAGCGGGCAAGATGGTCGAGGACATAGCCGGCAAAGTCGTGCTGCATGAAATCCGCGGCCGAAGCGTTGATGGCGACGCGGCCCGGATCATAGCCGGCCCGTAACCACCGCTCGACGTCGCGGACCACCTTCGCCAGCATCTTTTCGGTTAGTTCGACGGCGATTTCCGCATTGTCGAATGCCGCTGCGATGCTGTCGGGCGCATGGATGCCCGTGCGGGGGTGCTGCCAGCGCAGCAGCGCTTCATATCCCAATATCCGGCCCGTCTTCATATCGGCCTTGGGCTGATAATAGGGCACCACCAGATCGTCCGCTATGGCTTGCCGGGCCATGTGGATCATCGAACTGCGCTGCTGCGCTTCGGCGCGCAATTGCGACTGGAACAATGTCAGCCGTCCTCGTCCCGAGGATTTGGACGCATAAAGCGCCAGGTCCGCCGCCTTCAGCAATTCGGCCGCGTCGTCGCCATGTTCGCCAAAGACCGCGCCGCCCATGCTGATGCCGTAATCGAGCGAGCGGCCATTATGAACATAGGGCGCCCGGACACCGCCCAGCAACTGGGCGCTCCATTCCATGAGCGCCGCGCAACTGGCGAGCGAAGGCGCGATCATGCCGAATTCATCGCCGCCAAGCCGCCCGACCATCGCGTCGGCAGGCGCGCAAGAAGCGAAGCGCTGCGCAAACCCGCACAGCAGCGCGTCGCCCGCATCATGGCCGAGCATGTCGTTGGTCCGCTTCAGATCGTCGATATCGACCAGGATCAAGCCGAAGCTTACGCCGGTCCGGTGGGCCTGCTCCGTCATGTCCTCCAGCGTCGCCTGCCACAGCGCCCGATTGGGCATATGGGTCATCGGATCATGAGTCGCGGCCCAGCGGATGCGTTCCTCGCTGTTCCTTTCCTCCGTGACGTCCTGGAAGGTGACGATGACGCGCAGCGGTCGGCCCGATTCGGAAAAGCTGCTCCATCCGACGCTTTTGATCCACCGCAAAGCGCCGGTATCAGCCCTGTATACCCGGAGGCTCGCTTCGAAATGCGGCGGCATGCGCTCGTTCGCCACAGCGTCGAGCATTTCGGCAAGGCGGGGCCGGTCCTCCGGGTGCACCAGCCGCAACGCCAGCTCGCTCGTCGCCGGCTCCGTGTCGGACAGGCCCAGCATCGACCGGAATTCCCGCGACCAGGTCCGGGTGCCAGCGACCGCATCGAAATCCCATATGCCCAGGCGCGCCGACTGCACCGCCAGGCGGAAACGTTCCTCACTATTCGCCAATTCGCGCTGCGCCAGTTTCTGTGCGTGGATATCCTCCAGCGTGCCATACCAGCGCACGATCCGGCCCTTCGCATCCCGCCGCGCCGAGGCCCGGGATCGCATCCAGCGATGACCGCCATCGGCCAGGCGCAGCCGATAATCGACATCCACCGAATCCCCCGTACGGAGCTTTTCCGTCCAGACGGCCAGCGTCCGTTCGACATCGTCGGGGTGGAGCGAATCGATCCACCCCACGCCACGCGCCTGGGCCGGGGGGATGCCGGTCAGATCCTGCCAGCGGGGGCCAACCTCCTCGATCGCGCCGTTGGGGGCTGCGGTCCAGGGCACCTGCGGACTAAGCTCGACCGACCAGCGATAATGTTGCCGGCTTTCCGCCAGCGCATCGGCCAATGCGCGGCTATCCCGGTCATAACGCTCATCGATGTCCTCGACCGTGCCGTACCACAGCGGCGCCTCATCGGGTTCCGCGACCAGCGTCATGCGCACGATCCCCGGTCTCGTCTCGCCCGATATGGTGCGCATCCGGACGGGAACCGGACCGGGCCGGTTTGACCGCCTCGCCGCATCGGCCAGCGCCATGCAGTCACGCCGGTCCAGCATGGCGCGCCAGCCATTGCCGATCATGTCGGAGGAAAAATGGCGGGCGAACAGGTCCGAAGCGATCTCTCGCGACAATATGCGACCGCGATAGTCCGCGATCCACCGAATCAGCGGCGGAGAGACGCGTTGGAAGACCGGAGAGAACAGCAACTCATTACGATAGTGCAACGCGTCCCATTCCAGCCCGTCCCGAGCCAGTTCGGAGCGAAATTCCGCAAATCTGCGATCAGCAAAACGGTCCATCTACCGACCCAGATCCATTGCCATTGCTGCAATCCATCCGAATGCAGTAACGGAAAAAGTTAAATAAGCTTTCCAATGCGGTAGTGGGAAATTAATCCGCAACGGCGCAAACCGTTCCGCCAGCCGCAAGACGATACGCCCCGGCTTTCATCGGTCAGGAATAGGGAATTCCAGCAGTCTTATTTGCGGAAGATCGCCGCCAGTTCGCGTGGCAGCGCGGGCTCATCGCGGCTTTCCGCCTCCCGCACGGCCTGCGCCTGTTCCTGCGGGTCGAAACGGGTCCAGCCGTTGCGGCTCAGCCTTTCGAGCGGTCGATAGCGAATCTTGTACTGCATCCGCTGCGATCCCTCGACCCAATAGCCGAGATAGACATAGGACAGCCCGGCCTTCGCCGCGCGCAGGATATGATCCATGATGATGAAATTGCCCAGCCCCTTGCGATGCTCCAGTTCCGTATCGAAGAAGCTGTAGATCATCGAGAGGCCATCCCCCTGCCGGTCGGTCAGGCAGGCACCGATCAGCTTACCGGGGCGGCCATCCTCGCCCGGTTCGCGATATTCGACGACATGGCTTTCCACCGGGGTCTGTTCGACCATGTCGGCAAAGTCCATCTCGTCCATTTCGGTCATGCCGCCGCCGGGGTGACGGGCGCGCAAATAGCGCTGCAACAGCGCGAACTGCTCCTCGGTCGACCAGGGCTTGCAGGCGGTGATGACGAGGTCTTCATTCTTGCGCAGCAATTTGCGCTGGGTCGCATTGGGTTCGAACTCGCCCGCGACGACGCGCACCGACACGCAGGCGGAGCAATCCGCGCAGCTTGGCCGATAGGCGACATTCTGGCTACGCCGGAAGCCGATGCGGCCAAGGGCGTCATTCAGCTCCGAAGCATTGTCGCCGCTAAGTTCGGTGAACACCTTCCGCTCGCTCTTGCCCGGCAAATAGGGGCAAGGGCTGGGGTTTGTCACAAAGAAACGCGGAAAGCGGAAAGGCGCACTCACAACCGCATCTCCCCCACAGCGTTGCCCGACCCCTGATTCATGAGACGACTATGCCGTCCGCGGGCCGCTGTGAAAAGATTATTTACCACGAAAATTGGTTAAGCGGCAGAGGCCGCGTCGATCAGGCGACTTCGATCGGCGCAACCTCATATCCAACCGCGCGCAAGGCCGCGATCAGGCGCTCCAGATGAGCGCCGTCGCGCGTCTCGCATTCGACGTCCAGGCTAAGACCCTTGGCCGGCAGATTGGTAAATATCCGCTGGTGCGACAGTTCGAGAATGTTGACCGCTTCCTGGTCGAAGATGCGCGCCACATGGAACAGCGCGCCCGGCCGATCCTGCAGGATGATCCGCAACCGCGCCAGGCGGCCCGAACGCGCCAGATCGCGCAGCAGCACATTCGCCAGCAGGCGCGTGTCGATATTGCCGCCGGTCAGGATCAGGCCGACCTTGCGCCCGGCAAATTCCTGCCCATGCGTCAACAGCGCGGCAAGGCCTGCGGCGCCCGCGCCCTCCACCACCGTCTTTTCGATCTGGAGCAGCAGGCTGACCGCTTCCTCCAGATGGCGCTCGCTGACCAGCAGCACATCGTCCGCCAGCCGCTCGACGAAACGGCGGGTGAGTTCGCCCGGCTGCTTGACGGCGATGCCCTCCGCCAGCGTATCGCCGTCGCAAGGCAGGTTGGCGCCCTTGATATAGTCGTACATCGACGGATAGAGTTCCGCCTGCACGCCATAGATCTTGATATCCGGCTTCATCGCCTTGGCCGCCGTCGCCACGCCCGAAAACAGGCCGCCTCCGCCGATCGGGATGATCAGCGTGTCGATCTCCGGCGCGTCCTCCAGCATTTCGAGCGCAACTGTGCCCTGCCCGGCCATGATGTCCGGCTCGTCAAAGGGATGGACGAAGGTCAGACCCTGCTCCACCTCCAGCTTGCGGGCATGGGCATAGGCATCGTCGAATTTCTCGCCATATTGGACGACCGTGGCGCCATGCCCTTGCGTCTGCGTCACCTTCACCGTCGGGGTGGTGGTGGGCATGACGATGGTGACGGGCACGCCCAGGCGCTTGCCATGATAGGCAAGACCCTGCGCATGATTGCCGGCCGAGGCGGCGATGATGCCCTTCTTCTTCGCTTTCTCGTCCAGTTGAAGCAGGCGATTGAGCGCGCCGCGCTCCTTGTACGCGGCGGTGAACTGAAGATTTTCGAACTTCAGATACACTTTGCAACCGAACATGGCCGACAGTGTCTGACTGACCAGCGTCGGCGTATGCACGACCGAGCCCGAAATTCGCACGCGCGCCGCCAATATGTCATCGACGGAAATGGGTAGCGGCGTGGCGCTCTCGATCTTGGTCAGCGTGTTCATGGGCGGCGCCCTACCTCAAAATTGCGGCGGAAGGAACTGGCACTGACGGAAAACTCTGCCTATGGCATTGGCGCGCGCATCTAACTGATCGAGGCATATGGCTAAAATCGCGTTTATCGGCCTGGGCGTCATGGGCGGCCCGATTGCGGGGCATCTGGCGAAAGCAGGGCATCAGCTTACCGTCTACAACCGCTCCATCGGCAAGGCGAAGCGCTGGGCGGAGGCCTATGGCGGCGAAGTCGCGATCAACCCGGCCAAGGCGGCGGAGGATGCGGAGATCGTCATCAGTTGCGTCGGCACCGACGATGATCTCAGTCAGATCACGTTGGGCCGCGACGGCGCTTTTCGCTCGATGAAGCCCGGAGGCCTGTTCATCGACCATACGACGGTTTCGGCGCGGATCGCGCGGCAATTGTTCGTGGAGGGCGAAAGCCGGGGGCTGCATTGCGTCGACGCGCCGGTGACAGGCGGTCAGGCTGGTGCGGAAAAAGGCCGGCTTGCGGTGATGTGCGGCGGCAGCGAACCCGCAGTCGCGGCGGCGAAGATCGTGATGCAGGCCTATGCACCGCGCATCGTCCATGTCGGGCGCGCGGGCGCGGGCCAGACCGCCAAGATGGTGAACCAGATCTGCATCGCGGGCGTGGTGCAGAGCCTCGCTGAAGCTTTGCGCTTTGCGCAGGCCGCGGAACTGGATCTGGACAAGGTATTCGATGCGATCTCCGGCGGCGCGGCGCAAAGCTGGCAGATGGATAATTATTGGAAGACGATGGCGGCGGACAGCTTCGATTTCGGTTTCGCGGTCGACTGGATGCGCAAGGATCTGGGACTGGCTCTGGAAGAAGCGCGGGCCAATGGCGCGACCTTGCCGGTGACGGCGCTGATCGATCAATTCTACGCCGATGTGCAGGCGATGGGCGGCCATCGGCAGGATACCAGCGCTATCGTGCGGCGGATCACGCGGGCATGAAGGCTGCTCTGCTGGCAGCAGCGGCTGCACTTGCCTTACCCGGCGCGGCTTTGGCTTCGGGCGTGATCGACAATGTGAACGGGATCGCGCTGGACGCCAATGGGCGGCTGGTGCGCTTCAAGGCGCTGACCATCGACGATGAAGGCAAGGTCGAGAAGCTGCTGTCCGACCGCTATCAGGAACCGGAATACGCCCGTCCCAAAAAACGCAAGAAAAATGAACCGGAGCCTCCACAGCCCAAACGTCCCGACTTCAAACTGGACGCGGGCGGCAAGACGCTGATTCCCGGCCTGATCGACGCTCATGGGCATGTCATGGGCTATGGCCTGTCGCTGATCACCCTCGATCTGTCGGACACGAAATCACTGGCGGAGGCGCAGGCGAAGATCAGGGCTTATGCCGCCGCCAATACGGGACGAAAGTGGATCATCGGGACGGGCTGGAACCAGGAAATCTGGGGCCTGGGCCGATTCCCCACCGCTGCCGAACTGGACGCGGCGGTGAGCGACGTGCCTGTCTGGCTGGAACGGATCGACGGTCATGCGGGCTGGGCCAATTCGCAGGCGATCAAGGCGGCTGCCATCACCGCCGCGACCAAGGCGCCTGCGGGCGGGCGGATCGAAATGGCGGGCGGCAGGCCTGCGGGCGTGTTCGTGGACAAGGCGATGGAACTGGTGACGCGGGTCGTCCCGCCGCCCGCAGCCAAGGACCGCGACATCGCGCTGGAGAAGGCGCAGCAGGCGCTGCTCAAACAGGGCATCACCGGCATTGCCGACATGGGCACCAGCATCGAGGACTGGCAGGCTTTCCGGCGGTCCGCCGATCGCGGGGCGCTGCGGGTTCGGATCATCTCCTATGCCCTTGGCCTCGAAAACATGGTGCTGATCGCCGGGCCGGAGCCGACGCCGTGGCTCTATGACGACCATCTGCGCATGGGCGGGATCAAGCTGATCCTGGATGGCGCGCTGGGGTCGCGCGGGGCGTGGCTGAAGGCCGACTATGCCGATGCGCCGGGGCAGCGCGGGCTACCGATGATCCCCTCGACGCAGCTCCGCAATATCATGAGCCGGGCGGCGATGGACAATTTCCAGATCGCGGTTCACGCCATTGGCGATGCGGCCAATAGCGAAGTGCTGGATGCCGTTCAGGAACTGAGCGAAACCTATAAGGGCGACCGGCGCTGGCGCATCGAACATGCCCAGATCGTCGATCCGGCCGAGCTGCCGCGCTTCGGGCAATTTGGCATCGTCGCTTCGATGCAGCCGGTGCATCAGACCTCCGACTGGCGCATGGCGACGGCGCGGCTGGGCGAGGCCCGGTTGAAGGGCGCCTATGCGTGGAAGGCGATGCTGGACAATCGCGTCCCCCTCGCCTTCGGATCGGACGTGCCGGTGGAAAGCCCCAATCCCTTCCCCGGCATCGCCGCCGCCATGACTCGCGAGGATGCATCGGGGCAACCGGCCGGCGGCTGGATGCCCGAGCAGCGCATAGACTTCCAAGTGGCGCTGGACGGGTTCACGCGACAGGCGGCCTATGCGGGCTTTGCGGAAAAGCGCTTTGGCAGCTTGATTCCCGGCCAGCGAGCGGATTTCCTCCTGATCGACCGGGATATTTCCGCCGCCAGCGCCAACGAGATTCGCGCGACGCAGGTGCTGGAAACATGGATCGGCGGCAAGCGAGTCTATGTGAAGGGGCAATAACGCCCCTTACAACACATCGCCCGCCGCGTTGAACGCCTCTTCCTCCGTCTCCGGCAAGGGCGGCTGGACCGGCTTGTCGCAGCCCTCTTCCTTCATATGTGCGCGCAGGGCGTCCATCCGCCCCAGATTCCAGCGCGCCAGGGGCACGCCCAGGGGCCGGAATTCCGCCCGATCGAACAGCTCCACCACATAATTTTTGCAGAGATTGTCGACCTGATCGAGCGTCAACATGCCCAGGTTCATCACCATCGGCTTGCCCGGCACGCCATTGCGCCCCCGCACCAGATCGGTGACGTAAAGCCCCCCACGCGGATCGACCAGCACAACGTCCGCCTGCGACGCATCAATCATCCGATGGCTCGCCGCATAGGGCGCAACGAAGCCATGCGTCCGCCAGACGAGATAGGCGCTGCCGAGCAGCGTGATCGCCACCCCCAGAAAGACCGGCCGGATCGCCCCCGTTCTGAACCGCGCCCAACCCAGGCCCGCAAGCAGGCAAAAAGGCCCGATAAAGCCATGGGCATAGCGATAACCCCAGCCATAGCCCTGCGCCAAGGCCAAGGCGCAACCCGCAAAGCACCCCAGCGCCAAGGGCAGCGCGATCTCCTGCCCCCGGATCGCCTTGCGCCAGCGCATGGCGAACACGCCCAGCGTGGCCAGCGGCACCATCAATATATTGTTCCAGGCGGCAAAGCGGCTGAGATTTACCAGAGGCTGCCAGCGGTCGCCCAGCCGCTCGAACAGGCTCCCCACCTTATCCGCCACTCCTGCCGAGGGCCGCACATCGGTCGGCTGGCCCAGCACATGGCTCAGGAAAGCCGGCCAGAGCTTGGCCCAGACGATGACGATCGCCGCCAGCACGAGGATATGGAAAATCGCGACCTTCCACCGGCGTCCAAGCAGCATCCAGAGGATGAAGGGCGCGATGAAGATCGGCGGAAAATGCCACTGATGCAGCCCCGCCGCCGCCAGCGCGACCACGCCCGCGCTCAGATGCCCGACCAGCCCTCCGCGCAGCACCAGCGCCAGCCAGACCATGTTGAGCGCGAAATGCCCGGTCATGGCATAGGGCGTCATCGCCGTGACCCAAAGCTGCGCCGATGATAGCGCCAGCAGCATAGTCACCCACACCGCATCGGGCCGGTCGGGGAAGAGATGCAGCGCCACTCGCCACAATGCGAACAACCCCGCCATCAGCAGCGCCGGTCCCGCCAGATTGGGATCGCCCAACTGCCAGAACAGCGCCTGGATCGCGCTGTTCACCGGCAGATAGGCCGCCGTCCAATAATCCGCCGCGCCGAAGGGCGAGAAGAATTCGGGCATGATCGCCCGGCGATAGGCTTCCCACTCCATCGGGATCGGCCGCGCCAGAAAACCCTCCCGCATATAGGCGGCGGCAAAACGTGCCACCTCCTCATCGCGGGAGATGGAATAGTCCTGGAACAGCCAATAATGCCCCGCCCAGGCGACAAGGCCAAACAGCGCGACCAACGGCACCATCACCCGCGCACGCGGCAGCGGCAGACGCCAGCCCAGCCCTTCCGCAAAGGGCGCGGCCAGCGTCAGCAACAGCAGCCCGCCGAACAGTGCCGGAAAATCCTGATCGAGGAACAGGATGACGGCCAGGCTGATGCCCTGCCGATAGGTCACATGCCAAAGAAAAGCCGCGCCCAGCCAGAGCGTCAGCCCAATCGCGCCCGCGATGAACAGGCGGGTGGCACTGATGGGACGCGACCGATCGAACATCAACGTTCCTGTGGCAACAACGCCTGATTGACGAAAATGCCATCCATCTCGACCAGCAGCGGGAAATGGCCCTTGTTGTTGGCGAAGAAGGCCGAAGGCGCGAAAGCGCGGCTCGCCAGCCAGTCGATCATGTCCCGATAGCCGGTGCCGTCCTCATAAATCGGCCGGACGCCGAGTTCGGTTTGAACGCCAGCCATTTCGCTCAATACACCGCCTGCGCCTTCACAGACGGAGAGGTCATGCCCCTGCGTATCCATCTTCAAAAAGGGCCGGGCAAAGCCATGGGCGCTTTTCAGTTCCGGCAGCACGCTTTCAAGGCGGCGGCACTGCATGTCGACCGTGCGCGTCACCTTGTTGCGTTCGGCAAAGATCGCGTCCTGCTGCCCCGACGGTTTCTTCAAGGAACTGAACTGGTCGGCGGCCATGATGTTGAAGCTGGCCGTGCCGTCGAAATCGGACAGCGCCATGTTGAACGCATGCCACTTGCCGTCTGACGCGGCGCTTCGTTCCAGTTCCGCGAAAATCTCCGGATTGGGTTCGAAAGAGAGGATCATGCCCCGGAACCCCGCATCCTTGCGCAGCATCGTCGCATATTGCCCGCGATTGGCCCCGACGTCGAATACGCAGTCCACCATGAAGGTGCTCAGAAACCGCCGCAGCGCCTGAATTTCGGGATATTGATGGACACGGCCCGCCAGAGCCAGACGCACAGCCAGCGCCCGGTCGCGCAGTTCACGAACATAGCGGCTCATCTTCTGGTCACCTTGGCGCGGGTCACACTGCGGTAAATCGCGATGGTGGCCAGCGCCATGTCCTTCCAATTGCCCATTGAATCTCCATAGGTACGCGCGTGCGCTCCCAAAGCCTGCCTGATGGCCGCGCTTTCTACGAGGGGCAAGAGGGCTTGCGCAAGCGCCGGCGCATTTCCTGCGGACGCCCTGACGGCAACCTCATCGGGCAAGCTCGCGAACATGCCCGCGTCGGACGTCACCATCGCTTTGCCATGGTGCAGCGCCGACAGGAAAGCGCCGCTGCTGTCGATATGCCGATAGGGGAAGACCAAGACATCCGCTTTCGCCATATGCGCGTCGAGCCGTTGTTCGGTCAGGAAGCCGAGGTCGGTGATCAGCCGCTCGCTAAAGCCCGCTGTATGCACGCTATCGAGCAGCGGCGCGATGTCCATGAACGGCTTGCCCGCCAGCACCAGTTCGAAGCGATGCCCTGCCCGCCAGAGCGACAGGCAGGCATCCACCAGCAGATCGACGCCCTTATAGGGCCGGATCGTACCGAAAAAGAGCAGGCGCGGCAGGGATGCGTCAGGCACCTGCGTCAGATCATCCGGCCCGGCAGGGGCCAGCCGCATCGGCGGATGCGGCGTCACATGGATGCGCCCGGGATCGACGCCCTGCCGCTCCAGCGCCAAGCGGGTCGTCTCGCCATGAACGATCAGCGCGTCGAACATATCGAGCAAGTCGCGATAGCCCCTACCCTGCACCCCAGCATCGGCATGATAGGCATCGGCATTATGGACCGTATGGACCAGCGCCGTCCTGTCCTTCAACCGCTTCAGCATGACCCGGTCGGCAGGCGCCAGCGGAAGCCATTGCATATGCGCGACATCGGCATCGCCCAGAATGCCGAGATCGCCCAGGGCACAACTCAGCCCATATTCAGCCGCCTTCAGCAGACGGAAGGCCCGCCCTTCCCCGATCCGCCCGCGCAGCGCTTCGCTCCGGCGGAAGAAGCGCGCATCATAGCGATAGCCCTGCGGCACGATCGCATCGGTCACGCGCTTGGGGCGGCCAAGCAGGGTCACGTCCATCCCCTCCGCCGCCATCGCCGCGCAGAGGCTGTCGTCATAGCGCCCGGTAAACAGCGATGGATCGCACATCGCAACTTTCAGGGCGACGTTCATCCGCGCCTGCCCACCAATTGGCGGAGGGAAGCGCCATGAATGGCGGCCGTCACGAACAGGGTCAGCGTATAGAGGATCAGGAACAGCAGATCGAACCGCTCCGGCGCGAAAATCCTTGCCGGCGGCACACTGAGCAACGAACCGGCGAGAAAAGGCAGCGACCGCCCCAGCAACAGGGTAAACCGGCCCAAAGCGCCCTGCACATAGACCGACACGCAGATCACCGCGAGCGCCAGCAACGCACCGCCGATCAGCAACAGATCGATGCGGTCGATCACTGCGCGGCCATCGAACAGCTTGGCGAACAGCCACTCCCCAAACAGAAGTAAGGCGCCCGAAGCGCCGAGCGCAAAGAACAGGGCAACGCCCAGCGCCCGCCCCACCAACTGGCGCAACCGCGCCCTGTCGCCCGCGTGAAAGGCCCGCGTGATCCGGGGCAAGGCCGCCTCCACGGTCGCCCGGACGAGCATTGAAAGCGAGCGCGACATCTTGAAGAAAAAGTCGAAGATCAGCATCGGCCGCGCATCATGAGTGGCGGCGGCGATCGTAAAATATGGCGCGTTATAGGCCAGGATTTCGGAAATGGTGAACGCCGCCGAAGCCCCGATGTCACGCAGATAATTGGCGCGGACATGGCCTCCACCGACGCGGAAGGACAGCCAGTGCCGGACCTCCATACCCAGGCGCCCATGCACCAGTGCTATGGCATAGCCGATCACTGCGATGCTCACGCAAAGCTGCAAGGCCACCGACAGGCGCGGGTCCAGCCCTTGCAGGATGAACAGCAGCAGCGCGATCGTCATCACCCGGCGCAGGCAGTCGAGCGCTTCCCAAAGGAAATTGCCGTCCACCGCCGCCAACGCCCTTTTGGCCAGCAGCGCGGGCAGGTTGAGACAGGCGGAGAGGAAGAACAGCAGGAACAGCAGCGGCATGCCGCTATGCAGCCCACCCAGAGCGAGCGCGACCGACAGGATCGCAAAGCCGCCGACGATCAGCAGGCCAAGGAACAGGAACAGCACCCCCATTTCTTCCAGCCGGAAGCCGCCTGCATCATCCTGTCCCAGCCCAAGCCAATGCCGCCGCAGCCGCGCATAGATGATGCTGGTCAGGCCGAACTCAGCGGAAATGGTGAAATTGCCGAACGCCACCAGCAGCAGGAAGGACTGGAACTCGCGCAGCGGGAGGGCGCGCACAAACACATAGGTGACGGCAAAGCCCCAGATCAGCGTCAGCCCGACATTTGCGAGCTTGACAAGGGCAAGGATGCGGGCCGAAGCCTCCATCCGGGCGAGCGCCCTGCCGAGCGGTTCGCTCACCGGGATCAGGCTCGCACAGGCTTGCGGGCGCGGAACAGGCGGTCGTCCAGCGCATAATAATGCCGCGTATCGGCATCGATCCCGCTCGCGTCGATCTCTTCCAGTTCAAAGCCGGCCGCGCGGATGCGGTCCGCAAAGTCCAAACCATATTGGCGCACATGATCCCACTGGCCGAAGCGCCGCTCGCGTTCGCGTGGGGGAATGTCGAAACTGCCGTCCTCGGTCGGCTTCTCCCACAGCGGCACGATCAGCCAGGCCTCACCGCCCGGCTTCAACGCGCCATGGATGTTACGCAACACGGCATGATCGTCCGGCACATGCTCCATCACATGGCTGGCATAGAACAGGTCGTAGCGTTCGCTGTCATTGAGCGCCATGAGGTCGACGCGCCGCATGTTCGGCACATGGTAGCGGCCCGGATCGAGATCGGCGGGCGTATAATCGGCGGCAACGGAAAAGCGGCGCACGAGGCTGGCTTCATTGGGCGCCATATGCAGCACCGCGCCCTGCCCTGGCACCGTCAGCACATCGCCCGCGATCAGATGGTTCATCAGCCGCTCGCGTGGGGAAGCGCCGCAGTTCGGGCAGCCCCATTCGGCATTGTCGCCATAGCGGAAGAATCCCACCACCGCCTGCCCGCAGGCGGGGCAACCCCGGTTCGCACGCGCGCCCAGCGCCTTGCGCACAGCCAGCATGGTCCGGGTCAGATGCTTGCCGGCGGCTTTCGCCACCCGCTGGTAAGTAATCACGCCTTGGCTCCGCTAAAGGGTAGGTCGCCTATACAATATGCCGCCGCTTTGGCGAGAGGGATCAGCGCGACTTGGCCGGATTCCAGATGGTGACGGTGCGGCCGCTCATCGCTTTCACGACGCCCTGCAAGGTCGCGAAATAGGCGATCACGATATCCACCACCGCCGCGAACGGGCCGCCCCTGGAGCGCAAGCCGCGCCAGAGGATGAACACGCCGGTCAATCCGCCGATCATATAGAGCGTCGGAGAAAACCGCATCGTCAGCGTCCCCGCCGCGATAATCCCCGTCAGGATGAAGAGGCCGCCGAACCAGCGCACGATCTTACGCGAGGCATATTTGAAGCGGTCCAGCGTACCCATGCGCCGTAGTTGCGGCCGCAAATGGCTGTGCGTGTGCCAGGCGCGGGCGGCGATCCGGACCTTGCGGCGATATTCATCGCCCCGCGCCGCGACCAATCGCTCGCGGGCAATCACATTCTTCGCCTTCACCAGCCGCTTGCCCGCAAAGACCACCGCCATGGAAACGGTCAGGTCGTCGAGCACACTATCGGGAAATTCGGGATAGAGCGCCCGCCGGATCGAAAAGATCGATCCATCCGCCCCCAGCACATTGCCGGTGCGCGATTCCTCGTCCTTCAACCGTTCCTCGATCCGCCAGTAGAGCGAACCGACCGAGGCCGTCGCGCTCTCGCCATCGCCCATATAATGCAGCGAACCCAGCACGCCGCCGATCTCCGGGTCGGCATAGCGCGCCAGCAAATTGTCGATCGCGTCCGCATCCAGCATCACATTGGCGTCGGTGAAGATCAGCACGTCGCCCTTCGCCCGCGCCGCTAGCAGCTTCATGCCATGCGCCTTGCCGCTGCGCCCCGGCCCGCGCAGCAGCGTCACCAGATCACCCTGCGCCGTGATCAGCGCTGCCGTCTCGTCCGACGAACCATCGTCGAAGGCGAGGATTTCAAGGCCCGGATGACGCGCCTTCAACATCGCCAGATTGGCGAGCTTTTCCGGCATCGCTGCCGCCTCATTATAGGCGCAGAACAACAGCGACGCAGAAGGCGTCGGCCCCGCCACGGGCCGTTCCAGCCGCGTCGGCAAGGCCCGCAGGATCAGCGGATAAAGGAGAAACGGCCACGCTACCGCCACCAGCGACAGCAGCAAAACCAGCGCAGCGACAAGATCGATCGCGTTCATCAATAGGCCTTGTGATGCACCAGCACGCCGATCGTCGCCACGATGATGCGCAGGTCGCGCCAGATCGACCATTTGGTCACATATTCAAGGTCCGACTGGAGGCGGTCGATCAAATCCTGATGATGATCGGTCGATCCGCGATGCCCGCGCACCTGCGCAAGGCCGGTCATGCCCGGCTTGATGCAATGCCGCTCCCAATAGCGATCGTCGACCTCCCAATAGAGGCTGTCCCCCGCCTTGGCGGCGGCGGCATGGGGACGCGGGCCGACGATGCTCATGTCGCCGCGCAACACGTTGAAGAGTTGCGGCAATTCATCGATGCTGGTCTTGCGCAGGAAGCGGCCCACCGCCGTCACCCGGTCATCGTCGCGCGCAGTCAGCTTATCGGCCTTGCGGTCGCTGGCATCGGTGCGCATCGATCGGAATTTGTAGATGCTGAACGGCCGGGCATCGCGGCCGATGCGCGGCTGGCGGAAGATGATCGGGCCGGGACTGGTCAGCTTCACCGCCAGCGCCGCCGCAATCAACACCGGCGACAAAGCGATGGTCGCCGCCGTCGCCACCACAATGTCGAAGAAGCGCTTGATCAGCCGATCGCGGAACTGGAAAGGCCCGCCCGCCACGATGATCGTGGGCTGGCCGTCAAACTCGTCCACTCGCGCCGGGGCGAAGCGCAGCAGTTCCGGCACGACGATCTCGCCCCGTGCGGAGAGCGACTTCAGCGCCACCGACCAGTCGCTCATCCGCTCCATCGGACAGGCGACGATCACGCGCTCCGCCATGCCCACGGCGGCGGCGAGACGCGCGGCCATGTCAGCATCATGCCCCTTGGGATGCAAACCAGCTACGGCGGACTCGATCACATGCATATGCGGGCCGGTGTCGATCGCCACGCCATCCATGATCACGACGGTCAGATGCGGCACCTCGCCCAATAGCAGAGCGCCCAGGCGGTCGATGGCCAGCCGCACCACAGCAACGCTGACCGCCGAAAAGCCGAGACCCACGACGAACGTCAGGCGCGAAAGCTGCTCCGCAATCTTGCCCAGATAGACGATCAGCAGCATCAGCATCGCCGCCTGCGCCAGGGCCAGAAGGCTCCGGAAGATGCCGCGCCGCAGATCCTCCAGCATGTGGATGCCATAGGCGCCGCCCTGTATCCCCAGCAGCACGTAGAGCGGCGCGATCATCGCGAACATGACGAGACCGTGGGGCTTGCCCGGCTCGCCGGAAAACGCGCCCAACACCAGCAGATTGGCCAGCAGAAAGGACAGGAAAAGCCCCGCCATGTCCCCCAGCAGACACAGCAGGTACAGGCGCACCCGCAATATTTCCTTGGAGACTGTCACCTATGGACCCTGATCAGCTTTAGCGTGTCCGCTCCGTTGGCACCCCTTGGAACAGCTTTCAAGGTTGAAATCCATCGTGCTCCTGCGAAGGCAGGAGCACGTATAAGCCGGATCAAAGGGCAAACAGCCTTCCCAAAGCCTTGTCCAACATCAGCAACTGCCAAAGCAGCCGGCCGTGATCGGCCAGCCCGGCCTTGTGATCCGCCGCGACCTTGCCCAGCATCCGGGTATCGAACCAGCCCGTCTTCGCCAGCGCCGATCCTCCGGCGATCGCCGTCGCCTCCCCGGCGAGCGGCCCCCGAAACCAGGCGCTGATCGGCGTCACGAAGCCCATTTTCGACCGGTAGAGAATATCCTGCGGCAGATAAGGCTCCATCGCCTTCTTCATGAGATATTTGCCGCTATTGCCCCTGATCCGCTGGGCGACCGGCAAGCGCGCGGCGAATTCGACCAGCCGGTGGTCGAGCAGCGGCTCTCGCGCTTCCAGGCTGACGGCCATGCTCATCCGGTCGGTCTTGGTCAGGATGTCGCCGGGCAGCCAGATGCGGATGTCGGCATATTGCGCCCGGTCCAGCGGGTCGCGGGCAGGCGCCTCCCCCATGGCCTTGATGTAACGGTCCTCCGCCCGATAGGCGCCAAGCCGCGTCTTCATATCCTGGCTGAACAGCTTCTGCCGCAAGGCATGCGGCGTCACCCCGACCGAGGCGGCATAGGCTTCCCCGCCCTCCCCCGCCAGTTCGAGCAAGGTCGACTTCGCTCGCAACGCCCGCGGCGCCCAATCGGCCTTGGGATAATAGCGCCCCAGCGTCCCGAACAAGGGCTGACGCACCGAAGCCGGGATCAGTCCGCGCAACCGCTCCCCCTGCATCTGGAAGCGATGCCGCCTATAGCCCGCAAAGGCCTCATCCGCGCCGTCTCCCGAAAGCGCGACCGTGACCTGCTCCCGCGCCAATTCGCACACCCGGTAGGTCGGCAGAGCTGAGGCATCGGCAAAAGGCTCGTCGAAATGAGCAGCAAGCGTATCGATCAGCCCATAATCGTCAGGCGATACGATCCGCGAGCGATGATCGGTGGCGAAGCGCCGCGCGATCCGATCGGCATAGGCGGTTTCGTCCAGTTCCTTGACATCGAAGCCGATGGTGCAGGTCTTGACCGCCTGTTTCGATGCCTCGGCCATCAGCGCGACCACGCTGCTGCTGTCCACCCCGCCTGACAGGAATGCGCCAAGCGGCACGTCCGCCACCATGCGGGATCGCACCGCCTGCCGCATCAGCGCGACCAGTTCCTCCTCCAGCGCTTGCGGAGATGCCTTGCTACGGTCGGCAAAGCTCACATCCCAATAGCGCTGCGGCTGCGGCAAGGGACGCCCGCGCACGATGCGCAGAGTCTCCGCCGCCCCCAGCTTGCGCACGCCCGCGACCATGCAGGCATCGTCGGGCACGTAACCGTAAGCGAGATAGTCCTCGACCGCCGACAGGTCCGGCGCGCGCCGCAGCAATGGATGGGCGAGCAGGCTCTTCAATTCCGACCCGAAGATCAGGCTGCCGTCCGACAGCAGCGCATAATGGAGCGGCTTCACGCCCAATCGGTCGCGCACCAGCCAGAGCGACTGCGCCCGCGCATCGAACAGGGCGAAGGCGAACATGCCGTTGAACTTTTCGACACAGGCCTCGCCCCATTGACGATAGCCGTGGAGGATGACTTCCGTGTCGCTATGCGTGCGGAAGATATGGCCTTTGGCCTCCAGCTCCGCGCGGACCTCCATGAAATTATAGATTTCACCGTTGAAGACGACGGCGAGACTCTCATCCTCGGTCAGCATCGGCTGCGCGCCGCTGCTGAGATCGATGATCGACAGGCGCAAATGCCCCAGCCCCACGCCCGGCGCGGTCCAGATGCCGCTGTCATCCGGCCCGCGCCACGGCATGGCGTCCAGCATCAGCCCGACCCGCGCCGGATCGACCGGCTTGGCCGTTTCAAGGTGGAAGATGCCCGCTATTCCGCACATGCGAAGGGTCTTAGCGGGTTCCGAGGCTGCGGTCAGCCAAATCCTTCACATTGCCCAGATCATGGAGAAAAGCGGTGATCGCGGCATCGGATGAGCCCCCTTCCCGTTCCTCCGCCGAGACCAAAATAGCGGCAGCACGCTGGTCGCCGCCCAGCAGACGGGCCTTCATCGTTTCCAACTTCACGAGATGCCCGCTGCCGGTGGGATTACCATTTCCAACGACATAGAAGCTCACCACATGGCGCACCACGCGACCGGGGCCGGTGATCTGCTCGCCCCGCGCATTGACGGGGGCCGACGCGGGTTGCGACCACGTCCAGTCGCCGCCGGGATCGGCCGCCCCCTGCGCGAAGCCGACCAGTTCGCGGCCTTCATCCTGCCGGTCGAAGGTAGCGATGGCGAGGTCGACGACCTGCCCTTTTGCATTGCGGTAGCGCCCCATCGCCAGATAGTCGGCGCCGTCGAAGCGCGGACGCCAGGGATGGAGCGATGCTTCATCCGTCTGAACCCAACCCTTCACCTGCGGCATGGCGGGCGCGCCGGGCAGCAGCTTTCCCGTCGCAGCACTTGCAGCCAGCCACAGCGGCGCCGCGACGATGATCGCCAATGCACCGCCCGCAATCGCCCCCGTGGCCGATCCTCCCCTTTGCCGCAAGCGATCGGAATCGAACCAGGAATCGCCCGGCTTACGGTCGAAAAAGGGCCAGGCCGTGGCCATGACCAGCGTCATAATGACGGCAAAGAACACCCATCCATAGACGACATGGTCGAAGCCCGCCGCCGCATCGATCGTCGTCACCTCCGCGATGAAGATCGTGGCGAACGCCCGCACCCCATTGGCCAGGATCGACAGCGAAAGCGCTCCGGCCATGAAGGCGATCCGCCGTTTCCAACTGCTGAAGCAGACATTACAGACCAGCAAGCCATAGGCCGTCATGGCGATCACGAACTTGGCACCGGAACAGGCTTCCGCCACCTCGAAATAGCCGCCGGGCGTAGTGATGAAGATGCCCTGCATCTGCGCGGGAACGCCGGTCAGGCCAAGCAGCACCATGCTGATATGCGCCGTCGCCAACTGCAAGGGCGCGACGATTTCCTCACCGAGGGGCACCATGAAAAAGGCGTAGAATAGGGGAAAGAGAAGCGCCCGCGACACGGCCGGACCGAGCAATGCGACCACCGTTCCCTGAAGCATCAGGATCAGCGCGCCATGACGCACAACCGCCACCCCGGCAGCTGCGCCCAGCATCCAGGCAAAGGCTCCCAGCGACAGCCAGAGCAGCCCCGGCGCCCATGCCGTCGGCCGCAATTGGCGAAGACCCGACAAGCGCTGCTGCACCAGCCATGCGACCAGAATCGGAATGAACAGGCAATGGCCATAGGTGGAGGCGGTCCACCAGATCGCCATCATGCCCAGCACATCGCGATGAAACAAAGCGAGGATTGTGAAGGCGATAATGGCAAGCGCCGTCAGATGACCGCGCCAGCCTGCCAGTCCGGATTCGGCTGGCCCCAGCCGCAAGACGCGATCGATCATGCAGCCCTCATGTCGACGGTCGGCGGTGATCCGAACAGCATGTCCGGCAGCTTGGCCAGCGTCGCGGACCAGCGATAGCGCTCCTCCATCCGCATCCGCGCAACCCGACCGAGACGTTCGGCGCGATCCCTGTCCGACAGCAATGCGACGATCTTGGCAGCCTCCTGCGCAGGATCGGCGGCGATCAGGAGATGCTCCTCATCCAGCGCATCGATCCCTTCGGCGGCTTGGGGCGAAACAACCACAGGCCGCGCCATCGCCATCGCCTCCAGCACCTTGTTCTGGATGCCTCGCGCGATCCGCAGCGGCGCCACGACGACATCCGCCGCCGCCAGCCAGCCGCGCACATCGGGCACGGCCCCGGTCACGATCACGCCTGGCAGCGCAGCCAAAGCCTGAACCGGCCTGGTGGGATTGCGGCCGACGATCGCGAAGGTCGCCTCCGGACATTTGTCGCGGATGGCGGGCAGCGTCTCGCGCGCGAAGCTTTCGACGGCCTCGATATTGGGGCGATAATCCATTTGCCCGGTGAAGACGAGCAACGGCCCACCCCGGCGCTCCACCGAAGGAAAATCCGCCGCCGGATCGAAATAATCCAGCGCCACGCCATTATCGATGCCAACAATGCGATCCGGTCCGAGACCACTTGCCTGCCGGAACAGGGCCGCCTCCGCCTCGCTCACGAAGGCGCAAAGGTCGGCGCGTTCCGCCACCTTTCGTTCGAAATCGAACAACAGCCGCGCCTCGCGCCGGTTGATCCAGGCCATCGGGCCAGACCCCTGCGCACCATAAGCGGCATATTTGGCCGAATCGAAGTCCACGAAATCCATCACGAAACGCACGCCGTCCGGCAGCACCGGCACGAAATGCGCCATTTGTGCGGAATAAGTGACAACCGCCTTGACGGGCCGCTCCGCCAGCACCTTGGCTACCCAGCGATGTAACCCGGGATGATCGAACAGCGACACCAGCAGCGATTGCCCCGTCGCTAACCCTTTCAGCCCCGCCACCGCCCGCGAACGGTCCCGCATCAGCACGCACTGGCTGGCCGTCATCTTCGCCATGTCGGGCGCAAACCCGATATCCCGATCATCGTCGGCAAAACAGCCGACATGGACAGGCGCGATCTGCGCCATCCGCTCCAACAGATGATAGGAGCGGATCTTGTCCCCCCGATCCGGCGGAAAGGGAATGCGGTGGCAGAGAAAGAGGATCTCCCCCGTCACCCCAGCCCCCGCGCAATGAACGGCCCGACCCAATTTGCGACCGGCAAGGGCAGCTTTTTCCATAGCTCGATCCGCCGCTGATATTGCGGGCTGTTGGGATTGATGTCCCGCCGCTCGCCGGTCGCTGACCAGCTATGATAGGAAAGCGGCATAGGATCGAAGCCGAAGCTCTTCTTCCACGCCGCCTGCCCGCTGCCCGTCTTGGACCGGCCGAAATCGAAGACACGCATCCCCCGATCCCGGCCATGACTCATCAGCCGGTAATACATCAGTTCATTGGACCGCAGCCGCCGCGCATCCGCGACCCCGCCGCCCCAGAAAGGCATCACCCGCCCCTGATGATAGAGAGTGAGCACCGCCGAAACCGGCCGATCGCCCTCCAAAACCACCAATATGTCGGCATCCTCGCCAAAGGCTGCCAGCACTTCGCGGAACAGCCGCGCCGGAAAAACCGGCGTGCCGAGATTGCGCACGCTTTCCGAATAGACGCGATAATGCGCCTTCAGGTGCCGCGCCTCCCGCCCGATCTCGACCCGCAGCGCGTCATTCGCCAGAGCCTTGCGCAATTCGGCGCGATGCTTGCGCGGCACGGCCAGCAATTCCGCCTCATCGTCGCTCGCAATCGGCCGCGAAAAGCCGAGATGGCTCCCCTCATGCAAAGCCCAACCCTCGCCCGGCACCGGCCCGCCGCGCAGCTCGACCGAAGAAATGCTGCCATCCCGCGCCACACCCTCGCAGGCTGCGGCCAGTGCGGACACCACCCCCGGATCGCTCGCGAGAATCCCGCCATCGACGGCAAAACCCGCCGACACCAAAGCCTGTCCAAAGAGCGCACTCTTCACATGATGCAGCGGCAGCAAGCCTACGATCTGCCCCGAAGGCGCCACCGCAGACAGCATATGCGCGCGATTGCCTGTCCCCCGCTCGACACCCAACAACCAGGCCGGGCGATGAAAGGGCGTCCCCTCCGGATGCGCCATGACAAACGCATCCGCCGCCTCCCGTTGAACCGGATCGGCAAGGTCCAGAGCCGTGACGAGAACTTCCCCCGTCTTCATGCCGCCCGCTCCGCTTCCTGCGCAGCCAGCGCGTCCACACGGCCCCAGGAAAAATCGCGCGTCAGGCGGCGCAGCTTGTCGGCCATGACCGAGAGATTGGTGTAATGACGAAAGCGCGACCGCAGCGGCGCGCCCTCCACACGCGGTTGGTCGGGATCGATCTCCCACGGATGGAAATAAATGATCGCGGGCCGCTGGTCGCGCCCATTCACCTGCCGGATCGCCCAGCGCGAAAAGCCGTAAGGCAGCAGCCGGAAAAACCCGCCTCCCCCCGCCGCCAGAGTCCGCCCAGCCAGCTTGGCCGTCGTCACCGGCAGTTCCACCAGCGGCGATCCCGCCACCGGCTTCCAGGCGAAGCGCGGGCTTTCGGGCCAGCCATAATGGTCGTGCCGGATCGGCGCGACGCTGCTGCTATAGGCATAGCCTTCCTCGGCCAGCACCTCATGCGCCCAGGGCACGCGCCGGTCGATGGAAAAGCTCGGCGCGCGATAGCCGGTCACCGCCTGCCCGCTCGCATCCTCCAATATCGCCCGCGACCGTCGCAGATCGGCGCGGAATTGCGCCCCGTCGAAGGTGAACACCCGCGCATGGTCATAACCGTGGCTCGCCACCTCATGCCCCGCCTCGACGATCCGCCGCATCAGCGCCGGGTAACGCTCCGCCACCCAGCCCAAAGTGAAGAAGGTCGCCTTGACTCCGGCCTCATCGAACAGCGCCAGCACTTCGTCGGTGTTGCGCTCGACGCGGTGGGTCAGGCCCGCCCAATCCTCGCGCCGGATCGTGCGCTCGAACGCGCCGACCTGGAACCAGTCCTCGACATCGACCGACAGGGCGTTCAGCATGACCCGATCAGGCGGCGGCGCTGTGCTGCGCGTCGCCCATCCGTTCCTCGCGCTCGACCCACTCGACCAGCAGCGTCAATACCCGGCGCAGCGCGGTATCCTGCTCGGTCACGCGGAACTCCAGCGTGGAGAGCCTTTCCTCGATCAGGGTGAAGCAGTCCTTGAGCGCTTCGGGATCGACGCTCGGCGCGGCGCGGGCAAAATCATTCTCCGCCCGCAGCGTCTCGATTTCCGCCTGAAGCGAAGCGATCTCATCCAGCAGGCTGATCGCCGGCTCCGTCCGCGCAGCGCGCAGCGCTTCGACCTCAGCCCGCAGCGCGGCAACTTCATCCGACACAATCGGAGCGGGCGCGATTTCAGGCGCCTCGACCAGTTCCTCCGCCTCATCCAGCACGCTATGCGCCATCGGCTCGGGCGTCACATCGGCGTCCGCGCCCATATCGGCCACGACCGCATAGACCACCTCGCCATCGATCACCGAAAGCTGGTCCAGCGCGCCCAGCAGCAGCACGCGGCTCACCAACACGTTGATCCGGCGCGGCACGCCGCCCGTCGCGGCATAGATGGCGGCGAAGGCCTCCGGCGTGAACTGCGGATCGCCCTTCCAGCCGACCAGCGACAGACGATGGAGGATATAAGGCTCGACTTCGCGCCGCATCATCGGATCAAGATGATGGGTGGCGATCACGCGCTGGCGAAGCTGTTCCAGTTCCGGCGACTTCAGCAGATCGCGAAACTCCGGCTGGCCCAGCAGGAAAATCTGCAACAGCGACTGCCCGCCCAATTGGAAGTTGGAGAGCATCCGCAATTCCTCGATCGCGGAAATCGGCAGATTCTGCGCCTCGTCCACGATCAGCAGCGACCGCCGCCCCGCCCGCGCCTGCGTGTGCAGATAGCCCTCGATCTGACGCAAAATCTGCGCCTTGGGCATGGCATCCACCGCAAGGCCAAAGCTCTGCGCGGCAAGGCGCAGCATGTCGTCGCCCTCCACCTGGGTCGAGACGATCTTTACCGCCGTCAGCCGCGAGGGATCGATGGTGTTCATCAGGTGCCCGACCAGCGTGGTCTTGCCCGCGCCGATATCGCCGGTGATGACGATGAAGCCCTCCCCTTGCGCCAGACCATAGCCGAGGTAGGACAGCGCCTTGCGATGGGTCGCGCTCTCGAAATAGAAATGCGGGTCCGGCGTTAGCTGGAACGGGCGTCCCTGCAATCCGTAGAACTGATCGTACATGCCTAATTCTCCACCCGATCGGGCATTTGCTTAAAATGTATAGCGCAGGCCAAGCTGACCCATGGCATTGATGACGGCATCCAGCTGATCCGCCTTGGCACTGTCGATGCCGAGCGAGGCCGACGCCTGAAGATTGCGCGTGACGAGCCGGTAATAGCTGGTGAAGGCGCCCAGATTCAGCACGTCCAGACGATTGCCGCTGGCATCGAAATAATTGGCATAGACCGCCGTATCGATGCTCGACTGGCTGTCCACGCGATAAGTAAGCGAGGCATTGCCGTACCAATTCTGGTCCTTGGTCCCGCGCACGAACACCGTCTCACCCGATGGCGTCACGAACTTGCGCTGCGAATAGCCAAGGCCGATCCCCATGCCCCACGGCCCGCGCTCCGCCGCAAATTGCGCCGCGACGCCGCGATAGCGGAAATTGGCGCCCGTTATGCCCGCCAGCGCATCGTTGAAGCACTGCCCGCCGCCGGTTGTGGAGAAAGCGCAGCCGGTGAAGTCGCCGGTAAAGGGATTGCGCACCAGATTGAGGTTGCTGCCCGACAGCGCCGCCACATCGGAGGTGATGACCCGTCCGAAGCTATCGATCCCGTCGAACACCACCAGAGCGAAGGACTTGTTGCGCCCCTGCCAGATGAAGCTGCCCGAATAGGTCATGCCGCCATAGCGCTCGCCCACCCGCGCGGTCAGCGAGGTGCGGTGACTCGGCCGCCAGAGCACGCCGACGTCCCAGATGATGTCGTCGAAATCATAGATGAGCTGGCGCGGCGAACTTTCATCGGTGACATAGCGGCCGCTAGAAGAGATCACCGGCACGCCATTGCCATCGAGCAAGGGCGAACGCTGGCTGATCTTCATATTCTCATAGCCGACGCCGCCGATCAGCGCGACCGTGGGCGAAACCGGCAGCGTCGCGTCGATCCGGCCCCATTTGTCCTCGAACCGCTGGTCGAGCTGGCTCGCATCCTCCCGGCTGTAGCCCGCGCTGGCGACAAGGCCGAGCGGCATCCACACGCCGGGTCCGACACCGACGGAACCCATCAGATCGTGCGTCGTCGAATCGGCAAATCCCCCCCCCTGCGGCGCGCCCGGAGCGGACAGACTAAGATCATCCTCCACCCGCGCATAGCCGAGCCGATAGGAGGCGCTGATATCCAGATCACCGAGCCGCGTCATATAGGACGGCCCGACATAAGCAGCATAAACCTGGCTGCTATAGCCATCGTTGCGCACCGAAGCGCCCGACAGCCCATCGGTCCGCACCCGCGTCGCAAGGCCACCCGCATTCAGCGTCAATCCGCGCGCAACGCTATATTGCCCGCTGACGATGCCGCTGATGATATCCTGATCGCTAAGGTCATCGCCCCAGCCGAAGCTGTGCGCATATTGCAGGTCCGCCGACGCTTCCATGCGGCGCGTCTGCACGCTGGCCGTCACGCCTGCGGTGACATTGGTATAGGTCAGCACGTCGCCGCCGCCCTTGATCGGCGCGACCACGACCTGATCGATACCGAGATAGGGCGTGACGTCGACCTTGCGCCGCTCGTCCCGCGCAAAGGCAGGCGAGGTCAAAGCGATCCCCGCAAGAACAAGGGAGAAGCGAGAGATCGTCACCCCGCATTCCCCTGCCCATAGTAGCTGCCGAAGCGTCGCCCCCCGGTCGAAAAGCGCACGCCGTTCAGCAGCAGCTTCACCTTGGACGCGCCCTTCAGCAGTCCCGCCGCATCGCGCAGCGCACTCTCGGTGGTCCGGTCTGCCCGCACCACCAGCAGAGCGACGGCAGCATGGCTCGCCAGCACCGCCGCAGGAGAAGCCGCCAGCAGAGGCGGCGAATCGAACAGGATGATGCGGTCGGGCCGCCCTTCGGTCAGCCGATTGAGCAACATCTCCGTCCGCGCCGACGCAAGATATTCAGTGTCATTGTTGCTGCGTTGACCAGCAGGAAGCACCGAAAGCGACGGAATGTCCGTGCGCAACACGCAGTCCTCTATGGCAATCGCCGGATCGGCCAGCGCATCCATCAGCCCCGCCCCGGCCGTCAGCCCCAGAGCTGCCGGAATCCCCGGCTTGCCGAAATCGGCGTCGACCAGCAGGATTTCCCGCTCCTTCTCCGCCGCCAGGCTGAGCGCCAGGTTGATCGCGCAAAAGCTCTTGCCCTCGCCGCTATGGGCCGAGCAGATCAGAACCCGGTTGCCCCGTGCATTGCCCGCCAGCTCCGCGAGCAGATCGCGCTTCAACAGCCGGAATTCCTCGCTCATCGCAGTGACCGGGCCATCGGGCAGCAAATAGCCCGCCTCGACCAACGCGATCCGGTCGATCGGCTGCACCGGCCCGGTCCAGTCCGGCGCGCGATAGCCGGGTTCCGGCACCTCGACGGCAACCGGCGCAGGCTGAGCAACCTCAACGACCGCTTCATCCTGCGGCACTTCCACCGCAGGCGCAGCGCGCCCACGCAAAGCCGCGCTGAAATCGTAAATCTCGGTCGCCCGCTCGATCAGCGAGCCGCCGGACAGGGACTTGTGCTTATTCATCGTCCGTCCCCCTTCAGGCCAGCCCGCGCTGGATAAATTCGATGACGACCAGCAGCAGGCACAATGCCGCCAATGCACCGCTGGCCCCCGCAAACCATTTCAGCCGCTGCTTCTCCAACGCGACCTGCGCCGCGCTGACGGTCTGGCTGATCGATCCGATCACCGGCACGCCCAGCGCCTTCTCCAGCCGCGCCGCATTGGGGAAACCGCCCTTGAGCTGCGCCATGGCGAAGGCCGTCCCGACGCCCGCGCCGATCCCGACGATCAGCACAGCCAGCAACAACAACGGCCGATTGGGCGCGGCCGGTGCTGTGGGCAGGCTGGGCGGATTGATCACGCGGAACTGGACCGACCCCGTCTCGCTCTTCACATCGCCCCGCAGGCGGATTTCCTCGCGGTCGCCAAGCATCTTGTCATATTGCGTCTTGAGCACCTGATAGTCGCGGTCGAGCCGCTCCTGCTCTGCGGCAAGGCCCGGCTCATCCGTCTGGCGCGAGGCCATGGCATTGAGATCCGCCTGCAACTGCGCCTTCCGTGCGGAAAGTCCCTGCACGGTCGCGGCGCGCTCGGCCTGCATCGACCTGATCGAGAGATAGGCCGGATTGGGGGTGCTGCCCGCCCCGCCATTGCCCTGACCGCGCAGCAGGTCGACCTGCCGCTGCGCCGCGATCACGTCCGGATGGCTGCTGGTAAAGCCCCGCGCCCGCATGGAGGCAAGGTCGGCCTGCGCCTGCGACAGCGCCAAAGGCCCGCCCGAAGCGCCCATGCCCGGCAAGGTCGGCGGCGTACCCGCCAACTGCCCGTTCATCGCCGCCAGCGCGCTCTGCGCCTGCACAAGCTGCGAATCGATGGAATTGATCTCCGACCGCGCCGCATCCATGCGCTGGCCGATCGATCCCGCACCCGGCAGCATCCCGGCATAGCGCTGTTCGAATTCGACGCGGCGCTGTTCGGCGGTGGCAAGCTGCTTGCCCCGCTCGGCAAGTTGCTGGTCGAGAAAGGCCAGGCTCTGCTTCGTCTCGACCTTGTCGGACGACAGGTTGGTTTCCTGGAAGATGTCGACCAGCTTCTGCACGATCTGCTGCGATATGCGCGCATTGGCCCCGTCCGACAGGCCGGAGTACGCCGATGTCGCGCTGATGTCGATCATGCTGGGGTCGAGCTGCGCGACCACGGTAATGCCTTCGCGCAACTTGGTGATCTTCGCCGCCATGTCGCGCGGACCGTCGACGGTTTGGCTCAGGTCGGTTTCCCTGACCACTCGCTCCAGATTGGCCGTGCTGGCCAGCGTCTGGCGCACGCGGTCCAGATCCTGCTGCGACTGGACCTGGGTGATGCCCACCTTGTCCTCCAGCAGCGACTGGGTGTTCACATAGACCCGCGCCCTGGACTCATAGCTGTTGGGGATGAGCGCCACGCCCAGCCAGCCGAGCAGGCACACGCCCCAGGCGACGCCCAGCGCCAGCCAGCGCCGGGTCCAGATGCCATGCAGGACGACCAGCAGTTCGTCGACGATCGCCGCCATGTCAGAACATGCTTTCGGGAATGATGATGACGTCGCCGGGCGCCAGCATGACGTTCGCCTTGCTGTCCCCGCGCTTCAGCAAATCCCCGATGCGGAGCTGATATTCCTGCTGCTTGGCCGTTTCGCGGTTGAAGCGCACCAGCCGCGCCTTGTTCCCCGCCGCATATTCGCTGAGGCCGCCGACGGAGATCATCGCATCCAGCAGCGTCATGTTCGCGCGATAGGGGATCGAGGCCGGCTTTTCCGTCGCGCCGACGATCCGCACCTGCTGGCTGAACGTGCCGGAGAAATTGTTGACGATCACCGACACCAGCGGATTTTCGATATATTTGGACAGCGCGACCTTCAGGTCATCGGCCAGTTGCTTGGGCGTCTTGCCGACGGCGGACATGTCCGAAATCAGCGGCGTGGTGATGCGCCCGTCGGGCCGCACCTGAACCTTCGCGCCGAGATCGGGGTTGCGCCACACGAAGATGGTGAGGTCGTCCAGCGGCCCGATCACATATTCCTCGCCCGGCCCCTCCTGGGTCGAAACGAAGGACGCGGACGGCAATTGCTGCCCACCGCCCGCGGCACAGCCTGTCAGGAATATGGCCGACAGAGCCACAGCAGGCAGCGATGCGCCGATCAACGCCCTGGAAACCGACACGAAACGCATGATCTTCACCCTCTTGCTTGCTTGCCGCGCGCAAAGGGCCGCCAAGGGGGCAAGGCGGGCCGTCAAGCACGGGCTTTGACCGCCTTCTTGCCCGCAAAGGGTAAAGATACCGTTAGGAGTTAAGTTATTGGCAAATCAGCCAAGTAGAAGCTCTTGAGGACTTGGATGACCAAGAAAAGCGGCAGGGCTGGCAGAGGCGCCATAGGCCCCCGCCAGGAAGATCGCGATCAGGTCGCCCTCCTCCACGGGCGGCAGCGCGACCTTGTCCCCCAGCTTGTCGATCGGGGTGCAAAGGCACCCGACAACCGTCACGGCTTCCTCCGCAGGCGACTCTCCAAATCGGTTGGCGACGGCGATGGGATAGTTGCGCCGGACCACCGTGCCGAAATTGCCGCTGGCCGCCAATTGGTGATGCAGCCCGCCGTCGACCACGACGAAGGTTTCACCCTGGCTTTTCTTCACATCGACCACGCGGGTCAGATAGACTCCCGCCTCACCCACCAGCCAGCGGCCCAGTTCCATGGCGAACTCGCTGCCCTTCAGAATATCTTCCCGCCGGTCGAGCAGCATAGCCAGCGCATCCCCGATGGGCCGAATATCCAGCCGCTCATCACCCGGAAAATAGGGAATGCCGAAGCCCCCGCCCAGATTGACCAGCGGCGGCGTCACGCCCACCCCCTCGGACAAGCGCGTCGCAAGGCCGATGGTCGCCGCCTGCGTCTCGATCAACGCTTCCGCACCCAAAGCCTGACTCCCGGCAAAGATATGCCATCCCCGCCAGTCCGCCCCTGCCCCGATCACCCAGCGCGCCAGATCCGCCGCCCGCTCCGCATCCACGCCAAAGGGCTTGGCGCCGCCGCCCATGCGCATGCCGGAGCCTTTCAGGTCGAAATCCGGATTCACCCGCACCGCCAGCTTCGGCGTCTTCCCGCGCCGCTCGCCCAGCGCGATAGCCCGCCGCGCCTCGCCTTCCGATTCCAGGTTGATCGTCGCACCGCTGTCGATCGCGACAAGCAATTCATCGTCGCGCTTCCCCGGCCCGGCAAAGCTGATATGCGCGGCGCTCATTCCCGCTTCCAGCGCCCGCGCCAGTTCCCCGCCCGACGCCACATCGAAGCCATCGACCAGCTTCGCCATCCGCTCCAGCAAGGGCGCATAAGGATTCGCCTTCACCGCATAATGGAGCGCCAACGCAGACGGCATGGCGTCGCGAAAAGCGCGCACCTGCCTCTCCACGATCCCCATGTCATAGACGAACAGCGGCGTATCGCCCGCTTCATCGACCAGGCTCGCCGCGCCGCTGCCGCCAATCAGCAACATGCCCTCCTCGCCCTCGAAAAAGGGCGGGATCGGTCCCAACGGCTTCATGCGGCATACTCCTTCGCCAGCGCCACGCGGTCGATCTTGCCATTGGGATTGCGGGGAAATTCGGACAGCATGACGATCTCGCGCGGTTGCATGAAATTGGGCAGCTCAGCCTTGAGCCGCGCTTCAACTTCGCCCTTTAGTTCGGGCGAAGCGCTACGCAACAGCAACAACACCGCCTGCCCCAATCGCTCATCCTTGACGCCCAGCGCCACCGCTTCGGCCACACCCTCGACAGCGACGGCGGCTTCCTCGATCTCGGTCGGACTGATGCGATTGCCCGCCGACTTGATCATCGCATCGTCGCGCCCAACGAAATAAAGCAAGCCTTGGCCGTCCCGCCGCACCGTATCGCCCGACCATACCGCCATGCCGCCATAGCGCGACGCTGCGGGAGCCGGCTTGAACCGCTCCGCCGTACGCGCTTCGTCCCGCCAATAGCCCTGCGCCACCAGCGGCCCGCAATGCACCAGCTCGCCCGGCTCGTCATCGCCCGCAACGCTGCCGTCGGGCCGCACCACCAATATCTCCGCATGGGGAATGGCCGATCCCATGCTGTCGGGATGGCTGTCCACCAGCGCGGGCGGCAAATAGGTCGAGCGGAAGGCCTCGGTCAGCCCATACATGGGATAGAGGTCCGCCAGCGGAAACAGGGCCCGCAATTTCGCCACGAGAGGCCGGGTCAGCGCCCCCCCGCTATTGGTAAGCCGCCTGAGCTTCGCCGCCACCTCCTCCGGCCAATCCAGTTCAGCGAGTTGCACCCAGAGCGGCGGCACGCCTGCCAGCGTGGTGATATCCCGCCGGTCGACCGACTTCACCACATCGCGCGGCGTCAGATAATCGAGCGGATAGACGCAGCCTCCGGCGAACCAGGTGGAAAGCAACTGATTCTGCCCATAATCGAAGCTGAAGGGCAGCACGCAGAGTGTCCGGTCTTCCGCCGTCAGCTTCAGATAATCCGCGACCGCCACGGCACCGAGCCACAAATTGCCATGGCCCAGCATCACCCCCTTGGGCCGCCCGGTGGAGCCGCTGGTATAGAGGATCGCCGCCAAGTCATCCGATCCGGCGTCGGAAGGCTCCAGCGCCTCGCCGCCGCTCATCGCGCATGCCGCATCGTCCTCCCGGTGCAGGCGGCACCCCACGGGCACGTCGCCCGCCCCCAGAGTCGTCAGCCGACTCGCCGTTCCGATCAGCAGCGACGCGCCGCTGTCGGCCAATATATGCGCCACCTGCGCGTGCTTGAGCAGCGGATTGACCGGCACATGCACCAGTCCCGCCCGCGGCGCGGCGAGCGGCATCAGCGCCGCCACCGGCCCCTTGGCGATCCAGCTCGCGACTCGCGCGCCCTTTTCCAGCCCAAACCCCGCCAGCCATGCCGCCAGCCTGCCCAGCGTCACTTCCAGCTCGGCATAGGTCTGCTTGCCCGATCGGCCGTCCAGCGCCGGCCGCGCCGGATCGCCGCGCAGCAGCAGATGATCGATCGGCCGCACTTCCGCGCCGTCGACCGTCATCGGTCCGGTTACCGGCTTTGGGGGATCGCTTAACTCCATCTCCAGACTTTTTTCCTAAACGCCATGCTGTCGCCGTGGAGATAGTGGTTTGCTGGTCGCAAGGGAATATCGCAGCGTCACACAAGCGCGCCAAGCGCTCGGGACTGCGCTCGACCGCGCCTCCACCCCATCGCTGTTCGACCGCATCGACTGGTTCGAATCGCTCCACGCCCATTGCTTCCCCGCCACCAATGTCCGCATCTTCCAGGCGTTGGAAGGGCAGCATCAGGCATGGCTATTCCTCCTCTCCCCCAAATCCGGACGGCTGAGCGCGATTGCCAACTGGTACAGCTTCGACTGGACGCCGATCTTCCTCGGCCCGACCGACTGGACCGTCCGCCGCCGCCTGATCGAAGTCATCGCCCAGCATCTGCTGAAGGACAGCGCCCAGATCGGCCTCTATCCGGTGACGGAGACATCCGGCCTGCTGCTCGACGCCTTCCGCCGCGCAGGCTGGTTCAGCGTCCGGCGGCCGATGGGTGGACGGCATATATTGCATCTGAACGGCCGGACTTTCGAGGATTATTGGGCGCAAAGACCCGGCCGCCTGCGCACGCTGATCACGCGCAAAAGCCGCGCCAGCCGCTTCACCCTCAGCATCGCGGACCGGCTGACCGATGCGCTGTGGCGCGATTATGTCGCCGTCCATAACCGAAGCTGGAAACAGCCTGAAGCGAACCTATCCTTCCTCCACGCCCTTGCCGCCCGGGAAAGCGCCGCCGGCACGCTCCGCCTGGGTTTCGCAAGGCTGGAGGATCAGCCGGTGGCGACTCAACTCTGGACCGTGGAAAACGGCGCCGCGCTGATCCACAAGCTGGCCCATGATCAGGCCTTCGACGGCGCCTCACCCGGCAGCCTGCTCAGCCATGCCATGTTCGCCCATGCCATCGACCGCGATCATGTCGCGACGATCGACTATGGCACCGGCGACAATGGCTACAAGACCGACTGGATGGAGCAGCGGGAAACGCTCTACCGGCTCGATTTCTTCAACCCCCGGCGCGCCTCCATCTGGCTCCCCGCCGCGCGCACGGCCATTTCCGCGCTTGTAGGTTAGCGGCGGAACGATTAGGTAGGCGCCCATCATGCGGGCGGACAATATACAACCGGTCGACCGGGCAATGGATATCGAAACAATGATGCGCGCGCTGCTGCGCGATGTGCTGGCCTTGTCCCAGGACCGGGTCGATGCGTTCGAGGCGGATACGCCGCTGTTCGGCGCGCTGCCGGAACTCGATTCCATGGCTGTCGCTGGCCTGCTCACCGAAATGGAAGACCGTTTCGCTATTCTCATCGAAGATGAGGATATTGATGGCGATACGTTCGAGACTTTCGGTTCGCTGGTAGCCTTCGCGCGGGCTAAGGTCGGGAACTGAATTTCCGGATTTAAAAGCGCGCTTCTGCATTTTCGCAGATTCTCTCGAATGGGTGGAAGGCGGACGCTTCCTATTTTGTCATTCCCGCGAAGGCGGGAATCCATCTCCCAGCGTTGCATCAAGCGGTAGGTCAGGAGATGGATCACCGCCTTCGCGGGGATGACGAACTTCGAAAATGTCCGCAAATGGCCAAAACACGCCATTCACTTCCGCAAAGAAAAAAAGGCCGATCCCTATGGGACCGGCCTGAAAGTTTTAGGAGAGGATGCCTGAAAGGCCTCCTCCATATGCAGTGCAACATGTTATTTCGCAAGTGCGAAATGAGAAACCGGAATTGCAATCATTGCAACCTGATTAACGCCGTCGCACTGCACCGGAAAAATCAGCGCGTCAGCTTCTTGTAAGCCAATCGCGTCGGACGGTCCGCCGCATCGCCCAGACGGCGGCGTTTGTCCTCTTCATACATTTCGAAATTGCCCTCGAACCATTCGACATGGCTGTCGCCTTCGAAGGCCAGGATATGAGTCGCCAGACGATCGAGGAAGAAGCGGTCGTGGCTGATGACCACGGCGCAGCCGGCGAAATTCTCGATGGCCTCTTCGAGCGCCGCCAGCGTTTCGACGTCGAGGTCGTTGGTCGGTTCGTCGAGCAGCAGCACGTTGCCGCCCTTCTTCAGCATCTTGGCGATGTGGACGCGATTACGCTCACCGCCAGACAGCTTGCCGACATTCTTCTGCTGGTCCTGCCCCTTGAAGTTGAAGGCGCCGACATAGGCGCGCGTCGACATGTCGTGGCCGTTGACCTTCACATAATCGAGGCCATCCGAAACCTCTTCCCAGACATTTTTCGTCGGGTCGAGATGATCGCGGCTCTGGTCGACATAGCCCAGACGCACGGTCGAACCGATGTCGATCTCACCCGAATCGGGGGTCTCCTGGCCAGTGATGATACGGAACAGCGTGGATTTACCCGCGCCGTTCGGCCCGATCACGCCAACGATGCCGCCCGGCGGCAACAGGAAGGAGAGATCCTCGAACAGCAGCTTGTCGCCATAGGCTTTGCTGATGCCCTTGAACTCGATCACCTTGCCGCCGAGACGTTCGGGCACCTGGATGACGATCTGCGCCTTGCCCGGCGTGCGATTCTCCTGCCCGGCGACCAGTTCCTCGAACTTCTTGATACGCGCCTTAGACTTGGTCTGGCGGCCTTTGACGCCAGCGCGAATCCACTCCAGCTCGTCCTTGATCGCCTTTTGGCGGCCGGATTCCTCGCGGGATTCCTGCTCCAGACGCTGGGACTTCTTTTCAAGGTAGGTCGAATAATTGCCCTCATAGGGAAAATATTTGCCGCGATCGAGTTCGAGAATCCAACCCACGACATTGTCGAGGAAATAGCGGTCGTGGGTGATCATCAGCACCGCGCCCGCATATTCCTTGAGGTGGTTTTCCAGCCATTCGACGCTCTCGGCATCAAGATGGTTGGTCGGTTCGTCGAGCAGCAGGATGTCCGGCTTCTGGATCAGCAGCCGGGTCAGCGCGATGCGGCGCTTTTCACCGCCCGACAGGCTTTCGACCGACCAGTCCGACGGCGGGCAGCGCAGCGCTTCCATCGCGATTTCAAGCTGGTTGTCGAGTGTCCAGCCGTCGACCGCGTCGATCTGCTCCTGCAACGTGCCCATTTCCTCCATGAGCGCGTCGAAATCGGCATCCTCCGGCGGGTCGGCCATGATCATGCTGATCTCGTTGAAGCGGTCCATCTTGTCCGCGATCTCGCGCGCGCCGTCCTTGACGTTTTCAAGGACGTTCTTGCTGGTGTCGAGCTGCGGCTCCTGCGGCAGATAGCCGACCGTGATATTCTCGCCCGGCCAGGCTTCCCCGGTGAAATCCTTGTCGATGCCGCCCATGATCTTCATCAGCGTCGACTTGCCCGCGCCGTTGGGGCCGACGATGCCGATCTTGGCACCGCGGTAGAATTGCAGGTTGATACCGTTCAGCACCGGTTTCTGGGCGCCGGGGAAGCTCTTGGTCATGTTTTTCATGACGAAGGCATATTGCGATGAGGCGGACATGGCTGAAGCAGCTCCGAAAGGACAAACGTTAAAATCGGGGCGGAGTTAGCGGAGCCGGAACGCGTTGGCAAATGGGGGATGGCTCGCTAAGCCTTCACCCATGCAGAAAATCCGATCGGGCACGCTTGCCGCCCTTCTCTTCGGCAGCATCTTCACCCCCGTCCTTCCTCTCACCGCCGCGCCTTCCGGTGTGGACGCGATTCGCGCGTCCGCCCTGACGGACGGGGTCGCGATGGATTTCACCGAAGGCCTCACGACCGAAATAGGGCCCCGCCCCGCAGGCACGCCACAGGAAGCCCGCGCGCGGGACTGGGCCGTGGCAAAACTCAAAAGCCTGGGCTTCTCCAACGTCCGTGCCGAACCCTACACCATGCCCGTCTGGCTGCGTGGCCATGAAGAAGCCCGCGTGATCTCGCCCTTCCCGCAAAATCTGGTCCTCGCCGCGCTGGGCAACAGCGCTTCCACTTCGGACAAGGGGATCGAAGGCGAAATCGTCTATTTTCCTGCCCTTGCCGACCTTGAAGCCGCACCCGAAGGGAGCCTAAAAGGCAAGATCGCCTTCGTCAGCCACGCCATGCACCCGACCCAGGACGGCAGCTCCTATGGCTATTTCGGCGCCACCCGCCGCCAGGGGCCAAGCATCGCCTCGAAAAAGGGCGCCATCGCCATAGTGATCCGCTCCATCGGCACGGACAATCATCGCCAGCCCCATACGGGCGTCCAGATGTGGGCCGATGGCGTCAAACCCATTCCCGCCGCCGCGCTCAGCGTGCCTGATGCCGAACAACTCGCCCGCATGGTCTCGCGCGGTCTGCCGGTGCGGCTTCACCTGACGCTCACCTCGAAAATGCTGAAGGACCATCCCTCGGGCAACGTCGTCGCGGAAATCCCCGGCAGCGATCCGCAGGCGGGCGTTGTCGTCGCCGCCTGCCATCTCGACAGTTGGGACCAGGGCACGGGCGCGATCGACGACGGCGCGGGCTGCGGCATCGTGGCGGCCGCCGCGCTGCAGGCTGCCAAGGCCGGGACGCCCCGCCGCACCATCCGCCTGCTGATGGCG
This sequence comes from Sphingobium sp. TKS, assembly GCF_001563265.1. NCBI lineage: Bacteria > Pseudomonadati > Pseudomonadota > Alphaproteobacteria > Sphingomonadales > Sphingobiaceae > Sphingobium > Sphingobium sp. TKS. Next base: position 1,653,848 of record NZ_CP005083.1, on the reverse strand, counting down.
GGTGCGGAGGAAGTGGGCGGCAATGGCGGCCGCGCCTATTTCGACGCTCATGGAAAAGAAGCCCACGCCATGGTGATGGAATCGGATTTTGGCGCAGACCGCGTCTGGCGCGTCGACTTCAAGCTGCCGCAGGGGCAAGACGCTCTCGCCCGGCGGATCACGGCTGGGCTGGCGCCGCTCGGCATCGGCGCCAGTCGTTTGCCCGCTGGCGGAGGTTCCGACATCGAACCGCTGGTGAAGGCGGGCGTTCCGGTAATTGATCTCCAGCAGGACGGCACCCGCTATTTCGACATTCATCACACGCCCGACGATACGTTGGACAAGATCGATCCGGCACAGCTTCAACAGAATGTCGCCGCCTGGGCAGTTGCACTTTACGAAATCGCAAATGCGCCAGAATCGCTAGGCAGTAACTGAACTTTTATTGTAGACAACACCCTGTCGCGTGATTCTGTCGCTTCACCGACGCAGAAAAGCATTGATTTGTGCAGCGCACACGTTAATGCGGGTCGCTCGCGTAGGTCACGAATTTAACGTGTCTGACGCGGCAAAATGCTATGGGAGCCGTACACAATGAAGAAGATCGCTGTTGTTTTCGCTTCGGCCGGCCTGCTGGCCCTCGCCGCTTGCGGTGAGAAGCCGGCTAACGAGACCGCGAACGCTTCGAACGCTGTTGTTGAGAACGTCGTCGAGAACGCTGCTAACGCTGCTGACAACGCTGCTAACGCTGCCGACAACGCTGCGAACGCTGCAAACGTCGCTGGCAACGCCGCGAACGCCAAGTAATCTTCGCTTCAGCGAGATTTTCGAAAGGGCGGATCGTCTTGGTACGATCCGCCCTTTTTCTATGCTGGCAACGGCATAAGGGTCAAAAGCGAGATTGACGGGCCGCATGCTTCACCGCTAAGGCCCGCGAGCGCCGGGGAGTAGCGCAGTCTGGTAGCGCGCCTGCTTTGGGAGCAGGATGTCGCAGGTTCGAATCCTGTCTCCCCGACCACCCTTCCCGATGGTTTTCCGCTTGCTTGGTATGGAACGCCGGGCTTTCACATATCAGTGAAACAGCAGCCAAAGAATGATGATGACGGGGATGGGCACGCCCAACAGCCATAGCAAGATGCCTTTGCCCATCTGACTCGATCCTCTTTTAATTCTCTCGCATATTCAACTGCCGAAGCTGCGCAGATGTTCCGCGATTTCATCGGTTGCGGCTGCCTGTCTGCCCCCCCATGCATCACGCCCAATAAAAAAGCCGCGGCGCTCGACTTGCGGGCGCAGCGGCTTCTTCATTGGGCGCAATTTCGAACGAAGCGCAGCCCTCACATAGTCAGAACACCATCGCGGCCGGTCCTTCCAAGACCCGGCAGCGATGGCGCCCCAGACAACGGCGGCGTCGCCCCGCCGTTACAACTCAGAGCGCGTAATCGATCTGCGCCCAGAATTTCTTGGTGTCGGCATCGCCGGTGTAGCTGGCGATCCCCTTACGATCATAATCGGCATATTTGACGAGCGCGCTCAGATGCTTGTTCAGCTTCATCGTGACCTGCGCATTATATTCATCGCCATAATGGATCGACAGCCGGTCGCTGCTGAAGTGATGATAGGTGAAGGACGCCACCAGCGGCCCGGCCTTGCCCAGCTTCGGCACGGTATAGGCGATCCCGGCATAATAGTCCTGAATGCCCGTGCCCGGCGTGGTCAGGAACTTGTCGGCCCAGCCATTGAACTTGTGCAGCGTCGCAAAAGGCGTCTGGAAAGCGAAACCACCCGCAATCCCGGTCGCACCCGCATCTGACCCCAACAGTTCATAGCCGCCCGTCAGCTTGAAGGCAGCGACGTCCAGCCCCAGTTCCGCGCTGACATAGTCCGCCGAATAATCGACCGGATTGGTCGCATAGTCGCTCTGCCGCGCATAGCTGGCGAGGTAGCTGAGCTTCACCTTCTTCGTGAACGGCACGGCGCCCATGAAACGCGCGCCATAGGTCTGGCTGCTGTTCCGCCGCAGCGCGACGACGGCTTCATCCTCGTCCACCAGATAGGCAAAGCCGGTCAGCGTCCCCAGCTTCGTCTTGTAGGAGACATTGGCGAAGACATTGTCGCCGTCGATGTTCGTCGGCCGGTTGGTCGATCCGAACTTGCCGCCGTCAATGCCCCAGATGGTCCGCGCCGAAATCGCATAGGTGACGTCGACCTTGAGGTTCTTCACGCCCATATATTCGACGCGCACCGCATCGAAAGTCTGTTCATTCTGCCGCCATGCGACCGATCCGACAAAACGCTGATCGTCCAGATTGATCCGCTGGCGTCCGACGGTCACGATCAGAGGCTTGGTGCGATACTGGATCTGCACCCGATTAGCCTCGACATTTTCCGGATCAGCGACGATCGGATAGAGCGTCTTCCCATTGACGCCGCTATTATAATCCTCGTTGATCGCCAGAGTGCCTTCCGCTTCCGCCAGGAAAGCCCATGGCCCCTTGGAAATTTCGCCACCCGCGCGCACCCGCATCGTCACCGCTTCAGCGTCGCGGCTGCTGGTGAGAGGCGCCGGGCCGGCCTGATCGACCGTCTCGTAACGCAGCCGCGCTTCGACGATCGGCTTGAACACCACGTCCTGCGCCAGCGCCGGTGCCGCGATCGCGGACAACCCCATTATTGGGGCCGAAGCCGACAACAAGAAACAAACTCTACGCATAAATCCCCCTTCATTGCTCCCGATGGCTCTTTGGGCCTTTCAGGGCATCCTCTCGATTTTCTTGATTTTCAGGCGGCGAGCGTCGCCGGATTGCGGTAGCGCTCGTGCAGGAAATGTATGACGGCGGAGCGCGCCTCGGCATATTCAACCGTATCGATGGCCTCCAGCCGGTTCCGGGGCCGCGCCAGCGATACGGCCCGATCCTCTCCGATCCGCGCCGCCGGGCCGTTGGTCATCATGACGACCCGATCGGCCAGCAACACCGCTTCATCGACATCATGGGTGATCATCAGCACGGTGTTGTTGAGCCGCGCCTGCAGATCCATCACCACATCCTGAAGCGCCGCCCGCGTCAGCGCATCGAGCGCTCCGAAAGGCTCGTCCATCAGCAGAACGCGCGGGTTCATTGCAATGGCGCGGGCGATCCCGACGCGCTGCTTCATGCCGCCGGACAGTTCGCCGGGGCGCTTGCCCGCGGCATGGGTCATCTGGACCAGTTCCAGATTGTGCATGACCCAATCCTTGCGCTCGGCCTTGTTCTTGCCCCCCGCCGTCTTGTCGACCGCAAGGCGCACATTCTCTTCCACCGTCAGCCAGGGCAGCAGGCTATGGTCCTGAAAAACCACCGCCCGGTCCGGCCCCGGCGCATCCACCACCTGCCCGTCGAGGAAGATGGCGCCGCGGGTCGGCTTGACCAACCCCGCCACGGCATTGAGCAGGGTCGATTTGCCGCAGCCAGAATGGCCGATCAGCGCCACGAACTGCCCCTTTTCGACTTCCAGATCGATCCCGTCGAGCGCACAGAAGCGCCCTGCCTTGGTCGGGAATTCGACGGTGATGCCTTCAAGCGCGAGATAGCTGCGCTGTTTCATGGTCCTGCCTCCCCTTTTCAGCCGGCGCGGCCGATGATGCGGCCTGCAAAGGCGACGATACGGTCCAGCGTGAAACCCACCATGCCGATCCAGATCAGCGCGACGATGGTGTCGGTCAGCAGCGAGCTGTTATAGCTGTCCCAGATGAAGAAGCCGACGCCGGTGCCGCCCTGCACCATTTCGGCGGCGACGATGGCGAGCCAGCTCATGCCGACGCCGATGCGCAGCCCGGTGAACATGTGCGGCACGGTCGCGGGCAACATGATCCGCACGAAATATTCGAAGGGATTGAGCGCCAGCACCTTGGCGACATTGCGATAAGCGGTCGGGAGGGTCTGCACGCCCGCCGCCGTGTTCAATATGATCGGCCAGATCGCGGTGATGAAGATCAGGAAGATCGCGGACGGCTGCGCCTGCTGGAAGATCGCCAGACTGATCGGCAGCCAGGCCAGCGGCGGCACGGTCCGCAACACCTGGAACAGCGGATCGAGCGCGCGGAAGGCAAAGACGCTCTGTCCGATCAATATGCCCAGCGCCACCCCGATCACCGCCGCGATGCTGTAGCCGATCAAAACGCGGCTAAGGCTGGTCAGCACATGCCCGGCAATGCCGACATCGCCGCCGTCCTGGATGCTGAAATGGGTAAGGCCGATTTCCACACCCTTGAACGGATGGATGATGACCTCATGGCTTTCCTGCCAGACCTTGAGCGGGCTGGGGAAAGTCGCGTCCGGCGATCCGCAAAGCAATTGCCAGAAGGCAAGCAGCGCGGCGATCATCACCATGGTCGGCAGCGCGTTCGCCACCATCGATCGCGCACCCCGGATGAGCGGATGCACGGGTACGGCGACCGGCTCGAAACTGCGCCGGGCAATGGCCTCTTCGGGATAGGGCACGATCACCCCCAATTCGGTAGCGGTGGCACCGCCGGCCGAAGCCGACGGTCCGCTTGTCTTGCCGCCTGTCCTGCCGTTGCTGTGCGATGGCGACGCCATGCTCGTCTCCTTGCTCATCAGACCCGCTTGATCGCCAGGCTGGCGAGATAAGCCTTGGGATTGGCAGGATCGAAGGTCTTGCCGTCGAAGAATTTCTCGACGCCGCGGCTGTCGCTGGCCGGCCCCTTGCCGCCCAGCATCGCGGCCGCCTTGCGCCAGATGTCGGAGCGGTTGACCTTGGCGATCGTGCCCTTGGTATCGAGCGTCATGGGCAGCTTGCCCCAGCGCTGGTTCTCGGTAAGGAACCAGAGGTCATGGCTCTTGTAGGGGAAGGACGCATAGCCCGCGAAGAACTTCATCTTGAAGGCCGCGTTCGGGAATTTCCGCCCGTCGCCCATGTTGAAATTGCCCTGCAGACGGTCGGCAATGTCGGTGATCGGGCATTTCAGATAGTCGCGGCCCGAAATCGTGCCCGCCAGCCGGGTGATGTTGCCCGGATTGTCGGCCCAGCGCTGCGCCTCGATGATCGCCGCCGTGATCGCCTGTGCCGCTTTGGGATATTTCGCCACCCAGTCGGAGCGCATCGCGAAGCTCTTTTCGGGGTGGTTCATCCACATCTGGCCAGTGGAAACGGCGGTGTAACCAAGCTGCTGCGCGACGAGCTGGTCATTCCACGGCTCGCCCACGCAGAAGGCGTCCATGGTGTCGGCCTTCATGTTCGCGACCATCTGCGGCGGCGGCACGGTGATCAGCTCCACATCCTTGTCCGGATCGATCCCGCCGGCCGCCAGCCAGTAACGCAGCCACATGTCATGCGTGCCGCCGGGGAAGGTCATGGCCATGGTGATCTTCTTGCCCGCCGCCTTGCGTTGAGCGATCACGCCCTTCATCTTGCCGGCGTTGAGATCGGCCTTGGCTCCCAGATATTCCTTGGAAACGGAAATCGCCTGGCCGTTGACGTTGAGGCGGGCGAGAATGCTCATCGGCGTGGCCTTACCGATCGCGCCCAGCGTCAGCAGATAGGGCATGGGCGTCAGGATATGCGCACCATCGATGCCGCCACCGCCGCTGCCCAGCACCAGATTGTCGCGCGTCGCGCCCCAGCTCGCCTGCTTCGCCACCTGCACGTCGGGCATGCCATATTTCGCGAAGAAGCCCAGTTCCTTGGCGATGATCAGCGGCGCTGCGTCGGTCAGCGCGATGAAACCCAGCTTGGCTCCGGTCACTTCCGGCCCAGCGCCCTGCGCGAATGCGCCCGACGGAAAGGCCTGCTGCACCGCAGCGAACAGCGCCGCCGTACCGCTCGTCTTGAGCAATCCACGCCGGCTGACGTCGCCTGGATTATCCCCCTGTGCCATTCCCCAAAATCCTTCCTTGTTAATCACCACCGCTGCGCAACATGCACAACCAGCCATCGCCGGAAGCCTGCCCAGCGCACGAAAATCGATGTAGAGAGCCGCCCGGCAGCACCCATGCCGCCAGCGAAAAACCAAATAAAAAAGCCGCCGGGACGAAGGTCGTAAAACCTGTCCGGGCGGCGTCATTGCCATGCGGTCTTTTGAAGACCTGGATCGAACCTTTGCCGTCATCGGCCGGTTCAACCTAAGCGTCGAAGCGCCCCTGCTTCGACAGATAGGAAGCTGTCACCGATTCGTCCGAGTCGCAAGCAAAATTTTTGCGTTGCACAAAATGCAACTGCTCACCGCTTTTCTGCATTTGCAAAAGTCAAGCACGAACCGTGCACTATCATGCAGAATCTGATGTGCAGCCTGATTGGGAAGAGGAAAGGAAATTGGTGGGCCCGGCAGGACTCGAACCCGCAACCTAGCCGTTATGAGCGGCCAGCTCTAACCATTGAGCTACAGGCCCCACCTTGTTTTGCCCGGATAGGCAGCATCAAGCCGCTTGGCAAGCCCGTCCGCGCACCTGCACTGCGCCAAGTAATTGATCGAGCGTCGCAGGCCGAACGTTCCGCCGGTCCAGATGATTCAACACCGTATCCCACCAGCGATAGAAGGCGGTCCGATCGGCATCATCCCGAACATAGGGCGTGTGGCCTGGCTCCAGCGTGGGAGAATGGAAGCTGAAATTCAACACGGGCGCCCCCTCCTCGATCAACGCGTCGATCGCAACGATCGCCTCGCGCGTAGTTATCCCCTCGGGCGTCAGCGGTATCCGGCTCAACACCCGCGCCCGCGCCAATGCGCCGGCCACTGGCCCCATGCGCTGCGCTGCCCGGTAAAGCCGCTCCCCGCCCCCGCGCAGCAAGCCGGTAAAGGCGGTCGACAAGGGCAGTTCCACCAGGCTACGCGTCGGCCCCGCCCAATAGGGATATTGCGGCAAGCCCTGAAAATCCGGTCCATATTGCCCGCTATAATCGAAGCGGCTGCGCACCGAACTGTCGAGCCGGAACCCGGCCTCCTCCAGCAAGCGCGCGCTGTTCGGCCCCACGCCATAGCGTCCCGCCCGATAAGCGATCGGCCGCCTGCCGAAACGTTCCGCGATCCGCTGGCACAACGCCTCCAGCTTGGCCTGTTCCACCGCTTCCGATAGAAAGCCGACATAGCTGTTGGCCGCCGACACTTCCTCGACATGGGGCGGATTGACCCAGGGATGGAGATGCGCGCCGATGTCCGCCGCGCCGTCGGCCAGCCAGCGGCCCATCATCTCCGCCGCCGCATCGCTTTCGACCACCGGATAATCGGTCACATAGACGGGCTTGACGTCGGCTGCCGCGAAATAGGCTTGCCCCCGCGCCATGCCGCCAAGCGCCGTCACGCCATGCCCTGTCCGGCGGAAGGGCGCGCTCCAGTCGAACTCCTCCTCCGTATCTACGAACAGCATGAAGCGCGTGCCGAAGGCCGGGTCGAACGTGATCCTGTCCTCTGCCGCAGGCGCGCGGAGCAGGCTGCCGTCATGGGAAAGCATGGTCATTCCGCCATCGCTATCCGGATTTGGTTGCGATAGGGTTTCCCTGACCCAAGTCAGGCGCTGCCGACCGCATCCCCGGTTTCAGCGATTGCGGGCACGGCGAGCAGAAAGCGCCCCGGCTCGATCTCCAGCGCGCCGCCGCATCCCGCGGCCAGGCTGCGGATCAACCGCAAGGAAAAGCCGAGCCCCAGCAACGGACCGTCCGCCCAATTGCCATCCGGCATATAGCCGGGATCGAGCAGCCGATCCTCTTCCATCCCCGCCAAAGAGGACGGCCGATCGACCGCCAGCACGACCCGCCCATCCGCGCCGTCAGGCTGATACCAGCAAGCCCCGGTCAACGCCTCACCCGCAGGCGCCACGGAAATCAGCGTGCGCAACAGATGCTGAACCATCCGTTCGCCCTGCACCGGGTCGATTCGCACCATCGGCAGGCCACGCGCCATGGCGATGTCGATTTGCGCGCCATCGCCCTGCTCGCGGAAGCGCGCCGAAACCTGCGTCACCAGCAGCGCCGGATCGACCGCGCGCGGCGCGTCGCTGCCCTCGCCTCTCGACACGCGTGCCGCCAGGTCCAGATCGTCGAAGGCCGTCAGCAAATGCCGCGCATCCACCGCGATCTTGCCCGCCATGTCCCGATATTCATGCCCCGCCGGACCGAACAGCTCCTGTTCGATGATCTCGGCAAAACCCAATATCGCGTTCAGCGGCGTGCGCAATTCATGCACCAGTTGCCGGATGGAATCGGCGGACAGTCCCGCGATCGAGACCGGCTCCGCCCGCGGCTCGGCAGCGACCTCATGCAGATAAGGCCGCCGGGCCTGCCCGCGATAACCCTGAAACCGGCCTGAGCGCGGATCGAAAAAGGGCGTGGCCGACATGCGCCATTCGCCCGCCATCGTGCCGCCGGCGATCGTGTAGCGGCCGCTCTGGAAACCGCTGCGCCGCATGAAGGCGCCCGCGACATGGCCATCGGGACCGCTGCCGCCCTCCAGCGCGGTTTCATTGAGCGCCAGCCCGATCAGCGCCGCCCGTGGCCCCTGGTCGATCCAGACGATGGTGCCCGCCGCATCGGTTTCAAAGGCGAAGGCGCGCGGTCCCACCATATCAGCGCGAGGTTGAGCCTCTTCCGCTTCGCCTGTCCGACGCGTGCTGGTGAAGCGCGCGATCCGATCGACCAGATTGCGGATTTGGCTCTGGTCCTCCGCTTCTTCCTCGGCAGGTTCGCTTTGCGGCAGGTCGGCCGGCGGATCGGCATGGACGATCATCGCCTCGGTCAGCAGCATGTCTTCCTGCTCGGCCGCGACATCGCTGGTCAGTACCAGATCGGTCGCGCCAAAAGCCTCCAGCCCTTGCAGTGTCGCCGTCCCGAGGTCACGCCGCGACCGCAGCACCCCGCGTGCGGTCGGCGTCAAGCGCGGCAACATCTCCACCCAGGCCGCATCGGACAGGCGCGCGCGGGACATGGCCGCAGCCGTGATGGCCGGACGGTCGTTGGCGAAGAATTCGACCAGCGCGGGCGAACGCAGCCGCCCGCCCAGTTCAACGACAGTCGCGATCCGCTGCGTTTCCGACAGTTTCGGCAGCAGTCCGTTCAGCCGTTCCAGCAGCGCAGCGCGTTCGGCAGCGGACATGATGGACCTGTCATGCCGGTCATTTTGCGCCAGCAGATCCACGCATTGCCGCCACAGCGTCACGGCGCCAAGACCACTTCGGCCTTCCGCGGCGAGAACCGTCTGCATGAGATCGTTGAAGCGCACCCAAATTCCCCATTTCCGGCCCCGGCGCGGCGCGGAAAAACCATTAACCGGAAAGATCGTTACACAGGGATAATGCTTCGCGGCGTAAAGGGGAAGGGCCACAAATGGGTTCTTATGCGAACGTCGCATAGTGGGACAATTGCATTGTCCTGAAATATTATTATGATAACGCCATATTAACAGGCAAGGAAATAAGCGGAATAATGGCCGGCCCCAATATTGACGATATCGACCTCCAGATCCTGGGCGAATTGCAGGGCGACGGCAGGATGACTAATGTGGAGCTGGCCCGCAAGGTGGGCCTGACGGCTCCCCCCTGCCTGCGCCGTGTCCGCGCATTGGAGGAAAACGGCGCCATCAATTCCTATCACGCCGTGGTGAACCCATCGATGCTGGGCTACACGATCACGGTGTTCGCCATGGTCAGCCTGAAAAGCCAGGCCGAAGCGGACCTCAAGGCGTTCGAAGATCATATCGCCACCCTGCCCGAAGTCAGGGAATGCTATATGCTGAACGGCGAAATCGACTTCATCCTGAAGGTGGTGGCGAAGGATCTTCAGAGCTTCCAGCAATTCCTGACGTCGAAACTGACGCCTGCCCCCAATGTGGTGAGCGTGAAGACATCCCTCACCATCCGGATGTCGAAGAACCTGCCAGGCGTGCCCCTGCCGGTTTGAGCCGCCCCCTCCTCCTGCGGGAGGGGACATCTTGGGATAGCCATTTACGGCTGGAAGAAAACCCGCCTTACTCCGCAGCGACCGCCTCGAAGTCCGCTTCGGCCAGGAACTTCTCCACGTCCAGCGCCGCCATGCAGCCCATGCCGGCCGCCGTCACCGCCTGTCGGTAGACCTTGTCGCTGACGTCGCCCGCCGCGAACACGCCAGGAATGGCGGTCTTTGTGGTGCCCTTCTCGACCAGCAAATAACCCTCGTCCATCGGCAGCTTGTCGACGAACAGTTCCGTCGCGGGCTGATGGCCGATGGCGACGAAAGCGCCATCCGTCTCGATATGCGATTTATGGCCGGTCACCGTGTCGATCAGGTCGACCCCCACCAGCCCTTCCGGACTGCCGCCGCCGACAAAGCGCTCTATCGCCTGGTTCCACAGCACCTTGATGTTCGGATGTGCGAACAGGCGCTGCTGCAAAATCTTCTCCGCCCGCAGCGAATCGCGGCGATGGATCAGCGTGACGTCATGACTGTGGTTGGTGAGATAAAGCGCCTCCTCGACAGCGGTATTGCCGCCGCCGATCACCACCACCTTCTTGCCGCGATAGAAGAAGCCGTCGCAGGTTGCGCAGGCCGAAACGCCCTTGCCCTGCAAAAGCTGCTCGCCCTCGGCGCCCAGCCACTTGGCCTGCGCTCCGGTCGCGATCACCAAGCTGTCGGCATAATAAAGCGTGCCGCTGTCTCCCTTCAGCCGGAAAGGCCGCTCGGAAAGGTCCACGTCCACAATCTGGTCGTACATCATCTGCGCGCCAACATGCTCGGCCTGCGCCTGCATCTGCTCCATCAGCCACGGCCCCTGGATGACGTCGCGGAAGCCCGGATAATTTTCGACATCGGTGGTGATGGTGAGTTGCCCGCCCGGCTGCATGCCCTGCACCACGATCGGCGCCAGACCCGCGCGCGCGCCGTAAATGGCGGCGGACAGGCCCGCTGGGCCGGAACCAAGGATCAGCATGCGAGTCGAATGGGTTGCGGTCATGAACGTCTTTCCGGCTGCGATTCGTGTGTCGGGATGAGATAGGCTGCGCGGGCACGCACGCAAGTCATGGATTTGCTTGAAGGGTGAGAAGCTGAACGATCAGACCGTCGCAGCCAATCTAGTCGATGACGTTGGGCAAATCCTCGAACCCCTTCCGCAGCGCCGCCGACCAGCTATGCGAGAGGAGCTGGAACTCCTCATTATCGGCCTCGATCCGCGTCCGCACACGGAAGTCGAACCTGTCGTGCTCGATCACCGTCAGGTCCAGAGGCATCCCCACCGACAGGTTCGACCGCAGCGTCGAGTCCATCGACACCAGCACCGCCTTGGTCGCATCCTCCAGACTGGTTTCGCGCTTGATGATGCGGTCCAGGATCGGCTTGCCATATTTATGCTCACCGATTTGGAAGAAAGGCGTATCCTCGGTCGCCTCGATGAAATTGCCCGCCGAATAGATGAGGTAAAGCCGCGGCTTCCCGCCCTTGCGCTGCCCCGCAATCAGGATGGAGGCATCCGCCGCCGCCCCCTGCATCTCGATCGTGCTGCGATAGCGGCCCTGCATGGTGCACATCGCCTCTCCCACGATCTGCGCGACGCGGTGCATGGTGGGACAGTTCAGGATCGTCTCCACCTCCGGATCGAGCGCTGCATCCTTGATCGCGCGGCCCAGCATCGCCTTCACCCCCTGGGTGATCGACAGATTGCCCGAACACATCATGGTGATCGCCCGCTCGCCCGGCACGCTGTAGGTGAAGCTCTTGCGGAAGCGGGCGATATTATCCATCCCCGCATTGGTACGGGTATCGGACAGCATGACCAGCCCCTGGTCGACACGCACCGCCACACAATAGGTCATCGCCCACCGGGCTCCCGTATTTGTTCAATCCTGCGCGGTGGTTTGCGTGCTTTGTTGTTGCTGCCGTTGCAGTTGCCGCTCTTCCACCCCTTCCTCCGCCTGCGCGATCCGGACGTCCGCGTCAATCCAGATATCGCCCGCCACCGTCACGGAGCCCCGAATCGGGGCAGCCTCATCAGCGTCCAGCCCGCAGGCGATCCGCAGATAGCGCTCCGTCACGCAGACCCGGTTGGACGGATCGAACCCCACCCAACCCAGTTCCGGCACCAACGCCTCCGCCCAGCCATGGGTTTCGTGCAGCACATCGCCATCATCGGCCAGCAGATAACCAGATACGTAACGCGCAGGAATCCCCAAGACCCGTGCCCCGGCGATGAAGACCTGCGCATGGTCCTGACAAACCCCCGCCCCCAACGCGAATGCCTCCGCCGCCGTGGTGCTGGCTGTCGTCACGCCCGCGCGATAGGCCACGGCATCGCTCACCGCCGCCGACAACGCATGGAGCCGTGCCAGCGGCCCATCGTCATCAGGCAAGGCCAGGGCCATCGCCCTGATCCCCTCGGATGCCTTGGTCAGTCGCGTCTCCCGCAGGAAATAGCCCGGATTCACCCGGCCACCCAGCCAGCCCAGCACGCCGTGGCTTTCCCGCGTCTCGACCAGCCCTTCCGCGACGATCACGGCATTGTCCATCCGGTCGTGCCGAACCCAAATCGCCTCCATCTCGCCATAGCTGTTGGGACGAAAGCTGGTCAGCGGCTCGCCATTGACGCTGACCTGCCAGTCCAGCACCTTCTGCGCGGGCGTATCGACCGGCATCAGCTTCAGCCGCATCGCCACCCGCCCCGCCGCAGCCTCATAGCGGTAGGTCGTCTGATGACGGACGAGCAGTTTCACCGCGTCCTCCCCTCAGCCGAAATGATAGGCCTGGGCGATCTCCACACCCAGCCGGTTGGTGCTCATCAGGCCGTTCTGCACCGTCTCATGCAGGCCGGCCCTGAAAATCTCGCCGCTGTCGAGTTTCTCCAGATCCGCCACCATCTCCCGCACGGTATCATGGCAGGCGGCGCGCGCATCATGCCATCCCGCCAGCCGGTTCAGCCGATAGGCAAGCTGGTCGTAGCAATAAGCGATACTGCGCGGGAACAGCCGGTTCAGCACCAGGAAATCCGTGATCTGCCAGGGTGTATAGGTGCCGCCATAAATATGGTGAAAGGCCCGCGCGCCCGACAGCGCATAGAGCACCGACGTCCACTGATAATGATCGCGATTGCCGCCCACCACCTCCGTCTCAGGCAGCAGCACATAATATTTGACGTCCAGGAGGCGGAGCGTCATCTGCGCCCGCTCCAGCGCCGACCCCGTGCGCAGGAAATCATGCCCTTCATTGCGCAACTGCCCCGAATGGGCCGCACCGCGAAAGGTCATCACCCGCGTCTTCACCCAGTCGATCAGCGCCGGAAGCTGCTGCCGCGCCTCCGCCACATCATAGCTGTCGAGCTTGCGCCAGCCTTCGTTCAGCGCCTCCCACATGTCCTGCGTCAGCATGGTGCGCGCCGACTTGGCATTGGCCCGCGCCTTGAGCAAACAGGACCGGATGGAGGAGGGATTGTCGAGGTCGAGCATCAGGAAGGCGATGGCGTCGCTCTCCGTCACCTGCGCGCCTTCGGGGAAATGATTGAGCGCCCCCGTCGCCCGCACCACCGATCGCCACTCGTCGCGATGATGCGCGCCCGGCAGGATCGCCATGCGCTGGCCCATGGTCAGCAGGCGCGCCGTAGCCTCGGCCCGTTCCATATAGCGGGCCATCCAGAAGAGATTTTCAGCGGTCCGGCTCAGCATGGGGGCACCACTCCTCCCCCTTTTCCCGTCATCCCAGCGAAAGCTGGGATCGCAGGCGACAAGACACGGCATAGCCTCACGAGATCCCAGCTTTCGCTGGGATGACGGGGAAAGAAAAGGTTCAACTCCACCATCATCAATCCTGCAAAACCCACGTATCCTTGACCCCGCCACCCTGGCTGGAGTTCACCACCAGCGACCCCTCGGTCAGCGCCACGCGGGTGAGGCCTCCCGGCACCAGCCTGATCTGCTTGCCTACCAGGCAATAGGGCCGGAAATCCGCATGCCGCCCGACCACCGCCGCCGGTCCCAGCGTCGGCACGGTCGACAGGTCCAATGTCGGCTGGGCAATGAACTCGGCGGGATTGGCCCTGATCCGATCGGCATAGGCAGCGATCTCATCCTTGGTCGATTTCGGCCCGATCAGCATGCCGTAACCGCCCGACCCATGAACCTCCTTGGCCACCAGATCGTGCAGATTTTCCAGCACATAGGCGCATTCATCGGGCTTGCCGCATTGCCAGGTCTGGATATTGTCCAGGATCGGCTGCTCGCCCAGATAGAAGCGGATCATCTCCGGCACATAAATGTACACGGCCTTGTCGTCCGCTATCCCCGATCCCGGCGCGGAAGCCAGCGTCACCCCGCCATTGCGATAGACGTTGAAAATGCCCGGCACGCCCAGCAGGCTGTCTGGCCGAAACACCAGCGGATCGATATATTCGTCATCGATGCGCCGGTAGATGACGTCCACCGCCTTCGGCCCAAGCGTGGTCTTCATCCACACCCGGTCATTGTCGACAAACAGATCGGCTGGCTCGACCAGTTCCACGCCCATCAGGTCGGCCAGGAAGCTATGCTCATAATAAGCGCTGTTGAGCGACCCCGGCGTCAGCACGACCACCACCGGATCGCCCTTGCAAGCGGGCGGCGCGACTTCCTTCAGGCTTTTGAGCAATTCCGCCGGATAATCGTCGACCGGCGCGACAATTCCCTGCGCGAACAGCTCGGGGAACATGCGCGTCATGATCTCGCGATTTTCCAGCATATAGGACACGCCGGAGGGGGTACGGCAATTATCCTCCAGCACCTCGAACCTTGTCGGCCCGGTGCGGACGATATCGATGCCGACGATATGGCTGTAGACCTTCCCCGGCGGGGTGAAATCGGCCATTTCCGCCAGATAGGCGCTGTTCTGGTAGATGATGTCGGCGGGCATGATCCCCGCCTTCACAATCTCCCCGCGATGATAGACGTCATGCAGAAAGGCGTTCAGCGCCCGCGCCCGCTGGCGGATGCCCTTGTCCAGAACGCGCCATTCCTGCCCGGTGAAAATGCGCGGCAACAGGTCGAAGGGGATCAGCCGTTCCGGATCGCCTCCCTCGCCATAGACCGCGAAGGTGATGCCGATGCGCCGGAAGATCGCCTCCGCCTCATCCATCCGACGATTGAGCCCGGCAATGCCGGTCCGCTCCACCCAATTCTGCACTTCCGCATAGCAGGGGCGTATCGAACCATCCGGCTCAAACATTTCGTGGAAGGGCAAAGTGTCGATCCTCCCTCAGCCCAAGGCTGGTTGTGCATTGCAACATTAGTGCAACGCACGCGAGGGATTGCAAGCCCAAAAAATAGCGGGTTAACGGGGCTTACACATATTTTTCGCAGCGCAAACAGATGCCAAGGCAACGAATAAGTCGCAAGCGGCTGATTTATGAGAAGAAAATGGTAGCGGAGGAGGGACTTGAACCCCCGACACGCGGATTATGATTCCGCTGCTCTAACCAGCTGAGCTACTCCGCCCCATGGGCATCCCGCCGGGCGGCGCCCTGCGGTGAGGCGGCGCTATAAGCAGAGCAGGCTTATGGGTCAACGGGGTTTCACCGCATCATGAAAATTCTCTGCGCGGGTCAGGCTCCTGCCCCGGTGGCCAGCACCGAAAGCCACCAGCCCGGAATGGCCGCTGCGGCCAGAAAAGTCCCTAGAGGTACCCGCGTTGCGCCATCGACCGTCCGGCCCACCGCCATTGCCGCCAGGACCGCCAGCAGCCCCAGACTTGCCGCCAGCAACAGAATGAAAGGCAAGGCCTGCCAACCGAACCAGGCGCCCAGCGCGCCCAGCAGCTTGGCGTCTCCCAACCCCAGCCCTTCACGCCCCCGCAACCGCCGATAGCCAAGCGCGACGAGCAACAGCGCCAGATAACCGACCATAGCGCCAATCGCCCTATCCCCCATCGTCGCCCCGGTGGTCCAAAGCCCGATGGTGAAGCCCAGAAACGCCAGCGGCAAGGTCAGCGCATCGGGCAGCCAGAAATGCCGCTTGTCCAGCACCGCCAGCGTCAGCAACAGCCAGCCGAGCAACGCCCATCCCATCCCGCCAAGCTCAGGCGAAAAGCCCAGGGCAAGCGCACCGATGATCGCGCACCCCGCCTCCACCCGCCCATGCAGCGGATCGATCGGCGCGCCGCAGGTCCGGCAGCGCCCCCGCTGCACGAGCGCGCTCACCATGGGAACAAGGTCGATCACACCCAAGACCCGCCCGCACTCGTCGCAGGCCGACCGGCCATGCGTGATCCCGCGGCCCCGCGGCCAGCGCAGGATGAGCGTGGCCAGGAAGCTCCCGGCAATGGCTCCCGCAATGCCGCCCAGCAGGGCGGGAAAGGCCTGGATCACAGCGTCCCTTCGACCTTCAGCACGCGCACGCCGCCGCCTTCGACAAAACCTGCCTTGGCCAGAGCGTCTCCCAAGGTCGTGTCCGCCGTCTCCACCCGCATTTCCGCCACATAGCGGCCGGAGCGCCAGATGCGCAGATTGACCTTCTCCAACCCCGACTGGCTCACCAATGGCAGCAGGAGCGCATCGCCATCGCAACTCACCACGCCCGAAAGACCCTGCGACAGATTAAGCCCCGGAAATTGCCCCGCCATCTGCGCTCGCACCCGCCCCTCCGCATGGCCGCAACGATCGCCGGAAAACCAGGCCGACACATCTTCCATGACGAAGCTGTTCACCGGCAGCGGCGCGAATGTCCGTCCCAGCGGCACCGCGCCCGTCATGTCATCGATGCCGATCCGCCCCAAGCCGACCGTCAGTGCGCCCGCCACATCATCAGCCGCGCCGTTGCGCCGCCAGATATCGAGCCGGGCCCGTCCAACCAGCAAGGAAACAGGCGACAAGCCGGCATGAACCGAACCCAGCGAAGTCGTCCCCAACATCAGCCGGTCGATCCCGCCGCTCCACACCGTACCCTGCACTTCCCGCGCAGCGACGCCCAATCGCTCCAGCCCGGCCATGCCAAGCGCAATCCGCATCGGCAGGAAAAGGATGAAGCCCAGGGCAAAGAGCAGGATTAAAGCCATGCGTATCCGGCGCGAGAGCGACAAACCCATCATTGCCCGCCGCCCCGCACCAGCACCGCCTGCACCGACACGCTGCCCGCCGTCGGTGATGGCCGCGCGCTCATCGTTTCGACCCTCACGCCCTGCGCCTCCAGCGCTGCCAGCCAGGAAAACAGCGCCACCGGGCGCACCGAAGCGATCGCCATGTCCAGCCGATCCGCCCCCTGCGCCTGCGCGCGTTCCAGCGTCAGCCCGGCCTCGCCCGCGCTCTGCCCGATGAACTGATCCAGCGGCACGCCCGTATCCGCGATTCCGGCTGCACGCGGCAAGGATTTCAACAGCTTCACCCTGGCCCGGATCACCGCGTTGCGATCAGTCGCCTCGCGCAGCGCATCACGGGCCGAACGCTGCGCCGCATCGAGCGGAAGAAACACCCCCAGCCACAGGATCACCACCGCCAGCAACCCGAACATCACGCCCAGCATCCACTGCTCGCGCGGGGATCGCTCGCCCCAGAGCACTTTCAGACGTTCCATCATGATCGCACCGTAATGTCAGCCAGCATTCGCCCGCCGGGGTCTTGCGACGGCGTCGCCGTGATCGTGAAGCCCGCCGCCTGCAAAGCCAGCAACACGCTGTTGATGTCATCCATCTTCGCCGCCGCTAGCGTCGCCCGGACCATGCCGTCCGGATCACGGGACAGAGCAGTGAGCGACACCCCCGGCACATCCTGCATCGCGTTCAGCACCGCCGCGACCGGCGCGGTGAAGGCATAGCCTCCCGCGCCGCGAGCGGCGAGCTGGCGGTCCATCTCGGCCTCCGCCTGAATCAGTTCGGTCGCGCCGGGCACCACCTGCCGCGCCAGCGCCAGGCTTTCCGCATCCAGCCCGCTCGCCGCGAAATGCTGCTTCGTCAGGCCAACCAGCGCGATCAACAGGCTTACCAGAAGGATCAACCCGCTCCACAGCACGATCCGTGCCAGCGTCCGCTTGTCGAACGACCGGCGCACCCTTTTCGCGAAATCACCCTGCCTCAGGTCCAGCGGCGGCGCGTGCAGCGCAGCAATCGCCCGCGCATCGATCTGCTCATGCGGCACATCCCGCACCACCGCATCACCGATCAGCTCCGGCAGCGCCAGATCGCCGGCCAGTGCCATATCCATACCGCGCAGCACCGGCGCGCCGCCAATGATCCCGCGCAGGAAGCCATGCTGCGACTCCGGCAGCAGCAGCGGCGCAGGGACGATGATATCGGGGTCCAGCCCATGATGCTGCGCCCAGAGCAGCCAATGCTGCATATCGGCCCGCGCCGCTACGGCGACCAGATGCGGCCTTGCCGGATCGTCATTCTCATTGGCGGCCGCGAAAAGCTGATCGGAGGGCACGATCCCCTTCGCCAATGCCGCCAGCCGCGCCGCCGCCCGTCCCTGCCGCACAGGCAGATCGGGATAATGCCCTTCATGCAGCGTCACCAACGCGGCCGGCGGCACCAGCATCACCGTCATGTCGTCCGGCAGCGCCGCCAGCCCGCAGGCCGCCAGCCAGTTCGCTCCCTCGCCTGTCTGCACCACGGCGCCGTTCGCTACCCGCATCCACAGCGGCGCGCCCCCCGGCTCCCCGGCCAGCGTCACGATCAATCCTTCGGCCTGGTTCACGCGCCGGCCCCCCAATTGCGGCGTATCAGCGTAGCCGGACTTTGCCGCGCATCGATCAGCGCCCGTTCGACCACCTGCGTCCCCCCAACATCCACCGACACTTCCACTCCGAAAAATCCCGTCGTCAATTTGACCTGGTTCGCCACTTCTTCCAGCGGGCTCAACCCTGCCAGCGCGGGCACGGCCCAGAACGCCACCGTACTGCCGTATCCCTCCGCAGGCCTCTGCGCCAGCAATTGCCGCGCCTGCGGGACGCTGAGCTGTCCCTGCATCAGCATGGCGAAGAGCGGCGCCTGATTGGGCAGCAAGGTGTTGATATTGATAGGCGACAAATCCGCCGTCGGCAGCGCGCACACCCAGGGCCGCGCCAGATCGTAGATCGCTGGCGTCACCCCGTTCACCGCCCGTAACTCGCTGGGATCGACCATGAAGCGGTTCGCCGTGCGATAGGGCCGCGCCGCCCGCGCATAGGTCTCATCCTCCGCCCCGCCCGGCTGGGGCACGCTGTCGGTATCGATCCAGTCGGCCAGCGAAGCCGCCGCCACCTGCGCCTGCCGCGCATCCACGCCCAGCGCCTGCAAAAGCGCCTGGAACTGCGACACCCCCACGGGCCGGACCTTCAGATCGGCCTCATTCTCGCCAGCGACCACGCTGTTGAGGTTGAAGCAATTGCCGCCGTCCGTCACCCGCGCCGTCGCCATCCCACCCGGCACGGCGATCGCCTGAGGCGTCCCCATCCAGTTCCCGGCCAGCGTCGTCTTGCCCGGATTGGCCGCCACCAGATCACCGATCCGCAGGCGCGCAATCTCCGCTCCGGCATCGGCAAAGGCGCGCGCCTGATCGACCGCGCCGCCATTGCCCGTCATCCGCGTCGCCAGCGCCAGCCGCTCCAGCGCGGTCGCTGCGACCACCGCCATCACCGCCACCAGCAGCAGCACCGTCAGCAACGCCACGCCGCGCTCGCTCGCTTTCCGGGGATCAGCCACCGACGGCCTCCCCTTCCAGCTTCTCCACCGGACCCGGCCCGACCAGAAAGCGCAAAGTCACCGGCGGCTCGCCCGTCCGCGTCACCATCATCTCCACGGCGCGCGGCATCAGGTCGGGCTGGGTCGGCGCCCAATCGTCTCGCCAATCGCCCTTGGCATCGCGAAAGCGCAGCGCGACATTTTCGACATGATCCAGCAGCGCCGCCGGTTCATCTCCCGCCGCGCCATCGACCTGCGCATAGGTCCGCCGCTCCAGCCGCCCTTGCCGCACCCAATATTCGACCTTCTGCAAGGAAGGGCGCGGCAGATCGCCCAGATTGTCCCAGCCACCGCGCACGAATTGAAGCAGGGGGACGCTCTCGCCCTCCCGATGCGACCAGAAGGCTGGCGCGAGCGTCCCCGCCTCGGTGCGGCTGATGCGTGGCACCGCCTGCCCCAGATCGGCGGCCAGAGCGCCGCCCGCCCGCTGCACCGCCGCCATATCGTCCAGTCGCAGCTTGATCTGCGCCTGCGCCGACACGCTGTTGCCGAGCAGCAGCACGCCCGCCGCCGCCAACATGGCGAAGATCATGAGCGCAACCAGCAGTTCGATCAGCGTAAAGCCAGCCCCATCATGAGCGAATGTGCGCATCACTGCACCACCCGCACAAAACTCAGCACGACCGGCGAGGATCCCGCCTGCCCATCTACCGCCAGATTAACCTGCAACAGCCGCTTGTCATCGGTCACCTTGACCTCACGCGTCCAGTGCCAGCGCCGCCCGCCATTGTCGACCTCGCCCTCCTCGCTGCCGAGCGAAGGCGGCGCGGGATCGGTCTGCAACTCGACCATCAGATTGCGGGCAACGATCTGCCCCATGGCCTTGCTGTCGAGGTCCGCCGCCGTGTGGAGCGTCACCCCCTGCAAGCGCACCAGCGCCAGCGCGGCAAGGCTGAACACCGCCAGCGCGACGAGCATCTCCAGAAGCGTAAAGCCGTTGGCGCGCTTACCCACCGACAGCCACCTTCCCGGCCATATCGACCGTCACCGATACCCGCTCGCCATCACGCGCCAACGTCACCGTCATCGGATCGGTCGGCAGGCCCGTGCCGTCAAAACCGATCTGTTGTCGCCCATCCTTGCCGACCAGAGCCCGCGTTCCCGCTTTCCAGTTGGCGGTGACGAAGGGTTTGTCCTCCAGCGGCACCCATTGCGCGCCATCGCGGCGCTGGAAACCATAACCCGAAGCCGAAACCCACACCCCCATAGGGCGCGCAGTGACGACCGCTTCGTCGCGCGCGGCGGCAACACGCGCGGCGAAGCGGTCGGCATCCTCGATCACCCGGCCACGCGGATCGGGCATGGCGAGCACGACCGCAGCCGAAATGAAGCCGATGATCGTCAGTACGACCATCAGCTCGATCAACGTGAAGCCGTGTTCGGCGAAGCGTCTCAAAGACTCGAAGCCGTGTTCGGCGGAACGTCTCAAAGGCCCGAAGCCGTGTTCGGCGGATCGCCTCAAGGACTTCAATCCTGACGGCGAGCGATCAAAGCTCGCTGGAATAGATGTCGGCATTCTCATTCTCGCCGCCTGGCTGGCCATCCGCGCCCAGCGAACTGATGTCGAACGCGCCCTTCCGCCCCGGCACCGCATAAATATAGGGGCGGCCCCAGGGATCGTTCGGCAGCTTCTTGATATAGCCTCCGCGCCGGTAACGCTGCGGCTGGGCGAGTGAAGCGGGCGGGCTGATCAACGCCGGCAAGCCATCGGTCCCCGCCGGATAGGTCAGATTATCCAGCCGATATTGCTCCAGCGCCTGCTCGATGGTGGCGATGTCGGCCTTGGCCTTCTCGACCCGCGCCGTATCGGTCGCCGGGATGACGTTGATCGCCACGATCGTCGCCAACAGGCCGATGATGACGATGACGACCATCAGTTCGACAAGGGTGAAGCCACTTTCTCCATCATTTTCGTCATCCCCGCGAAGGCGGGAATGACGGAGAGAGAGGAATTTACGCATAAACACTCCTTCAGGCCCCGGTAAGGCTCTGCAATTGCAGGATGGGCAGCAGGATGGACAGGATGATGACGGCGACGATTCCGCCCATCAAAATGATGATGACCGGCTCCAGCAGGGCGAGCGCGGTGGAGGTGAAGCTGTCGAATTCCCGCTCCAGATAATCCGCCGCCCGCTCCAGCATGGTATCCAGCCGCCCCGCGCTCTCCCCGCTCGCCGCCAGATAGACCAGCAGCGGCGGAAACACCCCCCCTCGCCGCAAAGCCGCTGACAGGCTGCCACCGCCGCGAATGGCCTCGACAATCTCCTCCGAAGCCTGACGCAGCACCCTGTTGTGGACGGTCTGGGTGGTCAGCGACAGCCCCTCCATCAGCGGCAAGCGACTGGCGACCATGGTCGAGAGCGTCCGCGCCATCCGCGCCGCGTGAAGATCCCGGATCAGCCGCCCCAACAGCGGCAGACGCAGCAGCATGGAATCAAAGCGATAGCGAAAATTCTCGACCTTCAACGCCCGCCAGAAGCCCAAACCCGCCAACCCGGTCAGGATCAGCAACAGCCACCAGTAACCGGCAAGAAAGGCCGAAATCCCCATCACCATCCGCGTCAGCAACGGCAATTGCTGCCCGACCGTATCGAACTGCTCAACCACCTTGGGCACGACGAAGATCATCAGCGCCGCGACCACGCATACCGCAAAGGCCGCCAGCACGCTGGGATAGGCAATGGCGGTCAGCACCTTGGACCGGATCACCGCCTGCCGTTCCATCAAATCCGACAACCGCTCCATGATCGTCGGCAGGCTGCCTGAACTTTCACCCGCCGAAACCATCGCGCGATAGAGCGGCGGAAAGCTTTTTGGTTCCGCGCCCAGCGCATCCGCCAGCCGTCGCCCTTCCAGCACGCCCGAATGCACCTTGGCGACGATGGCGCGCACATGCGCCTGCTCGCTCTGCCGCCCGATGGTGCGCAGCGCTTCCTCCAGCGGGCTGACCTGGATCAGCGTCGAAAGCTGCCTCGTGAAGAGCGTCAGTTCCTTGGCCGACAGGCGCGGCGATCGCAGCGACAACCCCGTCCGCTTGCGCGCCCGCTCGACTGCTCCCGGCTCAATCCGGACGATGAACAGCTT
This sequence comes from Sphingobium sp. TKS, assembly GCF_001563265.1. Classification (NCBI taxonomy): domain Bacteria; kingdom Pseudomonadati; phylum Pseudomonadota; class Alphaproteobacteria; order Sphingomonadales; family Sphingobiaceae; genus Sphingobium; species Sphingobium sp. TKS. The sequence continues at coordinate 1,631,159 of NZ_CP005083.1, read as the reverse complement.
GCGCGCATCCAGCCGGGCACGGGCATCATCCATCGTGTCGGCCTTGACCCGCCCCAAGCGCTCCTTCCCCGCGGGGTCGATCGCAATATAATCGAACTCAGCCATCAGCGATGGTTTCCGCCTCCGCCGCATCGCGCCGCGACACACGGATGGCCTCCTCCGCCGTGGTCTGCCCGTCGCGCACCAAAGCCCGCGCCGCCGATCCCAGATTGGGCGCATTCAGGAAAGCATGGCGCGCGATCAGCGATTCATCGCCGCCGTCATTGATCAGCCGCCGGATGGTATCATCCACCCGGATCGCCTCGAACACGCCGATCCGGCCTTTGTACCCGGAGCCATTGCACTCCTCACACCCACGCGCCCGGTAGATGATCGTGCCGGGATCGAAGCCCAGCAAAGCGCTGGCCGACTTGTCCGCCTGCACCGGCTCCCGGCAATGCTGACAGAGCCGCCGCACCAGCCGCTGCGCAATGACCGCGCGCAGGGTCGAGGCCAGCAGAAACGGTTCCACCCGCATGTCGCGCATCCGGGTGATCGCGCCCACGGCATCGTTGGTATGCACGGTCGAAAGCACCAGATGTCCCGTCAGCGAAGCCTGCACGGCGATCTCCGCCGTCTCGCGATCGCGGATTTCGCCCACCATCACCACATCGGGATCCTGCCGCAAAATCGCCCGCAACCCTGCCGCGAAGGTCAGCCCGACCTTGGCATTCACCTGTGTCTGCCCGACGCCCTCGATCGCATATTCGACCGGATCCTCGACGGTCAGGATATTGCGCGTCCCGTCATTGAGCTGCCGCAGCCCTGCATAAAGCGTCGTCGTCTTGCCCGACCCCGTAGGCCCGGTGACGAGAATGATGCCATTGGGCTCCTGCAAACCTTCCCGGAAAATCCGGTCCGGAGCGCCCGTCATGCCCAGCAGGTCAAGGTTCATGCCCGCATTCTCCTTGTCGAGAATGCGCAACACCACCCGCTCTCCCGCCCGGCTCGGCAATGTCGACACGCGCACGTCGAGCAGTTTGCCGCCCAGGGTCAGCCCGATCCGCCCATCCTGCGGCACGCGCCGCTCGGCAATATCGAGCCGCGCCATGACCTTGATGCGGCTGACGACGACCGGCGCGACATGCGGCGGCATGCGCAGCGTCTCACGCAACACTCCATCGACGCGCATCCGCACGATCAGGCCCGTCTCATAGGGCTCGATATGAATATCCGACACGCCCTGCCGCGCCGCCTCGGCAATGATACCGTTGATCAGGCGAATCGCGGGCGCATCGTCGGCGCTGTCGAGCAGATCGTCGGCGGTCGGAATATCGGCGGCGAGAATGTCCAGTTCATCCGCTCCCACATCGAGCGAACCCGCCATGGCGGCGGCGCTGCCCTCCATCGCATAATGATCCGACAGATGCCGGTCGAATTGCGGCGCATCTACGAAACGGACATCGAAGCTGCGCGCCAGATGCCGCCGCACTTCCAGCAGCACGCGCGGATCGCTGCCCTCGCGTACCGCGATGGTCAGCCGTTCTCCCTCCAGCGGCAGCATGACGACGCCATGCTTGCGCGCAAAGACATAGGGTATGTCGACCGCACGCGGCGCCATATGCGGGGGAATGGGATCAGGCTCTTGTCCGGCTGCTTCAATCACCGTTTCTCTCCGCCTGCAGGGCGTTCGAGCGGACGCACGACGCCGCTCGATTGGCGGGCGGTCGGCTCGATGATTTCGGCCGGCGGCTGCACCACCGCATCGCCCGGTTGCGGCGTGGCGGCGGGCGGCGTCGCGCCCATATAGTCGCGCACCAGCTCATCGATGCTCGGCTCCTGATCCGGATTGCGCTGCAACTGCATGCCGCGAATATAGCCGTAGCGCTGCTGCGTCAGCTTTTGCGCGTCTTCCTTGGAGCGCAATATGGTAGGCCGGATGAAGACCATGAGGTTCGTCTTCGTCCGGCTCTTGCTGCGCGACTTGAACAGCTCGCCAATGCCGGGAATGTCGCTCAGCAGCGGAATCCGCTCGATCGTCTTGCGCTCATTGTCGTCCAGCAGGCCGCCCAGCGCCAATATCTCGCCATCATCGACCGTCACGGTCGTCTCGATCTCGCGCTTGTTGATGATGAGGTCGCTGTTGCCGTTGGAAACCGGCCCGGCGACGCTCGACACTTCCTGCTTCAGAAACAGCTTGATCGCGCCGCCGGTGTTGATCTGGGGCTTCACCTCCAGCTTGATGCCGACATCCTGCCGCTGGACGGTGCGGAACTGGTTGTCGAAATTCTGGGAAAGCGCCTCGCCCGTCGTGACCGGCACCTGCTGGCCGACCAGGATGGACGCCTTCTGGTTATCCAGCGTCATCACCGAAGGCGTGGACAGGATATTGCTGTCGGTATCGGATTTCACCGCATTGATGATCGCCCCGAAAATCCCGTTCCTGCCCAGCGAGGTCGCTACCCCGCCAAAGCCGCCCGTCGCATTCATCAGGCTGTCGACCGCCGCCTGTTGCAGCGTATTGGCAAGGTCGCCATTTTCCCGCGTCCTCGTCTCCGTCCGGGTACCGTCCGGCGCCACGACGGTCGTCGTCGTCTCGCCCAGCCTGTCGGCCGCAATCGCTCCCGCCAGCGTCAGGATATTGGGCGAGGCATTGGAATAATTGGTCGCAGCAAAGCCCGTCTTGGTGCTGCCGATCAGGAATTGCACGCCCAGCTTCTTGGCGGCGGCATCACTGATCTCGACGATGATCGCCTCCACCAGCACTTGCTCGCGCCGCGTGTCGATCTGGCGGATCGTCTCGCCCAGCATCCGCTGCACGTCGCTATTGGCGGCGACGATGATCGCATTGGCGCCCTCATAGCGCGTCACGATCGCTGGGCCACGGGTTGAAATTCCGCTCCCGCCAGCCCCACCTGCACTCGCCACCACCGACGAAGCGGCAGCGGGCACTGCCGAAGGCGCCCCTCCCGCCGCCGGCGTTGAAGACATCACCGCCGAACTGGTCGATTGCCCGACAAGCTGCTGCAACACCGGCAAAAGCTTTTCGGCATCGGCATGTTCCAGCCAATAAACCCGGATCTCGGTCCCGCTTGCCGCCTGCCGGTCAAGCTCCCGCGCCATCTGCGCCAGCCGCGCTACCGTCCCGGCGTCGCCCCGGATCGCGACGGCATTGCTGCTATCGATCGGCACGATGGTCGCGGGCTTCGCCGCCCCCTCTCCACCCGTCATCACCAGAGCCTGCAAAGAGGTCGCAATTTCCCGCGCCCCGGCATTTTTCAGCACGACCGTGGTGGTCGAGGCCGTATCCCGGTCGATCCGCGCAATCACCTGCCGGATACGTCCAATATTGTCGGCATAATCCGCCACGACCACGCTGTTTCCGGCCCGGTTCGCGGTCACCGATCCGTCCTTGCTGACCAGCGGCCGCAGCGTTTCCAGCGCGCTCGCCGCATCGATGGAGCGTAACCGGAACACCTCCGTCACGAACTGGTTTCGATTGGCCGCCCGCCCGACGGCGCTAGGCTGTCCCGCCGCGCCATCCGCCGACTGAATCCGATAGGCTCCGCCCGGCGCCGGAACCGCCACCAGCCCATTGGCGCGCAAGGTCGACAGGAAAATCTCGAAATATTCGGACCGCGACAGGGGCCGATCAGTCACGACCGACACCTTCCCCGCCACGCGATTGTCGATGATGAAGGTCCGCCCCGTCACCCGCGCCGCGTCCTGGATGAAGGCCCGGATATCGGCATCGCGCACGTTCAGCGTCTGCTGCGCCATGACCGGCGATGCGATGGGAGCCGCCAGAGCGAGGGCCATGGCGGCGGAAAGAAGCAATTTTCTGGTCATTGGCCTTGCAGTGTCAGATTGACCGAAGACGTGGCAGCGCCGCGCTCCACCGTCAGGGAAATACGCGCGCCCGGCATGATCTTGCCTTGCAACGCCTGAAGATCGCTCACCGATCCGACCGGCTGGCCGTCGACCTGGGTGACGATGTCGCCGGGCTGGAAACCGGCCTGCTGGAAACCCGGCCCCTTGGCGGTCAGGATAAGGCCGGTGACGCGCCCATTCTGCATCCGGGGGGTGTAGCCGACGTCGCGCTTCAATATGTCGGCGGTCGGATTGTCCATCCCCACCACCGCCGAGGGCAGCGAGCCCGCGGGCGCTCCACCGTCCGGTATGGCGGTCGGCGCGGGCTGCGACTGGTCGAGGAACACCTGCTCCTCCGCCCCGCCGCGATCGATGGTGATATGATCGAAGGCCACGGCCTTCAGCACCACTCCGGGCATGATCTCCTCGCCCACGGCAAAGCTGTTCTGCACCCCGTCCGGCCCGGCGACGATGGCCGAACCCAGCCCGGACCCTTCGTTCAACCGAATGCCGTAAACCGTCAGCGCCAGAGAGGTCACGACGCCCCCGCCGGCCTGCTGCGGGCCGCCGCGATAAAAAGGGTCGAAGCCAGAAAACAGCGCCTGCCGCTCCGCGACGGACAGGAAGCGCGCCTGACGCCCTTCCCACGGGCCGAAGCTGCCGGCGGGCGTCAGCACCGCCCAGACCAGCGCCGCACATTGCAACGCCAGAAAACCCAGCAGCAGCTTCTCGACCAGCGACAACCAGTCGATGGGCCGCAGCCGCCCGCTCATAGTCCGGATATTGTCGCCAAAAGCCACACGCATGCGCGTCGTTCATCCCCCTTGATATCTGCGCCTGCTAGAAAATTGGTTTTACTGCCGGATGACACTATTGTGACGCTTTAATGACAATCGCAACGCCGGAAACGACGGTGCTTGCATTTCGCGCGGCCAGCGATAGCAACGGGCGCAGTTTCCGCATCCTGGACCCATGATGGCCAACAGCCCCCCTCCATCCGCCCCGGACGCCGATCCGGCCTGGATCGCCGCCCATCCCCGCGCCAGCGCGTCCCCAACCGCGATCTCACCCTGTTCATTCAGCGCAATTTCCTCTCGGCGGAGGAATGCGCGAAGCTGATCGAACGGATCGACGCTCACAGGCGCCCTTCCACTATCGCGGACGCCAATGGCGACGGATATTTCCGCACCAGCGAGACATGCGACCTGGACGCCGCCGATCCGTTCGTCGCGACGATCGACGCGAAACTGGCGGCCTTTGCAGGCATCGATCCCGCGCATGGCGAACCGATCCAGGGCCAGCGCTATGCCGTGGGCCAGGAATTCAAGGCGCATACCGACTATTTCGAACCAAAAGGCTCCGATTTCGAACGCTTTTGCACGGTCGCGGGCAACCGCACCTGGACGCTGATGGTCTATCTCAATGAACCGGCGGCAGGCGGCGCAACCCGCTTCGTCAAGATCGGCAAGACGGTGCAGCCCGAAACCGGCAAGCTGCTCGCCTGGAACAACCGGCTAGGTCCGGGCGAATATAATTCCGCCAGCATTCATCACGGCATGAAGGTCCGCAGCGGCGTCAAGCATGTCATCACCAAATGGTATCGCGAACGGCGCTGGACCTGAATTCAGCGCCAGAAACGCGGAGCCTCCACCAATTGCTCATGAGCGTCGGCCGCCTCGGCAATCAGCTTGCGCTTCTTCTTCGGCCGGGCCTGCATCCCGTGCTCGCCGTTCAGCCCATAATGCGCCAACAGCCCCGGCGCTGCGACCAGATCGTTCAGTTCGCCCAGACCTGTCTGCACCTCCTCCAACGCAGCGATGAACTTCGCCTGCCGCCGCCGCTGTCTCCTACCCGCGAATAGCCCGGCGAAAAATTCGGAGGCATATCGCAGCTTCTTCGCATCCTTGCGCACTTCATGACGCGCCTCGTCGGTCAGCTTCGCAAGATGCGCGCCCTGCTTCGCGATCCGCTTGTGCAGCCGCTGCAACCGGCGCGCGGCGAAGTCCACGGCCGGCTCAGCGCGCTCGCCCTCAGCCTGTCCCATCCCCAATGTCAGCCATTCGACCAGATCGATCAGCAACGTCCGCACCCGCGCCGATTCAAGCCATTGCCTGACCCGGCCATGCGCTTCTGTCCGCGCGGCATCCAGCCGGTCGCGCAGATCGCCCTCCTCCGCCCGATCCGCCAGGACATCCAGATTGCGCGCCTCGCCCAGCATGGCCGCCAACCATTTCAACTCGCCCTGAAAGCGCGCAACGTCCGCCTCCTCCAGCATCGGCCTGAACAGCCAAAGGGCCGACCGCAGACGCCGGACCGCCACCCGCGCCTGATGCAGCGCCCTGGCGTCATAATGATCGAGCAGCAGCGCCTCGTTCAGCCGATAATGGCGCAGACAGCTTCCGGCGATCCGTGAAAATGCCTCCTCCGCCGTCATCGATGGGTCCAGCGCCACCGGCTCCGCCTTGACGGAGGCGGCGACCGCATCGCGCAGCCGATATCCTCTTTCGGCCTTGGTCAGCACGCCGGGCCGCACCGGAATTTCGGCATCGATCCGCCGCGCCAGGAGGAAGAGGGCATCCGGCGCGCCCGATTTCAATTCCAGCTCGACCTCACAAATCGCCGCCTGCCGGTCCCCCGCGCTGGCCTGCCCCCGGTCGAGCACCAGTTCGATGACAGCCCCATCCTGCTCGACGATCCATCTGCGCCGTTCGACATCGACATGAAAGGCCGGTTCGATGGCATGCACTGCCTCCCCCAGCAGCGCGGCGACCGGCGTGCGCGCATCCAGAACGGGCACGTCGTCCGCGACCGGCATTTCCCACTCCGCTCGGGCGAACAACCCCGCCCCGCCTTTCCCGTCATCCTTGACCGTCTGGACCCGTGCACCGTCCGCCCGCCGGATGCGAAGGCTCATCCCACGCCCCGCCAGATCCCGATCGGCTGTGTCGAAATAGATCGCGTGCAAATGCGCCACGTCGCTGTCCGCCGGAAGAAAAGCCAACAGTCCGAACGCGTCCGCCGCGTCAGGCGCCAGTTCCAGCTTCAGTTCGACTTCCCGTTTCACGCGCCGCCGCCTCCGCGCACTCCATGGTCATGACCGATGGAGCGGAGCCTTTACCATGAACCGGTTGCGCAGGCGAATCGTTCCAGAATCAGAACGGCCGACCCGCCAGACGCGGATCGGCCGTTCGATGCCTTGGGAGCGAAGTAAGAACTACGCCTAGAAAGCGACCGTCAGTGAGGCGGCTATGGTCGTGCCGATCTTATACCGGTTATAGAACACCTTGTTGCCGTCCAGTTCCTGAAACTCCTGGAATTTCCGGCCGGTGATGTTGCGGGCCTCGAACTTGAACTCGCTGTTGATCCCGCCCGGCAGTTTCACCGCCTGACGCGCCACGAAATCAAGGGTCAGGCCCGGCTTTTCCTTGATGTCGGGCTGAAGGTTCGGCCCACGACTGGTCACGCGTGGGCTGGCATAGGTCAGCAACAGCGTCTGCTGCGACAGCCTGTCGGTATCCTCCAGACCGATCTGGAAGTTCACCAGATGATCCGACTGCCCGGTCAGCGGCACGCCATCCTGGAAATAGTCCGATGCCGCCGGTAGCGCGCCGGTGGTGTAGCTATAGGGAATGGTGGTGTCGCCGTCGCTGACCTTCAGCTTCGACTGGGTATAGGTATAGTTGCCGATCAGCACGATCCGGCGGCTCTGGAAGAAGGCGGCATCCGACCAGCCGTCCAGCGGCAGATATTTCTGCGCCTCGATCTCCGCGCCATACAGTGTCGCTTCGGGCGCATTGGCGAAGCTGGTGGTCACGTCATATTTGTCGTTGATCGTGGTGTAGGTTTCGATCGGATTGTCGATCTTCTTCCAGAAACCCGCCAGCGTCAGCCGCTCGTCGCGCCCCATATACCATTCGGCCCGCGCTTCGGCATTCCACAATATGCTGTCCTGCAGGAACGGGTTGCCGCGATAGAAGCGGTTGGATTCCGTGTCGATATAGGGTTGCGCGATCAGTTCGCGGAACTGCGGGCGGGCGATGGTCTTCGACCCGCTGATGCGGAACTGAAGACCCTTGGCCGCTTCGAACGTCACTGTCGCGGCGGGCAGCCAGTAGCTCTTGTCGATCTTGTTCACCGGCGTCACGCCCGTATTGTAGACGTCGATGCCCGTGACCGACTGCTTGCCCTTTTCATAGCGCACACCCGCATCAACGGTGACGCCCGGCACCAGCTCCGCCTTCACCTGGCCATAGCCGGCATGAACGCGCAGCGCGGCGTCATAGACCGGATAATTGCCCGAGAAATCGAGCAGCGTCATATCGTAAAGCTGGATCGCGGCGTCCGACAGAAGATAGTCGGGCCGCATCTGCTGCGCCCCGATCGGCAGGTTGGTCGCATCGAAATGCAGTTCATAGCGGGACGAACTGCGCTTCGTATCGCTAAAGGCATAGCCCGCCGTCAGCGTCAAGGCAGGCGAGAATTTGTAGCTGAGGTCAGCGCCCGCCGACCACAGATCCTCGGTCAGATCGCTGAAGGTGATCGACGCGTCGCCCCGCTGGCGGTTGAGCGCGTTGATGAAGCGATCCCCCACCGGATCGATGGCAAGGGGGCGGTTGGTCCGCACATATTCGAACTCGCGCTCATAGGGCGCCTCGCGCTGCGAATTGGCATAGCCGCCGCGCATGTCCAGGCTCAGGGCATCGCCCAGCTTGAACTCACCGACCAACTGCGTGTCGATCAACTGCCGTTCATACCAGGCGGTGTTCTGCTTCATATAATCCGCGCCCTCGATCTCGCCATTATTCTGGCCGAGCGAAAGCGCGCCGCGCTTCAGCGTGTCGCGGATATAGACATTGGTCCAGCGAATCTTCTGCTCGCCCAGTTCCAGCCCGACGCCGAACAGCGCGTTTACGGTGATCTCATTGTCCGTGTTGACCTGCGTGCCGGTCTTGCCGGGCGCCTGGCTGAGGTCGGTCGATGCTTGCTGGAGCGTTTCGCGCGTCCGCCACTTGTTGCTGTAGGAGGCGGTCAGCAACAAGCCCATGCGCCCGTCGCTGCCAACGTCGAAGGAGGTGCCGCCGTTCAGCGACCCGGAGAAATTGAACGGCAGGCTGTTGGTCCGCTGCAACACGGAGGTCTTGGCGTTCAGGAACTGCATCGAGATCGCCTGCAGGTCGCCACGCGGAATGTTCGAGAAGGGCACGCCGCTCTTGAACGCCTCCGCCAGCAGCGGCGGCACGTCGCGGGAACTGTCGTCGAAGCCGGTCCAGTCCGACTTGGCGCCATAATAGGTATAGCCGAGCTGACCCGACGTCTCCGTATTGGCCGAGCTGCCGACGCTCAGTTCCAGATAGCTCTCTACCGGAATCGCCTTGGTGGTGAGGTTGATGACGCCGCCGCCGAATTCGCCGGGGAAGTTGGCCGAATAGCTCTTCTGCACCAGGGTCGAGGCGATGACGCTGGTCGGGAAGATGTCGAGCGGCACGACACGCTTCAGCGGTTCGGGGCTGGGCAGCGGCGAACCGTTGAGCAGCGCCAGCGAATAGCGGTCGCCAAGGCCGCGCACATAGACATAGCCGCCCGACACGACCGAAAGGCCGGTCACGCGCTGGAGCGAACCAGCGATATCGCCCTCGCCCGTGCGCTTGATGTCGGCGGCGGACAGCACGTTCACCACCTGCGGCGCTGCCTGCGACACATTGCTGGTGCGGCGGCCGGTGACGATGATGTCGGAACCGGGGATGGAAACGTCGATCCGGCCGGCCTGCGCATCTTCTTCCTCGGATTGCGTGGGCGTGCCGGAGGTGACAGGCGGCGTGGGCGCAGCGTTCTGGGCCATGGCCGCAGGCGCGACCAGCGCGGTGGAAATCAGGAGCAGGCGCGCCATGTTCAGCGGCTGTGACATGAAAATGTCCCCCAAAGGAAATTCAGTGCAAAGAAGGCGGGGAAGCGCCGGATGCACGCTTCCCCGCCCCTGTTGAGGTCAGGAACCGATCAGGTGGTCGGAATGGCCGTGCAGTTCTTGCTGGTGCTGCCGAAGCTCGCCGTCACCGAGTTGCAGGTCCAGCCGGCATACCAGGTGTCGTTGCTGTCCTTCACCGCGCCAATATAGTTGGTGGTGGTGAAGTTGCTGTCGATCGTCTTGGGGTCGATCGCGGTGCGGGCGGTTTCGGTCGCGCCGTTGATGAACAGGCTGGTCAGCGACGGCGTGTAGCTGAAGCTGCTGTTCGGATCGGTCGTGAAGATCGACTGGACCAGCGCCACGTCCGCGCCGCCGGTGCCCTTGAACGGCGTGGCGTTGCACTGCATCACCACCGACAGGTAGCGCGGCTTGCCGGCGTCCTGCAGCGCCGGATCGGCATCCCGCACGGTCGACGCGCTGTTGATGCGCAGGCAGCTCTGGTCGGGGCTGACGATGATGCCGTTCACCATGGCGAGGTCGGCGCCGCCGCGCAGCATCATGGCCGCGCCATCGTCGCCGGTGTTCGACCGCTGGATATGGGTGAAGTTGGCCACCTTCAGATATTGGCGGGGCAACGCGTCCTCGCTCGCATTGCTGGCCGCGCCGGCAATCGGGTTGGAGTCCGTCTCGGTGAAGGTGTCACCGATATTGGCGTTGGCGCGCTGGATCGAGATGATGAACTGAGCCGTACCGCGGAAGCCCACGTCGGTGTCGAGATTGTCGTCCTCGTTGCCGGTCAGAACCAGATATTTCATATGGGTCGAACCGCCGAAGACCTCGATACCGTCGTCGGAGCTGTTGTGGACCTGGATATGGTCGATCTGCGTGCCGGTGCCGACGCCCGAGGGGGTCAGACCCTGCAATTCCTTGCCGTTCGCCAGCACGAAGCCGGAATAGCGGATCTGGATATAGCTCAGGCGGCCGGAGTTGTCGGCATCGTCCGCGCCGCCGAAAATGGCGTTGCTGGTGCCTTCGGTGTCACGTGTACAGGCGGTGGTGCCCGGCGCGGCGGCCGGTGCGTCGCAATCGGTGATCTTCGCGCGGCCGAGCAGCACGATGCCGCCCCACTGGCCCGACGACTGGTCGGTCGCGGCGCCGGTCACGTTTTCGCGGCTGGTGAAGACGATCGGGCTGGCGGCGGTGCCGACGGCGTTGATCTTGTTGCCGCGATTGACCGCCAGATAGGCGTTGCCGGTGCTGGCGAAGACCACGACGCCCGGATCGATCGACAGGGTGACGTTGGTGCCGGTGCTCGCGGCGCCCTGGTCAGTACCGACATCGACGCGGCCGGGCAGCGAGTAGATAACGCCCGTGGTCTTGGCGATCGCCGTCGTGCTGTTGAAGCGGGCCGGGAAGCCGCAGTTCCGCCAGGTGTTGCTGCCATCGGTGATGGTGCCCAGATCCTGCAACTGGTCGGAACCGGCGATCGTCGGGCAACCCGAAGCCGGCGTCACCGCCGTCGGTGTAGGCGTCGGCGTGGGGGTCGGAGTCGGCGTGGGGGTGGGCGTCGGCAGGACGATCGTGCCCTCACCGGGCGAAGCGATGTCGTCGGCGCCGCAAGCGCTCAGCGCCGCGCAGGCGCAGCCCGCCATCAGGATCGTTTGAAAACGGTTAATCTTGGCCATGTCGTCTCCGCTCCGGCCCAGGCCGGCTTGTGATGGGATGCGGAGCGCAAGGGGAACTCGAATCGGACAACGCCCCCTGTCGCCCTCAGAGGGGGCAGCTAGGACGCGCGCATGACAGCATGATTTTGATTTAGTGACGAAATGGCGTCTTTAAAATGACAGTTTAAAGACAGTTATTTCATTTTTGCGACAGAGCATGGCGCGTAACATAAAGCAGGGGCGCCACCCCTATGCTGGGATGACGCCCCCTCTCCCTGCACCCAGGGCTTCGCCATGCAGTTTCAGCGCATGGCGTATTGCGCTTCCAGACGGCCCATCGCCCGCCGCGCGATATCCCGCGAGGAGGACTCATTGCCATCGGCCGTGACCAGCAGTGAATCCGGCGCGAAACGGGCCGCCTTATAGGCCGCGCGCGCTGCCTTCATCTTGCCCATGCCGGCATAGGCGTTACCCAGATTGATAAGCCGCGCGGGATCGTTGGCTGCGTCGGGACGCACGACTGCCAACCGCTGCGCAGCATGGGCATAATCGCCCGATACCAGAGCGCCCGCGGCCAAGTGGCCATCAGGCACCCCAACGACGACCACCTCGTCAGGTGCCGCGAAAGCCACGGCCGGCGAAAACGCAAGCAGCGCCAGACCGAAAGTCGCAGCCACCATCTTCATCCCGATTCTCCCAAAAAAACTTTCTATAATAGCGATGAGTATTTCACTTTGATGACATGGGGACAAGATACGAACAAAGGCTAAAAAAGGATTTTTACTTATTTTAAAACAATGACTTACAAATTTTACGCAATAGTGTCATAAAAATGTAATCGAATGAACAGGTTATCCGATGCTCGATTCGAATCGCAAAAAGGGCGCATGAGGCCCATTGAGCGCCCGCGCCGCGAAATCCGAACAATGTCTGAAGGTCCGGAGGGTTCTGTTGCCCGGCCCCTCCGGAGGCCGCTGAATTCCCTTCTGTTGCCCGGTGGGTTCAACCGCGTTCTTTTTGAGTAATGTCCGGCCGTGAGGCCATCAATTACGCAGCAAGAGCAAGAGCCTCGTTATCGTTGGCACTTACGTGTTTTGAACCTTTTTACGGCGTACTCAGGCCGGGTGAAAATATCGCTTTTCAACACACGTCGATCCTAGTTCGGCCCCGTCAAACACCCCGCGCAAAGCCGGGATATGTGGTGGAGCCGCCGGGTACCGCCCCCGGGTCCGCTGCGCCTATTGCACGACACGATTTATCACCATAGCCGGGCGAACCCGGCACGGGCCTATATGGAGAGGCGCGGACGGTTTATCAAGCCGTCGCAGATCAGGAGGATGAAGGCATGTGCATCATGGCAATGGCGTGGAAAGCACATCCGCGCTGGCGGCTGATCCTGATCGGCAATCGCGACGAACTGCACGCCCGTCCCGCCGCACCGCTCGCCCGCTGGGAGCCGCCGAACCATCTGATCGCGGGCCGCGACCTGCTTTCGGGTGGAACCTGGCTGGGCGTGTCGGAGCAAGGCCGCGCCGCTATCGTCACCAATTTGCGCGGCTATGGCGACCCCCGCCCCGATCGCGCCTCTCGCGGCGCGCTGGTGACGGATCTTCTGGCAGGCCGCGAAGCTGTTGCGCTGGAGGATTTCAATCCCTTCAACCTCATCCTGCTCGACCGGAATCGGGCCCATTTCCTTACCAATCGCCCCGCCCCCTTGCGGACTGAACTCACCCCCGGCCTCTACGGCCTCTCCAACGGCACGCTCGACGCGCCCTGGCCCAAGACGCTGGCGCTTAAATCGGCCCTGCTCGACTGGTTGATGGCTGAGGCCGTTGATCCCCTGACGCTGTTCGATGCCCTCCGCCTGGAAAGCCTGCCCCACGCGGGTATCGCTCCCGACAGCCCCTCCGACGTTCCCGCCGAAGCCCTGATCTCCCCCATCTTCATCCGCAATCCGGCTTATGGCACCCTCTGCAGCACGATCATCGCTATCGACGCGCAAGGCCATGGAACCATCACCGAACGCCGCTTCGATCCGGAGGGTACGCAAACGGGAGAGAGCAGCTTCCCCTTCGCATGGCCTGCGGCGGAGAAATAACGACAACCGACCATTTCACGCCGAAGTTCACGGTGTACGCGCGCGCGTGCCTGCGCGCGCGTATGCGTGGTCACGCGATATGTCGGACGTTTCAAAGAGGGATGCCGGATAGACCCGTTGGCGCGGAATAGGACAGGTGCAATCCTGCCCCGTCGGCGGAATAGGATGTTTTTTTTGGATTCCGTAGCCATTGGGCAACGCATGATCCTTAGCCAGTCCTCCACGTTCAGGATCGGATGATGGGAAGGAGGGTCTGAAAATGGCCAATAGGGGACTATCTGCTTCCGTCATTCCCGCGAAGGTGGGAATCCATCTCCCAACGTGGCATCAAGCGGTTAGTTCAAGAGATGGATTCCCGCCTTCGCGGGAATGACGACTATGGTAAGGGCCGAAATCCACCCAAAAGCAGCCGCTATTCTAACGCCATTTCTTGTCCTTTGCCGCCTTCTCCTGCGCGGCGTCGAGCGGGGCGCCATCGATCAACGCATCGACCGTCGCCATGATACGCGCATCGCCCGAGGATGCCTGACGATAGGCCGTCTGCTGCCCAGCACCCGGCACAAGTTGTTGCACTTGCCAGCCTTCCCCCTCGCGACAGGCGACGCCCGAAACTGCCTGCCCTTCGAAGCTGCGGCACCAGCCGCCCCCCTTGCGCCGGAAGCTGAGACCGATGTGGATCGGCGCGTCCTCCTGCGCGGAAGCGAGTTGGGTTTCGAGCGCTGACGCCAGTTCGCCCCTGGCGACCATGGCGCCCTTCTCGACCGCGACCGGCCCTTCGGGCCCGCCCGACAAATGCCCAATTCCCAGACCCAGCAGGAGGCTCGCGGCAATGGCGCCGCCTGTTCCCCAATGACGCCAGCGCGGGGCCGTAGGACGAACGAGCGGGACGACCTTCTCATTCCCCTCCAGCAGCGCTCGCAGTCCGGCAGGCACCGGCTCCGCCTCCACCGGGGCATAATGGCCCGACAGCCGCTCCCGCAAGCGACGGTGCATCTCCAGCCGCTCGGCCAGGGCCGGATCCTCCGCCACGGCGCGATCGACGCGCCGCCGCGTGACTTCGTCCAGTTCGCCATCGACCCAGGCGATCAACATGGCTTCATCGATGTCGGTCATGCCGCTTCCCCCAGCAGTTCGATCAGCGCCCCGCGCCCACGCACCAGCCGCGACGTCAGCGTCCCCATGGGAACGCCCAGCACATCAGCCGCTTCCTTGTAGGACAGCCCCTCGACCAGCACGAGCGCGATCGCCTCCCGCTGCTCGTCGGGCAAGGCATGCATGGCGCGATCCACATCGGACAGCATGACATGCGCCTCCATATCGCGGTCACCCGCATGGCCGACATGCTCTCCCGCTTCTTCCGGCGCGAAAGTCCGGGCGGCGCGCTGGCGCGAGCGGCCCTCATCGATCCAGAGATTGCGCATGATCCGATACATCCAGCTATCCAGTCTCGTCCCCGGCTGCCATTGATCGCGTGCCTTGAGCGCCTTTTCCAGCGCCGCCTGACAGAGATCGTCCGCATCGGCGCGGTCCCGCGACAGGCTGGCGGCAAAGCGCCGCAGCCGGGGCAGGATCGCCAACAGATCGCTTTCGAACGACATCCGGTCTCCATTTCTGTCCGTCAGGGATGAAACGAGCGTCGCCCGCCGTTTCATCCCTGAAGATGGATCTTGTATCGGAAATTTTTTCGCGATGAATCATTTTGAGAGCGAAAGGACGGGACGCGCCGGTGGTAGAGAGGTCGAGATGAAATTCGCACGACCATGGATCGTCGCCGGTCTACTGCTGACCGCGCCCGGCGCACAGGCTCAATTGCTCTCTTCCTCCGGCAACGCGCTGGGGCAGGTGGGCGGCATCGTGCCCAATGTGCTGAACCGGGTGGAAGGAACGCTGGACCAGTCCGGCCTGGACCGGCTGTCGCCTGCTCGTCTGGCAGACCGGCTGGTGGCGGTGCGAGCGGCGCGGATCGATGATCTGCTGCGGCGACATGCGGACTCGGTGGAACTGGACGACCGGCGCGAACCGGCACGGCGGGGCGTCATATTGCTGACCGGCGCGGGAGTGAAAAGCATCGAGGCGCTGCGCACAGCGGGCTATGGGGTCGAAAATGCGGCGATTGAGGGGCTCGACCTCAGCATTGCCCGCCTGATCGTGCCGCAGGGCCGCAGCCTGTCCCGCGCATTGAAACAGGTGCGGTCGATCGCCCCCGAAGCGCAGGCCAGCGCCGACAATCTCTATTTCCCCAGCGGTCCCTCGATCGGAATGACGGCTCCCGCGCTTGCGGAAGCTGGTCCGGTGCGGGGCAAGGCAGCGGGACTGATCGATGGAGGCGTAGCGCGCCACCCGGCGCTAAGCGGCCCGGTCGAGCAACAGGGCTTTGCCCGTGGCGCTCCCCGCGCCAGCTCCCATGGGACAGCGGTGGCGTCGCTCATCAGCGGGGCGGGCAGCGTGCGCGGCGCAGCGCCTGGCGTGCCGCTGCTGGTGGCCGATGTCTATGGCGACGATCCGGCTGGCGGCGGCGCCTTTGCGATAGCGCGGGCGCTCGGATGGATGGCGGCGCGTGGGGCCAGCGTGGTGACGGTCAGTCTGGTGGGGCCGGATAATCCGCTGCTGGCGGGCGCGATCCGTCTGGCGCGGGACAAGGGCGTGACCGTGGTCGCGGCGGTCGGCAATGACGGACCGGCGGCCCCTCCCGCCTATCCCGCCTCCTATCCCGACGTGATCGCCGTCACCGGCATTGACGGGCGCGGGCGCGTCCTGCCCGAAGCCGGGCGAGCGCGCCATGTCGATTTCGCCGCGCCGGGAGCGGACATGAATGCGGCGCGTCCCGATGGCGGCAAAGGCAGGGTGCGGGGCACCTCCTTCGCGGCGCCGCTGGTGGCAGGGCGGCTGTTCGCCACCGGCAGCGTTCGCGCCCTGCGCTCGGAAGCGAAGAGCGGCGCAGGGCCAGCGGTCATTTGCAGCGAATGCAGAAATATTGATTGAATTTCAATGTTTTGCAAAATTCTTTCGGCGGATTGGGATTAAATTGAATCGCCCTTCCGTTGTCCTTTCATCGGATCGACAACGAACAAGGAGACGATCGATGAAAGTCAAATTCCTACTCGCTACCGCCGCTCTTGCCGCCCTGACGGCGGCGCCCGCCTCGGCCCAATTGCTGGGCGGCGGGGGTGGCGGCGCGCTCGGCGGCGGCCTTGGCGGTGCGCTGGGTGGTGTCGGCGGATCGCTGGGCGGCACGCTTGGCGGTTCGGGCGGCATCGGCCTCGACCGCAGCATCGACCTGGAAAATGGCCGCGTGGGCGCCAGCGGTTCGGGTCATGGCAGCGGCAGCGGTTCCGCCACGGGATCGGTCAGCCGTCATGGCAAGAGCCATAGCGGCAGCGCGTCCGGCTCCGCGAGCGGATCGGCCGGCGGCAGTCTGACCGCCGATACGCTGGGCACCAGCGACGTCAGCAACGCCGTGGGCGGCGTGCGCGATCAGGCCGGCAGCACGGCGGGCGCAGCGAGGGAACGCACCGCCAGCGCCGTCGCCAACACCCGCGCCCGTGCGGACTCCACGGTCAGCGCGACCCATGATCGGGCCGCCAACGCAGCCGGCAGCACGGCCGGGACTGCAAGCGGCATCGCGAACACCGCCAATGGAGCAGCCTCGATCGATGCCGCTGGGCAGCTTTCGGGCAGTGGCCAGGCGTCGGGCCAAGCTTCAGGATCGCACGGTTCTTCCACGTCGGATCAAGCGGACCAATAACATCCCGACGGGGCGGCCCCACAGCCGGCTTTCAGCCACCCCCCTTCCGCCCCACCGCTCGATCCAAAGGCCGGTCCTCCCATCGGGATGGCCGGCCTTTTCCTGTCAGATCGGGCCGAAACGGCCTGTCAATTGGGTTGTCATCATCCAACTTTCCATTGCCCTGCAAAAGGGTTAAACCAAAGTTATAGGCATTCCGCCGGGCGACGGCCCGAACGGAATGAGGTCGCAATCGGGGTCGTCAGGACGCCAAGAAGGAAGAGTTGCGGGAGTTCATGCCCGATTCCGATCCGGAATTTCTGTCAAAGCGCCTGCATGACCGGCAGCGCCGGCTGCTGAAGGCGCGCATGCGCCATCCGCGTCACGGCGAAATCGACATATTGGTCCGCGACGTTTCGGAACTGGGCATCGGCGGACGATGCGAGTTGGAACTGGCCCTGGACGACAGCGTGATCATCGAACTGCCCGATTGCGCGCCTGCGGAGGGCAGGATCGTCTGGCGCAAGGGTCAGGCCTTCGGCGTACATCTCAACGCTTCGATCAATCCCGCAAGCGTAAAAAGCCCCGCCCCGGCCGACAAGCCGGTTGAGACATCCTATCGGGTTCCCGCAAACTTCCGACCCTCGGTCGACACGAAAAGGCCGGGTTTCAGAACCCGATTGCCGGGCCTGGACACCCGCTTCAAATGGGATTGACCCCATTTTGAGGCGGTAAATAGAAAAGGCCGCCGATCCTTTGCGGATCGGCGGCCTTTTCTGTTTCCGGGACGAATGTGGGATGCGTCAGGCGACCTTGGTGGCGAACTCTTCCGCCTCGTCCGGATCGCGCAGCACATAGCCGCGGCCCCAGACGGTCTCGATATAATTTTCGCCATTGCAGGCCAGCGCCAGCTTCTTGCGCAGCTTGCAGATGAAGACATCGATGATCTTGAGTTCAGGTTCGTCCATGCCGCCATAGAGGTGGTTCAGGAACATTTCCTTGGTCAGCGTCGTGCCCTTGCGGAGCGAGAGCAGCTCCAGCATCGCATATTCCTTGCCGGTCAGGTGAACGCGGTTGCCGTCCACTTCCACGGTCTTGGCGTCCAGATTCACCGCCAGCTTGCCAGTGCGGATGACGGACTGCGAATGGCCCTTCGACCGGCGCACCACGGCATGGATGCGGGCGATCAGTTCCTCGCGGTGGAACGGCTTGGTCACATAATCGTCGGCGCCGAAACCGAAGGAACGGACCTTGCTGTCCATCTCCGCCACGCCGGACAGGATCAGCACCGGCGTCTGCACCTTGGCCGCGCGGAGCTTCTTGAGCACGTCATAGCCGTGCATGTCCGGCAGGTTCAGGTCCAGGCAGATGATGTCGTAGTCATAGAGCTTGCCGAGGTCGAGACCCTCTTCGCCAAGGTCGGTCGTGTAGACGTTGAACCCCTCGGTCGTGAGCATCAGCTCAATCGCCTTGGCGGTCGTCGGTTCGTCTTCGATTAGCAGCACGCGCATGTGAAGCCCCTTTGCGTAGCAGTCCCGTTCACCCCCAGAGAACGGCAGCCGCTCCAATTCATTAACCAAAAAACTTCTGAAGGACAAAGGTTAATTTTTCGCTAACCGGCAGAAATCCACGAGTCGCGCGATTTTGAATCAGTTTGCAATGTTTTGAGGTCGAAATGATTCAGATAGAGTCAATATAGATTCGTCTTCGAAACGAGCCTTCAACAGCCATGATGGCGGGTCAGGAAGTCGAGCACGGCGTCGACCCGCGCGGGCCGCAGTCGCGACGGCGGCGTGACCAGATGAATGCCCAAGAGCGGCGGCCGCCAATCCACCAGAATCTCTTCCAGTTCGCCTGACGCCATCGCTTCGCCGACGATGAAGTCGGGCAGCCGGGCAATGCCAACGCCAGCGCGCAAGGCGGGCAGCATCGCCTCTCCGCTGTTAACCGTGATGCGGGCGCGGACCTGCACCACGACATTCTGCTGGCCGGGGCCAGAAAAGCGCCAGACATCGGGCGTCGGCGTATTGGAATAGCACAGGCAGTCATGGCCGCCGAGGTCCGACGGGTGAGTCGGGCGCCCCCGCTCCGCCAGATAGGCTGGCGAAGCGACGGCATGCACTTTGACATCCGCTAGCCGCCGGGCGCGGAGCGAACTGTCGGGCATGTCGGCAATCCGGATGGTGGCGTCCAGCCCCATTTCCACCAGGTCGATTTGCGCATCGGACAGGTGCAGATCAATGTCCACCTGCGGATTCTGCTTGGTGAATTCCGCGATCAGCGGCGCAACGCGGAGCAGGCCGAAGGTCATCGGCGCGCCCAGACGAACCGTGCCGGAAAGTTCCGCCGTTTCATCCCGCGCCGCCTCCTCCGCCGCCTGTCCTTCGGAGAGGATGCGCGCGGCATGATCCGCCAGCCGCTTGCCGCTTTCGGTCAGGGCAAGGCGGCGGCTGGTGCGGCTGAACAGGCTGGTGTCGAGATGCTGCTCCAGCCGGGACACGGCCTTGGACACGGTAGCCTTGGAAACGCTCAGCGCCTTGGCGGCGTCGGTGAAGCTGCGATGCTCGACCACGGCGGCGAACATCGCCCAGGCCTCGAAATCGGGAAGACGCATAAGGAAACAATCCGTTTCAATGCTGCTTATTCAAGAAACGATCCTGATCGCTAGATTATCGGAAAGCAAGCCGGAAGCGCCCGTTTGGGAAGCGGACGGCAAGATATTAGAAAGGCAAGCATATGAGCACGACAGTCGGGAGCCGCATCGAGCGCCGCCCCTTCGCCTCGCTCGGCCATGCCGACCATGGCTGGCTGAATGCGCGGCATCATTTTTCCTTCGCGGACTATCATGATCCCGCCCGCATGCACTGGGGCGCGATCCGGGTATGGAACGACGATGAAATCGGCCCGCGGTCCGGCTTTCCGCCGCATCCCCATGCGGACATGGAAATCATCACCTATGTCCGCAAGGGCGCGATCACCCATCAGGACAGCCTGGGCAACAAGGGCCGTACCGAAGCGGGCGACGTCCAGGTGATGAGCGCGGGGACCGGCATCCGCCATGCCGAATATAATCTGGAGGACGAGACGACGACGCTCTTCCAGATCTGGGTCATTCCGCGCAGCCGGGGCGGCCAGCCGAGCTGGGGCGCCAAGCCTTTCCCCAAGGGCGACCGGTCCGGCAAGCTGGTGGTGCTGGCCAGCGGCCATGACGACGACAAGGAAGCGCTGCGAATCCGCGCCAACGCCCGCCTGCTGGGCGGCACCGTCAAGGCGGGCGATAGCGTGACCTATGAGAGTGGCGAAGGGCGTCACCTCTATCTGGTCCCCGCAACGGGCCGGATCGAGATCGAAGGCCAGATTTTCGAGGCGCGGGATGGCGCCGCGATCATCGGCGGCGCGCCCATCACCATCAAGGCGATCGAGGACGCCGAAATCGTCCTGGTCGACAGCGAATAGGCTCCTCCCCCCCGGGGCCAAGGCCACCCGCGCAATCCCCCCTCCCCGCGCGGGCGGCCAAATTTTTTCGAAACCTTTTTACGATCAATACGTTAACGCGATTGGAGACACTCATGGCTAAGGTTCTGGTTCTCTATTACTCCTCCTACGGCCACATCGAGACGATGGCGAAGGCCGTGGCGGAAGGCGCCGCCGCCGCTGGCGCGCAAGTCGATATCAAGCGCGTCCCCGAAACGGCGCCGCTGGAAGTCGCGCAGGCCGCGCATTTCAAGCTGGACCAGGAAGCGCCGGTCGCGACCGTCGCGGATCTGGCGGATTATGACGCGATCATCATCGGCACCGGCACCCGCTTTGGCCGCATGTCGAGCCAGATGGCGGCTTTTCTGGACCAGGCCGGCGGCCTCTGGGTACGCGGCGCGCTGAACGGCAAGGTCGGCGGAGCCTTCACCTCAACCGCCAGCCAGCATGGCGGACAGGAAACCACCTTATTCTCGATCATCACCAACCTGCTGCATTTCGGCATGGTGATCGTCGGCCTCGACTATGGCTTTGCCGGGCAGATGGGCGTCGACAAGGTCCGTGGTGGATCGCCCTATGGCGCGACCACGCTGGCGGACAGCGACGGCAGCCGCCAACCGGGCGAGGAAGAATTGGAAGGCGCGCGCTATCAGGGCCGCCGCATCGCGGAAACGGCGCTGAAGCTGCACGGCTAAGACAGCCGAACGGAAAATGCATTGCTGCGCCGTCTAAGCGGTGCAGTCGTTGAGAGCCTTGGGTCGCCAGGCATCAACGCAAGCGGGGGAGCCGGCGCATGGACTGCGCGCCGGCTCCCTTTCTTTTTTGCCTCAAGCCAAATAGGCGAACGGGCAAATCCCACGCCCCACCCCCACTTCCCCAACTCCCAATCCCGCGCTAAAGCTTCCCCATGATCCTCGTCATCGACAATTACGACAGCTTCACCTGGAACCTGGTCCATTACCTCATGGAACTGGGCGCGCAGGTGGAGGTCGTCCGCAACGACGCCATTTCCGCCGGTCAGGCGCTCTCCACCGGCGCACAGGCCTTCCTGCTGTCGCCCGGCCCCTGCACCCCCAATGAGGCGGGCGTCAGCCTTGATCTCGTCGCCGCCTGCGCGGACGCGGGCGCGCCTTTGCTGGGCGTATGCCTTGGCCACCAGTCGATCGGGCAGCATTTCGGCGGCAAGGTGGTGCGCGGCGGCCTGATGCATGGCAAGACCTCCCCCGTCAGCCATGACGGCACCGGGTTGTTCGAAGGGCTCCCCTCGCCCTTCACCGCGACCCGCTATCACTCGCTGATCGTCGAGGACATTCCCGACAGCCTGATCGTCAACGCCACCAGCGAAGACGGATCGGTCATGGGCTTCCGCCACCGCGACCTGCCGATCCATTCGGTCCAGTTCCACCCGGAAAGCATCGCCACCGAACATGGCCATGACATGCTGGCGAACTTCATGCGGATCGCGGGCATCCCGGTTCAGGAACGCGCCGCCGCGCTTTCATAGTGCCACCTGCGTCACCCTGAATGCCGCTCGCATAGTGAATTTCAGGCTTGCCCATCTCGACTCCGGCGCCATCCCATGATTAAGGCAGCGTCGATGACCCGCCTGCCCGATCCTACTGGCCCCCTCGACGCGCAACAGGCCGCCAAAGCCTTCGACCTGCTGTTCGACGCCGACCTCCCTGAAGAGGAGATTGCCGGCTTCCTCGTCACCATGGCCCGCCGTGGAGAGACGGCCACGGAAATCGCCGCCGCCGCCCGCGCCATGCGCAGCCGCATGATCCCGGTCAGCGCTCCTGCGGGCGCAATCGATGTCTGCGGCACCGGCGGCGACGGGCACCATACGCTCAACGTCTCGACAGCCGTATCGCTGGTGGTCGCAGCCGCGGGCATCCCCGTGGCCAAGCATGGCAACCGCGCCGCCTCCTCCAAGGCAGGCGCTGCCGACACGCTGGAAGCGCTCGGCCTCGACCTCGACCGCGCAGCCGCGACAGCCGAAGCGACTCTGGCCGATCTCGGCATCTGCTTCCTCTTTGCGCAGAACTACCACCCCGCGCTCAAACGCCTCGGTCCGATCCGCAAGGCGATAGGCGAACGCACCGTCTTCAACCTGATGGGCCCGCTCGCCAATCCAGCCCAAGTGCGCCGCCAATTAATCGGCATCGCCCGCCCTGCCTATGTCCCCATCTATGCGGAGGCGCTGGCGGACCTTGGCGTCGACCATGCCATGATCGTCTCCGGCGACGAAGGGCTGGACGAACTGTCGCTGGCAGGCGGCAATGATCTGGCGGAAGTGAAAGGCAACAGCCTGATCGCGATGCGCCGCCTGACGTCCGCCGAACTCGGCCTCTCCACCCATCCGGTGGAAGCGATCAGGGGCGGCGACCCCGCCTATAATGCCGCCGCGCTCCGCGCCCTGCTGCAAGGCGAAACGGGGCCGTATCGGGATGCCGTGCTGTTGAACGCCGCCGCAGCCCTTGTCGTCGCGGATGCCGTATCCGATTTTCGCGAAGGTGTGGAGGAAGCCGCCGAAACCATCGATCGCGGGCTTGCCAACGCGCTCCTCAATTGCTGGATTGCCTATCAATGACCAACAAGCTGATCGAAATCTGCGATGTGAAGCGGGATGAAGTCGCCCGGCGCAAGGCCGCGATCACCGTCTCCACGCTCCACGCCCGCGCCGCCGAACAGACGCCCCCGCGCGGTTTCCGCAAGGCGCTGGACGATGCCGCCCGCTCCGGCTTCGGCCTGATCGCGGAGATCAAGAAGGCCAGCCCGTCCAAAGGCCTGATCCGTCCCGATTTCGACCCCCCCGCCCATGCCCAGGCCTATGCGGCGGGCGGCGCGGCCTGCCTGTCGGTATTGACCGACGAGCCTTATTTCCAGGGCCATGACGATTATCTGATGGCCGCCCGCTCCGCCTGCGCCCTGCCGGTGCTTCGCAAGGATTTCATGGTCGACCCCTGGCAGGTGCTGGAAAGCCGCTCGCTGGGCGCCGACGCCATCCTCATCATCGCCGCCGCGCTGGACGACGGTCAGATGGCGGAAATCGAGGACGCTGCCCTCGGCCTCGGCATGGACGCTCTCATCGAAGTGCATGACGCGCAGGAACTGGAACGGGCGATGAAGCTCCGATCGCGCCTGATCGGCGTCAACAATCGCGACCTGCGCGACTTCACCGTCGATTTCGCCCGCACCTATGAACTGGTCGGCCAGGCTCCGGAAGGCTGCACCTTCGTCGCGGAAAGCGGGATCGGCAGCCATGACGACCTGATCGCCATGTCGGACCATGGGGTGCGCTGCTTCCTAGTCGGGGAAACCCTTATGAGGCAGGCCGATGTCGAAACCGCGACCCGCAACCTGCTGACGGGGCAATGAGCAAGCTCACCCATCTGGACAAGGACGGCTCGGCCCATATGGTCGATGTCTCGGCCAAGGCAGTCACGGCCCGCGAGGCGATCGCCACCGGCCGCATCACCATGAGCGGGGAAGCCGCCGCCGCCATCGCCCAAGGCCTGGTGAAAAAGGGCGACGTACTGGCAGTCGCCCGTGTCGCGGGCATCATGGCCGCCAAGCGCACCGCCGAACTGATCCCGCTCTGTCATCCGATCCCGCTCAGTTCCGTCAGTATCGCATTCGACCTCGACGACAGCGGCGTCACCGTCACCGCCACCGCCAGAACCGCAGGCCAGACGGGTGTCGAGATGGAAGCGCTCACCGCCGCGTCGGTCGCATTGCTGACCGTCTACGACATGGCAAAGGCGCTCGATAAAGCCATGGTCATCAGCGACGTCCGCCTGCTCGCCAAAACCGGCGGCAAGTCCGGCGACTGGACTGCCGGGGACGGGCGCGCGGCATGAGCCTGCTCCCGGTCGCGGAGGCGCAAAGCCGCCTGATGGCGCTCGCGGCGCCCCTGCCGACCGAGCAGGCGGCCATTCCCGCCTGCGCCGGACGTTGGCTGACCGAGGATATCGCCGCGCTGCGCGATCAGCCCTGGGCCGATCTTTCCGCCATGGATGGCTATGCGATCCGCGCGGACGAATGGCCGGGGCCATGGAGAGTCACGGCCGAAAGCGCGGCTGGCGGCCCGCTTCCTCCACCGCTCGGTCCCGGCGAAGCCTGCCGCATCTTTACCGGCGCGCCCCTGCCGCAAGGCGCGGACAGCGTTCTGATCCAGGAGGATGCGGTCCGGGAAGAAACGATCCTGCAGGGATTGGGCGACGCTCTGGCCCATGGCCGCAATGTTCGCCCCGCTGCATCCGATTTCGGCAAAGGCGGCCTTCTGCTGAAGACGGGCACCGCTCTCGGCCCTGCACAGATCGCCCTTGCCGTGCTGGGCGGCCATGGAAGCTTGCCCGTCGCCCGGCGTGCGCGCATCGCCCTGCTCTCCACCGGCAATGAACTGGTCCCGCCCGGCGCGCCTGCGCTGCCAGGCCAACTCCCTTCCTCCAACGCCCCCATGCTGGCCGCGCTGCTCGGCGGCCTGCCTTGCGATATTATCGATCTGGGGATCGTGTCCGACGATCTCGGCAGCGTGACCCAGGCCTTCACCCGCGCAGGGGACGCCGACATCATCGTTTCGACCGGCGGCGCGTCGGTGGGGGATCATGACATCGTCCGCCCCGCCTTCGCCCGCGCTGGGGGCTCGCTCGATTTCTGGAAGATCCGCATGCGGCCGGGCAAGCCGCTCATGGCTGGCACGCTGGGCTCCGCCATCTTCCTCGGCCTGCCCGGCAATCCCGTATCGGCCTTCGTCACTGCGACGTTGTTCCTGCTCCCCCTGGTCCGCCATCTGATGGGCTCCGCATCGCCCCTGCCCCGCACCACGCTGGCAACGCTTGCCGCGCCCCTTCCCGCCACCGGAGAACGCGACGATTATCTGCGCGCCTTCCGCACCGAAGCGGGCATCGTTTCCGTGACCTCGCAGGACAGCGCCGCCACGGCCGCCCTGGCGATGGCCGACTGCCTCATCCTGCGCCCCGCCGGCTCACCCGCAGCCTTGGCGGGCGAGGCCGTCACGGTCCTCCCCCTCGCCTAAGCTCATCCTCTTCGCATAAGGAAAGGGGCCGACGAGCGACCCCTTCCAGTGCAGTCCTGATGACTAGTTGCGGCATTCAGATCATATACTGAATGGCAGCCAGGCTGTTCAGCGCTGCTGCTTGCCCGGCGCCTTGTCCTGGCGGCGTTCGTCGCCCATCTGGCCCTGGCGGTTCTCC
This sequence comes from Sphingobium sp. TKS, assembly GCF_001563265.1. Lineage (NCBI taxonomy): Bacteria > Pseudomonadati > Pseudomonadota > Alphaproteobacteria > Sphingomonadales > Sphingobiaceae > Sphingobium > Sphingobium sp. TKS. The sequence continues at coordinate 1,605,232 of NZ_CP005083.1, read as the reverse complement.
TGCTGCTGCTGGCGTCCGCCCTGGCTGGACCGGTCGCCGCCCTGCTGATCGCGGCGTTGATCACCGCCCTGCTTGTTCTGGTTGGCCATCTTACTCTCCTATTCGCCTTCTTCGGGAAAGGCAGCCGTTTAAACGGCCCGCCCGCCGCCACGTTCCCGCAAATGCGGCAAACCGTTAGGCGCTTGGTGATTATCCCCTTTAAACAAGTAGCCGAATATGGCATATGATGGGCATGAGCAACAAAGCCCCCACGCTGCGCCAGTTCCAAGATCGCTTCCCGACCGAAGATAGTTGCCTCGATCACCTGATGCGCGTTCGCTACGGGGATCGCCATAATTGCGAGAAGTGCGGCAAGTCGGCCCATTTCTACCGCGTGAAGGGCCGCCGCTCCTACGCTTGCGAATATTGCGGCGCTCAGATTTACCCGACCGCTGGCACCCCCTTTGACCGCACTCGCACGAGCCTGCGCGATTGGTTCTTCGTCATGTTCCAGTTCTGCGCCTCGCGAAACGGCGTTGCCGCCAAGGAAGTCGAGCGTCAGCTAGGCGTGACCTACAAGACCGCTTGGCGCATGTGCCACATGATCCGCGAATATATGGGGCAGGTTGACGGCGACGATCCGGTGGGCGGGCTTCGGTAAGATCGTGGAAGTTGATGAAACCTACATCGGCGGTAAGCAGGAAGGTAAAGGCGCGGGCAACTACCGCGACAACAAGGCCATTGTGATCGGTATGCGTGAGCGCAACGGCGACGTGATCACCCGCGTCGTTCCGAACCGTAAGAAATCTACGCTGGAGCCGCATGTTTTCGCCAACGTAAAGCCGCATACCGAAATCCACACGGACGAACTGATCAGCTATCGCGATCTGGGCGAGTTCAAGGGCTACGGGCACAAGACCGTGAACCACAGCGCCGATCAATATGTCAGCGCCACCGGAACCACCGTGAACGGCATTGAAGGCTTCTGGGCGCAGCTAAAGCGCGGGATTAACGGCACCCACATTCATGTCAGCGCGAAGCATCTCCCGAAGTATCTCGCTGAGTTTGAGTTTCGTCACAATATGCGCGACGTTCCGCATCTGATGCTGGATCGCCTGATGGTTTCTTTTTCCCGCTAACAGGCGCGTGGCCGTGGGCCATCGCGTCTAGCAGGCGGTCGAAGCGATCGTTAACTCTGCTGTTCATGCTCTTGAGCCTCTAGCAAATTTCCTTGGCGAAAATCAGGAGTTATCCAATTTAACGTGTCGTTGGATCTACCCATGAAAAGCAAGGTCATGTGGTAAAAGTTACAACCTTCAAAGTCGCAATCCCAAAATCCAATAGCCAAGTTTGACTGGCTGCTTGGGTCTATCTCGATGCAATCCACATCATAGGTATTGCAATCACTCATGACACTCATCCTTTTAGAAGGATCGGTGTTCATTCCTATGATAGCAGTTCCGGGGCCGATTATCTCGCAATTAATAAACTTCTTACCGTTGACACGCTTACGTCCAAGCGGCGCCAGATCGCGTAAATACAGCCTCTTATTCTGATAAACCCGCGCCATTGGATCAAAATCTAAGCCCTCCCCGTCCAGTCGTGCCCGATGCCTTCTTTCGACTCTCCAGAGCTGCGTCTTGGCGAATAGTGCGAAGGACATGCTGGTAAGTAAGAACGTCACCAAGCCGCAGGCTATCCATCCAAAAGCGCCGAATTGATTGATGAGGCCCACGCCCTGAGAAAGATAGGCCATCACGATGCCCAAAATCGTGCCCGGAACGATGGAGCCTGAAAAAGTGAATAGCGATGAAGCCACCGAGAGTAGGCGCTCCATTGATTGGCTGAACTTTGCCATCTTGCCCCCTTCATGCCGAATCTCCTTCGGCATGGGGATCGCATATAGCGGATATCGCTACTTGTCGGAAAGGGATAATAACCAGGCGCTTGACTTACCCCTTTCCGTTTCCTATGCGTTCCCCATACGTTCCAAGGAGGGCAAGGCGAGATGTTGACACCCAAGCAACAGGAATTGCTGAGCTTCATTCAGACCCGGCTGGAGGAGGGAGGCGTCTCCCCCTCTTTCGAGGAGATGAAGGAAGCGCTGGACCTGCGGTCCAAATCCGGCATTCACCGCCTAATCAACGCGTTGGAGGAGCGCGGCTTCATTCGCCGCCTGCCCAATCGCGCCCGTGCGCTGGAGGTGCTCAAGCTTCCCGACGCCATGCATCGCGCGCCCAAGCTCATTGCGCCGCTCAAAGCCCCCTTGGCGACCGGACCGGCGTTGATCACGCCGCCTGCCGCCAATGACATCCTTGAGATTCCGCTGCACGGCCGCATCGCGGCGGGCGTGCCGATCGAAGCGTTGGAGGGGCAGAATATGCTCTCCGTCCCCGCGGCGCTGCTCGGGACCGGAGATCATTATGCGTTGGAAGTGGCAGGCGATTCCATGGTCGAGGCGGGAATACTCGACGGCGACTTCGCGCTCATCCAGCGCACCGAGGTGGCGCGCGAAGGACAGATCGTGGTCGCGCTGATCGACGAGAATGAGGCCACCCTCAAATATTTCCACCGCGAAGGACAGAAGGTTCGGCTCGATCCCGCCAACAGTGCCTATGAACCGCAAATCTACAATCCGCAGCAGGTCCGGATACAGGGAAAGCTGGCGGGGTTATTGCGGCGCTATAACTGACGACCCGGCAATCCGCGCGGTCGACCCAAAGGCCGCGCGACCCAGGGATGCTCGTCATTCCCGGTCTTCACGCTGCGGATGGAGCCATGGTCGAGATCGATGGCAAGGCCGCCCGTTGCGGCCAGGGATCGTCGATCCACCTTCAACCAGCGCGGTCGGCAGACCCCCGGCAGGCGCCGATCGCTGACGACGATATCGACGCGCGCGCAATCCCGCGCCAATATGGCATTGTCGATCTTCATGCTGCTTCGCGTCAGCAGCAGGTTCCAGTTCCGGCCTCCGCCCGTCACGCGAACGGCGCAAAGATCGGGAGAACAGCGGGCTTGCGGCAACGCCGCCATTGCCTCCAGCGTGCCGTCATAGCCCGCGCTTTCCGCCATGACCTCCCGCACATAGCTGCCCGCCCGCCCGCGCAGCGTCGCCATGCCGTCATTCGCAGTCCGGACCGCGACATGGCGACCATCTCCCGTTATCAAGATGGCGGGTGGCGAACTGGTCACGATCATCACCACGCCAGCCGTCACTGGCATCAAACCCGCCCAGCGCCACCGGCTTCGCCATAACAGGCACCACAACATGCCTGACAGGATGAAGCCGAACACCACCCCCGATTGCCCGGGCGCCAGAACCACCGCCCCGGGGCTGGACGCCACCCCATGCGCAACCAGCAGCAACAGGTCCAGCGAGCGGGCGGTGAGCCACCAGAAGGGGGCGCCCCATCCGCCCATATCGAACAGCAAGGCCATCGCCTCCAACGGCATGACGACCAGAGTGGTGAGCGGTATGGCCACTAGATTGGCGACCGAACCCAGCATGCCCGCCTTGTGGAAATGAAAAAGCGCGATGGGGGCCAGCACCAGTTCGACCACCAGTCCCGTCGCCAGCATGCCCATAAGATTGCGGGCGATCCGGCGCCATATTTCTTCGTCCCGCGCCGACAGGAAAGCACGAAAGCGCGGATGCTCACCCAGCGACACCAGGGCGACCACCGCGGCGAAACTCATCTGGAAACTCGGCCCCACCAGCGCTTCGGGCCAGAGGATCAGCACCACCAACGCGCCCGCCGCCACCAGCCTGAGCGTGATCGCGTCCCGCCCCATTGCCAGCCCGCCCAGGACCAGCAAGGCAGCGACGCATGACCGCACGGTCGGCACTTCCGCACCCGTCAGAAGCGTATAACCGATACCCGCCAAAGCCCCGCCGCCCGCCGCGACCAGCATCAGGGGCCAGTCGAGCGCCGCCCGACGGCTCAGCGCCATCGCCCGCATCAGCAGGAAAATCACCGCCGCGATCAAGGCCGTGACATGCAGGCCGCTGATGGACAGAAGGTGAGCAAGCCCGCTCCGCCGCATCGCCGCGGCATCGACTTCGGAAATCGCGCCTTGATCCCCCGTAGCCAGAGCGGCGGCAATGCCTGCGCCCTTCCCCGGAACCCGTTCCAGAATATGCGCGAACAGCCGAGCCCTGAGCGGCGGCCCCGCCGTCGCGGGCCGCAGGACGGTGATCGGCCGCAGCACGCGCCCGGTCGCACCGATCCCGTCAAAATAGGCCCGGCGCGCGAAATCATAGCCGCCCGGCAGGCTGGGTGGTGCAGGCGGCATCAGCCTCGTCCGGAAGCGCAGGACCGCCCCCTCCCCGATACCCGCCGGCATCAGCGCATCGTCAAGATTGACGCGTATCAGAGACGGCAGCGCGGGCATGCCGATCGGACGAACCAGCACGCGACTCATCTTCTGCGCAGGGCGCCGGTCGACCGATCTGACCTCCCCCGTCAGCTCGACAAAAGCCGCCCGAGGCAAGGGCGGCGCGCCCCACATCATCGCCTTTGCCCAGACCAGCAGGCATCCTGCACAGGCCAAAAGGCTGCCCGCCAGGATCGCCTGACGCACCCGTCCGCCGATCGGCAAAACAAGCGCGGCGCATGCCCCCGCCAACATGGCGCAGCAAAAGGCAAGCCATTGCAATCTATTAGGCAAGGCGAACCAGGCCGCAATACCAACAGCCAAGGCAACCGGAACCCAAAGCGGCAGCCGCTCGCGCTCTTCCTCCAGCCAAAGTTCCAAGCCGCGCCGAATCCGTTCCGCCCTTGCCCGGGCGGAAGTGACAACGGAGGTTTGTCGTGGCTCGAAAGCCATGCTAGGGGGCGTCGCGATCATGGATAGGCCGGGTGGATATCAGGGCGAATGTCAGGGAATGAAGCGGTGAGTGCTACGGGTTCGAACAAACAGGTAGTAACCCGTTTTGCGCCCTCGCCTACCGGTTTTCTTCATATCGGCGGCGCGCGCACCGCGCTCTTCAACTGGCTGTTCGCGCGTCATCATGGCGGCAAGTTCCTGCTGCGGATCGAGGACACGGACCGGGCGCGTTCCACTGAGGAAGCCGTGACCGCGATTTTCGACGGCCTGGAATGGCTGGGTCTGGGCGGCGACGAACCCGCGGTCTTCCAGTTCGAGCGCACCCCCCGCCATGCCGAAGTGGCGAACCAGTTGCTCGCCGCCGGTCATGCCTATCGCTGCTATGCGTCGCCCGAGGAACTGGCGGAACTGCGCGAGCAGCAGCGCGCCGCGAAGCAACCCATGCGCTATGACGGGCGCTGGCGCGACCGCTCGATCGAGGAGGCGCCTGAAGGCGCACCCTTCGTCATCCGCCTGAAAGCGCCGCGCGAAGGCGAAACGGTGATCGAGGACGCCGTGCAGGGCCGCGTCGTCGTCCAAAATGCGGAGCTGGACGATATGATCCTGCTGCGCTCCGACGGCACGCCTACTTATATGCTGGCCGTGGTGGTCGACGATCATGACATGGGCGTCACTCATGTCATTCGCGGCGACGACCATCTCAACAATGCGTTCCGCCAGCTTGGCATCATCAAAGCCATGGGTTGGGAAGAGCCAGTCTACGCCCATATCCCGCTGATCCACGGATCGGATGGCGCGAAACTCTCCAAGCGCCACGGCGCGCTGGGCGTTGACGCTTATCGCGACGAAATGGGCATGCTGCCCGAAGCGGTGCTCAACTATCTGCTGCGACTCGGCTGGGGCCATGGCGATGAAGAGATCATCTCCCTCGACCGCGCCGTCGAACTTTTTGATATCACGGGCGTCGGCCGCTCACCTTCACGCTTCGACATCAAGAAGCTGGAAAATCTGAACGGCCATTATCTGCGCGAAGCCGATGATGCGCGCCTGGCTGCGCTGGTCGCGCCGCGAATCGGGGAAAGGCTGGGCACTCCCTTGCCCGAAGGCGCCGAAAAGCTGCTGACCGACGCCATGGCGTCGCTGAAACCCCGCGCCAAGACGCTTAACGAAATTGCGGAGGGGGCCGAATTCTTGTTCAAAAATTGCCCGCTCGATTTTGACGAGAAGGCTCTTGCTCTGCTAGACGACTCGGCGCGCGCGCTGCTGGGACAGACAGCCGACGCTCTTGCACCCATCCAGTCCTGGACGGTCGAAGCGATCGAGGAAGCAATACGCCGCGTGGCAGAGGATGCCAGCCTCGGGCTTGGAAAGGTCGCGCAGCCTTTGCGCGCGGCGCTGACCGGTCGCACGGTTTCGCCGGGAATTTTCGACGTCCTTTTCCTTTTGGGGAAGGCGGAGAGCTTGGAACGATTGGCCGCTGTGAGGCACGCATCGGCCGATTGAAGTATCAGGAGAACAGCATGTCGGATAATAATGCCACTTTGACCGTCGGAGGCGACGCGAAAGACTATGCCATTCTGAATGGCACGGTCGGCCCGCAGGTCATCGATGTTCGCAAGCTTTACGCCAACACCGGCATGTTTACCTATGATCCGGGCTTCACCTCGACCGCGAGCTGCGATTCGGGCCTGACCTATATCGATGGCGACGCCGGCGTGCTGCTGCATCGCGGCTATCCGATCGACCAGCTTGCCGAGCAGTCGACCTTCATGGAAGTCAGCTACCTGCTCCTCAACGGCGAACTGCCGTCCAAGAAGGAGCTGGAGGATTTCACCCGCACGATCACGCGCCACACCATGGTGCATGAACAGCTCACCACCTTCTACCGCGGTTTCCGCCGCGACGCGCACCCGATGGCGATCATGTGCGGCGTGGTTGGCGCGCTGTCGGCCTTCTACCATGATTCGACCGACATCAACGATCCGGAACAGCGCAAGATCGCCAGCCACCGCCTGATCGCCAAGATGCCCACGATCGCGGCCATGGCGTATAAATATTCGGTGGGTCAGCCCTTCGTCTATCCGCGCAACGATTTGAGCTACACCGCCAACTTCCTGCGCATGACCTTCTCCGTCCCGGCGGAAGAATATGAGCCCGATCCGGTCATCGTCGATGCGATGGACAAGATCTTCACGCTCCATGCCGACCATGAACAGAATGCGTCGACCTCGACCGTGCGTCTGGCCGGTTCGTCGGGCGCCAATCCCTTCGCCTGCATCGCTGCCGGCATCGCCTGCCTCTGGGGTCCGGCGCATGGCGGCGCGAACGAAGCGGCGCTCAACATGCTGCGCGAAATCGGCACCGTCGATCGCATTCCCGAATATATCGCCCGCGCCAAAAACAAGGACGATCCGTTCCGCCTGATGGGCTTTGGCCACCGCGTCTACAAGAATTACGATCCGCGCGCGACCGTGATGCAGAAGACCGCGAAGGATGTTCTGGCCAAGCTGGGCGTGAACGACCCGATCTTCGACGTGGCGAAGGAACTGGAGCAGATCGCGCTTCACGATCCTTATTTTGTCGAAAAGAAGCTCTATCCGAATGTCGACTTCTATTCGGGCGTGATCCTCTCGGCCATCGGCTTCCCGACCGAGATGTTCACCGTGCTGTTCGCGCTCGCCCGCACCGTCGGCTGGGTCGCGCAGTGGAACGAAATGATTTCGGACCCCGCGCAGAAGATCGGCCGTCCGCGCCAGCTCTACACTGGACCCGCGCAGCGCGACTATGTCCCGGTCGAAAAGCGCTAAGCGGCGCTGACAATGAGAAAAGAGAAACGGCGCCCGATAGGCGCCGTTTTTTTTCAGCCGGAACATGTGATGTTTTACAAAAATAGCCATTAGCTGCCATTGAGCGCATCCGTGTTCCTGCGAAGGCAGGAACCCAGTTCCGCCGCTTGTGGATCATCGCACCGTAGGAACTGGACTCCTGCCTTCGCAGGAGCACGCTGCGCTTCAAGGAAAACAGCGCGGAACAGAACGTCCGCTACCGGCCCTTCCCCTTGGCTACCCCGCAAAAACAGGAAGCAAAAGCGTAAAGTGCGCGCCCCCTTCCGGCGCGTCGTCGATGCGGATATCTCCATCCATCGCTCGCGCCAGACGCCGCGAAATATAAAGCCCCAATCCGCTGCCGCCCGCATCGCTGCGGCCCAGTCGCTCGAACTTGTCGAAGATGCGCTCACGGCTGTCCGCGGGAATGCCATCCCCCCGGTCCAGCACCGCAATCCAGGCTTGCCCGGCTTCCCGGCCAGTCTCGATCCGCACGGTCGATCCTTCGGGCGCATAGCGGACCGCATTGCCGACAAGGTTCATCAATATCTGTAAGGCACGGCGGAATTCCCCGACCGCAGGCTGCTTCACCTCCGGCGCGGGCGCCACCACGCAAATCCCGCGATCCAGCGCCTTGACCAGGAACAGCCCGGCGGCCCGTCTCCCTATGTCGGCCAGATCGATCTCTTCGGCTATCACGCTGAAATCGGGCCGGTCGATCGCTTGCAGATCGGCCAGATCGTCGATCAGCGCCATCAAATGCCGCCCCGCCGCCGATATGTCATGGGCATAGCCGACATAATCCGGCCGCAACGGCCCTTCCAATTGCGCACCGATCGAATCCGCATTGGCGATGATCCGGCCCAAAGGCTGGCGCAACGAGCGGTCCAGCCTTTTGCCGAACTCGGCGGGATAGAACACCACCGGCTCCGGCGCGGCGAGTGGCGCCGCCACTGCGCGATCCAGCGGCAGCGCCTTCCCGCGATAGCCCACCAATTGCCCGGCCAGATCGAACATCGGAAAGCCCGACAGCATGAAGCGCTGCGCAGCATCGCCGGTCAGCGCCGCAACCTGATCGCGAAAGGCGCGCCGCTGGGCAAAGCCGCGCAGGATCGACAGATCGCCGTCCGCATCCGGACGCAATTCGAAATAGCTGGTGAAGCGGCTGCCCGGCACGGGCGCCGCCGAAGGCAGCGCGCCCTCTTCGCCAAAGCCCTCCAGCACCATCTGGAACCGCAATTGCGTGTCGATCTGCCATGTCCAGCCGTCCGACAGGGCGGCGATGTGGGTATCCCGCCGCATCAGATCGACCGGCGCGACAGCCGGCTGCCGCTCATGCCAATCGATGACGGCAAGCTGAACCAGTTCCGCTTCCGGCCTGGCGCGCACCCACATGTCGATATCGCCGCGTTCCGCCGCAGCGACGACAGGCCGCGACAGCGCGATTCCCAGATGTCCAGCCAGCCGAACCATCGCCGCCAGTTGCGGGATCGCCAGCATAGTTCCCAAATCCCCCCCTGCCTCCTGCTGCAAGGCGAGCAAGGGCGCATCCGCACTCAGCAGCCGACCGTCCGCAGCGACTGTCGCCCGGATGATGGCAGGATGCGCCGGCATGTTCATCAACCGCTAATCCGCAGCAGATGATCGAGCTTGGCCCGCAGCGCCGCGGGCGCGCGCAGGGCGTTCACCGCCGCATCCGCCTGCGCCATGGTGAGATCCTGATAGCGCACCGCTTCCCCGACAATCGCCGCGTCGGACAGGGACGGCCGCACCGGCCGCAACGCCAGCAGCAAATGCCGGTAATCTGCATCCGATCCCCCGAGGGCGCGGCAGAGCGCGGCGACCTGTCCCACCGGCCCCATGACCAATATGTCAGCGACCTGCGCGCTCTCCATCCGCAACCGCCGTCCGGCCAGCGCCGCAAACAACAGAAATTGCCTCTGCCCCAGCGCCGCGCCCATCAATTCCGGCGCGTCTGCCCCATCGCCCAGTTGACGGACCAGCCTGTCGGCCGCCGCAATCGGTCCCAAAGCCTCATCATGCCGCGCGAGCAGCCGCTGCGCCGCCGCTTCGACCAAGGGCAACACCGCCTCGGGCTCCATCAGGCCGCTCCGCTGGACGATCGCCGCCAGGCAAGCCGCCGCCGTCCACAGCAATTCCGCGAAAAAATCCGCAGGCAGATCGGGCTGCATCGGCTGATCCTCCGCCGCCGTCATCAGCCATCGCCCCTCGGCCAACATCAGCGCCGCCAGCGCATTCCCCAAGGCAGGATCGTCGGCGGGAAACAGCGACTCCGCTTCCGATTCGCCGCCAGCGTTGCCATCGGACACGCCAAATTGGCGCAGCATCAGGCTGATCCCGCCCCGCATCTGCATATGGGCGAGTAGCGCCGGTCCCAGCAGGGTCGGCTGCGCGCGCAGGGTCGGCCAGCAGACAGGCCGCGGCCATTGCGCCAGGGCTGCTGCGATTTCGGGCGTTTCCTCCAGCGCCAAGCGCAATCCGATCTCGATCGCGGTCAGGCATCCGCCCAGATGCCGCCGGGTTTCCGCCACCAGCGCATCGTGCCGCTCCCGCCCCTCATCGGGAAAGAAAAACGCCAGATCAATGGCATGACCAACAGGAACGGCGGACATGCCCGCCATGACTTGCGCCATTGGCCAGCAGTCCGCCTGGGTCGGTCCGATCAGGGACGAAAAGGCGCTCATATCGGCCAGCATAATGGCACGTCGTTAAAATGCACTAAACCGTAACGAGCAAAATCGCTCAAACCCGCCGCAGCAGGATCATCGCTCCGGCAGAGGCAATGGCGCATAGCATCGCAAGATCGAACATCAGCGGCAGCACGCCCAAGAGCGCCCCCGCCAGCAACGGCAGCAGCGCGCTGGCAGGGGTAAAGATCGTCCACGGCCGCGCCGCGCCCATCTTTTGCCCGCGGTCGGCCAACTGGATGATCGCCAGCAGCAGCGCCAGATAAAGCGGCGTGGCGCCTTGCGCCGCCAGCGCTATCCCGCCCACCGCGAAAGCGGGCGCGACAAAGGCCGTCCAGCCCATGGGCAGCGGCCGCAACGCCATTTCGTCCAGCCGGTCGGCGGTTTCCGCCATCAACAGCGACAGCAGCAACAGGCAAAAGCCCGCCCCGGTCCAAAGCAGTTCGATCGGCACCAGCGCGATCGCACCCAGCGCCATGGCCGCGATCCGCACCTGCAGGGCGGGAACCTGCATGCGCATCAACGCCGGGCTGATCAACCGCGCGACCGGACCCAGCAGATAATGTTCCGCCGCGCCCCTTACCCGCCGTTGCCGCGGCCCGTGGGAGAGTACCGCCTGGGCCGCCAGATCGGCCTGTTCCTGCGCCTCGACCAGCGCCACCCGGCCTTCCAGCAGATCGTCCTGCGGCACGGTGACCCGCCGCGCCCCGGCCTGCACCGCGGCCCGCACCAGGGTCAGCGCCAGATCCCAGTCACCGATCATGTCGAGCGTGTTGAACAACAGGTCCGGGCTGACCCGCGCCAACCCTGCCCAGCGCTGACCGGCATCGATCCGTTCGAACGGCGCGCTGGCGCGGCTGTCGTCCGTCACCAGCAGGGCATTGCCCTCATGGCCCGCCATCGCCTCGAAATAGTTCTGTCCGATGATCGCTCCATCCGCGACCAGCAGCGTATCGGCGTCACGCGGCGCATCGCGCACCATCGACACCATGTCCCGCACCAGCGCGACGGCAATGCCGTCCGCCGACAGCCGGTCGACCACCTGCGACAGAGCCGGGGTGATGACGCTGACCAGGATCATCACCCGGTCGGCGCCCGCGCGCACGGCCTGCCGCGCCTGATATTCCACCAGCGTCTGCCCGGCGAAATGCAGACTGCCGCGCAGCGACCCGGCCGAATCGCCACCGGCCCGGCTCGCGCTGAGAATAGCCGCAAAAGTCATGCGTGATGAAACCGACCCGATCGTTGTTCTGCCACCTTGTTACAAGGCGGACGCGTTCACGCAAGCAGCGTCACGCATCACCCCCGCGCAAGATCGTCAATCAACGCCCGCAAGCGCCGCAGGATGCGCGGATCGCCGGGCGCGGCGTCGACCGCTTCATCGGCCATGGTCATCAGGCTGGTAAGGCCGAAACTGGCCGCCAGCCCTTTCAGCCGCCATGCGGCAAGCTGCCAATTGGCGTCGCAACGGGCGCGCCCGAGCAAATCGAGATGCCGCTGCGCGCTTTCCATGAAGGCGACGCGCAGATCCTCAATCAACGGCCTGTCGTCACCGACAGCAGCGGCCAAAGCCGCATTCAGGGCGCCTGGGTCATAGGACATGGGGTCAACGCTATCTGGCTTGCGTTAAGTTTTGGTAACAGGGCATTTTCGTGCGCGTAAAAGCTGCTAGGATAGCAACCATGAATGGGGGCAGCACAATCGTCGAATTCTGGCGGGACAAGGACGCAGCGGCCGATGACACGGCGCGGGCAGACGACAGCTTGCTATTGAAACAGGCCGTTTTGGATCTGGAGGACGAAGGCATCCCCATCGAAAATGGCGAGCGCGGCGTGCGCGGCACCCAATGGGCGCTGCTAGCCGCAGGCATCGCCTGGATCGGCTTTGCCGGCTGGGCCACGCTTTCGTCCGGGCAATGGCGGGCGGGGCCGGCGGCCTGGCCGAGCCTGGTCGCGACGATCCTGGTGCCGCTCATCCTGCTCGGCGTCTGCTATCTGCTGCTGCTGCGGAACAGCCGCAGCGAATCCCGCCGCTATCTCGACACCGCCCAGGCTCTCAGGACCGAGGCGGAACTGCTCGAACTGCGCCTCGGCCGAATCGCCGGTCAGTTGGAGACGGCGCGCCAGACCATGCAGGATCAGGCGGAACTGCTCGACAGCTATGGCGCGGCGGCCAGCAGCAATATGGAAGCGTCGGCCGAACTGATCGCGAGCCGCGCCAACAGCACCGCCGAACGCGCCGAAGCCGCCGAACGCGCCGGACTGGCCCTGGTCCAGCGGATGGAAACGCTGATCGCATCGATCCCCGAACTGGAGGATCGCGCCACCCGCGTGTCGGCGCAGATCATCGACAATGGCCATGCGCTGTCGGAACGCATCGACGCGTTGGAGGCGCGGCTGCATGCGCTGGGCGAACTGTCGGACGACGCCCGCGCGCGCACGCTGTCCGCGACCAAGAGCCTGTCGAGCCAGCTCACCCAGCTACAGGAAGCCACCCGTTCCGCCACGCAGGAGGTCACGGGCATGGCGGACTTGGCTTCGGGCCGGATCGAAGCGACAACGCAAAGCGCCCGCAAGGCGATGGAGGAAAGCTGGCTCGACATCGAGCAGAAGTCTGTCGTCCTGAGCGGGCTGACGGATCGAACGAAGGCGGACATCGCGGAGACGACTGAGTCCGTCATCGCCCTTCTGACGCAGGAATTGAACCGCGTCGAAATCGACGTGCTGCATCGCCTGGAAACCACCCATGGCCGGGCGCAGGAAACCATGGCGGCGGTCGATGCCAATCTGACGGCTCAGGCTCTGTCGCTCAAATCGCTGATCGAAGGCGCGCAGGCCGGGATCGCCGCGACCAGCCAGTCCGCGCTCACAATCCTGTCTCGCGATGCCGAGACCGTCGAGGCGGAACTGCGCCAGCGGGTCGAAGCCGCCATTGCGCAAACCCATGAAGGCATCAGGTTGACGGACGACGGCATCGCCCGTCAGACCGAGGCGCTGGAGACGCTGATCGCCCGGTCGCGCAACAGCATCGCCGCCATTGGCGATGAAACCGTCACCAATCTTGCGGATCATGTGGGCGAAATCGAAAGCCGCCTGCACCAGATCAACGATCTGGTGCAGGGTCAGCGGGCGCTCGTCTCCGGCCTGCAGGGCAGCCTCGACGATGCGGTCGATTCCGCACAATCCCGTTTCGCGGCGATGGAACAATCTGCGCTGGCCCGCAACGAGCGGCTGACCGAGGCGTTGAGCCGTCTGACCGCCGAAACGCAACGCATCGACTCGGCGCTGGCCGCCGGCGGACTGACCGCCGAAAGGCTGATCGGCAGCGCGGAGACGCTGATGATGGCGCTCGATTCCAGCGTGCGCGAACTTGATGAAACCTTCCCCGCAGCGCTTCAGCGGTTCAACGGGCGAATCGAGACCAGCCGTACCCTGCTCGACAGCGCCGCGCCGGAAATGGAGCGGCTGGAGGCGATTTCCGAGGCGCTGCTCGGCCGCACCCAGGAAGCGGAAGAACTGCTGCGCGGCCAGGGCCGCCGCCTGACCGAATGGCTGGAAAGCACGCAGAGCGGCGTCGACGCCAATCGCGAGCTGGTGGAAAAGCTGCGCACCGCGCTCGACAATGCGCATCAGGACGCCACCCGCATCACCGAAGGCGCAGGCCCGCTGCTCGTCACCGCCCTGCTGCGCGTCAAGGACACCGCCGACCAGGCGGCCGAGCGCGCTCGTCAGGCGCTCAGCCGAGCCATTCCCGAAGCGGCCGAGGCGCTTGCCGACGCGAGCGAAGAAGCGATGCGGCGCGCCATAGGTGAAAAGGTCACGGCGCAAATCGAGATGGTCGCCAAGGTGGCCGAGGAAGCCGTGAAGGCCGCTCATCAGGCCTCCGATCGCCTGACCCGCCAGCTTCTGACCATCGCTGACACCAGCGCCAGCGTCGAAGCGCGGATCGAAGAGGCCGAACGCGCCACCGAAGATCGCGACCGCGACCATTTTGCGCGCCGCTCCGCTCTGATCATCGAATCGTTGAACAGCACGGCGATCGACGTGTCCAAGATTCTGTCCAACGATGTGACGGATTCGGCCTGGTCAGCCTATCTGAAGGGCGATCGCGGCGTCTTCACCCGGCGCGCGGTCAAGCTGCTGGACGCCGGCGAGTCCCGCGAAATAGCCCTGCATTACGACAATGATCCTGAATTTCAGGAACATGTGAACCGCTATATCCACGATTTCGAATCGATGCTGCGGATCATCCTGTCGGCCCGCGACGGCAATGCGCTGGGCGTTGCGATCCTATCGTCGGATATGGGCAAGCTCTATGTCGCGCTCGCTCAGGCGATTGAGAGGCTGAGGCAGTAAGCGACCTGGAGATTGGAAACACTTCCGGTAACGGCCATTTCCGGACATTTTCGAAGTTCGTCATTCCCGCGAAGGCGGGGATCCATCTCCTGACCTAACCGCTTGATGCAACGCTGGGAGATGGATTCCCGCCTTCGCGGGAATGACAAAACAGGAAGCGTCCGCTCTCCACCCTTTCCACCATCCCACCGGCGACAGGTTCAGACCCAGCCTTCCAGCACCTGATTGGGTGGCCGGTGACCGTCGACCCAGCTCCGGATATTGGCGATCACCCGCGCCCCGGTGGCGTCGCGTCCCTCGAACGTCGCAGACCCCATATGCGGCAACAGCACGACGTTGGAGAGGTCCAGCAGCCGCGGATCGACCGCCGGCTCATGGGTATAGACGTCCAGCCCCGCTCCTGCGAGCCGTCCTTCGGCAAGCGCGGTGATCAGCGCCGCTTCATCCGTGATCTCGGCGCGCGACGTGTTGATCAGATAGGCATCAGGCCGCATCAGCGCGATCCGCCGCGCATCGATCATGCACCGGCTGTCGGCATTGAGCGGACAATGGATGGAAACGATGTCGCAGTCGCGCAGCAGTGAATCCACATCCGGATACCAATGCGCCTGCAATTCCTGCTCCACTTCGAAGGGCAGGCGGTGGCGATTGTGATAGGCGATGGAAAGGCCGAACGCCACGGCCCGGCGGGCGACGGCGCGGCCGATGCGGCCCATGCCGATGATGCCCAGCCGCTTGCCGCCGATGCGATGGCCCAGCATCCCCGATGGGCTCCAGCCGGCCCAGGCGCCGGAACGCACCAGCTTTTCCCCTTCGGCCAGGCGGCGCGGCACGGTCAGGATCAGCGCCATCGTCATGTCGGCGGTATCTTCGGTCAGCACGCCGGGCGTGTTGGTGACGATGATCCCCTTCTTCCGCGCTGCGTTGAGGTCGATATGGTCGACGCCGCTGCCGAAGCTGGCGATCAGTTGCAGCCGCTCCGGCGCAGCCTCGATCAACGCCGCGTCCAGTTGATCGCTGACGGCCGGCACCAGCACGTCGCACTGCGCCATGGCGCGGGTCAGCGCGGCGCGATCCATCGGCACGTCACCGATATTGAAGACTGTATCGAACAGATCGGCCATGCGCGCCTCGACATTGGGAGGCAGGCGGCGCGTGACGATGACGCGCGGCTTGGCGGGGCGCGGTTTCTTGGCCATGTCTGGCCGCTATTCTTCGTAAGCGCGATGGTCAAGCGCTTATCCCCAATGTGCAAGAGAGCGGTTGTCGGTCATAGGCGCGAGCGGCTATGGTCGCGGGGTCGCATGATGGGGAATATATGGGCATGAAGGGCTATCTGGGCGCGGGCATCGTCGCCGCGCTGTGCTGGACGGGCGGGGCATGGGCCGCGCCTGCGAAGCCGGTTCCCTATTGGGCGTCGTTGACGCAGGCCGAGGCGCGCATGCGCGTGGGGCCGAGCCTGGATTACCCGTCCAACTGGGTCTATCGCCGCCGCGACCTGCCGGTGAAGGTGGTGCAGGTGCTGGGCCTGTGGCGCAAGATCGAGGATTCCACCGGCACCCAGGGCTGGATGCATGTCCGGCTGCTCAGCGACACGCCCACCGCCATCGTCACTGCCGGCATCGCGCCGATGCGCAATTCCCCCCGCGAGGATGCCCGTCCTCTCTTCCGCGCGCAGAAGGGCGTGGTGGGGCGGCTTTCCTCCTGCGGCAAGGGCTGGTGCGCGTTCGATGTCGGCGGGCAGAAGGGCTTCATCCGCGAAAGCGATATCTGGGGGGCGACGCAGTAACGCCCGTTCAGGCGTTTTCCTCTCCAAAGCGATCGCTGTGCATCAGCCGCTTCACCAGCGGCGCCAGCGCCATCACCACCAGGCCCGCGCCCACGGACCACCAGCCGATCTGGCTGTAGACCGCCAGCACATCGCCACGGGAGGCCGCTCCCCCCTCTCCGCCCGTAGCCGCCGCGATCAACCCGGCGGCATATTCGCCCAGCGCCATGGCCAAGAACCAGATGCCCATCATCAGGCCGATCATGCGCGACGGCGCCAGCTTCGACATGGCGGAAAGGCCGACCGGCGACAGGCAGAGTTCGCCCAGCGTGTGGCAGAGATAAAGCAGGAAGATGAACAGCACCGGCGTCAGCGTGCCGGGCGCGCCGGTCCCCGCCACCAGGATCAGGAAGCCAGCGCCGACCAGCGCCAGTGCAATGCCGAACTTGGCCGGGGTGGAGGGTTCCCATCCCCGCTTCGCCAGCCAGATCCACAAACCCGCGATCACAGGCCCGAACATCAGGATATAGGCGGCGTTGACCGACTGGAACATCGACGCCGGGACATGGAAACCCAATATATGCCGGTTCGTGTAGCGATCGGTGAACAGGCTGAGCGACGATCCGGTCTGCTCGTACAGGCCCCAGAAGATCGGGTTGATGACCAGCAGGAACAGCGCCGCCAGCATCCGGTCGCGGCCGATCCGCTCCATCCGGCCAAAAGCCTCCCAGAGGATGTACAGCACGACGGCGACGCTCGCCGCCGCCAGCATCCAGCCGACGACTGCGTGGCTCTGGATCAGGAACCAGCAAAGCGCGATCGACGCCAGGCTGGACAGATAGACCAGCCATTCGCGGCTGATGACGCCGCCGACGCGCTCCTTCAGGCGCGCTGGATCGGGCGGCTCTCCCCGGCCCTGTAGCAGCGGCTTGCACAGCATGAAGCCGATGACGCCCGCGATCATGCCGACCGACGCCGCGCCGAAACCCCAATGCCAGCCCCATGTCTGACCCAGATAGCCGCAAATGACCGGACCGATGGTCGCGCCCAGATTGATGCCCATGTAGAAGATCGTATAGGCCGGGTCGCGCCGCATATCGTCACGCGGATAGAGCTGCCCCACCAGCGCCGACACGCTGGATTTGAGGAAGCCGGTGCCGGTGATCACCGTCGCCAGGCCGAACCAGAACAGGCCAAGGCCCATGGCGCCCGCATCGTCGCTTTCCATGCCAAGGATGATATGCCCGATGGCGATCACGACGCCGCCAAACAGCACCGCCTTACGCTGGCCGAGATAGCGATCCGCCAGATAGCCGCCCATCAGCGGCGAAATATAGATGAGCGACATATAGGCGCCATAGGCGTAGCTGGCGTCGCGGTCGGAAAAGAGGAAATGCTGCGTCAGGTAGAAGATCAGCAGCGCGCGCATGCCGTAGAAGGAGAAGCGTTCCCACATCTCCACGAAAAACAGCAGGAACAGCCCACGCGGATGGCCGAGCCAGGTCTTGCCTGTGCCCGCCCCTGCCCCGGCGGCGGTTGTAACGGAGGTCGCCATCCGGCCCCTTATCCTATCTTGTTGCGGGGCCTGCGGAACGCACCCCTTGTCGCCGCCAGCCTAGAGCCGAAATTATTCATCTGTCAAAGAGCGGCCATGCCCTTGCGTCCGATCAGCGGGCGAGCCATCTGGAGCGCCATGTTCAATGACCTCAGCTCTCCGCTCTCGCTTCTCCAGACCCGCAGATCCGGCAAGCCCCGCGACCTGATCGCGCCGGGACCGGATGCCGACCAGCTCCGCACGATATTGGAGGTGGCGCAGCGCACGCCCGATCATGGCAAGCTGACGCCCTGGCGCTTCGTGATCGTGCCGCTGGAAAAGCGCGAGGCTCTCGCCGCGCTGCTGGAGACCGCCTATCGTGCCGAAAAGCCGGATGCGGGCCGGCTGGAAATAGAGGCGATGCACCAGTTCGCGCATCAGGCTCCGACGCTGGTCGTCGCGCTTTCCGCGCCGGTGGAGGGCAGCAAGATTCCGCTCTGGGAACAGGAATTGTCGGCAGGGGCGGCGATCATGAACCTGCTCCACGCGACCCATGCCCTGGGCTTTGCTGGCGGTTGGCTGACCGGCTGGGCCTGCTATAATGAGGATGTGCGGGCAGCCTTCGCAAAGGGCAAGGAACGGATCGCGGGCTTCGTCTTCATCGGTACGCCGGGAAGAGAACAGGAAGAACGGCCCCGGCCAGAATATGACAATATAGTTTCCGTTTGGGATAGATAGTTACGTATCCAGCCTGACATGGCGCAAGAGCGTGGCTTGACCCGCACGGCTGTATTATGGCACTGATGCACCATGGCCGACGACTCCAAACCCGTCTATCTCCGCCTGCGGGAGATCATCGCCGCCTCGATTCTGGACGGGGAATTTCGAGACGGCGACATGCTGCCTTCAGTGCGCGCCCTGGCCGCGCAACAGGGCGCCAATCCGCTGACGGTGGCCAAGGCCTATCAATGTTTCCAGGATGACGAACTGGTCGTGGTGAAGCGCGGCGTCGGCATGTTCGTCGCGGACGGCGCCACGCGGCGGCTGCGGGATATGGAACGGGCGCGATTCCTGGATGCCGTGTGGCCTCCGGTGGCGGAGCAGATCAGGCGGCTGGGGATCAGCGCGGCGGATCTGGGAGTTGAGAGGGTTTAGGACCAGCACGCCGTGCTCCTGCGAAGGCAGGAGCCTAGTTCAAACGGCGCGATAATCCCCAAAGGACGGGACTGGACTCCTGCCTGCGCAGGAGCACGTTGCATTTTTGGGCCAATCGGAAGAACCCTCAATTCTGCATCCGATATTGCTTCAACAAATCATAGAGCGTCGGCCGGCTGATCCCCAGCACCTTCGCCGCGCCTGAAATATTCCCATCCGTTCGCGCAATCGCCCGGCGGATCGCGCGGCGGTCGGCCATTTCCCGTACCGCCTTGAGGTTCACCGCATCACCCCCTTCGGCCCGATCCCCGTCCAGATCGAGATCGGCGGCGGTGACATGCTTGCCATCCGCCATGATGACAGCGCGCTTCATCCGGTTCTCCAGCTCACGCACATTGCCGGGCCAGCCCCAGCCATCGAGCGCCGCCAGCGCATCGGGCGCGAGACCCTTGACCTGCGGATTCATATCCTTGGCGAAGCGGTTGAGGAAATGCCGCGCCAGCAGCGCCGGATCGCCCGGCCGCTCCCGAAGCGCGGGAATGCGCACCACGATCTCGGCCAGCCGGTAGTAAAGATCCTCGCGGAAGCTGCCCGCCGCGATCATTTCCTCTAAATTTTGGTGCGTGGCGCACACGATCCGCGTGTCAACCGATATGGGCTGGCGCCCGCCGATCCGCTCGATCACCCGCTCCTGCAGGAAACGCAGCAGCTTGACCTGCAAAGCCAGCGGTATGTCGCCCACTTCATCAAGGAACAGCGTCCCGCCCTGCGCCAGTTCGATCTTGCCCGGCGTGGTCTTGATCGCGCCGGTGAAGGCGCCCTTCTCATGCCCGAACAGTTCCGCTTCCAGCAGCGTCTCCGGGATCGCCGCGCAGTTGATCGCGACAAAGGCACCCTCGCGGCGCGGGCTGGCATCGTGCAGCCCCTGCGCCAGCAATTCCTTGCCGGTGCCGCTCGCCCCCAGCAGCAGGACGGAGACGTCCGCCCCCGCGACCCGCTCGATGGTGCGGGCGACCTTCATCATTTCCGGCGCGGCGGTGATCAGGCGGCCCAGCACGCGCCCGCCCTCCGGCGCGGTTTCGGCCAGCCGCGCATTTTCCTTTTCCAGTGCATGGACGTGGAAGGCGCGGCGGACGATCAGGCCCAGCTCATCGATGTCGACCGGCTTCTGATAGAAATCATAAGCGCCGCCCGAAATGGCATGGAGCGCGCTTTCCCTTGCGCCATGGCCGGATGCCACGATGACCTTCGTATCAGGCTTGATCCGCAGGATTTCCGCCAGCGTGGCGAAACCCTCGCTGGTGCCGTCGGGATCGGGCGGCAGACCCAGGTCCAGCGTCACCACATCGGGCGCCTGCTCGCGCAGCATTTCGATCGCTTCCTCGCGGTCGCCCGCGATGAAAAGCTGATATTCCTCATAGGCCCAGCGCAACTGCCGCTGAAGCCCCGGATCATCCTCGACGATCAGCAATTTCGGTCGCATGTCGCTCATCAGGCGGCCTTCCCCCTAAATTCTTCCCCCGAGGCCAGCGGCAGGCGCAGCGTGAAACGGCTCCCCACCCCCGGCTTGCTTTCCACGTCGATCCGGCCACCCATGGCCTGGGCCAGCGCCCGCGCCTCGAACGCGCCGATACCGAAACCACCCGTCTTGCTGGACGAAAAGGGCTTGAACAGCTCGCGGCGGATGAATTCCGCAGTCATGCCCCGGCCCTGGTCCACGACGTCTAACGCTGCATTTTCGGCCTCAACCGACAGACGCAATTCCACAGGACTATCGGGCCTGCTGGCGTCGATTGCGTTCTGGAGCAGATGAATCACGATCTGCTCGACCCGCGCCGGATCGGCCAGCACCTGCGGCGCATCGCCCGTGACGCGTATCTCATGCTGGCGCGAACGGGTGCGCGCCACCTGCTGCGCCACCTCGAGCAGCGCCATGGGACGCGGTTCTTCCGCCCGGCCCTTGTTATGTTGCGACAGGCGGGCAAGCATGTCGTTCATCTTGCCCACCGACTCTTGCAGCGTCAGCACCATGTCAGCGCGGAAGTCCGGATTGTCGGCATGCCGCTCCGCATTGCGGGCGAGCAGCGAAAGCTGGCTCACCAGATTTTTCACGTCATGGATGATGAAGGCGAAGCGGCGGTTGAACTCCTCGAAACGCTGGGCATCGTCCAGCGCCTGCTGCCCCTGCGCCTCGCTCAGATAGCTGGCGGCCTGCCGTCCGGCGGCGCGCAGCATGTCGAAATCCTCCCAGTCGAGCCGCCGGTCGATCGGCGGCCGGGCGAGCAGGATGGCACCGATCAGCCGACCGAAATGAATGAGCGGCACCAGCGCCCAGGCGCGGCGATCGAGGCTCATCCAGCCGGGCGCGCTGATTTCTCCCGCGCCGCTTGGCGGGCGATCGATGTCGATGATCCAGCCGCTCTGTTCGATCAGTGCGGCGAGCGGTGCGGGCACCACTGCCCCATCGGGCATCTCGCCGGGCCAATTCCACTGCGTCTCGAACGCCAGCGCGCCATCCTCCGCCCGCAGCATCAGCACGGCGGCGGGGGAATCGGTGATGTCGGCCACCGCCTTCGCCACCCGCTCTCCCAAAGGCAGGGCATTGTCGCCCGGACGCCCTATCGTGTCACCGAAGCGCATCCATTCAGTGCGATAATCATAGCGGTGCTGGAAGAAATGCTTGGCCACCTGCACCTTCCAGAAGGCGCGTATCCGGCGGGAGGGGAGCAGCACCAAGGCGCTGACCGCCATGAAGAAGACGCAGCCGATTTCGACGACCCGCGCATAGGGGCCGGCGACCAGTTCCACCAGCACCGCCGCTGCCGCCAGCACCACGACATACAGCGCGATCGCCGCCAGCGAGAGCGACTGCAAGGTCAGCGCGCGCGACAATTGCAGCCGCCCCGCCATGTCGTTGCGCATCCCCGCCGCGATTACTGGCGCGAGCAGCGCCATCATCGGCCCGCGCAGCGCGTAAAGCTCGTTGGCGCGGTGCATGGCGAAGGTGGCGATGGCATAGAGGTTGAGATCATAGGTCCACATCGCCGCCAACGCGCCCAGCAGCAGCGCCACCCGCCCCCGTTCCCGCGTCGGCCAACTGATGTAGAGATGATGGACCAGCATCAGGCTGCCGATCGCGGTCATCATGTGCAGCACCAGCGAAACATGGGTGAGTGCGCGATGCAGGTCGCTGGACGAAGGCAATTGCCGCCAGATGAGGTCGGTGAAGGTCTGGAGCAGGATGATTCCCGCCACGGCGGCGTAAACCGATCCGATCGCCACCAGCGATCCTCCGCGGGTTGCCCCATTCCGCCGCAGCATGGCGAACAGCAACAGCAGCCAGGCGGCGTTGCGGATGTTCTCGCCAATGCCGGTCAGCGGCTTTTCCACCCCGCCGAAGGAGACGTAGAGCGACCAGCAGGAAGTGAGCAGCAGCGCGGCGGCCAGCAGCCGCTGTTCGGCCGCCTCTTCCCGGCGGCGCAGGATGAAGATGCCCAGCGCCGCGAACAGCACGGCGGCCAGGGCATGGCCCCAATCCCCGACGAATTGCAGCAGCATGCTCATCGCGCGCCCTCTGGCCAGAGGATGACGCGCAGGGTCTGGATCAGGATCAGCAGGTCCAGGAAGGGCGTGTAATTCTTGGCGTAATAAAGGTCATATTCCAGCTTGTGCCGGGCATCCTCTATCGACGCGCCATAGGGATAGTTGATCTGCGCCCAGCCGGTGATGCCGGGCTTCACCATATGCCGCTCGGCATAATAGCGCAGATGCTGTTCCAGATCCTCGACGAACTGGCGGCGTTCGGGACGCGGGCCGACAAAGCTCATCTCGCCCTTCAGCACCGTCCAGGTCTGGGGCAGTTCGTCGATGCGCAGCTTGCGCAGCCAGTAGCCGAGGCGCGTGATGCGCGGATCGTCCTTTTCCGCCCATACCGCCTGGCCGGACGATTCCGCATCCTGCCGCATGGTACGCAGCTTCACGATCCAGAATTCCTCGCCGAACAGGCCGACGCGCTGCTGGCGGTAGAAAGCGGAGCCTTTGCTGTCGAGCTTCACCAGGATCGCCGCCAGCAGGATGATGGGGCCGGTCAGCAGCAGCAGGATGGAACTGGCGATGATGTCGAACAGCCGCTTGGCGATGCTGGAAATCCGGCGGCCGGCGGAAAAGCCGTCGGAGAAGATCAGCCAGCTCGGATTCACGCTATCCAGGTCGACGCGGCCGGTTTCGCGTTCCAGAAAGGTCGATATCTCGTTCACATGGACGCCGGTGGTCTTGATGCGCAACAGGTCGCCCAGCGGCAGCGCGTTGCGCCGCTCCTCCAGCGCCAGCACGACCTCGCTCGCGGCCAGGCGGACCACGAAATCAGCGAGATTGTAAATGGCGCCGCGGTTGATCGCTTCGGGGATGACCTGCGAGCCGTCGTTCATCGCGATATAGCCGACGATGAGAAAGCCCGAGCCCTTGCGCTGTTCAATCTCCCTGATGCGGGCGGCACGATTGCCCGCGCCCAGCACGACCAGCCGCCGCTTGAACGCCTCGCCGCCCAGCATCGACCCCAGAAGGATGCGGATCGCCAGCAGCATAGCGATGGCCAGCCCCATGGCGTAGAGCGAATTGGATCGCCAGAGCGTGATGTCCGGAAGCAGGAAATGCATGACCGACAGGAACAGCACGCCCAGCGAAATCGCGACCAGCAACCGCGCCAGTGCATAACGGATCGATTGCAGCGCCTCCGGGCCATAGACGCCGACGGCGATCATCGCCGTCTGGATCGCGATGCCGAAGCTGACGAGCGGCCCGATGCGCGTGGTTACATGATCGACATTCATGCCGATCTGATGCGCGCGCAAAATCCAGCCGCCTTCCGCCGCGCCGATCAGCAGCAGGAAGTCCAGCAGACCGAGCAGCAACACCGCATGCGGCACATAATGTTTGAACAATCTTATCATTCGTCGCGCGTTTCCCGCTGCGCCCGGCGGGCAGGCCATCGCCGGATCGCCTTACAGGTGCTGTAAGGCGATCCGACACCGCCGGGGACAATGCACGACAATCACAAAGATTTTCTGAACGGGAGCCTATGTCTTATCAATGCCGCAAAATGGTGTCGGCGGGCATGGGCATGCAAGGACGCTTCAATCATGATTTCGAAGCGTATCCGCCGCATTCTTCGCCGCATCGCCCACCACATGGGCCGCGCTGTCGACAGACCCGGCCGCTTCCGTCAGAGTATCGGCCCGGCGATCATCCCGTTCCTTGGTCATGTAGAAAAAGCCGATCGCCAGGATCAGGGCGATGGCCACCAAAAGGAAGATGATCAAGCTGCCGCGCGACCGGCCCGGTACGGAAGCCGGTTCGTAGGATTCATCCTTACGCCCCTCGTCCATTCTCCTTCTCCCGATCCTCACATCCAGAGGTGGAGAGTGTAACACAGATCATTCCAGGTCGGAGTCGGTATCTTCGCTCACTTCCCTGGCTTCGCGGCCACGGCTCAACCGGTCGACATCGTCCATGATCTCGTCCAGCACCGACGTGTCGCTGGTTTCATGGCTGCGGCGCGAAGGCAGTTCGCCATTTTCCAATATCTGTTCCAGCGCAGCGCGGCCGCGCGCGACCCGGCTCTTGATGGTGCCGACGGCGACGCCGCAAATCTCGGCCGCCTCCTCATAGGCAAAGCCGCCCGCGCCGACCAGGATCAGCGCCTCGCGCTGCGGCTGCGGCAATTGCAGCAAAGCGCGCTGCATGTCCGACAATTCGACATGCTTGTCCTGCCCGGCAGGCGCGGCAAGCAGGCGGTCGGCGGCCAGATCGTCCCAGTCGCCCCGGAAACGGGAGCGGCGCATCTGGGAAAGATAGTGATTGCGCAGGATGATGAAGGTCCAGGCGCGCATGTTGGTGCCCGCCTGGAAGCGGCTGCGCGCGGCCCAGGCCTTCAGCAGCGTTTCCTGCACCAGATCGTCCGCCACATCGCGATTGCCCGACAGCGACCGGCCAAAAGCGCGCAAATGCGGGATCACGGCTGCCAGCTCGCGCTTGAAATCCGCGTCCGACAGGGTTTCGCGCTCCACATCCTGGCTTATGCCCTCGCTCATGGAAACAACCCCCTCACCGGCCGTCGCCCTCGCTGCATGAACGGAAGTCGTCAAAGCCATATGTGCGTCCGCATCCCAATTTTTTTCTTCTCAAGGACCAATTGCCGCAGCATTCAATAGCCCCATAATATCACAATCATCACGATGATCGCGAGTGTCAGCGAAATGCCCAGGACGTAACGCACATTATGCCGCGTAGAGCCCGCTCTGGCATCTTCGGTCGCAATGTGCTGTTCCTGTTCAGCCATCAAGCTTCTCCCGATCGTTACGCATCAATAACGCGAGTCGCGGATCGGGGTTCCCGCTTTTTCCGGCCTAATTTTAGAAAGCTGACAGCAACGATCAGGCCGGAGCCGTGGCTTCGTCGAAGAACAGCGCCTGGGAAATCGCCGCCTTGACGGTGGACCGCTGGAAAGGCTTGGTGATGAGGAAGGTCGGCTCCGGACGCTCGCCTGTCAGCAAACGCTCCGGGAATGCGGTGATGAAGATCACCGGCACGGAAAATTCGGCAAGGATATCCTTCACCGCGTCGATCCCGCTCGAATCGTCGGCAAGCTGAATGTCCGCCAGCACGAGGCCCGGCCGTTCCGCCAAGGCTTCGCGCACCGCATCTTCGCGGGTGACGGCGATCGCGGTCACTTCATGGCCCAGGTCGCGGACGATGGTTTCAATGTCCATCGCGATGATCGGCTCATCCTCGATAATCAGCACCTTGGCGAGGGTCTGAGACTCGATCTCGCTCAGCGCTTCCTTGACCAGCGCCTCGACGTCATCGCTCTCCAGACCGATGAGATAGCCGACATCGTCGACGGTGAACCCTTCCAGCGCCGTGAGGAGCAGAGCCTGGCGCGGCAGCGGCGTCAGGCGGGCCAGCCGCGCCTGCGCGATCGCTTCCTGCCCGTCGACGCCGGTCAGCACCGGCCCGTCTTCCAGATGGGAGGAAGACCAGATCGCATGGAAGGTTTTATAGAGGCCAAGGCGCGGGTCGACATTTGCGGGAAATTCGTCCGGCGCCGCCACAATGGCTTCGAGCGTGGCACGGACATAGGCATCGCCATGCGCCTGACTGCCCGTCAGCGCGCGCGCATAACGACGCAGGAAAGGAAGGTGGGGGTGGAGTTGCTGACCAAGCGACATCTGTAAAAAATCTCCCAGCCCATCGGGCGCCTTGTCATGGCTTAACATATGCGTCGAAACATTCGCCGGATCGGAAGGATGGATGGACGATGCCGATGTGGCAAGCCCCCCTTCCCCCTTTCAGAACGGAAAGGCTTTCGGCAGGCTTGCCGAAATCGCTCCCCCATTCCTGCACCGGCCTGCCCAGCGGGCAAAAAATGCTTCGCCAAGGGAACCAACAACCGGGGGATTTGTTTCACTGCCGTTCGGTTTTTTCGAAATCTTTGGAATTTTGTGATTTGATTTCCCAGACGTTGAATTGACGTCATAGGGGAAAGCCGCAAGAAGAGCAGGCTGGCATGATATTGATGGCTGCAGAGGGGCGTGTTTTGGTTGCTTCAACGACGGAACGGGATGTGACGGGAGGGGACAAGAAAGATGTCGGCACCAGCACTCCGGGTTCTGGCGTGAAGGGCGGCGTCGCCCGCAAGAAACGCGCATCCGCGGCGAAAGATGACGGCCAGGTCGCCAACGCCCTGCGTTCCGTTTACCAGCGGGCGGTGGATGAGGATATTCCCGCCGAAATGCTCGACCTTCTCAGCAAGCTGGACTGACTCTCCCTGATCAGCCGGACCAGAACAACCGGAGGGGATATGGCGCTTCTGGAAAAATCCGGCGGGCGGATGTTGCCTTCCTGGGAAAACCGGCGTTTGATGTTCAGCGTCAGATAATGGACACAAGCCCCGCACCGCCGCCCATCGAAGCCACGCCTCCTCCGGCCCTTCTCTCCTTCGTGCAAAGATTGAACAACATTTCCCATTCGACCGGCGTCAAGATGTTCCTCATCCTGACGCTGGCGCTGCTGCCGCTTGGGCTCATCGCGCTGGTGGCGTCGCTCCAGGCGATCCGCACGACCGATCTGGAAAAGGAAGCCCTGCTGCGCGTCGCCGTCACCCAGAGCGCGCGTAAATTATCGGCGGATCTGGCCTCGGATCGTACGGCGCTGATGCTGACGGCCAACAGTTTCGCCACGTCCGGGCCGGATCGGGGCATGTGTGCGCGCCTTTCGGTGTTCCTGAACTCCCACGATCGCGGCGGGGGGCGCTATTATATTTACGACCGCGCAGGCCGGCGGCTATGCGGCTCCTCCTTGCCGGAGCCCACCGGCCTGCCGCCCTCGCTGCGCTTCAGCAGCGCCCCCGCCCAGTTGCTTCCCAATGCGCCCTATCTCGTCAGCCGCGCACAAAGCAGCAACGGCGCGGTCGTGGCGATCGCATATTATTCGCGCGCCTATCTGGAGGCGATGACCAACCCGGCAGGCACGTTGCAGAACCGGCAGATCACCCTGCACGATAGCCGCCACAGCCTGCTCATCACGCGCCCCGCCAGCTTGCCGAGCGGCCATAGCACGACGCTTTCGGCCCGGCTCGATTCGCCGGGCATCATCCTCACCATGACGCTGCGCGATCCCCCGGTCACGGTTGCGCGCATGCTCTCGCTGTTCCTGCCGCTGGTCATGTGGTTCGCGGCGGCGGCGATAGGCTGGTTCGTGGTCAACCGCCTGCTGATCCGGCCGCTGGTGCTGCTGCGCCGATCGGTGGCGGCCTATCAGCCCGGCGAGGTGCTGGAACCGATGCGCCGCATCCGCACCCCCGCGCAGGAGATCGTGGCGCTGGGCGACACCTTCCGCGAAATCAGCGAGGATGTCGCGACCCATGAGGCGGAAATGGCGGAGGGTCTGGAAACCCAGCGCAAGTTGACCCGCGAGGTCCATCACCGGGTCAAGAACAACCTTCAGATCATCGCCAGCCTGATCAATCTCCACGCGCGATCTGCCCATGATACGGAAGCGATCGAGGCCTATGCGACGATCCAGCGCCGGGTCGATGCGCTGTCCGTCGTCCACCGCAACCATTATGCGGAGCTGGAGGAGCATCGCGGCGTCGGCGTGCGCTCGCTCATCAGCGAATTGTCGGCCAGTCTGCGCAGCACCGCCCCCGCCGAAGCGCGCCGCTTCGGCATTCAGATCGACAGCGACAATCTGCATATCAGCCAGGACGTCGCCGTGCCGATCGCCTTCCTGCTGACCGAACTGGTCGAACTCGCCATGCTGTCCAACCCGCGCACCGCGATGCGGATATCGGTGCAACTGGAACCGGGCAGCACCGGCCGGGCGGTGCTCCACATTCTCTCGCCCGCCCTGCGCGGATCGCCGGACATGACCGCCCGGCTGGAGGAACGCTATGGACGGGTTCTCACCGGCCTGTCCCGCCAGTTGCGCGCGCCGCTGGAGCATGATCCGGAAACGGGGGATTATGCGATAGCGATTACGGTGCTGGATTAGGCCTGGAGCGAGGGACGATCCGCACGCCCCGCCCCAACGCCGTCTTCGCCCCTCAAGCCCGCCGATAATCCCGCCGGAAATCCGCCGCGAAACCCGCAAACCGCCCCTCGGCTATGCTTTGCCTGATCCCCTGCATCAGCGCCTGGTAGAAATGGATGTTGTGCTGCGTCATCAGCATCGCGCCCAGCATCTCGCCCGCCTTCACCAGATGATGCAGATAGGCGCGGCTCCAGGTCGCGCAGACCGGGCAGTCGCAGCGTGGATCAAGCGGACCCATATCCTCGGCAAAGCGCGCATTGCGGATGTTGAGCGGCCCGGCCCAGGTAAAGGCCTGCCCGTTGCGCCCGCTGCGCGTCGGCAGCACGCAATCGAACATGTCGATGCCGCGCTCCACCGCGCCGACGATGTCGTCGGGCTTGCCCACGCCCATCAGATAGCGCGGCTTGTCCACCGGCAGCATGTCCGGCGCGAAATCAAGCGTGGCGAACATCGCCTCCTGCCCCTCGCCCACGGCCAGCCCGCCAACGGCATAGCCGTCGAAGCCGATCTCGATCAGCTTTTCCGCCGAAATCCGCCGCAACCCTTCGTCAAGCGATCCCTGCTGGATGCCGAACAAAGCCGCTCGTTCGGGGTGGTCTTTGGCGGCATGCTGCCCGCCCGCATCGAAGCCGTCGCGCGAACGCTTCGCCCAGCGCATGGAGCGCTCCATGGACTTGGCTGCCTCGTCATGGGTGCAGCCGTTTTTCGTGCACTCGTCGAACGCCATGACGATGTCGCTGTCCAGCAGCCGCTGGATTTCCATCGACCGTTCCGGGGTCAGCATATGCTTCGACCCGTCGATATGGCTTGAAAAGGCGACGCCCTCCTCGCTCATCTTGGTCAGCGCGCTGAGGCTCATTACCTGATAGCCGCCGCTGTCGGTCAGGATCGGCCGGTCCCAGCCCATGAAGCCGTGCAGCCCGCCCAGCCGCGCCATGCGTTCCGCGCCGGGACGCAGCATCAGATGATAGGTGTTGCCCAGGATGATGTCGGCGCCTGTCGCGCGCACTTCGGCAGGGCGCATCGCCTTGACCGTGGCAGCCGTGCCCACCGGCATAAAGGCAGGCGTGCGGATGTCGCCGCGCCGCATCTTTATGGTGCCGGTGCGGGCCTTGCCGTCGGTCGCGGCGATCGAAAAGGAGAAACGGGGATTGGTCACGCTGCGCGCTGTAAGGTTGAAAGACGCGCCATACAAGGTCGCAAAGGCGCGGTTCAGCCCTTCTTGCGCAACCCGTCCAATGCCACGATCGCGTCGACGTTGAAGCCCTCCACCCGGCGATAATTGCCGATGAAGCAAAGGCAATCCGCAGACAGGCTGAGCCGCCATGACTCACCTTGCAGATCGTGCAGCAGCAGGGTCACAAGCTGCGTATCGGTTCGGGGCGTATTCATGCCGCCCGTCCTAATTAATAAAGGTTAACAAAGGCCTGCGCCGAATTTGCGACCGGCAGTCAAAACAGCGATTTGTTGCATTAGTGCAACATTTACCCTTCGATAACCCTCTTTTGGGCGACATGTACGCAACAGTAGCTAATAAAAATGGTTAATTCCGGAGCGACCTCGACCGCGGCGGTTGCATAAGTGCCGCAACACTGTTCTGCTCATTATCTGTCGCAGTTTGGGGGCTCAGATGGTTGATTCCGGGCGATTTAATTCCGCGCGTGAACATATGGACGAGCTGACTCCCGCCCATCTCCCGGCGGAGGAGGACGCTGCCCTCATTGCCGTTACGGAAAGCGTGACTTCCGCGCCGGACATCGGCACGTCGACGATGTTCGACCTGGGCCAGATCGACGTGAGCTGGGACGCGGCGGCGGCCACTTTGTGGGCATTCATGACACCCGCGAATCGGCCCAACTTCAGTCCGGCGATGCTGCGCGACGTCCGTTACTGGTATGTGGAGACGAAGCGGCTGTTCGACGCCGGCAAGCTGCCGGTCAAATATATGGTGGCGGGATCGCGCTTTCCCGGCGTCTTCAACCTGGGAGGCGATCTGGAACTGTTCGCCGGCTGCATCGAGCGGGGCGACCTGCCGGGACTGGTCGATTATGGCCACGCCTGCATCGACGTGGTGCACCGCACCTGGCGCAATGGCGACCTGCCGGTGATCTCGATCGCGCTGGCGCAGGGCGATGCGCTGGGCGGCGGGTTCGAAGCCTTGCTCTGCTTCGACGTGGTGATCGCTGAACGCAGCGCCCGTTTCGGCCTGCCCGAAATGCTCTTCGGTCTGTTCCCCGGCATGGGTGCCTATTCCATCCTGGCGCGCAAGCTGGGCCGGCTGATGGCCGAGCGGATGATCCTGTCCGGGAAGGTCTATAGCGCGCAGGAAATGTACGACATGGGCGTCGTCCATACGCTGGTGGAGGATGGCGAAGGCGAACAGGCGGTGCGCGACTATATAGCGGGCAGCCTGTCCCGTCATGCGGGCCATGTCGGCGTTTTCCAGGCGGGCCGACGTGTCGATCCGCTGGAATATGAGGAACTCAAGGACATCGTCGAAAATTGGGCGGCCACCGCGCTCAAGCTCGATCCGAAGAGCGTGCGGATGATGCGCCGCCTGGCTTCGGCCCAAACCCGCCTGCAGAAATAGGATCAGGCGCGCCGCCGGTCCTGCAACATCGCCACGGTGCCGCTGTCGTCGTTCATGCGCCGCATCATCTCCAACACCTGGGCCGCAGGCACCGGCCGGCTCAGCACGAAGCCCTGGACATTGGTGAAGCCCATCTCATGGGCGCACCGCAGTTGATCCTCCGTCTCTATGCCTTCGGCCACCGTCTCCACGTCCAGCGCATGGGCCAGATAAGCGACCGACTGGGCGATCGCCCGGTGGCGTGAATTGCCATCCACCCCGCGCATGAAGCTCTGGTCGACCTTGATCGTGTCGAAGGCATAGTCGCGCAGATAGCCGAGCGAGGAATAGCCCGTGCCGAAATCGTCCAGCGCCAGCCGCAGGCCGATGCGCCGCAGGTCGGACAGGATCAGGTTGGTCCGCCCGCTATCCTCCAGGAAGATCGATTCCGTCACCTCCAGCTCCAGCCGGCGCGCCTTCAGCCCCGACTGCATCAACGCCGATATCACCGCGCGAGGCAGACCGTCGCTCTTGATCAGTACGGGCGAGATATTGACGGCGACGCGGACATTCTCATCCCATTCCATCGCATCCTCGCAGGCCCGCTCCAGCGCCCAGGCGGTGATCGGCTCGATCATCGAACTGCTTTCCGCGATCGGGATGAACTCCGCCGGAGAAATGCGGCCAAGCGTCGGATGATCCCAGCGCATCAGCGCTTCGCAGATCGCGATCTTCCCCGTCTCCGTATCGAAGATCGGTTGATAGTGCAGCATCAGCTCATCATTGGCCATGGCGCTGCGCAGGCCCATTTCCAGCTCGTAGGTGCGGTTCTGCCGCTCCTTCATCGACCAGGTGAACTGCGCATGGCGGTTCCGCCCGGCATGTTTCGCCTGATAGAGCGCCATATCCGCATGCTGGAGCAGTTCCTCGCTGTCCTGCCCATCCTCCGGCGCGACGGCGATGCCCATGGAGGCGGTCACGCCCAGACGATAGCCGCCGACATCGAAGTCATGCGCGAATTCCGCCATCACATCGGCGGCGATATGCTCCGCCGCACGCCGGTCGGCGCCCGGACAGATCAGGACGAACTCGTCCCCGCCGAAGCGCGCGACATGGCCCCGGCCGTCCAGCGCATGGGAAAGCCTTTCAGCGACCCCGCACAATAGCTGGTCGCCAATCATATGCCCCAGGGAATCGTTGATTTCCTTGAACCGGTCCAGATCCATCCAGAACACGGCCATCGGATCCTGATCGGATCGTCGCCCGTCGAACAGTTCGCGCAGCCGCATCTGCATCGCCATGCGGTTTTCGACGCCGGTCAGGCTGTCGAACCGGGCCAGACGCTCGAACTTGGTGGCGAGCTGGGACTTTTCATATTTGCCCTGCAACGCCTCCAGAACGATGCGGTGCGTCGTCTTGGTGATGTCCGCCATGGCGAAGATCATCAGGAAGCAGAGGATGCCGAGCACCGTATAGCCCAGCCCACCCGAAAGGATGAGGCCCAGCGAAGTCGGTAGCAGCGAGAGGCAGGTCTGGCCGACCGCGACCTGGATGCGCCCCGCATTGCGGCCGGAAATGCCACCTGAATAGGACGCCACCAGACAGACGGCCAGGACGTGCAGCTTCGCGTCGTTGGACAATAGCAGTGTCGCGAACGACAAAATTCCCAGCAGCGCCGCATAGCACCAGGCGCCCAGCTCATAAGCCAGCCCCCAGATCGGCTGGGTCACGCCATGCTGATGGGCAAGCTGCCGCTGAAAATAGACGGCGGAGATCGATCGGCTGAGCCCTACCAAACAGATCAATCCGCAAATGACGGTAATGGCGGTAATCTGCGCATGCCACGCGACCACCAGACTCAGCGCCCCGCCCGCCACCGCGCCGATCATCAGCGATGCCGGGGAAGCATAGAGGGATTTGACGAGATTCGCCTGCACTTCAGCGCTTTGCTGAGTGTCCGGGGCAAGGCGCCCGCGCAAGGTTGCGATCAAGTTTCGTTCATGGCGTGGCACGTCATCGCCACCTTTGCCGAAACATGATTTCCATTTGGTAAATCACGCCCCGCAAAGACGCCCGAAACAAGCGGATTGTTACGGAATCGACAGTTTCCACGGCCCGCCGCCGGATGGAGACGGGAAGGGCTTGCCATCCCTGCTCTTAACCGGAAAATAGGACCGTCATGACAGATCATCCTCTGCATCGCCCCGTCTGGAACGCCCTCAACAGCGGCTGGATGCCGCTGGCCCAAGGCGATGCGCATGCATTGCGGATCGATCCGCGCTACGGCCCCTTCGCCGCCGCCGCGGATGATGGGCCGACGGCGCAGGCCGCACTGGCGGCGCTGGTGCCGAAGGATGGCGAGGCATGGATCGTCGAACCGGAAGCCCCGACGCCACCACCCGGCGCCCGCCTGGTGCGGGAAGCGATGCTGGCGCAGATGGTGGCGGAAGAAATCCTTGGCGATCCCGTCCCCTTCGACCCCGTCATCTTGACCGAAGAGGATGCGGCGGAGATGCGCGCCCTGGCTCTGATGACGAAGCCGGGACCGTTCCTGCCCCTCACCCACCGGCTCGGCCGGTTCATCGGCATCAAGGAGCAGGGTAAGCTGATCGCCATGGCGGGCGAGCGGATGCGCATGCCCGGCTTTGCCGAAGTCAGCGGGGTTTGCACCCATCCCGACCATCGCGGACAGGGCCATGCGAAAAGGCTGATGCAGATCGTCGCCAGAGCCATGCTGGAACGGGGAGAAACGCCCTTCCTCCATGCTTATGCCGCGCATGAGGCAACGGTCGCGCTCTACGAGACGCTCGGCTTTCGGGTGCGGGCGCGGATGCACATGATGGTGATCGCCGCTGACGCGCGATAAATCGGTGAAATCGCCTCCGCGCGCCGCTCCACCAGACGCTCAGCCGATATGCGTCCACCGCTCCAGCGTGATCCAGCCTTCGACATAATTGGCATAATAGAGGCCAAACAAGGCCGCCGACAGGATGGTCGCCCGGATGGCGACCCGGCCCGGCCGGAAATTGCCGGGCGCGCTGTCCGCCTGCCCCTTCAGCAACACCTCGCCCGTTTCGTCAGGCGTACGAATGCCGAAGGGAAGCACGATGAATGCGCTGATCACCCAGAACAGCACATAAATGGCAAAAATCGCATACCAGTTCATGGAGGTCAGGCTTTAGGCGCGAATGAGCAGCACGTCTACCACGGGCTTCTTGCCTGTCCAGCGCGTCGCCGTGCGCCGCACCGCCAGTCGCACCCGCTCACGCAGCGCTTCCTCTTCCTGCGATCCCTTGGCCACGACGGCGGCAGCTTCCTCGGCGGCTTCCTGCAGAAAGGCCGTCTTGTCTTCCTCGACCGGCACGCCCTGGGTCCGCAAGGCAGGAGTGCCGATCACCCGCCCCTTGCCGTCGAGCGCCACCGCCACGCTGATCTGCCCATGCAGCGCGACCTTCCGCCGCTCATTCATCGTCGAGCCATCTGCCGGCAGAATGACATCGCCGTCCAGCACCAGCCGCCCAGTGGCTTCCTGGCCGATAATCTCCGGCCCGTTCGGTGCCAGCCGCAGCATATCGCCGTTGGACTGCACCACGGCGGAAGGCACCCCGCTCGCCAGCCCCAGCCGCGCCTGCTCGGCCATATGCCGCCGCTCGCCATGCACCGGCAGCAGGATCTGCGGCCGCACCCAGCGATACATGGCCTCCAGTTCAGGCCGCCCCGGATGGCCCGACACATGGACCTCCGCCTGACGATCCGTCACCATCAGCACGCCCTTGGTCGCCAGCGCATTCTGGATGCGCCCGATGGCGATCTCATTGCCCGGAATCTGCTTGGAGGAGAAGACGACCAAATCGCCTTCGTCCAGCTTGATCGGATGGCTGTCAAAGGCGATGCGGGACAATGCCGCGCGCGCCTCCCCCTGCCCGCCGGTGGCGATGATCATCACCTCATTATGGGGCAGCGCCATCACATCGTCCCAATCGACGGTGGGCGGAAAATCCTTGAGATAACCCGCAGTGCGTGCCGTCGAGATGATCCGGTCGAGCGACCGCCCCGCCACGCAGAGCTTGCGCCCCACGGCATTGGCGACCTCGCCCAAGGTCTGCAGACGCGCGGCGTTGGAGGCGAAGGTAGTGACCAGCACCCGGCCCTTCGCGCCCTTGATCGTCTCCATCAGCCCTATGCGCACATCGCCTTCGGAGCCGCTCGCCTCTGCATTGAAGACATTGGTGCTGTCGCACACCAGCGCCAATATGCCCTCATCCCCGATCGCGGTCAGTTCCTCGGGCGTTGAGGGCTGGCCCAACTGCGGCGCCTCATCCAGCTTCCAGTCGCCGGTATGGAATATCTTGCCATAAGGCGTGTCGATCAGCACCGCATTGCCTTCGGGGATCGAGTGAGCCAGCGGCACATAGCGGAAACCGAACGGCCCCAGCGCGAAGCTGCCCTCATTGTCGATGACGTTGAGCTCGACCTCTCGACTGAGTCCCTCTTCCTCCAGCTTCAGCCGGATCAGCCCAGCGGTAAAGGGCGTCGCATAGAGCGGCACGCCCAGATCGGCGGCGAGATAGGGAATCGCGCCGATATGATCCTCATGCCCATGCGTCAGCACGATGCCGAGCAGGTCGTCCTTGCGTTCCTCGATAAAGGCGAGGTCGGGCAACACCAGCTCGACGCCCGGATAGGCCGGATCGGCAAAGGTGAGGCCCAGATCGACCATTACCCATTTGCCCTGGCAACCGTAGAGATTCACATTCATGCCGATCTCCCCCGACCCGCCAAGGGCCAGGAAGATCAGCTCATTTCCAGGTGTCATTATGTTTTCAAACTCCGTTCATACAGCAATGCGAGGCCCTGGATCGTGAGATCGGGCGCGATCGCATCGAAAATATCGCTATTGTCATCAAAGAGGACCGCTAAGCCCCCCGTCGCAATCACCTTGGCCGGCCGGCCGATCTCCGCACGGATGCGGGCGACCAACCCCTCCATCATCGCAACATAGCCCCAGAAGACGCCGATATGCATCTGCGCTTCGGTGGTCCGACCGATAACCGACCGGTTCTCCGGCGGCGCGATCGCGATCTTGGGCAACTTGGCGGCGGCCGCCACCAGCGCATCCAGCGACAGGTTGATGCCCGGCGCGATGATGCCGCCCTTATAAGCGCCATGATAGTCGATTACGTCGAAGGTCGTCGCCGTGCCGAAATCGATGACGATAAGATCGGCCGCGTAGAGATGGTGGGCGGCGATGGCATTTACAACCCGGTCCGCGCCGACCGAGGCCGGTTCGGCCACGTCCAGTTCAATCTCCCACTCCACCGGCGCCTGCCCGGCGATGAGCGCGGTCGTCTTGAAATATTTCTCGGCCAGCACCTGAAGATTATGCAGCGCCCGCGGCACGACGGTCGCGATGATCACCGCATCGACGTCTCCGATGGCAAAGCCCTCCAGCATCAGAAGCTGGTTCAGCCATACCGCATATTCGTCGGCCGTGCGGCGGGGATCGGTCGCGATCCGCCACCGCGCGCGGATGTCCCGCCCGTCGAGCAGCGCAAAAACCACATTGGTGTTACCCGCGTCGATCGCGAGAAGCATAGCCCGTCCCCGGATATCAGATGAGAAGGATGTCGCCGGCATGAATGGCACGGCTCTGCCCATTCGCCAAGCGCAGGATCAGCATGCCCTGCCGGTCGAGCGTATCAAAGGCTCCCTCGATCGTCTCGCCATCGGGTTGCACCACCCGCATCGGCGTACCGGTGGGATGAGCGTTGAGCAGCCAATGCGTCCGCACCGGATCCAGCCCCTGCACCCGCCAGATCGCCAGCCAGTGCGCGAACAGTTCCGCCAGCCGCGCCTGCAAGGCGGCTGCGTCAACGTCCGACGCGCCCTGCGCGAAGAGGCTCGTCACCGGACGATCCAGCCCGACCGGATGCCCCGTCACATTGATGCCGATCCCCGCGACGATGGCATCGCCAGCCCGCTCCAGCAGGATGCCGGCGATCTTCGCGCCATCGACCAGCACATCATTGGGCCATTTGATCCGCGCCTGACCCGCGCAAAGCGGCGCCACCAGCGCATGAACGGCATTGGCCGCCACCAGCGCCAGCGTATGCGGCAGCGGATCGCCCGCCCGCAGGCGGATCACCGTCGAACAATAGAGATTGCCGTCGGGGCTTTCCCAATTGCGCCCCATGCGCCCCCGCCCGCCGGTCTGGCGTCCTGCGCGCAGCCAGCAGCCCTCTGAAACGCCTTGCTCCACCAACGCCAGCATGTCGGCATTGGTGGAGCCAGTCTCCTCAACGAAGCGAAGATCGGTCAGAACAACGCCGCCGCTGCCGCAGCGCTCGCCTTGTCGAGCATCGGGTTGAGCAGATAGCCGAAGACGATCACCACGGCGCAGGCCGTCAGGATGACATTTTCGACCGCCCCGCCGCGCGCTTCATAGGCGTCAGCGGGTTCGTCGAAATACATCGTCTTGATGACCTTCAGATAATAGAAGGCGCCGATCACGGAGGCCGCGATACCGAAGGCGGCCAGCGCCGTCAGCCCTGCCGCCACCGCCGCATCGAACACCAGGAACTTCGCCCAGAAGCCGAAGAGCGGCGGGATACCGGCCATGGAGAACATGAAGATCGCCAGCGCCGCCGCCAGACCCTTGCGCGAACGCGACAGACCGGCAAGGCTCGCAATCGTCTCGACCGGACGGCCATCCGCATCGCGCATTTGCAGGATGCAGGCGAAAGCGCCGATGGTCATCACGACATAGATCGCCATGTAGCTCATCGTCCCGGCCACGCCAGCGGGGGTGCCCGCCGCCAGGCCGATCAGCGCGAAGCCGACATTGTTGATCGACGAATAGGCCATCAGGCGCTTGATGTTGGTCTGGCCGATGGCCGCGACCGCGCCGAAGAGAATCGAGGCCAGCGCCACGAAGATCACGATCTGCTGCCAGTCCAGCCCCGCCGGACCCAGCGCCTCGATCGCCACGCGGACGGTCAGGCCCATGGCCGCGACCTTGGGCGCGCTGGCGAAGAAGGTCGTGACCGGCGTGGGCGCGCCTTCATAGACGTCGGGCGTCCACATATGGAACGGTACGGCGCTGATCTTGAACGCCAAACCCGCCAGCACGAACACCAGGCCGAACAGCTCGCCCTTCGACACGCCGTCGCCCAGCGCGACCGCGATGCCGTCAAAGCCGGTGCCGCCGGTGAAGCCGTAAAGCAGCGAAATGCCGTAAAGCAGGATGCCGCTCGCCAGCGACCCCAGCACGAAATATTTGAGGCCCGCTTCGGACGAACGCTCGTCCTGCCGCATGAAGCTCGCCAGCACATAGGAGGCAAGGCTGTTCATTTCGAGGCCAACATAAAGCGTCAGCATGTCGCCCGCCGACACCATCATCCCCATGCCGATGGCGGCGAAGAGGATCAGGATCGGATATTCGGGACGCAGGGCGCCGCCAGTGATGAAGTAGCGAGGCGCCAGCAGGATCGCCGCCGCCGCCGCGCCGTAGATCAGCGCCTTGGCAAAGACCGAGAAGGCGTCAGCCCGGACCAGCCCGTCAAAGGCCACCGGCCCATGGGCCAGCGAGGTCGAGAGCGTCAGCCCGGCAATCGCCAGCGTGGCGACCGACAGCCAATTGATCAGCCGGGTCGTGCCATCGCCGCCATAGGCCGCGATCAGCAGCAGGATCAGGCCACCGGCCGTCAGCACCAGCTCCGGCAGGACCGCCAGAAGGGAAGCGGAATCAATCATCAGTGCGCCTCCCCCGACGCTTTTTCATGGGATATTGCAGCGGCAGGTTCATGATGAGCCTCAGCACCCGGAAGCACCGGACCCATCTTGATCCTGGAATCACCCGCCGGAGCGGCGGAGGCGATGCGCGCTTCGAGCGCGCGGATGTCGGAACGCATGGGGCTGAGGAAGCTTTCCGGATAGATGCCCATCCACAGCACCGCCGCAGCGATCGGCGCCAGCAGCCAGACTTCCCGCATCGACAGGTCGGGCATGGCCGCCGCGTCGGCATTCTTCTGGTCGCCATAGCAGATGCGGCGATAGAGATAGAGCATATAGGCCGCGCCCAGGATGATGCCCGTGGTGCAGACCAGCGCCACCCAGCTCGACGCCTGGTAAATGCCCATCAGCGACAGGAATTCCCCGACGAAGTTGCTGGTGCCGGGCAGACCGACCGACGCCATGGTGAACAGCATGAACAGCACCGCATATTTCGGCATGTTGATGCTGAGGCCGCCATAACGGGCGATCTCACGGGTGTGCAGGCGGTCATAGATGACACCGACGCACAGGAAGAGCGCGCCCGACACCAGACCATGGCCCAGCATCACCATCATCGCGCCTTCGATGCCCGCCTGGTTGAAGGCGAACAGACCGACGGTGACGATCGCCATATGCGCGACCGACGAGTAGGCGATCAGCTTCTTCATGTCCGACTGAACGAGGGCGACGAGGCTGGTATAGACCACCGCGACCATCGACAGACCCCAGACCAGCGGCGCCAACTGCGCCGAGGCTTCCGGGAACATCGGCAGCGAGAAGCGGATGAAGCCATAGCCGCCCATTTTCAGCAGCACGCCCGCCAGAATGACCGAACCGGCGGTCGGCGCCTGAACGTGCGCGTCGGGCAGCCAGGTATGGACCGGCCACATCGGCATCTTCACCGCGAAGCTGGCGAAGAAGGCCAGCCACAGCCAGATCTGGATTTTCGGGTCGAAATTATAGGCCATCAGCGTCGGGATGTCGGTCGTGCCCGCGTCATGCACCATCCACATCATCGCGATCAGCATCAGCACCGAGCCGAGCAGCGTGTAGAGGAAGAATTTGTATGAAGCGTAGATACGATCCGCGCCACCCCAGATGCCGATGATCAGATACATCGGGATCAGGCCGGCTTCGAACATGATGTAGAAGAGGTAGAGATCCTGCGCCGTGAAGACGCCGATCATCAGCACCTCCATGAACAGGAACGCCGCCATATATTCGCCGACGCGCTTTTCGATCGCGTGCCAGCTCGCCCCGATGCAGATCGGCATCAGGAAGACGGTCAGCATGATCAGCACCAGCGCGATGCCGTCAATGCCCAGCGCCCAGGCGAAGCGCCCGAAGATCGGCGCATATTCCTGGAACTGCCACTGCGCGGCGGTGCCCGACTGGTCGAAATGCGCCCAAAGCACGACGCCCAGCACCAGATCGACCAGTGTCGCCACCAGCGCGATCAGGCGCGCCTGACTGGCGCCCGAGTAGAGACAGGCGATGGCCCCCGCCATCGGCACTGCCATCATCAGGGAAAGGATGGGGAAGCCGTCCATTATCGTGTCATCGCCCAGGTTGCGGCTGCGGCGAGGCCAATCAGCATCACCAGCGCGTAAGTGTAGAGGTAGCCGGACTGAAGCCGACGGGTGACTTTATTGCCCTGCACGACCAGCGCAGCC
This sequence comes from Sphingobium sp. TKS, assembly GCF_001563265.1. NCBI lineage: Bacteria > Pseudomonadati > Pseudomonadota > Alphaproteobacteria > Sphingomonadales > Sphingobiaceae > Sphingobium > Sphingobium sp. TKS. The sequence goes on along the minus strand of NZ_CP005083.1, from coordinate 1,564,478 downwards.
AGACCATTAGGCCCGAAGCGGTCGATGAAGCCCACGTCACCGAACTTCCAGAAGAAGCGGCCGATGGCGAAGGCAGTCTTGACGAACAGGAAGTGGTACAGCTCGTCGAAATACCATTTGTTGAGCAGGAACTGGTAGAGAGCGCCGAAGGTCGCGACGAAGCGACGCGGCCAGTCGGTGAACTTGAGATAGGCCAGCAGGGCGATCACGAGACCGGTCAGCATCACCGTGAACGGACCGAACTTGACCCAGGTCGGCACTTCATGGCTCGCGTGCATCAGGTGGCTGTCGAACGCGATCGCGCCCTTCCAGAACTCGATGCCGCCTTCCGGCCCTATGAACTGGTCATGGAACAGGAAGCCCGCGAACACCGCGCCAAGGCTCAGCACCACCAGCGGCACCAGCATGACCCAGGGACTTTCATGCGGATGATAGCCCGCCGTGCCCGTCAGCTCATGCCCATGCTCGTCATGATGGCCATGGCCGTCATGCTCGGTTTCTTCTTCCGGCGTCTCATGATGGCCGTGGACCGCATGCTGGATATGCTCCGAAGCGGCCCAGCGGGGCTTGCCGAAGAAGGTCAGGAACACCAGACGCCAACTGTAGAAGCTGGTGAGCAGCGCCGCGAAGACGCCGACCAGATAGGCGCCCACACCCGCACCGCCCGAAGCATAGGCCGCTTCGAGAATGCCGTCCTTCGAATAGAAGCCCGCAAAGCCGACGCCAACGAGCGGCAGGCCTACGCCGGTAATGGCCAGCGTGCCCAACGTCATCGTCCAGAAGGTGATCGGAATCTCCTTCCTGAGCGCGCCATAGTAACGCATGTCCTGCTCATGGTGCATCGCGTGGATGACCGAACCGGCGCCAAGGAACAACAGCGCCTTGAAGAAGGCGTGGGTGAAGAGGTGGAACATCGCCGCGCCATAGGCGCCGACGCCCGCCGCGAAGAACATATAGCCGAGCTGCGAACAGGTGGAATAGGCGATGACGCGCTTGATGTCGTTCTGCACGGTGCCCACGGTCGCCGCGAACAGACAGGTGGCCGCGCCGATGATGGTGACGAAATGCAATGCCGTCGGCGAAGTTTCGAACATCGGCGACAGGCGGCACACCATGAACACGCCCGCGGTCACCATGGTCGCCGCGTGGATCAGCGCCGACACCGGGGTCGGGCCTTCCATCGCGTCCGGCAGCCAGGTGTGGAGGCCCAGCTGCGCCGACTTACCCATCGCGCCGATGAACAGCAGCAGGCAGAGCACGGTCATGGTGTCGAAACGATGACCGAGGAAGCCGATGGTCGAACCGGCCATGGACGGCGCGGCGGCCAGGATTTCCGGGATCGAGATGGTGTTGAACACCAGATAGGTACCGAAAATGCCCATCATGAAGCCAAGGTCACCAACGCGGTTGACGACGAACGCCTTGATCGCGGCGGCATTGGCCGAGGGCTTACGGAACCAGAAGCCGATCAGCAGATAGGATGCCAAACCGACGCCTTCCCAGCCGAAGAACATCTGCAACAGATTGTTCGCCGTCACGAGCATCAGCATCGCGAAGGTGAAAAGCGACAGATAGGCGAAGAAGCGCGGCTGATCCGGCTCCTCCTCCATATAGCCCCAGCTATAGAGGTGGACGAGGCTCGACACGCTGGTGATGACCACCAGCATGACCGCGGTCATGGTGTCGACGCGCAGCGCCCACTGAGCATCGAAGCTGCCCGACTGAATCCAGGTGAAGGCGGGCGCGACATAGGGCTCAGCATGGCCAGTCACGAAGCTCAGGAAAATCGGCCAGCTCATTGCGCAGGAGGCAAAAAGCGCGCCGGTGGTGACGATCTTCGCGGGCAGCTTGCCAAGGGCCTTGTTGCCAAGACCGGCGATGGCAGCAGCCAGCAACGGGAGAAGGACGATAAGCTGGATCATCGAGCTTTAGCCCTTCATCCGGTTGACATCGTCGACGGCGATGGTGCCGCGACCACGGAAGTAAATAACGAGGATGGCAAGGCCAATGGCTGCCTCACCCGCCGCGACGGTCAGCACGAACATCGAGAAGACCTGACCCACCAGATCGCCAAGGAAAGCGCTAAAGGCGACAAGGTTGATGTTCACGCTGAGGAGGATCAGCTCGATCGCCATCATGATGATGATGACATTCTTACGATTGATGAAGATGCCCAGCACGCCCATCACGAAGAGGATCGCGCTGACCACCATATAATGCTGAAGGCCGATCACAGCTCCACCCCCTGCCCGACGGGCTGATTGACGTTCCGCACGGCATCCTGCGGACGGCGGCGGTTCTGTTTCGCGACATTCTGGCCACGCACGCCGCCACGGGCACGATGGGTCAGCACGATGGCGCCGATCATCGCGACCAGCAGGACGATGCCCGCCGCTTCGAACAGGAAGATGTAACGGGTGTAGAGCAGCCCGCCGATCGCCTGAATGTTACTAAGTTCCGGGTTCACCGGCGCGGCGCGCTGCGCCAGCTCGATGGGACCGGCGCTCCACAGGCCGATACCCAGCACGATCTCGGCCAGCAGCACCAGCGCGATCAGCAGCCCGAAGGGCAGATAATCGACGAAACCGGCGCGCAGCTCGGCGAAATCGATATCAAGCATCATGACGACGAACAGGAACAGCACGGCGACCGCGCCGACATAAACGATGACCAGAAGCATCGCGATGAATTCGGCGCCCAGCAGGACCATCAGGCCCGCCGCGTTGAAGAAGGCGAGGATCAGCCACAGCACCGAATGAACCGGATTGCGCGACAGGATCGTCAGCGCGCCGCTGCACACCACCAGCGTGGCGAACAGATAAAAGGCAAGCACGTGAATCACAGGACCATGTTCCCCTTGGGCGGCTGCGGCTTAACGGTAGGGTGCATCGGCGGCAAGGTTCGCGGCAATCGCCCGCTCCCACTTGTCCCCATTTTCAAGGAGCTTGGCCTTGTCGTAGATCAGCTCCTCGCGCGTTTCGGTGGCGAATTCGAAGTTCGGACCCTCGACAATCGCATCCACCGGGCAGGCTTCCTGACAGAAGCCGCAATAGATGCACTTGGTCATGTCGATGTCGTAGCGCGTCGTCCGGCGGCTGCCGTCGTCGCGCGGCTGCGCTTCGATGGTGATCGCCTGCGCCGGGCAGATCGCCTCGCACAGCTTGCACGCGATGCAGCGCTCTTCCCCATTGGGATAGCGGCGCAGCGCATGCTCTCCCCGGAACCGCGGCGAGATCGGGTTCTTCTCATAAGGGTAGTTGATGGTCGCCTTGGGCTTGAAAAAATATTTCAAGGTCAGCCAATGCGCCTTCACAAACTCCCAGAGGGTGAAGGATTTTACGTAGTATCCGAGGCTCATTGAGCGCCTCCGTAACGCGTGAACATGAGGAAGCCCGAAACCAGGAAGACGAACAGCAGCGAGGTCGGCAGGAAGATCTTCCAGCCCAGCCGCATCAGCTGATCATAACGGTAGCGGGGCACCGTCGCCTTCACCCAGGAGAAGACGAAGAAGAAGAACAGAATCTTGGCCAACAGCCAAAGGATGCCCGGCACATAATAAAGCGGCGCCCAGTCGAATGGCGGCAGATAGCCACCCCAGAACAGGATCGCGTTGAGCGCGCACATCAGGATCACGTTCGCATATTCGCCCAGCCAGAACAGCGCGAAGGCCATGGACGAATATTCAGTCTGGTAACCCGCGACGAGTTCGGATTCCGCTTCGGTGAGGTCGAAGGGCGCGCGCGCCGTTTCCGCCATGGCCGAAATCAGGAACATGATCGCCATCGGGAAGAGCAGCGGGTTGAAGCCGTTACCGTTCAGGAAGCCATAATAGCCCTTCTGGCTCTCGACGATCTGGGTCAGGTTGAAGCTGCCGGCCCAGAGGACGACGCAGATCAGGATGAAGCCGATCGAGACTTCATAGCTGATCATCTGCGCGCTGGCGCGGATCGCCGAATAGAAGGGATATTTGGAGTTGGAGGCCCAGCCCGACAGCACCACGCCGTACACGCCGAGCGAGCTGATCGCGAGAATGTAGAGCAGCCCCACATTGATGTTCGCCAGCACCACGCCCACCTGGAACGGGATCACCGCCCAGGCCATCAGCGCGACCGTGAAGGTGATGATCGGCGCGATCAGGAACAGTGCGCGGTTGGACGCCGACGGGATGATGGTTTCCTGGAGGAAAACCTTGGCGCCGTCCGCGAAGGACTGGAGCAGGCCGAAGGGACCCACGACGTTCGGGCCGCGGCGCAGCGCCATGGCCGCCCAGATCTTGCGGTCGGCATAGATGATCATCGCGACCGCCAACATCAGCGGCAGTGCGATCAGCAAAATGCCGATGATCGTCGAAAGCAGCCACGCCCCTTCATAGGGCAGGCCCAGATTATTGAAGAAAGCGGTCACTCTGCGGCCTCCGCGAAGGTCACACCATGGATCAGCTCGGCCGAGCATTGCTGCATCGTCGGGCTGGCGCGGCAGATGGCGTTGGTCAGGTAGAAATCCTTGATCGGCGAACCGAACTCGCCGGTGGCGCCAGTCGGCAGCGACGGCAAGTCTTTGAGGTCTTTTGGCCAGCCATAGTCAGCCAGACCCTCAACGCCGAGCGCCGGAACCGCCTTGGCCATTTCGGCGCGCAGCGCTTCGAAGCTGTCGAACGGCAGGGTCGCGCCCAGCACTTCCGACAGGGCACGCAGGATCGACCAGTCCTCGCGGGCATCGCCCGGCGCGAACACGGCCTTTTCGCCACGCTGCACCCGGCCCTCCAGATTGACATAGGTGCCAGCCTTTTCGGCATAGCTCGCGCCCGGCAGGATCACGTCCGCCGCATGGGCACCCTTGTCGCCATGGTGGCCGACATAGACTTTGAAGCTATCCTCGAACGCCGAATAATCGACCTCGTCCGCGCCGAGCGAGAAAAGCAGCTTCGGCTTGGCCGCCGCCACCGCCTTGATGCCGCCCTGCGTCGCATAGCCGAGCATCAGCCCGCCCATGCGCGCCGCCGCGAAGTGCAGGACATTATAGCCGTTCCAGCCGTCCTTGATCAGACCCAGCGTCTCGACCAGCGCCAGCGTATCGCCATGCGCGCCGTCCTTGGCCAGCACGCCGCCACCGACGATCATCGCCGGACGGGCCGACTTACCGAACGCTTCGACCACCGCTTGCGGCAGCTTGGCGAGCAGCGACGCGTCGTTACCCAGCCATTCGACCTTATAGGTGAGGTCAACCTGCGGGCCGAGGGCGAAGACCTTCGCGCCCTTCTTGATCGCCTTGCGGATGCGGGTGTTCACCAGCGGCGCTTCCCAGCGCAGATTGGTGCCAACCAGCAGGATCACGTCAGCGGTCTCCAGACCGGCCAGCGTCGTGTTGAAGTTCACCGCCGACAGGCTCGACACATCATAGGCAAGGCCGGTTTGACGACCTTCGAGCAGGTTACCGCCCAGCTTCTCGACCAGCGCCTTACCCGCGAACATCGTCTCGCAGTCGAGCAGATCACCGGCCAGAGCCGCGACCGAACCGCCATGTTTGACGGTGGCAATCGCCACGAAAGCCTCGTTCCAGGTCGCCGGAACCAGCTTGCCGTCCTTGCGGATAAAGGGCTTGTCGAGACGCTTGCGAACCAGACCGTCGACATTGTGCCGGGTCTTGTCGCTCGCCCATTCCTCGTTCACGTCGTCATTGATACGCGGCACGGCACGCAGCACCTGACGGCCACGGCTGTCGAGGCGGATGTTGGTGCCGACCGCGTCCATCACGTCGATCGCATGGGTCTTCTTCAGCTCCCACGGACGCGCTTCGAACGCATAGGGCTTGGACGTCAGCGCGCCCACCGGGCAGAGATCGACCACATTGCCCGACAGCTCGCTTTTCGCGGCATGTTCGAGATAGGTGGTGATCTGCATATTCTCGCCGCGATAGATGGCGCCGATTTCCGGCACGCCCGCGACTTCCTCGGCAAAGCGCACGCAACGGGTGCACTGGATGCAACGGGTCATGACCGTCTTGACGATCGGACCCATATATTTCTCGGTGACGGCGCGCTTATTCTCGTCGAAGCGGCTCGTGCCCTTGCCGTAAGCAACCGACTGGTCCTGAAGGTCGCATTCGCCGCCCTGATCGCAGATCGGGCAGTCGAGCGGGTGGTTGATGAGCAGGAACTCCATCACCCCTTCGCGCGCCTTCTTGACCATCTCGGTCTGCGTGAAGATTTCCTGATTTTCGGCGGCGGGCAATGCGCAAGACGCCTGCGGCTTGGGCGGTCCAGGCTTCACTTCGACCAGACACATGCGGCAATTGCCCGCGATGCTCAGCCGCTCATGATAGCAGAAACGGGGTATTTCCTTCCCCGCCAGCTCGCAGGCCTGGAGGACAGTGGCGCCCGCCGGAACTTCGAGTTCTACGCCGTCTACTTTGACCTTCGGCATGGTTACTCCGCTGCCTCCATGACGGGGGCGCTACCCTTGTTTTCATTGATCCGGCGCTCGATTTCCGGACGAAAGTGCCGGATCAAGCCCTGGATCGGCCAGGCCGCCGCGTCGCCGAGCGCGCAGATGGTGTGACCTTCGACCTGCTTGGTCACCTGCTGGAGCATGTCGATCTCGCTGATATCGGCATCGCCCGAACGCAGCCGTTCCATCACGCGCCACATCCAGCCGGTGCCTTCGCGGCAGGGCGTGCACTGGCCGCAGCTCTCATGCTTGTAGAAATAGGACAGGCGCGAAATGGCGCGGACGATGTCGGTCGACTTGTCCATGACGATAACAGCGGCGGTACCAAGGCCGGACCCCACGGCTTTCAGCCCGTCGAAATCCATCGGCGCGTCCATGATCTCACGCGCTGGCACCAGCGGCACCGAAGACCCACCGGGGATCACCGCCAGCAGATTGTCCCAGCCGCCGCGAATGCCGCCGCAATGCCGGTCGATCAGTTCCTTGAAGCTGATGCCCATCGACTCTTCGACGACGCAGGGCTTGTTCACGTGGCCGCTGATCTGGAAGAGCTTGGTGCCCTTGTTATTCTCGCGGCCGAAGCTGGAGAACCATTCGGACCCACGGCGCAGGATCGTCGGCGCGACCGCGATGGATTCCACATTGTTCACCGTGGTCGGGCAGCCATAAAGACCCGCACCCGCCGGGAAAGGCGGCTTCAAACGCGGCTGGCCCTTCTTGCCTTCCAGGCTCTCGATCTGCGCGGTTTCCTCGCCGCAGATGTAAGCGCCCGCGCCGCGATGGACGAAGACGTCGAAATCATAGCCCGAACCGCACGCATTCTTACCAAGGAAGCCCTTTTCATAGGCCTGTTCGACGGCGGCGAAGAGGACCTTCGCCTCATAGATGAACTCGCCGCGGATGTAGATATAGGCGGCCCGCGCCCGCATCGCGAAACCGGCGACCAGCGCGCCTTCGATCAGCTTGTGCGGATCGTGGCGGATGATTTCGCGGTCCTTGCACGAACCCGGCTCGGATTCGTCGGCGTTGATGACCAGGAAACTCGGACGGCCATCCTTGCTTTCCTTGGGCATGAAGCTCCACTTCATGCCGGTCGGGAAGCCCGCGCCGCCACGACCGCGCAAGCCAGACGCCTTGATGCGCTCGATGATTTCGTCCTGGCCGATTTCCAGCAGCTTCTTGGTATTGTCCCAATCGCCGCGCTTGATCGCCGCGTCGATGCCCCAATCCTGGAAGCCATAGACGTTGGTGAAGATGCGATCCTTGTCGCTGAGAGGCGCAATCACGTCGCTCATGCCCATTCCTCGCGATAATCATGGTTGCCGTTGACCATCTCCTTGAGCGTGGTCGGCCCGCCTTCGGGGCAGCTCGTCTGGCGATCGATCTGCGGCCCGATCTTGGGCTGCTTGCCAGCGGCGAGATCGTCGAGGATCGCGCTCATGCTGTCATAGGTCAGGTCTTCGAAATTATCGTCGTTGATCTGGACCATCGGCGCGTTGGCGCAGGCGCCCAGACACTCGACCTCGCTCAGCGTGAACAGGCCGTCGGGGGTCGTGCCGCCCTTGACCAGACCCTTGTTCTTGCAGGCCGAAAACACATCGTCCGAGCCGCGCAGCATGCACGGCGTCGTGCCGCAGACCTGCACATGATAGCGGCCGACCGGCGCGAGGTTGTACATGGTGTAGAAGGTCGCGACCTCGTAAACGCGCATGTACGGCATTTCGAGCTGGTCAGCGATATATTCCATCACCGGCACCGGCAGCCAGCCGTTCGTCTGCGTTTCCGCGCCCACCTGACGCTGGGCCAGATCGAGCAGCGGCATCACCGCCGACTGCTGACGGCCGGCAGGATAGCGGGCAATGACCTTCTTCGCCTGTTCGGCGTTCTCGGCCGTCCACGCGAACGCGCCCCAGCGCGCGCGGGTCTCGGCCTCGTCCGGGATATGAACTGCGTCAGCCATTAGCGGTCACATTCTCCAAACACGATGTCCATGGCGCCCAGGACAGCGGTGGTATCGGCCAGCATGTGGCCCTTCATCATGAAATCCATCGCCTGAAGGTGCGAGAAGGCGGTCGGGCGGATCTTGCAGCGATAGGGCTTGTTGGAGCCGTCCGCGACCAGATAGACGCCGAACTCGCCCTTGGGGCTTTCGGTCGCCACATAGACTTCGCCAGCGGGCACGTGGAAGCCTTCGGTATAGAGCTTGAAATGGTGGATCAGCGCTTCCATCGAGCGCTTCATCTCGCCACGCTTGGGCGGCGAAACCTTGCGGTCGAAGCTGGCGATCGGCCCTTCCGGCATTTCATTGAGGCACTGCTTCATGATCCGCGCGGACTGGCGGACTTCCTCGACGCGCACCATGAAGCGGTCATAGCAGTCATAGTTGGTGCCGACCGGAATATCGAATTCCATGCGGTCATAGACGTCGTAAGGCTGCGCCTTACGAATATCCCAAGGGATACCGGAGCCACGGATCATCGGCCCGGAGAAGCCCCATTTCAGCGCGTCTTCCTTGCTCACCACGGCGATGTCGACATTGCGCTGCTTGAAGATGCGGTTGTCGACCACCAGGCTCATCGCGTCCTCGAACAGGCGCGGCAGACGGGTGTCGAGCCAGTCGGCAATGTCGGTCAAGAGCTTGAGCGGCACATCCTGATGCACGCCGCCCGGCCGGAAATAGGCCGAGTGCATGCGGGCGCCCGAGGCACGCTCGAAGAAGTTGAGGCAATCCTCGCGGATTTCGAACAGCCACAGGTTCGGCGTCATCGCGCCGACGTCCATGACGTGCGAGCCGAGGTTCAGCATGTGGTTGCAGATGCGGGTCAGTTCCGCGAAGAACACGCGCAGATATTGCGCGCGCAGCGGCACTTCCAGATTCAGCAGCTTCTCGATGGCCAGAACGTAGGAGTGCTCCATGCCGAGCGGCGAGCAATAGTCCAGCCGGTCGAAATAGGGCAGCGCCTGCATATAGGTCTTATATTCGATCAGCTTCTCGGTGCCGCGATGCAGCAGGCCGACATGCGGGTCGCAGCGTTCGACGATTTCGCCGTCCAGCTCCATGACCAGACGCAACACGCCGTGCGCCGCCGGATGCTGGGGGCCGAAGTTGATCGTATAGTTCTGGATTTCGGTGTCGCCGTAGGTCGGGTCGGCGGCGTCGACCTTATGATCCAGCTTTTCGAGATAATCGGACATCAGGCTTTGCTCCCCTGGTCCTTGGCCTCAGCCTTTTCGTCGCCCGGCAGCACATATTGCGCGCCTTCCCACGGGCTCATGAAGTCGAAGCTGCGGAAGTCCTGCGCCAGCTTCACCGGCTCATAGACGACGCGCTTATCCTCTTCGGAATAGCGCAGCTCGACATAGCCGGTCAGCGGAAAGTCCTTGCGCTGCGGATGGCCCTTGAAGCCATAGTCGGTCAGGATGCGGCGCAGGTCGGCATTGCCTTCGAAAATGACGCCATACATGTCGAACACCTCACGCTCCAGCCAGCCGGCGACCGGCCAGAGATGCGTGACGGTGGGAACGGGCGTATCCTCGTCGGTCGACACCTTCACACGGACGCGATGGTTCCGCGTGACGCTGAGCAGATGGTAGCAAACCTCGAACCGGTCGGGACGATCGGGATAATCGACCCCGGCGATTTCCATGAGCTGCTGATAGCCCGCCTTGTCGCGCAACAGCATCATCGCCTCGGCCAGCTTTTCGCGCACGACGGTGAAGCTCAGCTCATCGGCATGGTCGACGGTCTCGACCAGCATCGATCCCAGCAGCCCGGCGATTTCCTGCGCGATCCCTTCTGGGTTCGCGATCTTAGGAGCAGAATGACCCATATTAACGCTCAACTGTCCCGATCCGGCGGATCTTCCGCTGCAACTGCATGATGCCGTAGAGCAAGGCCTCTGCGGTCGGCGGACAACCCGGCACATAAATATCGACCGGCACGATGCGGTCGCAGCCACGAACTACCGAATAGCTGTAATGATAATAGCCGCCACCATTGGCGCAGCTGCCCATCGAAATCACATATTTCGGATTGGACATCTGGTCGTAAACCTTGCGCAACGCCGGAGCCATCTTGTTGCAGAGGGTCCCCGCAACGATCATCACATCCGACTGGCGCGGAGAGGCGCGTGGCGCGGCGCCGAAGCGCTCCATGTCATAGCGCGGCATGTTGACGTGGATCATTTCCACCGCGCAGCAGGCCAAGCCGAAGGTCATCCACCATAGCGAGCCGGTGCGCGCCCACTGGAACAGTTCCTCGGTCGAAGTGACAAGGAAACCCTTGTCGCTGACTTCGCTGCTCAGCGCGTTGAAGAAATCCTGGTCGGGCTGCGTGCCGGCCGGCAACAGCGTGCCAGGAACCGGACGGTCAAGTTCTACTCCCAATCGAGTGCTCCCTTCTTCCACGCATAGACGAGGCCGAGCACCAGCTCCGCTATGAAGATCATCATCGTCGCCCAGCCGGCCCAGCCGATCTGGTCGAGGCTGACCGCCCAGGGAAAGAGGAACGCCGCTTCCAGATCGAAGATGATGAACAGGATGGCGACGAGGTAGAAACGCACGTCGAACTGGCTGCGCGGTTCTTCAAAGGCGGGGAAACCGCATTCATATTCGCTGAGCTTGGCCGGGTCGGGCTGATGAGAGCCGGTCAGGCGCCCCACGAGCATCGGCAGGAACACAAATGCGCTCGAAAGCAGCAAGGCGATCCCGAGAAAGATCAGGATCGGCAGATATTGGGCTAGATCGACCAACGGAGTCCCCTGGGCGAAAATGATTTACGGGCGCGCTTTAGGCCCGCTGCATATGCGAAGCAAGGCCCGCAGGCATGAGAATGATTCGCAACAATTGCAGCGGGCCGATCGCGTCACCAAAACCGTGACTTCAACGCAGCGCGCCAGCCACCAGCTTATGCAATTTGCTGTGGATGGCGTCGTTGCCCGCAATGACTTCCTTGCGCTCGATTGCCTGGTCGCCGCCGCGGAAGTCCGAGACGAAGCCGCCAGCTTCCCGCACCATCAGCAGGCCCGCGGCGACATCCCAGGGCTGCAATCCGCTTTCCCAAAAGCCGTCATAGCGCCCGGAAGCGACATGGGCGAGGTCGAGCGACGCCGCGCCGAAGCGACGAATGCCCGCGACGGAAGGCGCCACCGCGCCGAAGATGCGCGTCCACTGGGCAAAATCGCCATGGCCCATGAATGGGATGCCGGTCGCGATCAGGCACTCCCCCATGTCCCGCCGTGCCGACACGCGCAGACGCTGGTCATGCCGCCAGGCGCCCCGGCTCTTTTCCGCCCAATAGCTTTCGTCGGTGACAGGCTGGTAGATCAGGCCGGTGGTGACCTCCCGCTTGCCGCCATAAAGCGGCTCCTCGACGGCAATCGAGATCGCGAAATGCGGAATGCCGTGCAGGAAGTTGCTGGTGCCGTCGAGCGGATCGATGATCCAGCGCGGCTTGCCCGGATCGCCGGCGATTTCCCCGCCCTCTTCCAGCAGGAAACCCCAATCGGGGCGCGCCTTCTGCAATTCCTCGACCAGGGTCTTTTCCGCCTGCTGGTCAGCCTTGGACACGAAGTCCGCCGGTCCCTTGCGGGACACCTGCAGATGCTCGACCTCCCCGAAGTCGCGGCGCAGCTTGGAGCCGGCCTTGCGCGCTGCGCGTTCCATGACGGTCAGAAGGCCTGAATGGGAAACCATTTTTCTTTCTCCCCCCCTCCCACAGGCGGGAGGGGGCCGGGGGTGGGCGGCCGCCCAAGCGGCCCTCAAAAAAGGAGGGGGCAGAAGGCTCGCTGCGCTCGCCACCCACCCCCTTCCCCTCCCTTGAAAGGGAGGGGTGAATTGTCTTTTAGTCCGCGCGCTTTACATATTCGCGTTCGTACACATCGACAACGATGCGCGTGCCGGTGACGATGTGCGGCGGCACCATGACGCGCACGCCATTGTCGAGGATGGCGGGCTTGTAGCTGGCCGAAGCGGTCTGGCCCTTCACCACGGCGTCCGCCTCCACGACCGTCGCTTCGATCGTTTCGGGCAACTGCACGGAGATCGGGCGCTCCTCATACATTTCGAGGATGACCATCATGCCGTCCTGCAGGAAGGCGGCAGCGTCACCGATCAGGTCCAGCGGCAAATTGATCTGCTCATAGGTTTCGGTATCCATGAAGACGAGCATGTCGCCCTCGGCATAGAGATACTGGAAATCCTTGGTGTCGAGGCGGATACGCTCGACCGTCTCGGCGGAGCGGAATCGGACGTTGTTCTTGCGTCCGTCGATCAGATTCTTGAGTTCCACCTGCATATAGGCGCCGCCCTTGCCGGGCTGCGTGTGCTGGATCTTCACGGCGCGCCACAGGCTGCCGTCATATTCGATGTTGTTGCCGGGACGAATCTCGACGCCGCTGATCTTCATGGGAAGAGCCTGCCTATATGTCTGAAGGTGAAAAGAGCCGGCCTCTGGAGGCTGGCCGCGCCCTTACATCGGGAAGGGCCGAAGGGCAAGAGGGAGCATCCTATCGCGGCTTCGCCAGCAAGGGATAGGGGTTGATCGCCCGCCCGCCATGCCATGGCTCGCCCGCCGCCATCTCATGCACGGCAAAGTGGAGGTGCGGCGCCGATGGATCGGCATTGCCGCTGCTGCCGACAGTACCGATCCGCTGCCCGCGCCGGAGCGCCTGTCCTTCCCGCAGACCCGGCGCATAGCCGTCCAGATGTGCATAATAATAGATATGCCGCCCGTCGGACGACCGCTCGTAAACGGTTCGTCCGCCCTCCTCGCTCCAGAACAGCTTTTCGATCCGTCCATCCGCCGCCGCCAATACCGCCCTGCCCCGCGCCGCCATGATGTCGATCGCGTCATGCGGCCGCGCGCCGTTGGCGCGGGCTTGGGTGAAGGTGTCGGTGAGCGCGGTCGGCGGAACGCCCTCCACCGGGATCAGCAATGCACCAGCTTCCGCCGCGGCAGGACGCGATGGCGTCCTCTCGCTCGGCCCATCCGCCGGCACGATCCGCACGCACAGCCGCAGAAAGGCCACGCTGAGCAGGACGGCAAACCCGATCCCCGCCCAGCCGCGCGCCCTCATGGCTGGAACACCGCCTTGACGCCGGACTGCACCATCTGCGCCAGCCGCGCCGCATCCCAATTGGTCAGGCGAATGCAGCCATGGCTTTCCGTCCGCCCGATCGTCTGCGGCTCGGGCGTGCCGTGAATGCCGTAATGCGGTTTGGAGAGGTCGATCCACACCACGCCGACAGGGCCATTGGGGCCCGGCTTCAACACCGCCTTCTGGTCGGTGGAAGAGGCATCCCAGAACAGGTCCGGATTATAGTGAAAGTCAGGATTGCGGCTCAACCCCTTGATTTCCCATGTTCCGATCGGCAGCGGATCATGCTGCGATCCCGTGGTGGCGGGGAACTGCGCGATCAGCCGGTTCTGCGCATCATAGGCGCGCAGCAGCCCGTCCGATTTGTCCACCACGATATGGTCGGCCTGCGGCTGCTCCTTGGCGACACCCAGACTCGCAAGCGTCTCGCCCCAGTCCCGCTCATCCCCTTCGATCCGCGCCACCGGCTGGTTCGCGATCGCCGGCACGCGGACAGTGGTGCCCGCGCCGACCCTGGCATCGGGCCGGTTGAGCGTCATCAGCACCTCCGGCCTGGTGTGGAACCGCTCGGCCAGCTTCTCCAGCAGATTGCGATAGCCCAGCGCCGGCAGCTTCGCCTGATCGTTCAGATCCTTGGGAACCGCGAAAAACGGTCCCTTGGCGAACCCTGTAGGAATCTTCACCAGCCATGTCGCGGGCTGAGGCCGCTCGCCCAGCAGCGTTTTGGCCGTCGCCTCATCATATTGCCCGGTCTGCGGCAGCCCCCTGGCCTCCTGAAATCCCTTGAGCGCGCTGGTGAAGGACATGCCCTCCTTTCCATCCAGCACGCCCGGCGAAAAGCCCGCCCGGTCGAGCGCCACCTGCGCCTGGAGCACGGCCTCAACCCGCGCCGGCGCCCCTGCCGGTTCCGGCACGAGGACGAAGGCGTAGGGATCGGTGGCGGGTGCGGCGGGGCGCGCCGCCTGCTTCGGTTGATGGGAGGCAGCATTTGACGGGGCGCTTTCATCCGCTTCCGTAATGGTCATGTTACAGGCTGAGCATAGCAGCGCGAGGATCAGGGCATGGTTTTTCAAAGCGATACTCTCCCGATTGTGGAAGAGGAAACGCGCAAAGTGCGAGAAAGCTGCCTGCCTCGCTTTCCCGCCGTGCTCCTGCGAAGGCAGGAGCCCAGTCCTGCTGCTGGTTCTTTATCGCAACGCCTGAATTGGACTCCTGCCTTCGCAGGAGCACGGCGGCACGATTTTTATTTCCGTGCCAGCACCGCCCCAAATGCCGCCACGCCCGCCTGCGGACCTTCCGGATGGTTCCACACCGCCCCACTCACCGCCAGAAAATCCGCCCCCGCCTTCACCAGCGGCGCGGCATTGTCCGCCGTGATCCCGCCAATGGCGACGCAGGGCAGCTCGAACAGCGCGGTCCACCAGCCCAGGATCGACGGATCGGGCCGATGAAGGGTTTCCTTGGTCATGGTCGGATAAAAGGCTCCAAAAGCGACATAATCCGCCCCCGCCTCGCCCGCTTCCATCGCCAGATGGCGGCTGTCATGGCAGGTGACGCCGATCTGCACCGACGGCCCCAGCAGCTTGCGAGCCTCTCGCGGATCACCGTCGCCCTGCCCCAGATGCACCCCATCCGCGCCCAGCCGCTTGGCAAGGGCCATACTGTCGTTGATGATGAAGGCGACGTTCCGCTCGGCGCAGAGTTTTTGCAGCGGCTCGGCGGCGCGGGCGATGGCGTCGTCATCCAGACCCTTCAACCGCAACTGGAAAGCCGCGACGCTGCCTCCGTCCAAGGCAGCCTTCAGGCTCTCGACAAAGCCCGCCTCGATTACTGGCGGCGAGATCAGATAGAGCTGACAGGCGGGGCGAAAGCCCTGCTCGAAGCGGTCAGCGAAATTCGGATCGAGGGCCAGTTCTTCATCTGTGAAATCGGTCATGCCATCGCCTTAGCCGCTTTTGGGCGGGTTGGAAAAGAGCGGAGCCTATCCCGCCCCGGCAACGTTTCTCTCCCCATGATCAGGATCGGTTGCTGGGGATGAAATTATCGGGATTGGCGCGGGCGCTTCTACCGGAGAAGATGGCGGCGAAAAACTGGTTCGCCTTCGATGCCGAACAATTCGACACGGTAGTGTTGCCCTTTGCGTGGCGCCACCGCCTATGTCCGATTGGCATCCGCACCAAGGGAAAATATCGCGGCGGTTATTCGCGCGAGAGGCTGGTGGATTGGGCCGAATGAATGAAGGTGCAGGATCCTGAGGATCGGACCGTCTGGCCCTATTTCAACAATGATTATAACGCGCAGGCGATCATCGACGCCCGCATTTTGAAGGAAGCCGCCGGAGTCTAGAGCAGAATCCGACCCGATTGCATCGGATCGGCTGCTCTAGGCATTTGTTTTGCCGCGTTTTCCGAGTCAGCAGATGATTCTATCTGCTTAGAAAACGCTCTAGGCACCGGCGGCTCCTTTATCGGATCAGGCCACCTTCCGGGTCGACGCGCCGTGGATCTCGTCGATCGCTTCGCCCAGCGAGGCGTTGAACTCATCTTCGCTCATCTGGTGACGCAGATCGTTCAGCAGCGCGCGGCTGAAGCTGGCGATGATGCCGCGATTCTTCGCCAGCTCGACACAGGCCTCCGAGCGCGAGAAGCCGCCCGACAGAGCGACGACCCGCAGCACGCGGGGATGATCGACCAACGGGTCGAACAGCCCGGCCTTGGTGGGCAGCGACAGTTTCAGCATCACCTTGTCGTCGCCCGGCTGCGCGTCGAGATTTTTGAGGGTTTCCTCCAGCAGAATCTGGTCGGCCTCGGCGCGTTCGGGGCTCTTGATGTTGACTTCCGGCTCGATGATCGGAACCAGACCGGCGGCCAGAACCTGGCTGCCGACTTCAAACTGCTGCTTCACGACGGCGGCAATGCCTTCGCGATTGGCGAGGTTGATGACCGAACGCTCCTTGGTGCCGAACACGCCCAAAGCTTTGGCGCGGTGCAGCAGCGTGTCCAGACCGGGGTTCGGCTTCATCAACTGGACGCCGTTCGCTTCATCCTCAAGCCCCTTGTCGATCTTGATGAAGGGCACCACGCCGCGCTCGATCAGCGCCTGAGGCACGGACTTGCCGCCGGCTTCGCCATCCATGGTGCGCTCGAACAGGATCGCGCCCAGCACCTTCTCACCCGAAAAGACCGGCGAGGTGATGATGCGGCTGCGCATGGCGTGAATCAGGCCGAACATCTCTTCTTCGCTGGTCCAGGCGTCTTCCTCGATGCCATAGCCCTTCAACGCCTTGGGCGTCGAACCGCCGCTCTGGTCGAGCGCCGCGATGAAGCCGTTGCCGCCCTCGATCTTCGCCTTCATGTCCTCGAACTGCATCTGCACATACCTCTTTGTTGGATGCGCCGCCCTCCCGGCAGCGCGTCTAGGGGTAGGACGCCTTGCACGGCGTCCACGGTCGAGCCGGACCGGCCACTCTCCAAAGCCGGCCCCGCAATCTTGTTCAGGCCATCAGCGCCTTGACGCCGGGCAGTTCCTTGCCTTCCATCCACTCCAGGAAAGCGCCGCCAGCGGTCGAAACGAAGCTGAAATCGGCCGCCACACCGGCATGGTTGAGCGCCGCGACGGTATCGCCGCCGCCCGCGACGGACGTCAGGCCGCCCTCCTTCGTGAGCGCCGCGGCGGTCTTCGCCAGCGCCACGGTCGCCTTGTCGAAAGGCGCGATCTCGAACGCGCCAAGCGGCCCGTTCCACACCAGCGTCCGGCAGTTCTTGAGCGCATCGCCCAATGCCTCCACAGCAGCGGGGCCGACATCGAGGATCATCTCATCCTCAGCCACCTCATGCACATTGCAGGTACGCAAGCTGGGCGGATTGGCGGCGAATTCCTTCGACACCACCACGTCATAGGGCAGATGGATGGTGCAGCCGGCGGCCTCCGCCTTGTCGAAAATCGCATCGGCTGTCTCGGCCAGATCCTTCTCGCACAGCGATTTGCCGACATCGACCCCGCGCGCATGGAGGAAGGTGTTGGCCATGCCGCCGCCGATGATCAGATGATCGACCTTCGCGACCAGGTTGTTCAGCACGTCGAGCTTGGTCGAAACCTTGGCGCCGCCGACGACCGCCGCGACCGGCTTCACCGGCTCGCCCAGCGCCGCTTGGAGCGCATCCAGTTCCTTCTCCATCGAACGCCCAGCAAAGGCAGGCAGCTTGTGCGCCAGCCCCTCGGTCGAGGCATGGGCGCGGTGCGCTGCGGAGAAAGCGTCATTCACATAGAGATCGCCAATCGCCGCCATCGCCTCGGCCAGTGCGGGATCGTTCTTCTCTTCACCGGCATGGAAGCGGGTATTTTCCAGGATCGCGATATCGCCCGGCCGCATCACTGCAATGCCATCAACCGCCGCTTCCCCCTGGCAATCGGGGATGAACTGCACTTCCCGGCCCAGCACGGCCGAGAGCGGCCGGGTGATCTTCGAGAGCGAATATTCCGGGTTCTTCTGCCCCTTGGGACGGCCGAAATGGGCAAGGATCAGCACCTTCGCGCCCCGGTCGGCCAGTTCCAGCACCGTCGGCATCGCCGCGCGCAGGCGGGTGTCGTCGGACACGGAGCCATCCTGCATCGGCACGTTCAGATCCTCGCGCACCAACACCACCTTGCCCGTGATGTCTCCCATGTCGTCGAGTGTCTTGAACGGCTTTGCCATGATCGCTCCCTGTGCTGGCAGTAAAATATAATCAGTGATCAAAAACCCCGCCGGATGGTCCGGCGGGGCTATCGGGTCTTAGAGGAACTTCGCCACGACGCCGGTCGTGTCGATCATGCGGTTCGAAAAACCCCATTCATTGTCGTACCAGCTCAGCACGCGGACCAGCGTGCCGTCGATCACCGCCGTTTCCAGGCTGTCGACGGTCGAGCTGCGGGCGTCGCCATTATAGTCGATCGACACCAGCGGCTCGTCCGAATAGCCGAGTACGCCCTTAAGCGGACCGGATTCCGAAGCGGCCTTCAGCAGTTCGTTGACTTCCTGCACGGTGGTCGCGCGCTTGGCGTCGAACTTGAGGTCCACGACCGAGACGTTCGGGGTCGGCACGCGTACCGACGAGCCGTCCAGCTTGCCCTTGAGTTCCGGCAGAACCTCGCCCACGGCGCGAGCGGCGCCGGTGGTTGTCGGGATCATCGACAGGGCAGCGGCGCGGGCGCGGCGCATGTCCTTGTGCAGCTGGTCCAGCGTGTTCTGGTCGTTGGTGTAGCTGTGGATGGTGGTCATGAAGCCCCGTTCGATGCCGATGGCATCATGCAGGACTTTCGCGAGCGGCGCGAGGCAGTTGGTGGTGCAGCTCGCGTTCGAGATCACCACGTCGTCGGCGCTCAGCGTTTCATGATTGACGCCGAACACCACGGTCTTGTCGACGCCGGTGGCGGGAGCGGAGATCACCACGCGCTTGGCGCCCGCGGTCAGATGCGCGCTCGCCTTCGCCTTGTCAGCGAAGATGCCGGTGCATTCGAGGGCAATGTCGACGCCCTGCGCGGCGTGCGGCAGGTTCGCCGGGTCACGTTCGGCAGTCACGGCGATGCGCTTGCCGTCGATGACCAGGAAATTGCCGTCGACGCTAACTTCACCGGCCCAGTTGCCGTGCACGGAGTCGCGCTTGAACAGCAGGGCATTGGACTTGGCATCGCCCAGGTCGTTGATGCTCACCAGTTCCAGATCATGGTCGGTGCGCGAAAGAATGGCGCGCGCCACCAGACGGCCGATGCGGCCGAAACCGTTGATTGCTACCTTCGTTGCCACTGCACTTGTCTCCCGGTTTTACGGTTGGATTGAAATATCAGTCGAGCGCCGCCACGATCTGCGGCGCGATCTTGGCGGCGGTCAGGCCGAAATGATCGTAGAGTACTTCCGCCGGAGCCGAAGCGCCGAACGTGTCGATGCCAAAGCGCAGGCCGGCAATGCCGACATACCGTTCCCACCCGAAAGTCGTCCCCGCCTCAATCGAAGCGCGCAGGACATGGTGGGGAAGGAGATCATCCTTATAGGCCTGCGGCTGCGCGTCGAAATGCGCCCAGCTCGGCATGGAGACGACGTCGGCGCCGATGCCCTGCTCTTCCAACAGGGCGGCGGTGGCGACGGCGATCTCGACTTCGGAGCCGGTGGCGACCAGCACCACCTTGCGATCGCCCTTAGCGGCGCGCAGGCGATAGGCGCCCTTGGCGGAGAGATTTTCGCTCTTCTCGGTGCGAAGCTGCGGCAGGTTCTGGCGGGTCAGCGCCAGCACCGACGGGCCGGTCGCATCCTTCAAGGCAAGTTCCCAGCACTCCGCCGTCTCGACGATGTCCGCCGGACGATAGACGTCGAGATTGGGGATCATGCGCAGCGACATGACATGCTCGATCGGCTGGTGGGTCGGGCCGTCCTCGCCCAGACCGATGGAGTCATGGGTCAGCACATGGATGGCGCGGATCTGCTGGAGCGCGGCCAGGCGGATGCCGCCGCGCATATAGTCGGAAAAGACCAGGAAAGTGCCGCCATAGGGAATGACGCCACCATGCAGCGCCATGCCGTTCATCGCGCAGGCCATGCCGAATTCGCGAATGCCGTAATAGACATAGCGGCCCGAATAATCGTCCCTGGTCAGCGGTCCGGTCGACTTGGTCTTGGTGTTGTTGGAGCCGGTGAGGTCCGCCGAGCCGCCCAGCGTTTCGGGCAGCAGGTCGTTGATCGCGCCCAGCGCCAGTTCGCTCGCCCTGCGGGTCGCGACCTTCTGCGGATTGGCGATCAGCGTGTCGATATAGGCGTCGAGCGAGAAATCGGCGGGCAGTTCACCAGCCATGCGCCGCTCGAACTCCGCCTTCTGCCCGTTGCTGCCCAGGCGATCGGCCCAAGTCGCATGCGCATCCGCACCCTTCGCGCCAATGGCCTGCCAGGCGGCGGCGATATCCTCGGGAATGACGAAAGGCTCAGCCGTCCAGCCAAGGAACTCGCGGGCCGCAGCGACTTCCGCCTCGCCCAGGGCCGAACCATGAACGCCCGAAGTGCCCGCCTTGTTGGGCGCGCCATAGCCGATCTTGGTGGCGCAGGCGACCAGCGACGGACGCGGATCGGCCAGCGCTTCATCGATGGCGCGGCGCACATCGGCCACGTCATGCCCGTCGCAGGACACGACATGCCAGCCGGTCGCGGCGTAACGAGCCCGTACATCCTCACTGCTCGACAGGTCGATCGAGCCGTCGATGGTGATCTTGTTATCGTCCCACAGCACGATCAGGCGGCCCAGGTTCAGATGCCCCGCCAGACCGATCGCTTCATGGTTGATGCCTTCCATCAGGCAGCCGTCGCCGGCCAACACCCAGGTCCGGTGATCGACGATCTCGTCCCCGAACTGCGCATTCAGATGCCGTTCGGCAATCGCCATGCCGACCGCAGTGGCAAGGCCGGAACCCAGCGGCCCGGTGGTCGCCTCGACGCCCGCTAGTTCGAAATTCTCAGGATGCCCGGCGCAGGGGCTGCTGAGCTGACGAAAGTTCGCGATGTCCTCGATCGTCGGCTTGGCATAGCCGGTCAGGTGCAGCAGCGAGTAGATCAGCATCGACCCATGGCCCGCCGACAGCACGAAACGGTCGCGATCGGCCCATTTCGGCGCCTTCGGATCGAACTTCAGATAATCCTTGAACAGCACGGTCGCGACATCCGCCATGCCCATCGGCATGCCCGGATGGCCGCTGTTGGCGGCCTGCACCGCGTCCATGGAGAGCGCCCGAATGGCGTTGGCGAGGGACTTTTCGGAAACGGTCATCGAAGCGGCGTCTTTCCTGGCTTTTCAACCGGCCCCCTGTTCAGGCCGTCGAGTCGAGTTTGCGCTCCCTTTGTCGACTCAGGGACAAGGCGTCAACCACGGGCGGCCCCCTGGGTACGCCAAGCCGCCGAATGACTGCTTTTGCGCGGCGAAAACTTTGTCTATGCGTGAGAACATGGCAAGCGACCGCATGATGCAGGCGATCCGCACGCTGGAGCGCGCGATCGACCAGCTCGAACAGGATGTGAACGGCTTTTCGTCGGCCGCCTCCTTTGAAACCTCCTCCGGCGTTGATACTGCGGCTGCCCGAGCGGCGCTGCAATCGCTGGACAGTCTCATCACCGAATTGAAGGGGCAGGCCGGTGGCTGAAACCACATTGCACATCGCCGGACGCGTCTATGACATACGCTGCCGCGACGGCGAGGAAGCGCATCTGGCGCATCTCGCCAACCTGATCGAACGCAAGGCCCGCCTTGCCCAGCAGAACACGCCGGGCCTGACCGAAGTGCGCACCCTGCTGTTTGCCGCGCTTTTCCTGGCGGACGAACTCAACGACCTGAAGCGCGAGGCCATCGGCCGCCAGCAGACCCTGGCGCTGGAGCCGGAGGACGAACCCGCCGTCCGCGCGCTCGAATCCCTCGCCGCCCGCATAGAAAAGCTGCGGGAAAGGCTTGTCGCAGCCGCGCCCGAAGCCTAGATAGGAAGGTGACGGGTACTGCGCGGTACGAGCTTTAGCGAACATCCCTGAGGCGATAATCACATCCACGGGGGCTGTCCCTGGGCGGGTTCCGGCCCGATCTACATGGTTCCCACCTGACGTTGAGGCGTCAGAGGATCTTCCAGCAAACGGCCGAGGCGGTCCCGTCACCCTCCTCCCTCCAAGCCCCATTTCCCCGACCTAAGGCCCCAAGATGAGCGACGACACCGAAAAGGCGACCCTGCGCGCGATCGCCCGGGAAAGGCGGCGCGCTTTCGTGGCCTCGCTCGATCCGCTGGCGCACCGGCTGGCGTTCAAGGTGATCCCCTCCCCCCTCGCCCGGCGGCTGGCCGATGCGCAAGTCGTGGCTCTTTATATGGGGCTGGATGACGAAGCCCCGGCCCAGCGGCTGGCCGCGCCCCTGCAAGCCCTGGGCAAGACGCTGGCCCTGCCCCGCGTCATCGATCGCCTGGGCAGCATGGATTTCCTGAGTTGGCGCCCGGAGGATCAGCTCTTCCCCGGCCTGTTCGGCACCAGCCACCCGCAAGCCGCGGGTGATCCGGTGGTTCCCGACGTCATCATCGCCCCGCTGATCGGCTTTGACCGGGCGATGAACCGGCTGGGGCAAGGCGGCGGCTATTATGACCGCATTTTCGCGCGTTATCCCGATGCCCTGCGCATAGGCCTCGCCTGGTCGGTGCAGGAACATGACGCCCTGCCCGCCGATCCGTGGGACTTGCCATTGCACCTGATCCTGACCGAAATCGAACTGATCGAAGGCAAAGAAGCATGAGCATCGATCCCCGGCACGTCTACAAGCCGAGTTGGCGCAAACCGGCGGGCATGTTCATCATCCTGGGGCTGATCGCGCTCTGGGCGGTGCTGGTCGGCAGCCTGTCCGGCATGATCGGGCAGTTGCCGATGATCGTGCAGGTGCCGGTTTATATTTTCCTCGGCCTGATCTGGATTTGGGTCCTGCCGCTGCGGCGCCTGCTGGCCTGGATGGAGACAGGGCGCTGGCGAGGTTTTTAAGGCTTCCCTTACCATCTTCATCGTCATCCCAGCGAAAGCAGGGATCTCGTGAGGCTAGATCGTGCCATCTCGACGGAGATGCCAGCTTTCGCTGGCATGACGAAAATGGGGAAAGCTGGCTCCAGCCAAACTCGATCCGAAGAGAATGGCGCGAGTGACGGGGCTCGAACCCGCGACCTCCGGCGTGACAGGCCGGCGCTCTAACCAACTGAGCTACACCCGCGCAGGGCGGCATCTTGGCGCGGCCTCATGAAGCCACCAGACGATGCTGATCTGAAAAACCATCCACTTGCCCCTAAGGAAAGTGGCGCGAGTGACGGGGCTCGAACCCGCGACCTCCGGCGTGACAGGCCGGCGCTCTAACCAACTGAGCTACACCCGCGTTCGGTGTGGGCGGGCATCTATGCGGCCCCGTTCCCCCTGTCAACTGCCTGCAACATCAGTTTCACGGCTTTCGTCATTTTCTTTGCGCGGGGACACTGTCAGCGTGCCGCGCTCGAACAGGAAACCGGCAATATCGGGCGTTCCGGCCGCCGAAACGACGGTCTGGATGATGATCAGAAGCGGCACGCCCAACAAAGCCCCCGGCGTCCCCCACACCCAGCCCCAGAAGGTCAGCGACACCAGAATCAGCAGCGGATTCATGGTGAGCCGCCGCCCGAGAATCGTCGGCGTCACGAAATTGGCCTCCACCAGATGAAAGCCGATCTGGAGCGCGGCGGGCAACAGCGCCTTCCACACATCGTCGAACACCATCAGGCCGCCGAGCGCCAGCAGCACAGCGACCAGCATCGGCCCGAAATAGGGCACGAAATTCAGCAGCGCGACGATCCCGCCCCACATCAGCGGCGACGGCATGCCGATCAGCCAAAGCGCAAAGGCGACCGCCAGCCCCAGGCACAGATTGATCGTCGCGATGGTCAGCACATAGGCGGAGGTCGCATCCACGACATTCTGGATCACCCGCGCCACCGCCATGGCGCCGTCGAAACTCTCCCGGCTGTTGATCGTCCGCCGCCGCAGCTTCGTCCAACCGGCCAGGAAAAAATAGATGATGAGCATCGCGAACACCATCTGGATGATGGCCGAAGGCGCAGAGGTCGCGGCAAATTGCAGCAGCGACCGGGGTGCATCCACTGCCGCCGTCTGCGCCGCCGCCACCGGCCCGGTCGCCAGCATCCGCACCGTTTCATCCACGAAGCGCTGAAGCTGCGAATAAAAGTCGATCAGCGGCGCCAGATTATTCTGAATCTTGGGCAGGCGCTCAGGCAAGAGGCGAAACCAGTCCGCCGCCGGCACGATGATCAGCACCAAGGCCGTATTCGCCACAATGAGGAAGGCTATTACCGCCGTCAGCGCCGCAAGGGCCGATGGCACCCGCCGCCGCTCCATCCACTCCAGAAAGGGCACCAGCGCGATCGCGATCACCAGCGCGGCGGTCAGCGGCAGAAAAAACTCCGCCCCCTCGCGCAAGGCGAAGGGCATGGCCAGGACCAGCCCGATTCCCGTCGTCAGCGCGATCGACGCCAACAGCCGGTCCCGCCGTCTGTTGATCTCCTGCTGTTCCTGAGGTGTCACCCGTGAAATATCCCCGCGCCGCCGTCCTTATGTCACCGGCGGCCCCAGCCCCTCTATTTAGGCCCGTCCATTTGCGCCCGTCAATTTACATCAGCGAAACAGGCAGATAGCAAGGGAAACAAGGTTTTAACCAAATCTTCGGCACTTGGCTGCCACATTCGGCCCACAAAGAGACGGGGGATTGGCATGAAATCGGTGGGGTGGCTCATCGCTTTGGCCTGTATCGGCGCGCCGCAAATGGCCCAGAGCCGACAGGATATCCGGCAGGGAATCAGGCTGGACACGCAAATGTTCGTCGAGCGGGTGAGCACCGACATCAACGGCCGCGCCCGCCGCATCCTGCAAAGCGCCGACCGTGCCGGATCAGGCGACCAACTGATATTGGTGGTCAACTGGCGCAACGAAGGCAGCCGTCCCGTCCGCAACCTGGCCGTCACCAACGCCGTTCCACGCGGCGCCCAGCTCGACCTTAGCAATCCCGCGATGCAGGTTTCGGTCGACGGCGGCGCCCATTGGGGCCGCCTCACCGATTTCTGGCTGCCGACCGCGCTGGGCGGCACCCGCCGCGCTATCCCCGCCGACATCACCCATGTCCGCTGGACCGTGCCCGACGAGATCACGCCCGGCGAGAGCGGCCGCCTCAGCTACCGCGCCACGGTTCGTTAAGGCATGCAGGAATTTGGCCGGAATTGGCCAATGCAAGCCATTAAGTGATACGTGTTCCTGCGAAGGCAGGAACCCAGTTCCGCCGCTTGTGGATCATCGCACCATAAGAACTGGGCTCCTGCCTTCGCAGGAGCACGATGCGCTTCAAGAAAAGCATTACGAAGCAGACCGTCCGCTTCCCACCCAAAGCGTGCCTAAACCAATTCCAATATCCTAGTCCGCAAACAGCAGGACCGGCGTTTCCAGCAGCTTCCGCACCGCCTGAACGAAGCTCGCCGCGTCCCAACCATCCACCACGCGATGGTCGCAACTGATCGACAGATTCATGAGCTTGGCGGGCACCACTTCCTTGCCCCGGAACACCGGCCGCTCGATGATGCGATTGGGTCCGATGATCGCGACTTCCGGCCGGTTGATGACCGGCGTCGTCGCCACCCCGCCCAGCGGCCCCAGCGATGTCAGCGTCAGCGTAGAGCCGGACAACTCCTCCGACTTCGCCTTGCCCGTCCGCGCCGCGTCGGCCAGCCGCCTGATCTCCGCCGCAAGCTGCCAGACATTGCGGTCCTGCGCGTCCCGGATCACCGGCACCATCAGCCCCGCATCGGTCTGCGTCGCAATGCCCATATGCACGGAGCCATAGCGCGTGACCACGCCCGCCTCATCGTCATAGCGAGCGTTGAGCATCGGAAATTCCGGCAACGCCCGGCAAATCGCCGCGATCAGCAGCGGCAGCATGGTGAGCTTGGGCCGCTCCCCACGATTGGCGTTCAACTGCTCGCGGGTTTCCTCCAGCGCGGTGACGTCGATTTCCTCGACATAGGAGAAATGCGGGATGGCTCGCTTGGAGGCGGCCATATTCTCGGCAATGCGACGGCGCAGGCCGATGACCTTGACCTCCTCATCGGCGCGCTTGGTCGACCGCCCCGCAGGCCGATAGCCCTGCCCCGAACCATAGAGCAGGAAGGCGTCGAGGTCGGAATGCCGGATATGATCGCCGCTCGGCTTCACCTGGCTCAGATCGATCCCCAATTCCTTCGCCCGAGCCCGAACGGCGGGGGAAGCGAGAACTTCCGTCTTAATAGCCCCCTTCTCCATCGGGGAGGGCGTCGGCACTGTCGGCTTTGCTTCTGTAATAACAGGAGCGGGTTCGCTTGACTCGTCGCCCTTCCCCGATCCCTCCACATTGGGTAGGGGTGCTGGCGCGGGAGCCGCTTCCTCGGCCTTGGAAGAAGCCTCACCCTCCCCCTCCGTCTCAATCTCCACCAGCATCGACCCGATGGCGATCTGCTGCCCCGGCTCGCCCGCCAGCCGGACCACCGTGCCCGCGACCGGACTTTCCATCTCCACCGTCGCCTTGTCGGTCATCATGTCGGCTATCGGCTGGTCTTCCTCGACGCGGTCACCGACCTTCACATGCCAGCCGACGATCTCCGCTTCCGCGATGCCCTCACCGATGTCCGGCAACTTGAATGTAAAAAGCGCCATGACAGCCCCTCAATCCTTCAAAATCTTGTTGATGGCTTCGCGAATGCGCACCGGCCCCGGAAAATAAGCCCATTCCAGACTATGCGGATAAGGCGTGTCGAAGCCGGTCACGCGCTCGATCGGCGCTTCGAGATGGTAGAAGCAGCGCTCCTGCACCTGCGCCATCAATTCCGCGCCAAAGCCGCTGGTCCGCGTCGCCTCATGCACGATCAGGCAGCGCCCGGTCTTGCGCACCGACTGTTCGATCGCCTCAATGTCCAACGGCACCAGCGTCCGCAGATCGAGGATTTCCGCATCCACGCCCATTTCGGCCACGGTGTTCTCCACCACATGCACCATCGTACCATAGCAGAGCACGGTCAGCGCCTCGCCCGCCCGCGTCACCCGCGCTTCGCCCAGCGGCACGCGATAATAGCCGGTCGGCACCTGAGCCTGCTCATGCCCCGCCCAGCTCTTCGCGGGCGTATCATAATGCCCGTCGAACGGCCCGTTATAGATGCGCTTGGGTTCGAAGAAGATGGTGGGATCATTATCCTCGATCGCCGCGATCAGCAGCCCCTTGGCATCATAGGGCGTCGAGGGGATGACCGTCTTCACCCCCGACACATGGGTGAAAATGCCCTCGGGCGACTGGCTGTGCGTCTGCCCGCCGAAAATCCCGCCGCCAAAGGGCGACCGCACGGTCATGGGCGAGATGAACTCCCCCGCCGAGCGATAGCGCAACCGAGCCGCCTCCGACACCAACTGGTCCAGCGCCGGATAGATATAGTCGGCAAACTGGATCTCCGGCACCGGCCGCAGCCCATAGGCGCCCATGCCCACCGCCACGCCGATGATCCCGCACTCCGTGATCGGCGTGTCGAACACCCGGTGATTGCCATATTTCTGCTGCAACCCCGCCGTCGCGCGGAAGACGCCGCCGAAATAGCCGACATCCTCGCCCATCACGACCACATCCGGGTCACGGCCCATCATCACGTCCAGCGCGCTATTGATCGCCTGGATCATGTTCATCTGCACGATTTCGCTGCGTGCCTCCGTCACGGTGTCGCTCACAGCCCAGCCGCCTTCCATTCGTCCAGCATCTTCTGCTGCTGCTCTTTAAGGTGCCAGGGCATCTCTTCGAACACATCCTCGAACATCGATTCCATCGGATGGTGGAGGCCATGGCCAAGGATGCCGTTCTTCTCGGCTTCCCGCGCCGCGTCGCGGACCATTTCGGCCAGCTCCTTGTCCATCGCCGCGTGGCGTTCCTCGTCCCAGATGCCAAGGCCGATGCAATGCTTCTTCAAGCGCGCGATCGGATCGCCCAACGGCCAATGGCTCGCTTCATCGGCGGAGCGATAGGCGCTGGGATCGTCCGACGTGCTGTGCCCCTCAACCCGATAGGTGAAATGCTCGATCAGCGTCGGCCCGGCATTAGCCCGCGCCCGGTCGGCAGCCCAGCGCGTCGCGGCATAGACCGCCAGCGCATCATTGCCATCGACCCGCAGCCCCGCGATCCCATAGCCGATGGCCCGCGCCGCGAAGGTCGTCGCTTCCGCTCCCGCAAAGCCCGAAAAGCTGCTGATAGCCCACTGGTTATTCACGACGTTCATGATGACGGGCGCCCGATAGACGCTGGCGAAAGTACAGGCCGAATGGAAGTCGCCCTCCGCCGTCGATCCCTCGCCGCACCAGGTCGCCGCGATCCGCGTATCCCCCCGCGCTGCGCTGGCCATCGCCCAGCCCACCGCCTGCGGATATTGCGTCGTCAAGTTGCCGGAGATCGAGAAGAATCCCGCCTCCCGCGCCGAATACATGATCGGGAGCTGGCGCCCCTTCAATCGGTCGCCCTTGTTCGAATAGATCTGGTTCATCATGTCGATGATCGGCCAGCCCCGCGCGATCAATATGCCCTGCTGGCGATAGCTGGGGAAGCACATGTCGTCGCTCGCCAAAGCCAGCGCCGCGCCGATCGACACCGCCTCCTCGCCCGTCGACTTCATATAGAAGCTGGTCTTGCCCTGGCGCTGCGCCCGGAACATGCGTCCATCGAAAGCCCGCGTCAGCGCCATCGCACGCAGCATCTTCAGCAGCGTCTCGGCGGGCAGCTTCGGATCCCAGGGGCCGACCGCCGCACCATTTTCATCGAGCACCCGCACCAGCCCATAGGCCAGTTCCCGCATCTCGCCCGGCTGTGCGACCTCATCAGGCCGCGCCTGAGCGCCCGCTGGCGGAATGTCGAAATCGCTGAAATCGGCGGTGTCGCCCGGCCGGAATTTCGGTTCCGGCACATGCAGACGGAGCGGAGGCAGATTGCGCCCCGATCCAAGCGCCGCCCCATCCCTTCCAGCGTCCGAATCGATCCGGTCGCTCATCCTGCCTCCTCTTGTGCATTGCAATAATATTGCTCTGTGCAATTATTATATTACAACGCCCGCAAAGGCAAGCCTTACTGACCCATTTCGTCGCAGATCGGTCCTCGCCGCTAGACGGCGACCGGCGCGGCGATGTGCCTTTGCGGTGCGTAATCAATCACCTCGAAATCTTCGATCCGATAATCGAAAATGGATGAAGGCCGCCGATTGATCCGCAATTTGGGTGCGCCGGATGGATTTCGGCTGATCTGTTCCTCCACCAGCTCGGCATGGTTGAGGTAGAGATGCACGTCCCCGCCCTGCCAGACGACCTCACCCGGCTCCAGATCGCATTGCTGCGCCAACATCCGCGTGATCATCGACAGACCGAAGATATTGAAGGCGAAGCCCAGCCCCAGGTCGCAGCTCCGCTGGAACAGCAGCCCATTGAGCCGCCCATCCGCTACCTGGAACTGATAGGTCATATGGCAGGGCGGCAGCGCCATGCGCGACACCTCATCCACATTCCAGCCTGTGAACAGCAGCCGCCGCGACCCCGGATTGGATCGAATCCCCTCGACCAGATCGGCTATCTGGTTGTGCCCCTGCGCCGCCCGCCGGTAGAGGCCATCCCCCACCTCCTCATAGCGCGGCCAGTTCACCCACTGCGCGCCATAGACCGGCCCCAGATCGCCCCAGCGCGCCGCGAACGCGGCATCCTCGACGATCCGCGCTTCGAAGGCATCGCGATCGATCTGCTCGCCCGTCGCGCGCCGATAGGCATCCAGCGGCCAATCGGTCCAGATATGCACGCCCTGCCGCACCAGCTCGCGAATATTGGTGTCGCCGGTCAGGAACCACAGCATCTCCCGCGCCGCGACCTTCCAATAGACGCGCTTGGTGGTCAGCAGCGGCACTGCGTCATCCGCCAGAGGGAATCGCATCGTCGCGCCCAGAACAGACCGCGTTCCCACGCCGGTCCGGTCGATCCGTTCACCGCCATGCAGCCAGATCCGCCGCATCAGGTCCAGATATTGCTGCTCATAATGCGGCTCGGACAAGGAAGGCAGGCTGGTCAAAGCGGGCACTCTCATGATTTCTGGCATAGCTTTAGCCATGATTCTGACGATAGCATCGTCATGTAGCCCAGCCGACCGCCCGCGCCAAATGCTGCGAAACGGATCGGATTATGCGCCGCTCTCTCCAAAAGGGACCAGCCTTCCCCTACCGTAAATGCGTCACACGAGCATCCTGTGACGAATGCGCGATCCCGCTTCCCTCAATCTGCTCATCCTCGATGACGAATGGCGCCCGCTCCACCGGCTGCGCGCGGACCAGGACTGGCGCCGTACCGTGGATACGCTGCTCCAATGGGACAGCCACTGGTTGGCCATCGAACAGCAGCGCCCCGACAGCCCCCTTCCCCACTGGACGGACATCCGCCTGACGCGAACCCTGTCGAAACGCCTTCGCCCCATGGAAATCGGGCTGGCGGATCATGTGATTCACGGCGGCCAGAGCCGTTTCAGCTTCCGCGAGGCGGGGCTTTTATGAGCCGCCCAAAAAAAACGCCTTCCGCCGCTTGCCAGCCGGAAAAGCCGCCTCTATAGGCTGCGACCTGCCCAGCGGGACCGCCTCGAAACGGACCTGCTATCGGTCGGGGAGTAGCTCAGCCTGGTAGAGCACTGTCTTCGGGAGGCAGGGGCCGGAGGTTCGAATCCTCTCTCCCCGACCATTATACTTGTCGGAAATCCTAAGCTATTTCACGGCATCCTGCTTCCATGGCAAAATCCATGAAAAATCCGACATCCACGGTCGAAATGGACGAATTCGATCGCAAGATCATCGCCGCCCTGATCGAGGATGGCCGCATGACCGTCACCGATCTCGCCCAGACGGTGGGCCTTTCCAAGACCCCTTGTCAGGTCCGCCTGCGCCGGCTGATCGAAACGGGCGTGATCCGCGGATTTCGCGCCATCGTCGATCCGGCGAAGCTTGGCATGGATCATGTCGCCTTTGCCGAGGTGAAACTGTCCGACACGCGGGAAAAGGCGCTCGATGAGTTCAACGCCGCCGTCCGCCGCATTCCCGAAGTCGAGGAATGCCATATGATCGCCAGCAGCTTCGACTATCTGCTGAAGGTCAGGACGGCCGACATCCGCCGCTATCGCGCGGTGCTGGGGGAGAAGATCTCCAGCCTGCCACATGTCGCCAGCACCTCCACCTATGTCGCGATGGAAACCGTGCTGGACGCCAGCGGCCATCCCCGGAGCAAGAGCCGCACCTGACTCGGGGCGGAAGCATATAGAGGGGGAGGATTAAAAGGGCGCGTTCCCGCGCCCTTTCAGCGTGTCCTTATCTCACCCTGATCCTATTCCCCGAACACCCGGCGGAAGATCGTATCGACCTGACGGAAGTGGTAATCGAGGTTGAACTTCTCCTCGATCTGCTCAGCGGTCAGCGCCGCCGCCACATCCAGATCGGCCTTCAGCAATTCCATCAGCGAAAGCTGGCCATCCGATTCCCACACCTTCATCGCATTGCGCTGGACATAGCGGTAGCTGTCCTCCCGCGACACGCCCGCCTGGGTCAGCGCCAGCAGCACGCGCTGCGAGTGCACGAGGCCACCCATCTTGTCGAGATTCTTCATCATCCGCTCAGGATAGACGAGCAGCTTGTCGATGACGCCGGTCAGGCGGCCCAGCGCGAAATCGAGCGTGATGGTCGCATCCGGCCCGATATAGCGTTCGACCGACGAGTGGCTGATGTCGCGCTCATGCCACAGAGCGACATTCTCCATCGCTGGCAGGGCATAGCTGCGCACCATGCGGGCCAGACCGGTGAGATTCTCGGTCAGCACCGGATTGCGCTTGTGCGGCATGGCCGAGCTGCCCTTCTGGCCGGGCGAGAAATATTCCTCAGCCTCCAATACCTCGGTGCGCTGGAGGTGACGAACCTCGACGGCGAGGCGCTCGATGGACGAGGCGATGACGCCCAGCGTCGCGAAGAACATGGCGTGACGGTCACGCGGGATGACCTGCGTGGAAACCGGTTCGATGGCGAGGCCCAGCTTCTCCGCGACATGCTCCTCGACGCGGGGGTCGATATTGGCGAAGGTGCCGACCGCGCCGGAAATAGCGCAGGTGGCGACTTCCTCACGCGCAGCGACCAGACGGGCGCGACAGCGGCTGAACTCGGCATAGGCTTCGGCCATTTTCAGGCCGAAGGTCACCGGCTCGGCATGGATGCCATGGCTGCGGCCGATGGTCGGGGTCAGCTTATGCTCATAGGCGCGGCGCTTGACGACCTCCAGCAGCTTGTCGAGATCATCGATCAGGATATCGGCGGCGCGGGTGAGCTGCACGGCAAGGCAGGTGTCCAGCACGTCGCTCGACGTCATGCCCTGATGCATGAAGCGGGCTTCGTCGCCCACCTGTTCGGCCACCCAGGTCAGGAAAGCGATCACGTCATGCTTGGTGACGGCCTCGATCGCGTCGATGGCGGGCACGTCGATGGCGGGGTTGGTCGCCCACCAGTCCCACAGCGCCTTGGCGGCGGACTCGGGCACCACGCCCAGCTCACCCAGCTTTTCGGTCGCATGCGCCTCTATCTCGAACCAGATTTTGAAGCGGGCTTCCGGTTCCCAGAGGGCGGTCATTTGCGGGCGGGCGTAACGGGGGACCATCGGGCGAATCCTGCGTGCATGAGTTGAAAGTCGCTGCGCCGCCTAGCAGCACCGCCTTTCCGGGGCAAATCGGACAGCCAAGGAACGCGGAGCGACGCGCTTTTCCGTGCTTCGTCCCATTAATCGCAGCATCAGGCGGCGAATCGAGCCGAATCGGCAGGTGAATGGAGCATCGTGAATAAAAGTTCAGGAACTCCATGTTTTATTTGGCTATTGTGACATGCGAAATTCGGACGGCCAGACCTGGAGCATAGGATGATCCGCGCATTTCTTTTGGCGAGTGCCTTTTTCGTAGCGACGCCCGCGCTGGCGCAGGCCGGTGCCGTGCCGCAGGAGGCCGCGCCCGCGCAGCAGGGCAATCAGGCGCAGCCCGCCACATCCGGCGATGCGGTCGCCTCGATCGTGGACACGGAATTTCCGGCCTATGACCAGAATCATGACGGCCAGCTCGACAAGTCCGAATTTTCGCGCTGGATGGTGGCGCTCAAGGATCAGGAACTGAAGGCCACCGGAAAATCGCTTGCGCCAGCCGAGGTCACGGCCTGGGCCGATGGCGCTTTCGTCACGGCCGATGCGGACAAGAGCACGAGCATCAGCAAGCCGGAACTGATCGCCTATCTGAGCGGCGGCGCCGGATAGGAGAAATTCCCCGTCCCGAGGCGGGGGTAGAGCCCAAAACGGGTCGCATCATGAGGCGGTATGGAGCGAAGGCCATGCCGCCTCTTTTTTGCGCCGTAGGGAAGTCAGCCGCGCTTCTTGTTCGCGTAGAGCAAAGCCGCGACGATCGCGGCGGAGCCGATGCCGACGGCGGTGCCCATCCAGACGGCCTTGCCCGCCGACTTGCGCGCGGCGGTGGCCATATCGGTCTTGTCGGCGGTGGAGGAGACGGGGGTTGCGGCGCCGCTTTCGGGCGCTTCTTCGATCGGCTTCGTCATGGTGATTCCCGATATGCAACAAAGCATGATCGCAGAAAAGGCGGATGCGGCGAAAATATTGGATCTAAAAAATCCTCCCTGCGCGCAGCATGGGCTGAATCCCCACGCGCCCGCGCCCTAATGCGCTGGCAGGGGCTGATGCGCTTCACCCCAGCCGCGAAGGTCGCGCGAAGAGGCCCGCTCCAGCAATATGGCGGCATCCTTCACCGTGAAATGCGCGGCGCTGTCGATATCGTCCAACTCCTCCCAACTGACCGGCGCGGCGACGGAGGCCTTTTCGCGGGCTCGCACAACATAGGGCAGCACGGCCGTCGCGCCGCGCTGGTTGCGCAGCCAGTCGATGAAGATGCGGCCTTTGCGCTTCGCCTTGCTCATGGTCGCCGTGAAGCGATCCGCTTCCGAAGCGGCCAGCGCGCGGGCAAAACGGTCGGCAAAATCCTTGACCTGCGGCCATTTCGCCTGCGGCGTCAGCGGCACGACGACATGAATGCCCTTGCCGCCCGAGAGCATGGCAAAGCTGGTGAGCCCCAAATCCTCCAGTGCCCGCCGGATATCGCGAGCGGCCTTTTTGACATCCCCGAAATCCAGCCCTTCATCCGGATCGAGATCGAAGATCATGCGGTCGGGCCGCTCGACATCCGCGACGCTGGAACCCCAGCCGTGAAATTCGATCGCCCCCATCTGAACGCAGGCAAGAAGTCCGTCGCTATCTTCTACATAGAGATAATCTTCCTCATTCCCCGCTTTCTCGCGGATCGCGACATGCTTCACATGATCACCGAAACTGCCGCTGTCATGTTTCTGGAAGAAGCATTTCTTCGCCCGCCCCTGCGGACAGCGGACCAGGCTGATCGGACGGTGCGCGATCCAGGGCAGCATTGCCGCACCCATGGCGGCATAATAGTCGGCAAGCTCGCCCTTGGTGACCTTCGCCTCCGGAAAGATCAGGCGGTCGGGATGGCTGATCGTGACATCACTGCGGGTTTCGGGCGTCGGCATGGCTTTCTCGCGTTGAACATCGCTGGCCGCCTTGTCCTCGCGCAAGCCGAGGAAGCTGGCATGGCGGACGATATTCTCCGCCGTGAACTCGGCAAAGGCGATTTCAGCGACCAGATCGGGGCGGACCCATTGCGCGCCACGGCTTTCGCTGCGGGGCACAGCCAGCGCGGCGGTCTTGCGCCCCCGCCTGCGCAGGGCAGCGATCAGCCCTTCGCTATTGGCGGCGTTGAAGCCCGTGCCGACCTTGCCCGCATAGACCAGTCCTTCCCCTTCCCGCTGCCCGAGCAGCAAGTTGCGGATGGCGCGCCCGCTGGCGCTGCTGGGCGTCCAGCCGATGATGACGAATTCCTGGCGGCGGGTGCATTTGACCTTGAGCCAGTTCTTCGTGCGGGCGCCGCGATAGGAAGCGTCGGCGCGCTTGGAGACTATCCCCTCCTGCCCTGCCCCGCACATGGCCTGGAACAGCCTTTCCCCTGCGCCGACGACATGATCTCCGACATGGACATGCGCCGAGCCGTCCCCCAGCAAAGCGGCCAGCTTTTCCTTGCGCGCGATATTGGGCAGCGAGGTCAAATCCTGTCCGTCGAGCTGGAGCAGGTCGAAGGCGAAAAGGTGGAGCGCCGCCTTGGCCTCCCCCTTCAACATCTGCTGAAGGGTAGAGAAGTCCGGGTTTCCGTCGCTGTCGAGCGCGACGATCTCCCCGTCGATCAATGCAGCGGGAAGATCCATGGCCGCGACTTCGCCCGCAAGAGCCGCGAAACGCTCCGTCCAGTCGAGACCTGTGCGGGTGAAGATCTTGACCTTCTCCCCCGCCACGGAGAGCATGCAGCGATAGCCGTCATATTTGATCTCATGCATCCAGCCATTGCCAGTGGGAACGGCATCGACCAACGTCGCGAGTTGCGGCGGCTGGAAAGCGGGCGCGGGGCGCGTCCTGGCCTTGTCTGGCGGCTTGACCGGGGTTGCGCGAACGGCTTGTTTCATCGCCGCGTCAAAGGCTTTTCCCTTCTTGCCCTTCAGGGATATGGCCGGCGCGTCGGTCGCGATTTCGCCCATGGTCCGGCCGCTCCTGATGCTCGTCAGTTCGCGGGCGGTCAGGTCTTCCGCGCTGCCGGCATAGCCATCCTCGATCTTGCGCAGCAGCCAATTCTCCCCTTTCTCCCTGCCGCGGGGTTTCAGCCGGATCAGCAGCCATTCGCCGCGCATCCTCTGCCCATGCAGGATGAAGTGGAGATGGCCCTTCTCCAGATCATGCACGCTCTTGCCGGGGACGGGTTCCCACGTCCCTTCGTCCCAGAGCATCACGGTGCCGCCGCCATATTCGCCCTTGGGAATCGTGCCTTCGAACGTCGCATAGGACAGCGGATGATCCTCCGTGCGGACGGCGAGGCGCTTGTCTTCCGGATCGAGGCTGGGACAGCGAGTCACTGCCCAACTCTTGAGGACTCCATCCATTTCCAGGCGAAAGTCGTAATGCAGGCGGGTCGCGTCATGCTTCTGCACGATGAAGCTGTTGCCGTGGCTGCGGCCGCGCTTGCCCGACGGCTCCTTCGTGCGGGTGAAATCGCGCTTGCGGTTATAGGTGCTGAGCGGGTCGACCTCAGCCATGGATCAGGCCCGTTTGCGGGTAGTCGGCTTGGCGGGCGCCTTCCGCGCTGAGGTCTTGGCGGCGGGCGTTTTGGGGGGAGCGCCTGTATCGACCGATTTCTTGAGCGCCGCCATCAGATCGATCACATTGCTGCCGCGCCGGGCCGGAGCCTCTTCCGCGTCCTCGATGATGCGGCGGCCCTTCGACTTTTTCTTCTTCTCGATCAGCCGTTCCAGCGCATCGACATAGCGGTCGTGGAAGCTGTCGGGCTTGAAGGGCGCGGTCTTCTTCTCGATCAGCGTTTCGGCCAGGTCGAGCAATTCGGCGTCCGGCTTCACATCTTCAATGTCGCGAAAATAGCCTTGGGCGCGGTTGACCTCATCGGCATAGCGCAGCGTTTCGAGCACCATGCCCCGGCCGCAGGGCTTTAGCGACACGATATATTCGCGGCCCCGCATGGCGAGCTGGCCAAGGCCCACCTTCCTCGTCCGCCGCAGCGCTTCCCGCAGGACGATGAAGGCTTCCTCCGCCAGATCGTCGGCGGGGACGACATAATAGGGCCGCTCATAATAGAGGACGTCGATCTCGGCCGCATCGACGAACTGGGTGAGTTCGAGCGTCTTCTTGCTCTCCAGCTTCACCGCCTCGATCTCGTCGGGTTGCAGCAGGACATAGTCGCCCTTCGACACCTCATAGCCCTTGACGATGTCCTCGGGTTTGACCGGCCCCAGGCCGGGGACTGTCTTTTCGTAGCGGACCCGCTTGCCGCTGGGCTGATGGATCTGGTGAAAGGCGATCTGCGCACCGGATTTGGTGGCGGCGTAGATCTCCACGGGGATGGACACCAGCGCCAGACGGATCTGGCCCTGCCAATATGCGCGCGCGGCCATGGCGTGCTGCCTCCTTTGCCAGGACGAAATGCGCGGGGTGCGGCGCGGGTTCCGAAGAGCGGCGGCGGAGACGGCGCGGGCAGGAAAAAGGCGCCTTTCCGCGCATCGCGGCCGGTACATCCGACGAAGCGCTTCCGAAGCGCGATAAAATCGCCTAAGCTGCATCGTTCAGCAGCTATAGGAGCGTTGATGCAATTTCTGCGGACTGCCTTCTGGGTCGTCATCGCCGTCGCCCTGGCGTTATTCTGCGTGGCAAACTATACTCGCGTGGAAGTCAATCTGTGGGGCGACCTGGTCATGGAAACCAAGCTCCCAGTCCTGTTGATCGGCGCCTATCTGTTGGGGGCGCTGCCTTTCTGGATCATGGCGCGGGCCACGCGCTGGCGAATGAAGCGCAAGCTGGAAAGCACCGAAAGAGCGCTGGTCGCCGCCACCGCAGCCCCTTCCCCCGCCGTCCCCGCCGCCGTCAATCCGGCGGCTTCGGCCCCTTCCCTCTCCGTTACAGGACAAGCATGACCAGCCCGATCTACGTCGCCATCGATACGCCCGACCTGCGCAAGGCTCAGGAACTTGCGCAGCAGGTGCGCCATCATGTGGGCGGATTGAAGCTGGGCCTGGAATTTTTCTGCGCCCATGGCCATCATGGCGTGCATGAGATGATGAAGTTCGGCCTGCCGATCTTCCTGGACCTGAAATTGCACGACATCCCCAATACCGTGGCCAAGGCGGTGCAGGCGCTGCATATGCTGGAACCGGCTATCCTGACCGTCCATGCGGCGGGCGGGCGCGCAATGCTGGAGGATGCCAAGGCGGCGGCGGGCATCAATACAAAGGTCGTCGCGGTGACGGTGCTGACCAGCCTGGACAATGGCGACCTGCTCGACATCGGCGTGGGCGGCCGGGCTGAGGATCAGGTGGCGCGTCTGGCCGATCTGGCGCGCAGCGCGGGGCTGGACGGGATCGTCTGTTCCGGCGAGGAAGTCGGGCTGGCGAAGAAGGCTTGGGGCGACGGCTTCTTCGTGGTGCCGGGAGTCCGCCCCGCCGGTGGCGCGATGGGCGATCAGAAGCGGGCAGTGACGCCGCGTGAGGCACTGGATCGGGGCGCCTCGATCCTGGTGGTCGGGCGGCCGATCAGCCTGGCGGAGAAGCCGGATATTGCCGCTCGCGAAATCGAGGCGACGCTCTAGATTTTGCCGTTGCGACCGTTTTCCTGATCGGCCGCAAAGAAATGCTGGATGACTTCGCGCGCCAGGCGCGCGGGGCGCAGCGTGTCGGCATCCAGGCAGCACCAGCTCGACTTGACCTCCGCCAGAACCTCTTCGCCCCGGCGGATGATCGTTTCGTAAAAGGCTCGCGCACCCTGCACCTTTTCAAGCAGGACGGTCGCGATCACGTCGTCCTCCAGAAAGGTCGGCTTGCGATAGGTGATCTCATGCTTGAGCGCGACCCAGAGATGGCGCGTAACCACCTCCGTCGGAGCGAGTGCGCGCCAATGGTCCAGCACCGCCGCCTGCACCCATTTCAAATAGCTGGCATTGTTGACATGACCCATGAAGTCGATGTCATCCGGCTTGATGCCGACAGAATAAAGATGGGGAATCGCGTCGCGCACGGCGACCGTCATAGCAGGTCCGCAGTGGCGCCGACAGGGCTGCGCGCCATGGCGTGAGGTGAAGGGGCCGGAGCGACCCGGCCCCTCCCTTCCGTCAGAAGCGCCAGCCGAGGCTGGCCACGACCTGATGACGATCGGTGTCGATGCCGAATTCGTCGCTGGTCGCGCCGTTGGCGAAGTCGATATGCGCATCCTCATATTTGGAATAGCGATATTCGAGCTTGGCGAAGGTGTTGGCGTTGATGGCCCGCTCCACGCCCGCGCCGATGCGCCAGCCGTCCAGCTTGAAATTGGTGCTGGTTTCCTGATTGGTGTCGCCAGCCAGCACGTCGAGCTTCGTATTGGTATAGCCGCCCTTCACATAGACCAGCGTGTTGGGGCTGGCGAGGATGCCCGCCCGCGCGCCGATGTAAAGATCGCGGCCCTGCTTGACCCGGCCGAAGCCGAACTGGTCGGTGAAGTCGGTCCGGCTGCTCTTTGAGGTGGAGTCGGTATATTCCCCCTCCACGCCGACGACGGCGCTGCCAAGGTTCACGTCATAACCGGCACCGACGCCGTAGAGCAGGCCGTCAATCGACTGATCGTTGCGATTATTGTCATTGTCGACGCTGCTGCCTGCGCCGGTATGATCATAGCCCAATATCGCTTCGACGCGCGGACCAGTGAATGTCGGGGCGGCTTCCTGCGCCAGAGCGGGGCTTGCGACCGCTGCGCCGGTCAGGAGGGTTGCGGCCAGGATCTTACGCATATTCGGATACTCCATTCTTCTTCTCGTCCCCCTGTCAGGAGGGAAGACGGTGAAGTCATGGAGATGCCGTCAGGTTTCATGAACCTCAGATAAACGATTGATTATGTGTCATTAATGTCACGAAATGAAGTCCATTCGCCGCGAAGATGAGCGGGCGGGACGACGAGCCGATCAGCATTCCACCACATTGACGGCAAGGCCGCCGAGGCTGGTTTCCTTGTATCGGCTGGCCATGTCCTCGCCGGTCTGGCGCATGGTTTCAATCACCGCATCCAGGCTGACGATGTGACGGCCATCGCCTTGCAGGGCGAGATAGGCCGCGTTGATCGCCTTTACCGCGCCCATGGTGTTGCGCTCGATACAAGGGATCTGGACGAGGCCGCCGATCGGATCGCAGGTGAGGCCGAGATTATGTTCCATGCCAATTTCGGCGGCATTTTCGATCTGTTGGTTGGTGCCTCCCAGCACGGCGGCAAGGCCGGCGGCGGCCATGGAGCAGGCGACGCCGACTTCGCCCTGGCAACCCATTTCGGCGGCGGAGATGGAGGCGCGCTTCTTGTAGAGGAAACCGATCGCCGCGGCAGTGAGCAGGAAGCAGCGCTCCCCTTCGCGGTCGGCGCCGGGGACGAAACGGCGATAATAATGCAGCACCGCCGGGATGACGCCCGCCGCGCCATTGGTGGGCGCGGTGACGACGCGGCCGCCTGCGGCATTTTCCTCATTCACGGCGAGGGCGAACAGGCTGACCCATTCGAAGATCTGCGCCGGGCCGAGGGCGTTTTGCTGCAAGACCAGCCGATTGTGGATGGAGCGGGCGCGGCGACGGACCTTGAGCCCGCCGGGGAGCAGACCCTCTTCCTTGAGACCCCGGTCGATCGAGGCGCTCATGGCGTCGATCACGCTGTCGAGAAAGGCTTCGGTTTCCGGCCGGGTGCGCCAGGCGCCCTCGTTGCGCAGGACAAGGGTGGCGATGCTGAGGCCGGTCGCTTCGCCCAGGGCGAGCATTTCGGCGCCGGAGGAAAAGGGATGCGGCTGGACGACATTATGGCCGAGTTGCGGATCGAACCCTTCCGCCGTGCCGGGAAGGACGGCGCCGCCGCCGACGGAATAATAGTCGCGGATCAGCGGATCGTCCTTGCCCTCGAACCAGGCGGAGAAGCGCATGCCGTTGCTATGCGCTTCCAGAAATTCGCCCTTGCGGAAGAGGAGATCGGTGGCTTCGTCAAAGGGGATGAAGAGCTTGACGGCGCTGCCCGCGCGGATGCGACCTTCGCGGCGGATGGCGGCAAGGATCGTGGGAACAGCGTCCGGATCGACGCCTTCAGGACGATAGCCGGACAGACCGAGCAGGATCGCCGTGTCGGTGGCGTGGCCTTTGCCGGTGAGGGCCAGCGAGCCGTAAAGTTCGCATTGCACCCGCGTCGGGGTTGCGGGCAGCGAGTCCATGAACAGCAGCGCCGCGCGCATCGGGCCGACCGTGTGGGAACTGGACGGACCGATGCCGATGGTGAACAGGTCCATGACGCTGATTGCGGCGGCGGCGTCGATGCGGGACTTGGTCACGCTCAATAATCCTTTGAAACGCGGACGTTGACGCTTTCACGGCCCAGCGTCGAGATGGCGCCCAGCAGCGAGAGCCAGCGCGTGACCTGATATTCGATGCGCGTGGCGGAATAGCCCTGCCCGTCGGTGATCAGCTCCACATAGGTCTTGCGCGTCAGATATTTGCCCGCCGCGATGGAAGTCCCCTGCCCCTGCGTCGGGTCAGCGGCGATGATGCGGAGACGATCCAGCCCCGCCGCCTTGCGCACGGCGTTGATCGGGTCAAGGCCGCCCTGCCCCTGGAGCGAACCGACCGCCGAAGCCAATTGCAGCGCTTCTGGCGCGGACAGGTTGGTGATCGATGTGCCGAAGAGGATTCGGGAGAGCAGTTCGTCCTGCGGCAACGCCGGTACGCTGGTGAAGCTGATGACGGGCTTGAGACCCGTGCCGCCGACATGGATGGTGGCGGTCAGGTCGCTGACATTCGCCTCCGCATCGATGTCGAGCATAGGGTTGACGGGGGTGCGGCCGTCGAACTGGATCTTGCCTTCCTTGAGGTCGAAGCGGCGGCCGGCGAAATCATAGGTGCCGCGGACGAGGTCGGCGGTGCCCCCGATGGCGGGATTGGTGACGGTGCCGCCAATGTCGAGATCGGCGCGCCATTCGCTGTCGAGGCCCAGGCCAGTGACGATCAGGCGGTTGCGGGCGCGCGCCTTGATCGCCAGCGCCCAGGGGACGACGGTGCGCGGACGCTCGATCTCATCGCCACGGCGGTTGATCTCGATGACCCGAAGTTCGGGGATTTGCGCGACGGCGGCGGCGCGACCCATGGTGAAGCGGCTGCGGTTGAGGATGAGGTCGCCGCCGATGGTGCCGCCCTTGCCGGTGGAACTGAGCGTGATCGGGCCGGTGACGGTGGCGGCTATGTCGTCCCGCTCCAGCAGGGCCGCATTTTCGGCTTGCAGGCGCAAATCCATGCCGACGCCTGCGATGCCGTTGAAGGTGAAGCTGCCCGTACCCGTGACCGTCCCCCCATTTTGCGCGGCGGCGCTGAAATCGGTCATGACCAGTTGCGCGCCGGAGAAGCGGCCCCGCGCCTTGACGCCGTGCAGGCGCATGCCGGTGATGGGGCTGTTGATCGCAGCGCTGTCGGTGGCGAGCGAGCCAGTGATGGCGGGATCTCCCAGCGTGCCGCGTGCGTCGGCGGTGACGCTGACGGGGCCGGATATGTCGACGATCTCCACCCCGGTCAGGCGCCAGAGCGTGTCGGCGGTGCCATTATAACGAAGCTGCGCGAAGAGCGGAGCGCGGTTGAGGCGCTCGAC
Organism: Sphingobium sp. TKS; assembly: GCF_001563265.1. Lineage (NCBI taxonomy): Bacteria > Pseudomonadati > Pseudomonadota > Alphaproteobacteria > Sphingomonadales > Sphingobiaceae > Sphingobium > Sphingobium sp. TKS. Next base: position 1,522,026 of record NZ_CP005083.1, on the reverse strand, counting down.
AAGGCTGCCTTCAGGCCCGAGCGGCGTGAGCAACGCCTGAGCGCGGCCGATGGTCTGGCCATCCGCGACGAAGATCATGCGGGTCGCGAGCCGGTCGTGAGTGAGGACCGCGTTGACGCCGGCATCGACCGGGCGGGAACTGAGCGACAGGCCGGAACGGGACAGGCCGCGCACACGCAGTTCCGCCTTGCCGGTGGGCATGCCGCCGCGAGTATGGACATAGCTGAGCGAGCCGGTCGCCGTGCCACCGAGGCCGAGATTGTCATAGGCGATGTCGAGCAGCGAGAGCGGCAGCTTTTCCAGGCGCGCCTCTATGCTGGTGGTCTGGCCGCTCAGTTCGCCGCCCAGTTGGAGCGAGCCGCCCGCGAAGCTGATCGACGCAGGATCGAGGCGCCAGCCATCTTGCGTGCGGGTGAATATGGCGGCGCGGGTCAGCTTGATCGGGCGCTTGTCGACAGTACCGCCGGCCTGAAGCTGGATGCGGCCGGGCGTGACCTGCGCTTCGCCGGTGAGGTCGAACAGGCGGCCGCGCTGGCCGGAAATGCTGGCGCGGACCTTGCCGCTGCCGTCGACCAGATCGGCATTGGCGGCCAGGCGGCCGATCTGGATGGCGCCGACGCGAAGCCCCCGCGCCTGCGCCGTGGCGTTGATCGAGGTGCCCGAAGGATCGAGCAGGATCGTGGCGTCCAGCTTGCCACGGCGGACGGTGATGGCGGTGGGGCCGTCAAAGCTGGCGTCGGTGGCGACAAGCGCGAGCTTGAGTTGCTGCACGCCGCTGACCGGCGCGAAGGCGATGGTGCCGGTGACGGGGCCGCTGACGTTGAGCGTGCCGTTCAGGCCACCCGTGACCGGGCGCAGGTCGCCGCTGGCGGTCACGCCGGAGGCCGTGACGCGGGCGATGCGGACGATGGCCTGCCCACCGGGCGGCAGCAGGATCGCGCCATTGCCGGTGAAGGGACCAAGGGTGGAGCCGCCCTCTGCCGTGAAGCTGTAACCCGCCGCGTCAGGGATCAGATGCGCGTGCATGTCGGTGACGCCCAGCGCCTTCAATGGGCTTTGCAGGACGAGGTCGACGGTCGGGCGGTCGATCTTGCCCTCCAAAATGAGGCGCAGCGGGCCATAGCTTTTGTGCTGGCCGCCGCCTTCGAAATGGAAGGTGCCATCGCGGCGGCGATAACCCTTGGCCGTGAGGGTGAGCAGCGGCGCGTCGAGGTGGAGGTTGGTGAATTGAAGCTGGCCGTCCGGCCCCAGCGAGAGCGCGCTGCGGGCCACCGGCAAGCCGCCGCCCAGCGAGCGCAGGAAGCTGTTGTCGAGCCGCCGCATCCGCGCCATGGCGTTGCCGCTAAGGGTGAAGGCGCCCTTGGGACCGGGGATCGCGCGCAGTTTCGACGTGACGTCGACGATGCCGAGGCCGCGAATGGCGAGACCGCTGATCTGACCGTCAAGGCCGAAATCATAACGGCCCGTCCTGAGATCCGCGATCATGATGAGCTTGCCGCGCAACTTGTCGGAGCGGACAGTCATCGGGTTGCTGACGATCTGCTGGTTCTTGAGCTGGAGCACGCCGTCGAGCACGAAATTGCGGATGATGCCTTCGACCAGCTCCCCCTGCCCGTCCAGACGGCGCGCGCGCAGATGGACGGGTATCAGCGCGGGGCCGCCCTTGGCCTTGCGCCCCTTCCCGTCGGCGCGGACATCGTGGATCACCGTCTTGCCGAAGGCGAGTTGCTTTGCAGTCAGCAGATATTCATAGCCGAACCCGGCAAGCGGACCGTCCAGGCGGATACGGGCGGCGATGTCGCGGCCGGTCATCGATTTGAGCAGCGCCTGCGGGCGGGCGAGCTTCACATCGACCAGCAGATTATCGAGCGCATTGTTGCGCAGGTCGATGCCGCCATCGGCACTAAGATCGATCGCGGTGGAGCGGAGCGAGAGCTTGCCGTCGATCACACGGTCGGCCATCGATCCGCTGGCCTGGATGGCCAGGCGCGGCGCGGAAAGACGCTGGAACAGACCCTGCCCCGCTATGGCGGAGCCTTCGATCGTGCCGGTGGCGGCATAGGTCCCGCTGCGGGCGGCCAGTTTCAGGTCGATGGCGGGTTCGCTGTCGAGCGTACCGGCGAGGCGGCCATCCCAGCGGGTCCAGCTGCCCTTGCCGTGGATGCGCAGATTGGCGTCCTGTTTCAGGCCCGCCATGACGGCCAATACCCCACCCTTGGGAGCGTTGACAGTGACGTCGAGGTCGAACTTGTCGTCGTCCGGACGACTGTCGAGCGCGATGTTGAGCGCATCCTCGCCGTTCAGCACGCGAGCCGAGAGGTCGATGATCGCGCGGCCACCACGAATGTCGGCGTCGCCCAACAGCGTGGCCTGCTGAATCTTGCCGGTGACGCCCCAGTCGATGATCAGGCGGCCGACCGAAAACTGCATCAGGCGGATGTCGAAGCCGGGGAGGATCGGGCCTTGCCGCTCGCTGGGGTTGAGCTTGGGCAGCTTGCGCAGGGTCGCCTCCGGGATGACGAGGCGATCAATGTCGAGCCGGTTGGAGAGCCAGGCGAAGGGCCACCAGTCGAGTTCCACGCGTGGCGCGTCAAGGAAGGCGCCCTTGGGATCGGACAAGGTGAGGCCGTGGAGGATCGCCTTGCGGTATATGCTGCCGTCGATCCGGTCGACATGGATGCGCAGGCCCGAAGGCGGGCTGATCCGGGCGATGCGGGAAACGAGGAAGCGGTGGCCGGGCGCGGTGTCGAGCCAGGCCAAGGTGCCTGCGATAATGAGCAGCAGCGTCGCGAGCAGCCCCGCGATCCAGCGCTGCCAACGGCCGTCCCAGGCACGGCGGCGGCGTGGCGGCAGGGTCGTTTGGGACTGATCTTCTGTCATCAGAAGGCCTGCCCCAACGAGACATAGACGGCAAGCTTCGGGTCACCCGATTGTGGATTGATCGGCGTGCCGACATCGATGCGGATCGGGCCGAAGCTGCTGTAATAGCGTACGCCCAGCCCCGCGCCGATGCGCAGGTCGCGGAAGCGCGGCAGGAAGCTCGTTGAGATATTGCCGGCGTCGACGAAGGGCACGACGCCGAAATTGCCGAAACGGATGCGCGATTCCAGCGAAAATTCAGCCAGACTCTTGCCACCCACCGGATCATTGTCCGGGCCGTAGCGCGGGCCGATCGCCTGATAACCATAGCCGCGCACCGACGCGCCGCCGCCTGCATAGAAACGCCGCGAGGGCGCGATGCGATCGACCGTGGAACCCAGGATCGTCCCGAAACGGGCGCGCGCGGCGAGCACGATGCGGTCGCTCATCGGCTGATAGACGCTGCCGTCGAGCTGCACGCGGGCATAGCCGAAAGTGCTGTTCTGGAAGGAGAGCTCCGGACTGAGGCGACCGCCGAGGCGAAAGCCCCTGGTGGGGTTCAGCAGGTCGTCGCTGCCGTCATAGGTGAGGCTCAACGGGATCGCACTGATGAAGAAGGTGCGACGGTTGCCGTTGCTGAACGCATCCGCTTCGTCCGAGGCGATCAGTTCGCCGCCGATGCGCCAGACCCATTTTTTCTGGAACAATATGTTGGTCTGGCGCTCCAGCGAGCCCGACAGGGTGATGGTGCGCGCGTCATAGGCATCGCGCTGGATGTTGCTGACCGACAGCAGCCCGGTCAGCACATTGTCGCGGCGGCGGAAATTGTTGCGGCGATAGATGACGGATGCCGTCTGTTCCTGGGTGCCGAGCACACCGCGCAACGTCACGGAACCTTCAGGCGGGAAGAAATTGCGGTGCGTCCAACTGACTTCCGCGCGATAGCCTTCACCCGTGCCATAGCCCAGTTCGCCCGCAATGGTGCGCAGCGGCGCAGGCCTGGCGTCGATGGCAAGGTCGACATGCTCGCCATCGCCGGCATCCTTCGGCGTCATAGTCAGGGAGGAGACGAGGCCGGTGGCGACCAGCGCCTGACGCAGATCCTCGACATCCGAGGCCATATAGGTATCGCCGGGATGAAAGCGGGCGATGCGCTGGACATGGCGGGCGCTGAACAGATCCTCATCGGCCATGACGATCTTGCCGAAGGTGCGATAGGCTCCGGGATTGACGACAATGTCCAGCTCGCCCTTGCGCTCATCATGGTCGATGCGGACTTCCGGTTCCCCCACCTTGCCGAAGGGGAAGCCGTTTTCCGCAAGGGCGACCGTCAGCGATGCCTGGCCCGCGAGGATGGCGTCGGCGTCAACCGGGTCTCCGGGCTTGGGCGGGAAGGCTGAGCGCAATTCCGCCTCGCGCTCTCCAGTGGTTTCAAGGCCCGTCAGGTCGACGGACGAGAGCAGATAGCGGGCGCCCGGCACGATCCGGAAGGTGACGACCAGCTTGTCGCTGCCGGGCGGCGGCGCGGCGACGGCCCCGCGGACGCGGGCGGCATAATAGCCCTTGGCGCGCAACAGGCGGTCCAGCAGGTCGCTGTCTTCCTTGATGCGGCGATTGATCTGGGCAAGGTTGGCAAACTTCCCCTCCCCCTGCTGCAATGCCGACAATTCCTTGAAACGGGTGGTAAACTGAGCATCGGCAATCTCTTCCACGCCGGAAAGCGTGACGGAGTAGCGGCGCTCTTCGCCAGTGTCCGCAAATGTCGCTGCCTCCTCCGCCGGTTCGTCGGAGGCTTCGGGTGCGATGACCTGATGCGGCGCGTCGGAGGTTTCGGGCGGCAGCTCGACCATCGGGGCGATGCTGTCCGGTTGACCCATGTCGGGCCAGTCCACGCCTATGTCCGGCATCGGCGCAAGGGCGGGATCGGGGTCGCGCTGGACACCGCTCTGGGGCGCCGTCTGCGCATAGGCGACGGGCGCGAGCAGAAGCAGCGGCACGAGAAGGGCAGCTTGCGGAAGGCCTGAAATGCGGCGGCAGGTCCGCAAACCGGTGTTCATATGCCTGATCTAGACCAGTTATTGGGCAGAAGGCCAGCCCCCAAGATCAAGCCGGGATGACGATATTATCAACGTCCCATTCTGGCCAACCAAGGCTGTCAATCAAATCTTCCGCACGCCAGACCGTCAAAAGGCGGCGTTGAGGCGATCCATCAGGGCACGGGCAGGATTGGGTTCCGCCTGGGCGCGCGGGCGGGCCATGCGGTCCTGCAGGCGGGCGACGCGCTCGTAAAGATCCTGGCTCGCCTCTATCAGCGCGCGGGCGGCGAAGGGGAAGTTGGCGGAAAGCGCCGGATCGGTGGTGGCGGCATGGCCCAGGCGATATTTCTCGTCCAGCATCTCCGCATCGTTGAGTTCGCCGCGTTGCCAGGCGCGCTGGCTCAGCAGCCAGGCGATGATGTGCATGAGGCGGGTCGTGACTTTCAGCGATTCGCAGGCAAAGGCGACGCGGCGGAGCGGATCGTCGGCTTCCGGACCGGACGTCTCGCGAATGTCGAAATAGGCGCGCGCCTCATCCGCCATGATCATGGCTTCGACATAAAGGCCATCGACCAGACGGCGGTGCAGGCCCTGGTCAAGAGAAGCGGCGAGTTTCATGGCCGACATGTGCCATAAGCGGGAACCCTTGTCAGGCCCGATGCGGCCCGTTAACCCCGAATTGTCTCATTCGGGGGCGGTTGGCGCGGCATTAACCACAATCCGCCCAAAACCGGTCAGGCGATGATGTCGGGGACGAGCTGATCCTCCAGCAACGCCATTTCGTCGCGCAGCCGCAATTTGCGTTTTTTAAGGCGAGCGATCTGCATCTGATCGCCCGAGCCGGAGTCGACCAGCGCGGCGATGGCGCCGTCGAGATCGCGATGCTCGATTCGCAACAATTCCAGCCGACGCATGATGTCTTCGCGGCTCACCATACACCTACTTTCGCACCCATTGCCGTCCCATCCTCCTTTGATAGCCCCACCGGCCGACACGAACCATCGCAAATTTCAACGCGTCCCGTCGCAAAGCGCGAATCACCCGAAGACAATCCCCGCGAATCGTGATTTATTCATCCGTCCATCACCCTCGTTAGGAGAATGTCATGGAAAATAGCCACATTTCAGCTCTTTCGGCCAAGCATGCAGGGCTTGAGGCACGAATCAAGGCGGAGACGAGTCGTCCGATGCCCGATGCGATCCTGGTAGCCTCGCTCAAGAAGCAGAAGCTTCGGCTGAAGGAGGAAATGGAGGCGCAACACTGACAGCCGGTGACGCCTGAGTGAAAGGCATGGATCAGCGGTCCCTTGCCGCTGATCCAGCCCTTTTCTTGAGGTGACGGGTGACGAAAGCTCCGGGGCTGGATGGGCCTGCGGGGCTATTTTTTGGCATTGGTGGGAAAGTCCGCCATGGGCTGCAAAGGCGCGCAGCCTCTCAATCCTCCCGTGGGGAGACCAGCCGCAGGCTGGTGGAGGGGAAATGGGCGAACGTTGCGGCGCCCCCTCCCCATCTGACGACGGGAAGGATTTGAAAATTCAGCGAATGAGCCGGCGCTGGCGCAGATAGTCCGGCACCGAAGCCTGTCCCGCCTGCGCCGAGATCGGGCGGCGCGCCAGTTGCGGGTCGATTTCCTCATCGAAGGCGATGCCGATGCGGTCTTCGCGCGACCAGACGACCGAGCCGTTGACCTGGCCGATGCCGCGCAGATCGAAACGGATGCGGGTGCCCGCAGGCACGGCGCGCTCGCAATCGGCCATCAAGCCAGTCGCGGAAAGATTGCGGACTCGCGCTCGGCCAAGCGGCGTGCCGTCCACCGAACTCAAATTGGTGAGCAGGAACAGACTGTCTCGCGGACCCGATCGCGCGGGGCCCCGATCCATGTTTTCATTGCCATCCATCCACAACGCCCTGCAATATCACCACATTATCGCAGCGATATTGCCATGGGCGCATGGACAAAAGGTTAATCGTCGCGAGAGACTTTTTCCTGTCGTTCGTGCCGTTCCTGCGCTTCGACCGTCATGGTCGCGATCGGACGGGCTTCCAGGCGGCCCAGCGAAATGGGTTCGCCAGTCACCTCGCAATAGCCATATTCGCCCTCGTCGATGCGGCGCAGCGCGGCGTCGATCTTGGAGATCAGCTTGCGCTGGCGATCGCGGGTGCGCAGTTCGATCGACCAGTCCGTCTCGCTCGATGCGCGGTCGTTGAGATCGGGTTCACGCAGCGGTTCATTCTGCAGAACCGCCAACGTCCCCTCCGCTTCAGTCAGTATCTGCTTTTTCCAGTCCCACAGGCGCTGCCGGAAATACTCCAACTGGAGCGGGTTCATAAATTCTTCGTCTGCGGAAGGACGATAATCGGGGGGGAGGGTTACAGCCGATTTCGGCGGATTTGGGCCGTCTTTATCGGAATTCAGGACCGATGCCATCTGGCTCTCCGACTCGCGGGACCCCCAATGCTTAAAGTGCCGGGGTATCCGTGACTTGTGATTGACGGCGCCTAATAACCAGCGGCACGGCCGGAGACAAGCGGGCAATCGGTGGTCCGGCGCGCCGATCCTGCACCGCATCGCGCTTACCCACGGAAAACCGACGATTCCGTAGGGTGGGGCAATGCCAAAAGAAAATAGACAAGCCGTATTGTCGCAGCGGCCAGCCGCCGTGTCACTATGGGACGTTAACCATAGTAGTTTATGATTTATTATATTTTTCCTCGACTTGGCCCCGATATTCAGAGTTAACGCCATTGAAGTTAACGCTTTGTTTTGCGTTGATAGAGTTAGGAAACGGCCCCGCGACCGTTACTGCGCAATTTCAGTGACGGGACCTGTCAGGCTGCAAAGATAAACAAGAGTGGAACCTATGTCGGTACGGATGGCATTGGCTAAATTATGCGCTTGCGCCGCTGGCGGTGCGATCATCGGCGGCGGCGCTGTCCATGTCGCTGAAAGCGCGCGCCCGGCCGGGGTCCACAGCACCAAGGGCGTGAAGGCGGCCCCGCGCAGACATTATGCCGTGCGCAAGGTCCAGCGGGTGGTAAAGACGGTGTCCTGCGCGCCGCAAACCGTGACGGTGACGACCCAGGCCGCACCCATCCCCCTGCCCGCGCCGGTGGCCGCGGCGGAAATGCCGGTCATGTCGGGCGGCGGCGGCGCGCCCATCGTGATGGCGGGCGGCCCCGGCTTTGGCGGCGGCGGCTTCATCGGCGGGTTTTTCGGCGGCAGCGGCGGCGGTTCAGGCGGATCGGTGGTGATCTCCTCCACCAGCAGCTCGACCGGCGGAATCACCAGCTCGACCAGCTCGACGACCGGTGGGGTGTCGACCTCGACCGGAGGCGTATCCACTTCGACTGGGGGCGTTTCGACTTCGACTGGCGGGGTATCGACGTCCACGGGCGGGGTTTCGACCTCGTCGGGCAATGTGTCGACATCCTCGGGAAATGTTTCGACCTCGTCGGGCAACGTCTCCACATCGAGCGGCAATGTGACCAGCAGTTCTTCGACTTCGAGCTCGACCTCCAGCTCGTCTTCGTCGAGTTCCTCGACCAGCAGCTCGACATCCTCCTCCTCTTCATCCTCCAGTTCGTCGGGCGGCGATCATCATCCGCCGCCACCGCCGACCGATGTTCCGGCGCCGCCAATGGTGCTGCTATTTGGAGCAGGCGCAGCAGCCCTGCTGGCCCGCAAACGGTTCGCGCGAACGAAGGCGGGGATCGAAGGTTAACCGGGGGCGATCCGGTCGGCGCATCCGGGGGGAAGCGCCGGCCGGATATCGCGTTCAGCTCGTCGCGATGATTCGCTCGATTTCCGGCACAGGGTGATTGGACAGATCCTTGGCGATCTCCCCCACCAGCCGGTTCTGCACTTCCTTGTGATAATGTTTGCGCATTTCCCCCAGGGCGGCGGGCGGCGCGACGACGATCAGCTTGTCATAGTCATGGGCGAGGGCGCGGCGCTTGAGCAGTTCGGCCGCTTCGGCAGCGAAGCGGGCTTCCTCCAGATCGTGGAAATTGGTCTGCTCCACGGCTCCCCGGTGACTGCCCACCGAATTGGGACCGCGCCCGGTCCCGTCGGAGGCCTGCTCGCGATCGGGGGGATTGTCCTGCTGCTTCACTTCCTCCGTTTCCAGATTGGGAAAGGCCGGGCTGCCCTTGTTGCGAAAGAACAGCATTTTGCGCCCGTCGGCAACCAGCACCATCGCGTCATGGTCTATTTGCATCGTCCCGTTCCTCTCTTTTCAACGATCGCTTTTAGCACGAACGGTCGGCGGCGTGCAGGGTTGCGCGGCGGCAAGCACAACGGCATAGGGCTGACCCATGCACGACATTCGTTTCCTTCGCGAAAATCCCACCGCTTTCGACGCCGGACTTGCCCGGCGCGGGCTTGAACCGCTGAGTGCGGAACTGCTGGCGCTCGACGAACGCAGCCGGGCGATCAAAACCGCGCTGCAACAGGGCCAGGCGCGCCGCAATGAGGCGAGCAAGGCCATCGGGCAGGCGATGGCGCAGAAGGATATGGAAAAGGCCGAGGCGCTGAAGGCCGAAGTCGCCGCGCTCAAGGACAGCATGCCCGCGCTGGAGACCGAGGATCGCGAAGTCGGGGAGGCTTTGGCGGCGCGGCTGGCGGCAATCCCGAACCTGCCGGCGGACGATGTGCCGCTGGGCGAGGATGAAGCGCAGAATGTCGAGGTTTCGCGCTGGGGCGAGCCGAGGAGCTTCACCTTCACGCCGCAGGATCATGCGGATTTCGGACCGGCGCTAGGACTGGATTTCGAGGGCGGCGCAGCGCTGTCCGGCGCGCGCTTCACCGCGCTGCGCGGGCAGATGGCGCGGCTGCACCGGGCGCTGGCGCAATATATGCTGGATCGCCAGTCGGGCGAGAATGGCTATGATGAGGTCAATCCGCCGCTGCTGGTGCGCGACGAGGCGCTGTTCGGCACGGGGCAGTTGCCGAAATTCGCGGAGGATCTGTTCAGGACCACCGATGGGCGCTGGCTGATCCCGACGGCGGAGGTTTCCCTCACCAACCTCGTGCGCGAGCAGATCGTGCCGGTGGAGACCCTGCCGCTGCGCTTGACGGCGCTGACGCCCTGTTTCCGGTCGGAAGCGGGATCGGCTGGGCGCGATACGCGTGGGTTCATCCGCCAGCATCAGTTCGAGAAGGTCGAGCTGGTGGCGATCTGCAAGCCGGATGAGTCCGAGGCCGAGCATGAGCGAATGTGCGCGGCGGCCGAGGGCGTGTTGCAGGCGCTGGGACTGCCCTATCGCAAGGTGTTGCTCTGCACCGGCGACATGGGCTTTGGCGCGCGCAAGACCTGGGATCTGGAAGTCTGGCTGCCGAGCCAACAGACCTATCGCGAGATCAGCTCCGTCTCCAACTGCGGCGATTTCCAGGCGCGGCGGATGAATGCGCGCTACAAGCCGGAGGGCGAGAAGCAGACCCGCTTCCTGCATACGCTCAATGGGTCGGGACTGGCCGTGGGGCGGACTTTGGTGGCGGTGCTGGAAAATTACCAGCAGGAGGACGGCAGCGTGCTCGTGCCGGAGGCGCTGGCGCCCTATATGGGCGGCCTGACGCGGTTGCGGCCCCGGTAAAGGGCGGCTCGTCATGCGTATCCTGCTTACCAATGACGATGGGGTTGATGCTCCGGGCCTGACCGTGCTGGAGGAGATTGCGCGGACGATATCCGACGATATCTGGATCGTCGCGCCGAGCGAGGAGCAGTCGGGCGCGGGCCATAGTCTGACGCTCACGCGGCCGCTGCGCATCCGCCAGCATGGCGAGAAGCATTATAGCGTGACGGGTACGCCGACCGACGCGGTGATGATGGCGGTCGGACATCTGATGCAGGACGCAAAGCCCGATCTGGTGCTTTCCGGCGTCAACCGGGGGGCCAATCTGGCCGAGGATGTGACCTATTCGGGCACGGTTTCCGCCGCGATGGAAGGCGCGATTTCCGGGATCAAGTCGATTGCGCTCAGCCAGGTCTATGCGCGGGAGGGCATGGGCGATGCCGTGCCCTTCGCGGCTGCGCGGGCATGGGGCGAGCGGGTGTTGCGGCCGCTGATCGCCATGCCGGCCAGTCCCCGGCTGCTGTTCAACGTCAATTTTCCGGCGATCGATCCGGAGGCGGTGAAGGGCATTCGCGTGGTACGGCAAGGTTTCCATGATGTCGACCGGACGAAGATCATCCGGGGCACCGACCCGCGCGGTTATGACTATTATTGGTTTGGACTCGGGAAAAGCGACTCCGTGCCCGAGGGGAGCGATCTAGCCGCCATTGCCGAGGGTTATGTGACGGTGACGCCGCTGCATTATGACCTGACGCAGGACAGCGCGATGGCGGCGACAGCGCAGGTCTTCGGGAATTAGCGTTGGCTGACGCGCGTTCCTGCGCAGGCAGGAACCCAGTTCTGCCCCTGACCGCCCAGGCACTATACGACCGATCTGGCCGCATCCGACGGACGAGTGAAGCTCCAGACCGGCGACATCATCATCGAGATCGTGCAGGGGGATGCGGCCGGGGAAGCCCGCAGCCTGGCTTGATTTCAGATCCCCCGTGACATTGGGCGCAAAAATCCCTATGTGCGCGGCGATCATGGCAACCAAAATTCCCGAAGCGCCGAAGGTCGGCATGGTGTCGCTGGGCTGTCCCAAGGCACTGGTCGACAGCGAGCGCATCCTGACCAAGCTGCGTTCCGACGGCTATCAGATGTCCGCCGACTATGCCGGCGCCGACGTCGTGCTGGTCAATACCTGCGGATTCCTCGATTCGGCCAAGGAAGAATCGCTGGAAGCCATTGGCGAAGCGATTGCGGAAAATGGCCGCGTCATCGTCACCGGCTGCATGGGCAATGAGGCGGAGTTGATCCGCGCCAAGTTCCCGCAGGTGCTGGCCGTTACCGGCGCGCATCAATATGAGGCGGTGGTGAACGCGGTGCATGAAGCTTCGCCGCCGGTGCCGAACGCCTTTGTCGACCTGGTGCCGGAAGGCGGCCTCAAGCTGACGCCGCGCCATTACAGCTATGTGAAGATTTCGGAGGGCTGCAACCATCGCTGCTCCTTCTGCATCATCCCCTCGCTGCGCGGCGATCTGGTGTCGCGGCGTGTCGATGCGGTGCTGCGCGAGGCGGAAAAGCTGGTGCATGCGGGGACGAAGGAACTGCTGATCATCAGCCAGGATACATCGGCTTACGGAGTCGATACCCGGCATGAGACGCGCCAGTGGAAGGGCCGCGAAGTTCGAGCGCATATGACCAATCTGGCGCGGGAATTGGGGCAACTCCGCACCGCGGAGGGCACGCCGCCTTGGGTCCGGCTGCACTATGTCTATCCCTATCCGCATGTGGACCATGTGATCCCGCTGATGGCCGAGGGGTTGCTGACGCCCTATCTCGACATTCCGTTCCAGCATGCCGCGCCTTCAGTGTTGAAGGCGATGAAACGGCCCGCGAACGAAGCCAAGGTGCTGGACCGCATTCGCAAATGGCGCGACATCTGCCCGGATATCGCGATCCGTTCCTCTTTCGTCGTGGGCTTCCCCGGCGAGACGGAGGCGGATTTCGATTATCTGCTGCAATGGCTGGATGAGGCGCAACTGGATCGCGTGGGCGCTTTCCGCTTCGAGCCAGTCGAGGGCGCCACCGCCAACGACCTGCCGGGCGCAGTGCCGGAAGAGGTCAAGGAAGAGCGCTATCAGCGGATCATGGAGAAGACCGCTGCGATCTCCGCCGCCAAGCTTGCCACAAAGGTGGGGCGCGTGCTGCCGGTCATCATCGATGAGGTGGGCGAGGCTGATGAGGACGGCTCGGTCGGCGCCACCGCCCGCAGCCAGGCCGATGCGCCGGAGATCGACGGCAATGTCTTCCTGCGCGACGTGGGCGAAGGATTGGTGCCGGGCAGCATCCTCAACGCGCTGATCGAGGATGCGGATGAGCATGACCTTTTTGGCGTGCCGCTGGGCTAGGCATTTCGTGCTCCTGCGAAGGCAGGAACACGGTGCATTGCGGGGCAGCATCATTCTGCTGCGACGAAAGCGTCCTGATACTCGGTCTTGATCGCCTTGCGCATTGCCGCGTCGACGGGCAGCGCAATGTCGTAGCTGCCCTCGGCATAGGGACCGGCGCTGTAGGGGCCGATGACCACGGTGACGCTGTCGATCAGCTTGCCGTCCTTTGACGTGGGCACCAGCACCTGCTTCATCGGATCGATGCATTTGGTGAAGTCGTCATCATCGCTGCGCTTCACCGGCTCGCCCCTCTTTTCGGCCCGCGCCTTGTCGAGCGCCTCGCAGAAACGGTCATGAATGGCGGCGGCAAAGGCGGTTGGCGATGTCATAAGCGCCTCCACCGCCGTTTCGCGCTTGCGGTCCTTGTCCCACAGCAGGGCGTCATAGCCGGTCATGCCATGAGCGCCGCCAGTATAGACATAGCTTTCCGATTCCAGCGCCAGGAAGCGCGGGGTGTCGGCGGTCACGGTCCAATGGGTTTCGAGGGCGTGGGCATGGAACGGAAAGCTCGAAGCCTTGGCCGCCTTCTGATCTTCGCGCGCCATTTTCAACGCATCGGACTTATTGACCTTGAGCGTGTTGCCGAATTTTTCGACCAAAGCGGGAATCTGCGCCGCCTGGGCGGGATAGCCGTAGGCGAACTCCAGCAGATCGGTCTTTTCCTTCTGCTCGAACGGCTTGGCGGGCAGGGGCGGTTCAGGTTGGCCGGACATGCGGTTGGCGAAATTGCTGGCGACGACATCATTGCCGGTCGCCATCGCATTGTCCGCATCCTTGGCTGCCGAGCACGCGCCAAGCAACAACCCCGCCACAAACAGCGGTCCCGCTTGTCCCCTCCCCTGGCCGCGCCGCATCAGTGGGTCTTGGTTGCCGCCATGCACCGTTCGCTGATCGCCTTGCGCGTATAGCTGCTCTGGAGCGCAGCGCCCGCATTGGGCCAACCTTCCGCGATCAACGCCTGCTCCACCGCATGCGCTCCATCGAAGCGCCCGCCTTCCGCCAGCGCATAGGCACGGGCGCGAAGAGCCTGGAGCCTGCCATCGTCGGTGTGCATCATCACATCTCTCCTTATTGTAGCTGCGTTCAATCTATGCCTGCGGACCGTTCAACGCAAATGATAGCGCGGTCGAAGGAGGCGCGGAGGCGACGAAAAATTGCGCTTTTCATCCCGGCCGCCTTTCTTCAAAACAGGTGCGTCATGACTGATTTTTCCGACCTGCTCAAAGCCGACAACAATCAACCCGCCCGATCGATCCGGATCATCGATGCGCAAGGCCTGGAGGCGTGGCTCGCGAGCCAGCCGGAACGGGTGCGAACGCTGGTCGCGGCGCAGAAATTCAAGGGCAAGGCGCATGAACATGCCATTTTGCCCGGCGACGATCCGGCGGATTGGTCCGTGATCGCAGGAGTCGCATCCTGCGAAAAGCTGGGGCCATGGTGCCTTGCCAAACTGGCCGAAGCATTGCCCGAAGGCATGTACCGGCTGGCAGAGGGAATAGCGGGTCCAGCCATGCTGGGATGGCTGACCGCGCAATATCGTTTCGACCGCTATCGCAAGGAGGAGAATGGCTCCGGCGTCCGCGTGCTGCTGACCAGCGAGGTGGCGCAGATCGAGGCGGCGACGCGGCTGGCCGAAGCGGTGGCGTTGGTGCGCGATCTGGTCAACACGCCCGCCGCCGACATGGGGCCGGGCGATCTGGAAGCAGCGGCGCGCAAGGTGGCGGAACGCTTCGATGCCGAATGCAAGGTGACGAAGGGCGACGCGCTGGAGCAGGGCTTCCCCATGATCCACGCGGTCGGCAAAGCGGCGGACAAGAGCTTCGCGCCACGGCTGATCGAATTGCGCTGGGGCGACCCCAAACATCCGAAAATCGCCATTGTCGGCAAAGGCATCTGCTTCGACAGCGGCGGGCTCGACATCAAGCCATCCTCAGCCATGCGCCTGATGAAAAAGGATATGGGCGGCGCGGCCCACGCACTGGCACTGGCGCAACTGATCATGGGTTCGCGCCTGCCGGTCAGGCTGCACCTGCTGATCCCGGCGGCGGAAAATGCGGTTTCGGGCAATGCCTTCCGGCCCGGCGACATATTGCAGTCGCGCAAGGGGCTGACGGTCGAGATCGGCAATACCGATGCCGAAGGGCGGCTGGTGCTGGGCGATGCGCTAACGCTGGCGGGCGAGGACAAGCCGGACCTCATCATCGACTATGCGACGCTGACCGGCGCGGCGCGAGTGGCGGTGGGGCCGGACCTTCCCGCCCTCTTCACCAACGACGATGCGCTGGCCGGGGAAATGGATGCCGCAGGCGGCGTGGTCGACGATCCGACCTGGCGCCTGCCGCTGTGGGACGGCTATGCCGAGATGCTGAAATCGGACGTGGCGGACATCAACAATGCGGGCGAAGGCGGCTTTGCGGGCGCGATCACGGCGGCCCTGTTCCTCAAGCGCTTCGTGCCTGAAAACACGCCTTGGGTGCATCTGGACACCTTCGCCTGGCGCCCCTCTTCGCGGCCGGGACGGCCCAAGGGCGGCGAAGCGCTGGGGCTGCGTGCGGCCTTTCACGTGCTGCAGGGGCGCTATGGCCATAAAAAGTAAAAAGAAAGCGGTTTTGGCGGGCCGTTACGCAACCGGATTGGCTATTATGCGTTAGGGGTGCATGGATGCCCAATCTGCACAGAATGAAGCCGCAGAATTGAACCGGCCCGGCCTCAAGCCGCTCGGCCAATGGATGCGCACGCTGGTCGATTATGTGCGGTCGGGCAAGCCTGATCTCACCAATCGGCAAATGGCCCTGATGCTGACGGTCTATATCGGCGCGGGGCCGCATACGGTGCGGGGACTCGCGGAGGCGCTGAACGTCTCCAAGCCGGTGATTACCCGCGCGCTGAACAAATTATCGGCGCTGGGTTATCTGCGCCGGGAACGGGACTCCACCGACCGGCGCAATATTTTCATCACCCGGACGCCAAAAGGGGCGGAATTTCTTGACGCCTTTCACCATTTCATCGCAGGAACCGGCCGCGATGAACGCCTCAACCTCTCCCACGCGGAACGCTCCGCCTGAACCTATCCGCTTCAAGCTGGATGGCCGGTCGGTCAAGCTCGACACGCGCATCCATGCGGCGCGCGGAGACCTCGCTGATCTGGCGCTCGCCGGGGTGCTGTTTTCCGCCCATTATGCCCGCGCGGTCGAACTGACCTGCGTGGCAGCCGGCGCTCCGGTGCTGGCCAGCGACACGCCCAAGGCGCAGGCGGTCAGCGAATTGCTGCGCGGCGAGAGCTTCCATGCGCTGGACGTGACGGCGGACTGGGCCTGGGGCTTTTGCGGGCATGATGGCTATGTCGGCTATGTCCGGCGGGAGGCGCTGGATGCGCGGGAAGTCGTCAACAGCCGGGTCATCACCGGCACCGCCCCGCTGTTCAGCACAGCCGACATCAAATCGCCCATTGCCGATTACTGGCCACGCGGCGCGCAATTCGCGGCGGAGGCGGAGGGCGATTTCTTCGCCTGCGCCGACGGCTATGTGCACAAGCGCCATGTCGCGGCGATCGACGCGCTCGAAAGCGATTGGGTCACGGCGGCGGAGCGCTATCTTGGCCAGCCCTATGTCTGGGGTGGGCGCGGCCATCGCGGCGTCGACTGTTCGGGGCTGGTGCAGGTCGCGCTCGGCCAGTGCGGGATCAAGGTGCCGCGCGACACCGATCTGCAGCGCGAGGGGATCGGCTCCCCGATCGCGCCTGACGCGCCGCTCCGACGAGGAGACTTCGTGTTTTTTCCGGGCCATGTCGGCCTCATGACCGACGGCGACCATTTATTGCATGCCAACGCCTATTGGATGAGCGTGGTGATCGAGCCTCTGGCCGACGTCGTCGGACGATTGGCGGCGGATCATGCGGAACCCATATCGGCGCGGCGGAGAATCGGCACATGACACATCGGATTTTCATCGACGGCGGCGTCGGAACTACGGGTTTGGAAATAAACGAGCGGCTGGCGGGCCGCCCGGAATTGTCGATCATCACGCTGGACGCGGACAGGCGGAAGGATGCGGCGGCGCGCCGGGATGCGCTGAACGCGGCGGATATCGTTATCCTCTGCCTGCCTGACGATGCGGCGCGGGAGGCTGTGGCGCTGATCGACAATGACCGGACTCGGGTGATCGACGCGTCGACCGCGCATCGCGTTGCTGACGGCTGGACCTATGGCTTTGCCGAACTGGAGCCAGGCCATCGGGAGAGGCTCGCCAATGCCCGCTTCGTCGCCAATCCCGGATGCTGGCCGACCGGCTTTCTGGCGCTGGTGCGGCCGCTGGTGCTGGCAGGCTTGCTGCCGGCAGACTGGCCGGTGACGGTGTCGGGCGCATCGGGCTATTCGGGCGGCGGCAAGTCGATGATCGCGGAATATGAGGGCGCAGAAGGCGCGCCGAGCGCTTTTCGGCCCTACGGGCTAGGGCTGACGCATAAGCATGGGCCGGAAATGCTGCGCTATTCTGGCTTGCAGCACCCTCCCCTGTTCGCGCCGGCCGTGGCGAGCGCCTATCGCGGCATGATCGTCGAGGTGCCTTTGCAATTGCGGGCCATGCCAGGCGCGCCTTCGGTGGCGGATGTGCAAAGGACGCTGGCGGCGGCCTATGCGGGGTCACCGATCGTCAGCGTGGCGTCGGCGGAGGACAGCGCGGCCATGGGGCAGGTGCGGCTGGAGCATGTCGGCGCGACCGACCGGCTGGCCTTGTTCGTCTTTGGCAATGAAGCGACAGGTCAAGCGCGGCTGATCGCGGCGCTCGACAATCTGGGCAAGGGCGCGGCGGGGGCCGCGGTGCAGAATCTCAACATCCTCGCCGGGTTGCCGGAGACGGCCGGACTGCGGCTTTAGGCACAACAACGATCCACGCCCCTTCCGTCATGCTGAACCTGTTCCGGCATGACGGGTGAGGGTCGGGCCAAATCGCTCAATGAATGGTGCCAAGCGGCCCCTCATGGGTGAGCAGCACGATGAGCCGCTCGATCTGCCGCCAGTGACAGAAGCGGATATGATTGCCTACATCCCGGCTGCGATCGGCGCGCGCCGCGGCCTCATAGCCCGCATTGTCACCGAACAGCGACATCAATTCAGCCGCGTCCTCATAGCTCTTTCGATCCGAAAGATATGGCATATTCATGACCTGGCCCCCCAAAGTCCCCACCCTGAACGGTAGGGGCAGCGGTTCAATCGCCATACCAGTTCCGGCCATCGACGCGCGGGCGCGGCCTACAAGGGTGAACAGCGGGTTAGCCAAGTCCCAGGCTGACACAATCATCCCGTGGCGGGACAGGCCTGTCCCGAAACGGCGCAGACGGGAAAGCTCTGGCCATGCATCCCCGCCCGTGGCAAGGAACGGCCAATGACCAAGGCCAGAAAAGAACCGATCGGCGCAGGCGCCATTTTGGCGCTCACCATTTTGGGCGGCACAATCCTGGGCGGCCTGATGGGCCAGCCGAGCGCTGGCCTGTTGGCGGGCACGGCGCTGGGCATTGTGATCGCCGTCCTGCTGTGGCTGTTCGATCGGGGAAAATAGCTTCGCGCCGGGCACTTGCGCGCCTTGCCAGCATAAAGGGGCCAGCATAAACGGGGACCATGAAGAAGCATCTGATCGCGCTCACCCTCCTCACCCTGGTCATTCTCGGCGGCCTTTTCTTCTACTTCGCGCAGGGGGATAAGGCACAGCTTCCCGTCGGCGCGGATGTGGGGAAGGAACCCGTCTTCACCAGCCCGCGCAGCGAAATGATCCCGACGATGAATGTCGCGGATGCCGTGCCGTGGAAGGGTAGCGAAAAGCCGGTCCCCGCAAAGGGGCTGAGCGTCGATCGCTTTGCCGATGGGCTGGACCATCCCCGCTCATTGCTGCGCCTGCCCAATGGCGATGTACTGGTGGCGGAAACCAACAGTCCCACGCGGCCGACCGGCGGCATCGTCAACCGGGTGATGAACTATCTGATGGACAAGGCGGGGGCCGGCGTGCCTTCCGCGAACCGCATCACCCTGCTGCGCGACGCCGATGGCGACGGGCGGGCTGAGACGAAGACGGCTTTCCTGACGGGGCTGCATTCGCCCTATGGCATGGCGCTGGTCGGTGACACGCTCTACGTCGCCAATACCGATGCGTTGATGGCCTTTCCGTACAAGGAAGGCGATACCAAGATCACCGCCAAGGGGCGCAAGATACTGAGCCTGCCGGCGCAGGCGCCCAACATGCATTGGACGCGCAGCCTGGTCGCCAGTCCACAGGGGCTGCTCTATGTCGGTGTCGGCTCCAACAGCAATATCGGGGAAAATGATCTGGAAACGGAGGCCAATCGCGCCGCCGTGCTGGAGATCAATCCCAATACCGGCGCCTATCGCATCTATGCTTCGGGCCTGCGCAATCCCGTGGGACTGGCTTTTGAGCCCAAGAGCGGCGCGCTTTGGGGCGTGGTGAATGAACGCGACATGCTGGGCAGCGATCTCGTCCCCGATTATCTGACGCGGGTCGAATTCGGCGCCTTCTACGGTTGGCCGTGGAATTATTGGGGTGGTTATGAGGATCGCCGAGTCCAGCCGCAAAGGCCGGAAATCCGCGAATATACCAAGCGGCCCGATTATTCGCTGGGCAATCATGTAGCGCCGCTGGGGCTCAGCTTTGCCGACAAGGTTTCGCTGGGCGCCCCCTATGGCAACGGCGCCTTTGTCGGGCTGCACGGCAGTTGGAACCGCAAGCCGATGTCAGGATATAAGGTCGTGTTCGTGCCCTTTGGCGACGATGGCGAGGCGGGCAAGGCCAAGCCGGTCGACGTGCTGACAGATTTTCTGGGGACCAAGGGTGAGGCCCATGGGCGGCCCGTGGACGTGACGGCGGATGCCAAGGGCGCGTTGCTGGTGAGCGACGATGTGGGCGGCGTCGTCTGGCGGGTGACGCGGAGCAATTGACAGGGGATATTCCTACCAAGGCGGCAGCATATTCCGGACGCTATATCGTCACCCCATTCCGTCCGGCCAGTTCCACCACATATTGCCAGGCGACGCGGCCTGAGCGGCTGCCGCGCTGGGTTGCCCATTGGATGGCATCCAGCGGCTCGAAACTGAGACCGAGACTGGCCGCATAGCCGCTGACGATGGCGACATAGGCGTCCTGATCGATCGCATGGAAACCCAGGCTGAGGCCGAAGCGGTCCGACAGCGCCATCTTGTCGTCCACCACGTCGCGTGGATTGACCGGGTCATCCTGTTCCGACAGGTGGCGCGGCACGATATGGCGGCGGTTGGACGTCACATAGAGCCGGACATTCGCCGGCCGCGCGGCAGTGCCGCCCTGCAATAACGAGCGCAGCGACCGGGCGTCCCCCACGCCATGTTCATCGAAGCCCAGATCGTCGAGGAACAGGATGAAGGGCCGCTGCGTGTCGCGCAGGATAGCGAAGAGTTGCGGCAGGCTGGCCAGCTCATCGATCGCGCATTGCAGCAGGGCGATGTCCTGTCCTTCGGCCTGGAGCTTGCCGACGACGGCCGCGACGACGGCGGACTTGCCGGTTCCCCGCGCACCCCAGAGCAGCACGTCATGCGCGGCATGGCCCGCGGCATGGCGGCGGCTGTTTTCGAGCAGCGCTTCCTTCTGCGCGTCGATGCCGGTCAGCAGGGCGTAATCCACCGGCGCGAAGGCCTCCACCGCCCGGATCGTGGCGCCGTTCCACACATAGGCGGGCGCAGCGGCCAGATCGGCGGAGGAAGCGGGCGGCGGCGCGATCCGTTCCAGCGCTTCGGCAATGCGGGTCAGCAGGGCGTCGTTCATGGCCCCTCGCTTAGCCCTCCTCCACTTGACGGGCAAGCGCGGCGCCAATGTCATTCTTCTGTAGCAATGGCCTTTTACTCCCGGAAATCGGGGCTTATATCGCTGGGGTCGTGACCATCCCAAATCCAGTCTTTTCCACTCGAATAAGCCGCTATGGCAGCGAAGCGCTGCGCGAGGCGGCGTTGCTGATCCGTGCCGGCGAGCCGGTCGCGGTGCCGACCGAGACGGTCTATGGCCTGGCGGCGGATGCCACGGACTCCAATGCGGTAGCGGCGATCTACACCGCCAAGGGACGGCCGAGCTTCAATCCGCTGATCGTGCATGTCGCGGACAGGGAGATGGCTGGACGTTTGGCGGATTTTTCGCCGGTGGCGGACAAGCTGGCAGAACGGTTCTGGCCCGGCGCGCTGACCATGGTTCTGCCCGTGCGCGCCGATAGCGGGCTGTCGCCGCTGGTGATGGCGGGATTGCCGACCGTGGCGCTGCGCCTGCCCGCGCATCCGGCGATGCGGGCGCTGATCCGGGAAAGCGGCCGGCCGCTCGCCGCGCCGTCGGCCAATCGCAGCGGCGCGATCAGCCCGACGCGGGCCGAGCATGTGCTGGCGAGCCTCAACGGCAAGATCCGCATGATCCTGGACGAAGGGCCGACCAGCGAAGGACTGGAATCGACTATCGTCGCGCCGGAAAGCGACTGCATCCGGCTGCTGCGGCCAGGGCCGGTGACGGCGACGATGCTGGAGGAGGCGACCCGGCTGCCGGTGGTGACGGGCGCGGAAAATGCGAAGATCGAGGCCCCGGGCCAGTTGGAAAGCCATTATGCGCCATCCAAGCCGGTGCGGCTGAATGCGCTGAAGGCCGAGAAGGACGAATATCTGATCGGCTTCGGGTTGATGCCCTGTCATGTGAATTTGAGCCCGGATGCCGATATGCGGGAGGCTGCGGCGCATCTGTTCGCGGCGCTGCATATGGCGGATGCGAGTGCAGCGGAGCGGATTGCCGTCGCGCCGATCCCGAATGAGGGGATCGGGGTGGCGATCAACGATCGGTTGCGGCGGGCGGCGGCTTGATCGACTGACCTAAGATTTAAGCAACTTCGTGTTCCTACGCAGGCAGGAACACGGCCCTTCTCACGGCAAGGTAACTACCGCCCTACCCGCAATTATCGTAGCCCGCATCGCGGCATTCGCGGCGGCGACGCTCTTCCTCTTTCTTCCGTTCACGGGCTTCGCGCGCTTCCTGCTTGCGCATCTTGCGGCCGTAATTGCGGTCGGCTTCTTCCTGGCTGGTGGTGCTCCAGTCGACCACCTGACTGCCCGCGCGCACCGGTGCCGTCACGATATTGGCCGCCGTCCGCGCGATGCAGCCCGGCAGGAGCAGCAACAAAGCCGGCGCGGCCATCAATCCGATCTTGTTCATATATCTTCCCCGGCTTGTCTTCCTCGCCAGCTTAGAGACGCTGGCGGCAAGGGCAAGCCGTGGGCGACGAACGGTTCAGGCTTCGATACGTTCGGCAAAGCCCTTGCGCAGCTTGGCCAGCTTGGGCGGGATCACCGCCATGCAATAGGGATTCCGATCCCCCACCCGTTCCCAATATTTCTGGTGATAATCCTCCGCCGGATACCAGGGAGCGTCGGGTTCGATGGCCGTGACGATCGGATTCGTCTGATCCGCCTGGGCGCGCTCGATGCCCATCTTCGCTTCCGCCGCCTGTTCGGGCGAATGGGGGAAGATGGCCGAGCGATATTGCGTGCCGATGTCATTGCCCTGACGGTTGAGCGTCGTCGGGTCATGGGTCGCGAAGAAAATGTCCAGCAGGTCGCCATAGCCGATGACCGTGGGATCATAGGTGATGCGGATCGCCTCGGCATGGCCGGTGGCGCCCGAACAGACCTGTTCATAGCTCGGGTTGGGCAGCGCGCCGCCGATATAGCCGCTTTCCACGGCCTTCACGCCCTTCAGATTCTGATACACCGCCTCTGTGCACCAGAAGCAGCCGCCAGCCAGAGTTGCGATTTCTTCGGCCATGTTTGCGTCCTTGTCCTTGCCCAACTGTCCTTGCGTCGACCGCACAGATAGGAAGGATCAGCCCGCGGTTCCAGTCTGCGGCGTTGCCGCTTCCGCCTTGGCACGCTCTTCGGCCACCAGTTCCTTGCGGGACAGCTTGCCGACCAGCGTCTTGGGCAGGTTGAGGCGCACCTCCACCTCGCATACCTTCTCATGCTTGCCCAATTGCGGGTTCAGCCACTCCTTGAGCGCGGCGCCGTCGATGCCAAAGCCCTCCTGCAAGGTGACGAAGGCCTTCGGGCACTCGCCGCGATAATGGTCGGGAATGCCGATCACCAGCGCTTCCTTGACCGCCGGATGGTGGTAGAGAATCTTCTCGACCTCGCTGGGAAAGACCTTGAACCCGCCCACGGCGATCATGTCCTTCAACCGGTCGACGATCTTCACATAGCCGTCCTCGTCGATCAACCCGACATCGCCGGTGCGCAGCCAGCCGTCGACGAACACCTCCAGATCGGCGTCAGGCCGCTGCCAATAGCCCTTCATGATCTGCGGCCCGGCAAAGACCAGCTCGCCCGGTTCACCTTCGGGCGGCGGACGGGTCGGGTCCTCGCGGTCGACCAGCTTGACGCGGGTGCCGGGGACCGGCTGCCCCACGGTGCCGGACTTGTTGAGCCCCTCATAGGGGTTGGAGCAGACGACCGGGCTGCTTTCGGTGAGGCCATAGCCTTCGACCAGCTTGCTGTGGGTCATCGCCTCGAACCGCTGCTTGACCTCCAGCGGCAAGGGCGCGCCGCCGGAAATGCACAGGCGCAGGGAGGAAAAGTCGATATTGGGCGTGGCAGGATGATCCAGCAGCGCCTGGTACATGGTCGGCACACCGGGCAGCGACGTCGCCTTGGTCCGCTGGATCGCGGCCAGCACCTGCGTGCCCTCGAAGCGCGGCAGCATCACCATCTCGCCGCCGTTCAGCACCGTGCGGTTGAGGACGCAGGTGTTGGCGAAGACGTGGAAGAAGGGCAGCACCGCCAATATGCGGTCGGGCGCCTCGGGATGCGGGTCGATCAAGCGGACCTGCCGCGCATTGGCGGTGAGGTTCTGATGGGTCAGCATCGCGCCCTTAGGCCGGCCTGTGGTGCCGCCGGTATATTGCAGCAGGGCGATGTCCTGTTCCGGGTCGATCGCGACCGGCGTGGGGTTCTCGCCATGGCGCAGCAGGTCGGCATAATGAGTAATGCGCGGGTCGTGCGGGACCGTGGCGGTCTCCTTGCGCTTGAACAGGCGGAACAGCACCGATTTGGCGGGTGGCAGGACTTCCGCGACGCAGCCGACGACCAGTCGCTCAAGGCTGCTATTGTCCAGCACTTTCAGCGCCGTGGGCAGCAGCGCCTTGGCCGACAGGGTAAAGAGGATGTTGGTGCCGCTGTCCTCGACCTGATGTTCCAGTTCGGCGGCGGTGTAGAGAGGGGAGTAATTGACGACCGTCGCCCCGGCCATCATCGCGCCATAATAGGCCGCGACATAATGGGGGACATTGGGCAGATAGAGCCCGACCCGATCGCCCTTCCGGACGCCCAGATCCTGCAATCCCCTGGCGATCCGCCGGATGATATGGAACATCGCGTCATAGGTCGTCTTGCGACCCATGAAATCGATCATCACCGCATCCGGCTTGGCCGTGGCGCTGTTCGCCACCATGTCCACCATCGACAAGGGCGGGAATGTCTGTTCCCAGGCGGAGGGGTGATTATAGCGGGTTTTCCAGATATTTTCGCTGCTCTCCATTTGTACAGGTGTAAGTTACGCCTTCCCTTTACGCAAGCGTCAAGCACGACAAAAAGGGCCGCGCCTTGCGGTCAAGGCGCGGCCCTTTTGCATGAGCATCCGGTCGTCACTCCACCTCTGGCGGAATGACGTTACGGCATCAAATGTGACCCTTATTGTCGCTGAACGGATCGAGGATCTTCGCGGCGCCCGAAATGAAATCGGACTCGCTCTTGAGCGCCTCTTCCGCGCGGCGGGTGGCGTCCTCGCGCTCACGGCGCAGTTCGTTGATCAACGCCTCGCGGTCGCCGTCCAGACGCGAATCGGTGGGCGCTTCGATGCCCGCCTTCTTCGCCGCCTTCGTCACCAGCGCGTCCAGTTCCCGCTGCGAGCAGAGACCGAGCGTCACCGGGTCCTTGGGCACGATGTTGGAGATGTTCCAATGCGTGCGGTCGCGGATCGCGGCGATGGTGGTGCGGGTGGTGCCGATCAGCTTGCCGATCGCGCCGTCCGAAATTTCGGGGTGGTTGCGCAAGATCCAGGCGATGCCATCGGGCTTATCCTGGCGCTTGCTGACGGGGGTGTAGCGCGGCCCCTTGGTCCGGCGGACCGGCTCCGGGCCTTTGAGCATCTTGAGCCGATAGTCCGGATTGGACTCGCCCTTGTGGATTTCCTCCATCGTGATTTCATGGGCGCGGACCGGATCGCGGCCGGTATATTTGGTGCCTGCGGTATCGTCGGCAATCGCCTGCACTTCCAGGATGTGCAGCCCGCAAAACTCCGCAATCTGGTCGAAGCTCAGCGCGGTGTTGTCGACCAGCCAACTGGCTGTCGCATGGGGCATGAGAGGCTGGGACACGGGAATTCTCCGGCATAAAACGGCGCTTAAAAACGATAAGGGCCGCCCAAGCAGGGCGGCCACGCCCGACCTGAGATAGTGCATCCCGCCCCGCCGGGCAAGGAAAAGCGTCAGGCGGCGCTGTCGAGCGCCTGGGGATCGATATTGTGCAGGCCGGTCAGAAATTCCTGCGCGCTGCGTTCCCAGCTAAAGCTCCGGCCATAGGCGGCGCAGATTTCGCGGTCGCAGAGGAGCGCGGCGGCGATGGCATGCTCCAGCCGGTCGGACAATGCGCCGGTTTCCGGGGTGACGATGTCGACAGGGCCGGTGACGGGATAGGCCGCCACCGGCGTGCCGCAAGCCAGCGCCTCGATCATGACCAGGCCGAAAGTATCGGTGCGGCTGGGAAAGACGAAGACATCGGCACCGGCATAAGCGCCGGCCAGATCGGTGCCGAACATCGGCCCCAGAAAATGCGCCTGCGGATAAGCTTTTTCCAGCATGGCGCGGGCCGGGCCGTCACCCACCACGACCTTGGTGCCGGGATGCTCGCTGGCGAGGAAGGCTTCCAGATTCTTCTCGATCGCGACCCGCCCGACATAGAGCTGGATCGGACGCGGCAGGTCGGCAAAGGCGGCGGGCGGCGTCGCTTGTGGCGTGAAGGCGGCAAGGTCCACTCCCCGGCCCCAGGCGCGCACCTGTGCCAGCCCATGGGCGCGGAGTTGCTGCCGCACCGAACGGGTCGACACCAGCACCGCTTCGGCAGGGCCATGAAACCAGCGGATATAGCGCCAGAACCAGGCTGCGGGCAGGCCGGTACGCTGCGCCACATAGTCTGGGAAATGCGTGTGATAGGCGGTGGTGAAGCGGATGCCGCTGCGCAGGCACCAGCGCCGGGCCGCAAGGCAGAGCGGACCTTCAGTCGCCAGATGGATCGCATCGGGACGAAAGGCCGCGATCATCTGGCCCATAATGGTCGACCGGACGAAGGCCAGACGGATTTCCGGATAGGTCGGACAAGGAATGGAGCCAAAGAGATCGGGCGAGATCACCTTCACCTCATGCCCCATCTTTTCCAGTTCCGCCTGCATGGTCTGGAGGGTCCGGACAACGCCGTTCACCTGCGGGCTCCAGGCGTCGGTAATGATGATGATACGCATGGGGGGTGGGCGCATCGGCTCTCCTCCCGTCAGGCTGCGATCCGCGAGGGTTCTTCGGCGGTGCGCCTGGCGATCTCGTCGGCCCAGTGCAGCACTTCCATCCGGCCGTCGAAATGCTCGACCAAAGCGGTGCAGCCTTCCACCCAATCGCCGTCATTATAATATTCGACGCCGGCGATCTCGCGGATTTCGGCATTGTGGATATGGCCGCAGACCACCCCGTCGACGCCGCGCGATCCGGCTTCATGCGCCACCACTTCCTCGAAGCGGGAGATGAACTCGACAGCGTTCTTGACCTTGTGCTTGGCCATCTTGCTGAGCGACCAATAGGGCAGGCCCATGCGCTGACGCACCGCGTTCACAATGATATTGACGCGCATCAACATGGTATAGGCGGCATCACCGATGAAGGCGAGCCAGCGGTGCGCGAGCATGATCGTGTCGAATTCATCACCGTGCAGGACCAGCAGCTTGCGGCCATCAACCGTCTCATGGATCGCCTTGCGCCGGATTTCGACGCCGCCGAAGCTGAGGCCGGTGAACTGGCGGAACATCTCGTCATGATTGCCGGGGATGTAGATGACGCGAGTGCCGCGCTTGGCGCGCTTCATCACGCGCCACACCACGTCATTATGCGCGGCGGGCCAGTAGAAGCGCCTTTTAAGCCGCCAACCGTCGATGATGTCACCCACCAGATACATGGTGTCGCTATCGACGCTGTCGAGGAAGTCGATCAGCATCTTCGCGTTGCAGCCGCGCGTGCCGAGGTGAATGTCCGAAATCCAGATCGTGCGATAGCGGCGACGCTTCCCTTCCCGTTCGGGAATGGCGAACTTGTCGTCGGCGCCATCGTCCAACTCCGCCAGGAAAGGCAGGCGTGTGATGACGTTCATGATACGACCCCTGAGCAGTTTCTCTCAGGAGCGAATCCATAGCCGGTCTATGTTACAACTCCGCAGCGAATGTGACGGAAATGCTACGGTTTTGGCCAAAAATGGACGTTTGATAATATCGTCATCCCAGCGAAAGACAGACCCTCCGCCACCCGTCAAACCGTCAACACGATCTTCCCGAAATGGTCGCCCGCATCCATGCGCCCATGGGCCTTTGCAGCTTCCACCAGGGGAAAGCGGCTGTCTATCGCAGGCCGCAACTTGCCCTGTTCGATGAAGGTCCACACCACCCGCATCAGCTCATCCGCCACCAGGCTCTTGAACGCCACCGATCGCGGCCGCAGCGTCGATCCCGTCAGGGTCAGCCGCTTGCTCATGATCGTGGGAATGAAGACTTCCGTTTTGGCCCCGCTCATCACGGCGATGGATACATGGCGCCCATCTTCGGCCAGGCACTGGATATTGCGCGGAACATAGGCGCCGCCAACCATGTCCAGGACCGCCTGCACCCCCTGCCCGCCAGTGATCCGCTTGACCTCCTCGACATAGTCCTGGGTGCGGTAATTGATCGCATGATCCGCGCCCCAGCCCTTGGCCTGTTCGCATTTTTCATCGCTGCCGCAGGTCACGATGATGGCAATGTCGAACAGCTTGCAGAGCGTGATCGCCATGGTGCCGATACCGCTGGCGCCGCCATGGACCAGCACGATGTCACCCTCGACCACATAGGCGCGCTCGAACAGGTTGCTCCACACGGTGAACAGCGTCTCCGGCAGTGCCGCCGCCTCCACCAGATCATAATCGTCCGGCACGGGCAGGCATTGGCCCGCCGGCGCGACCGCATATTCAGCATAGCCCCCGCCCGGCAGCAGAGCGCAGACCCGGCGGCCGACAAGCTGCCCGGCGCTCCCGCCCGCAGCGACAATCACGCCCGAAACCTCCAGCCCCGGAATGTCCGAAGCGCCCGGCGGCGGCGGATATTTGCCCTGGCGCTGCATCACGTCCGGGCGATTGATCCCGGCCGCCGCGACCTTGATCAGCACTTCATCGGGACCAGGCACGGGAACCGGCCGCCGCTCTGGCGCCAGCGCATCCGGCCCGCCCGGAACCTTTATGCCGATCGCCGTCATTTCGCTCGGCACTGTTTCGTTCGGCCCTGGGCCTTCGATAGCCATTGCTGCCCCCGCGGCAAATGTTGCACCGCACCTAAATCGACGGGCGGAATGAAGGCCTTATTGACAGACTGGTCCGCAGGGTCAACATTGCACGACATGGACATGGATAACGATCTGCCGAGAAAGGCTGATGATCCGCTGGCCCAACTGCTCCGACAGGATCTGGGCCCACTTTCCGTGGCCGATCTGGAAGCGCGCATCATAGCGCTGGAGGGCGAAATCGCCCGAATCCAATCAAAGATTGAAAGCGCCGTTAACCACAAAGCAAGTGCTGAGGCGTTATTCAAGCGATGAACCCGCGCCCCGCCCTCTGCGGCCTTGCCAAAGGCTCCACCGGGCACGGGCAGTCTGGCAATTCCGGTGGTCGAGATGCCCATCTTGATCCGCCGTCGAGCAATGCCGACATATGGTTCAAGTACAGCCCCTCTTTGGGGTCAGGAGTATAAAAGACATGCCATCTTTCGCACCCGCCCTTGAAACCACCCTGCATAATGCGCTGACCCACGCTTCAGAGCGTCGTCACGAATATGCGACGCTGGAGCATCTGCTGCTCGCGCTGATCGACGATGAACATGCGTCGAAGGTGATGCAGGCCTGCGGCGTGGAACTTGGCGAGTTGAGCGACGCCGTGACGCAATATCTCGACTCCGAACTGGACAGCCTGAAGGTCGAAGGGGCCAGCGACCCCTCCCCCACCAGCGGCTTCCAGCGGGTGGTCCAGCGCGCGATCCTGCACGTCCAATCCTCCGGCAAAGATGAAGTGACGGGCGCAAACGTCCTCGTCGCGCTCTTTTCCGAGCGGGAAAGCTATGCCGTATACTTCCTCCAGCAGCAGGACATGAGCCGCCTGGATGCGGTCAGCTACATCAGCCACGGCGTCGGCAAGGGCACGGCCATCCCTGAGCAGCGCGAGACCAAGGGCGCTCAGGAAGAGGAAAAGAAGGTGCAGGACAGCAAGGGCAAGAAGGACAGTGCCTTGGAGCAGTTCACCGTCAACCTCAATGAAAAGGCGGCGCGGGGCAAGGTTGACCCGCTGATCGGCCGCGCATCCGAAGTCGACCGGACGATCCAGATCCTCTGCCGGCGGTCGAAGAACAACCCGCTTTATGTGGGCGATCCGGGCGTGGGCAAGACTGCCATCGCGGAAGGTCTGGCACGCAAGATCGTCGAGGGCGAGGTTCCCGATGTCCTGAAGGAAGCGGTGATCTACTCGCTCGACATGGGCGCGCTGCTGGCCGGCACCCGCTATCGCGGCGATTTCGAGGAACGGCTGAAGGCAGTCGTGACCGAGCTGGAAAAAATGCCGCATGCGGTCCTCTTCATCGATGAGATCCACACCGTCATCGGCGCGGGCGCTACCTCTGGCGGCGCGATGGATGCATCGAACCTGCTGAAGCCCGCACTGTCGGGCGGCACGATCCGCTGCATCGGTTCGACCACCTACAAGGAGTTCCGCAACCATTTCGAGAAGGACCGCGCTCTGTTGCGCCGGTTCCAGAAGATCGACGTCAACGAACCCACGATCGAGGACACGATCAAGATTCTCGCCGGGCTGCGCAGCGCCTTCGAGGAGCATCACAACGTCAAATACACCCCCGACGCGATCAAGGCGGCAGTGGAACTGTCGGCGCGCTACATCAATGATCGCAAGCTGCCCGACAAGGCGATCGACGTGATCGACGAGGTCGGCGCAATGCAGATGCTGGTCGTGCCCAGCAAGCGCAAGAAGACGATCACCCCCAAGGAGATCGAGCAGGTCATCGCGACCATGGCCCGCATCCCTCCCAAGACCGTGTCGGCGGACGACAAATCGGTGCTGGAAACGCTCGACACGGATTTGAAGCGCGTCGTCTTCGGCCAGAACCGGGCAATCGAAGTCCTGTCCAGCGCGATCAAGCTGTCACGGGCGGGCCTGCGCGATCCGGACAAGCCGATCGGCAACTATCTCTTCTCCGGCCCTACCGGCGTCGGCAAGACGGAGGTCGCGCGTCAGCTCGCCCATCTGCTCGGCATCCCGCTCCAGCGGTTCGACATGTCGGAATATATGGAACGGCACTCGGTCAGCCGCCTGATCGGCGCGCCTCCGGGCTATGTCGGTTATGACCAGGGCGGCCTGCTGACCGATGCGGTCGACCAGAATCCGCACTGCGTACTGCTGCTCGATGAGGTCGAAAAGGCTCACCCTGACCTGTTCAACATATTGTTGCAGGTGATGGACAATGGCCGCCTGACCGATCACCATGGCAAGTCGGTGGATTTTCGCAACACCATCCTCATCATGACCACCAATGCCGGTGCATCGGACATGGCGAAGGAGAGCATCGGCTTTGGCGAGTTCACCCGCGAGGATGTGCAGGAAGATGCGGTGAAGAAGCTCTTCACCCCCGAATTCCGCAACCGCCTCGATGCGATCGTGCCCTTCGGCTATCTGCCACCGGAAATCGTGGCGCGGGTCATCGACAAGTTCGTGCTCCAGCTCGAACTGCAACTGGCCGACCGCGACGTCCACATCACCCTGGACGACGAGGCCAAGGCCTGGCTCACCAAGCGCGGCTATGACAAGCTCTACGGCGCGCGTCCGATGGGCCGCCTGATGCAGGAGAAGATCAAGCAGCCGCTGGCCGAGGAACTGCTGTTCGGTAAGCTCGTCCATGGCGGCGAGGTCCATGTCCGGTTGAAGGACGACGCCCTCGCCTTCGAAATCACCCCGGCGGCTCCCAAAAAGGGCAAGAAGGGTAGCAAGGCGAAGCCTGCGGAATCCACGAAATAAGCCTGGCGCATCCAGCGGTAACGAATGATCAAGGGCGGCCCATAGCATAGGGTCGCCCTTGTCATATGAGGCTACTGGACGGACCGGGATGGCCTGATCCAGACCAAGACTATCCTGATCTTCGGCCCTCTCCAGTTCCGTGAACCCTTCATGCCCACGCAAAAGCTTTGCGGATCATTCCCCAAAGGGCACAAAAGGCGTCAGAGGCCAATAGCGGGAGAGTCGTGATGCCAAATGCAATCACCTTCTACACCAACCCCATGTCGCGCGGGCAGATCGTCCGCTGGATGCTGGAGGAAGTCGGCCAGCCTTATGAAATGGTGGTGCTGGACTATGGCGAGAACGGCATGAAGTCCGCCAATTATCTAGCGATCAACCCGATGGGCAAGGTTCCGGCCATCGTCCATGCCGGCAAGGTGGTGACGGAATGCGCCGCCATCTGCGCCTATCTGGCGGACGCTTTCCCCGCCGCGGGCCTTGCGCCCTCCACCGATGACCGTGCCGACTATTATCGCTGGCTCTTCTTTGCGGCGGGGCCGGTCGAGGCCGCCATCACCAATAAGGCACTCGGCTTTGTCGTTCCCGAAGACCGCGAGCGCATGGCGGGCTATGGCACATTCGACCACACGATCGATGCCCTGGAAAGCGCCGTTTCCGGCCCGGCCTGGATTTGCGGCGATCAGTTCACCGCCGCCGACGTCTATGTCGGCGCGCAGGTCGATTGGGGTCTCAGCTTCGGCACGATCCCCAGCCGTCCGCCCTTCGAAGCCTATGCCGCCCGCCTGCGGGAACGCCCGGCCTATAAGCGACAGAAGGAACTGGACAACGCCCTGATCGCGGAAATGCAGAAGCCCGCCTGAAGCAAAAGGCCCGGCGGATCGCTGCGCCGGGCCTTTTCCTGTCTTGGCAAGACTGTCTTCAGTTGCGCTGACTGCCCATGAAGCGCAGCAGGAACAGGAACATGTTGATGAAGTCGAGATAAAGGTTCAGCGCCCCCATCACCACCGACTTGCCCATCATGTCCGTACCCGCGACATAGGCATAGATGCTCTTGATCTTCTGCGTGTCATAAGCCGTCAGGCCCGCGAACAGCAGTACGCCGATGAAGCTGATCACCAGATTCATCGCGCTCGACCGGAAGAACAGGTTGATGAGGCTGGCGACCAGCAGACCGACGACACCCATGATGAGGAAAGTGCCGAGACCCGAAAGGTCACGCTTCGTCGTATAACCCCAGAGGCTGAGGCCCGCAAAAGCCGCCGCCGTCGCGAAGAAGGTCTGCGCGACCGAGGTGCCGGTATAGACGAGCAGGATGGACGAGAGCGACAGCCCCATCACCGCGGCATAGGCCCAGAACATCGCCTGCATCGCGAAAGTCGACAAGCGGTTGATGCCAAAGCTCATGGTCATCACGAACAGCAATGGCGCAAACATGATGACATATTTCAGGATACCGGGCCCAGCCAGGATCTGATAGGCAAGACCGCTCGACGCGAACAGCATCGCGACCAGACCGGTCAGCAGCACGCCGCTCGCCATATAATTGTAGACCGACAGCATATAACTACGCAGGCCAGCGTCGAACGCCTCCCCGCGCGCAATGGTCGTGCCGCCAAAACCCGCAACGTCGGAACGCGGATCGGACCAATTGGCCATGAGATAATCTCCTTCACCGGCATCAGTGCGGCCGGCCCCCTCATTATCGGCTCATCGCGCCCTCAATTCAAGCACAGAGCGCAACCTGACTTATCGCGGCAGAACAGCTATAGGAAGATCATGCATCGCCTGTTCGTCGCCATCCGCCCGCCAGCCGATATCCGCAACGGACTGCTCGCCCTGATGAGCGGCATCATGGATGCGCGCTGGCAAGATGACGACCAGTTGCACATCACCCTGCGCTTCGTGGGCGAAGTGGACCGCCACCGGACCAATGATCTTATCGACGCGCTCGGCAATATCCGCTTTTCACCGTTCGAGATCGCCCTTGGCGGCATCGGCTGTTTCGACCGCAAGGGCCAGGTCCATACACTCTGGGCAGGCGTACAGCCACGTGATGCTCTCGCCCAGCTTCATCAGAAGGTCGACCGTGTCTGTGTCAATACCGGCCTCTCACCGGACAATCGAAGCTATTTCCCTCATGTCACGCTGGCCCGCTTCGGTCGGACAGCCGGTTCCATGGAGGCGTTCATGGCCCTCCATGCCGCTTTTGCAAGCGCGCCCTTCACCGTCGATGCATTCGCCCTGTATGAAAGCCATCTCGGCCAGGCAGGTTCGACCTATCATGTGATCGAACGCTATCGGGCCGATATTCAGACGCCGTAGGGCCAATCGACATTCAACCGATCCCGGACGGAGTCCCTTCGCCTCCTTCCAGCCTGCAAAGCAGTGAATCAAGGCGCGTGACCCGCTTCAATGTCTACGCCTCAGCGGGCGCGACATTCAGCCGCGCCCCCGCATAGGTTATCCCGTCGACCATATGCCGCAAGCAACGCGCCCACCGGCATTGCCCGCAGGATCGGTCTTGTTGTCATCGGCCTGCGCATGGATGACGACCGCCGCGCCATCGCTATCCAGCAGAGGCGTTGCTCCCCCACTGATGGTTCCGCCCGGAATGACATATTCCATTTCGCCCGCGCCATCCGCGCCAGCAATCATGTTGGGCATATCGCCCATATGCATGCCATCCGGATTATCCTTCCCATGCTTATGTCCTGTCGGATTCCAATGACCACCCGCACTTGCAAAGTCGGGCGGCGTACAGGCTCCGATGGTATGGACATGCACGGCATGCATGCCCGGCGTCAGCCCTTGCGCGTGCACGACGACATGCAGGCCATCTGCTGCCTGCGTCACCATAGCCTCACCCCGCGCGGAACCATCCGCCGCGAGCAGCTTCGCGTGGGCCATCGGCGCAGCAGCATCAGCGGCAGGCGCCTTCGCGGACGAACCAGTAACGCAGCCCGACACCAGGACAGCCATCGGCAATGCCCAGAGGATTGCGGCAATTTTCATGATGAACAAACTCCCGAGAAGAATGCTGCGAAGCGAACGCCGCATGACGGCTTTTTGTTGCCCAAGCGATCCAAAATGTCACCCGCTTTCCGACTTTTGGGCTGGATAAACCAGTCGCAAATCAGCCGGAACAGCGACCCAGCCATATAAATGAGAGCCGCATAGAAAAAGGGGCCGGTCTTCCGACCAGCCCCTCAATCCTCTTCCATCCCGAAGGACGGAAAATCTTACTGACCCGAACCCGGACCGTAGGTGATTTCCACGCGACGGTTCTGCAGTTCGCGAACGCCGTCGGCGGTTTCGACGCGGGGGTTCGATTCACCGAACGCCTGGGTCGTGATCACGCCATCGGGGATGCCCTTCGACGAGATGTAAGCCTTAACGGCGTCAGCACGACGCTGCGACAGGCCGACGTTGTACGAGGCCGAACCCGAACGGTCCGCATAGCCCGCCAGCATGACCTGGGCGCTGCCGCAGTTGCTGTAGGCCGAAACCGCGTTGTCCAGAATGGTGGCGGCGTCAGGCGTGATGTCCGACTTGTCCCATTCGAAGAAGACGATGTACGGCCCAGGGCTGCACTCGGCCACCGGCGGCGGAGGCGGAGGCGGCGGGGGAGGCGGGGGAGGCGGCGGCGGGGGAGGCGGCGGCGGAGCAGCCGGTTCACCACCGAAGTTGTAGGTCAGACCCAGCAGCAGGCTGTGGGTGCGCAGCTTGGTGTCAACCGACGAACCGGCGGGGCCACCGATGGTGGTGTAGGCCGGAACCAGCTTGATATCGTCCTGGTTGAAGAAGCGATACTTCAGCGAGACGTCGACATGGTTGGTCAGCGGATAGCGAACGCCCGCGATCGCCTGCCAGGCGAAGCCGGTGTCAGAATCGTTGACAGTGTCATTGGCCAGCTTGCCGCGCGACACGCCGACACCGCCGCCGACGAAGCCCTGCAGGCCGTCATCGGGACCGAAGTCCAGCAAACCGTTCAGCATGAACGACAGGGCCGAAGCCGCGCCGCCGAAGCCGCTCTTGTCCAGATCGACCTTGGCGCGCTTGTAAGCGGCCTCGGCTTCCAGACGGAAACCGCCGAAGTCATAGCCGATATTGGCATCGCCATCCCAGCCCTTGTGGTAGTCCACACCGGCAAGCGTGTTGCTGGCGGCACCGCCATTACCGGGGGTGAAAGTGATGTCCTGATCTTCGACGAGCACAACGCCGGAGTCGATACCGACATACCAGCTATTGTCACGCGCCAGAGCCGGGGTGGCCAAGGCGCTGGTCGCAAGCACAGCCGCGAGGGCAAGCTTCCGCATCTGAATTCCCCTTTCAAAATTGTCACGAAGGACTGCTGAAACCCTGTATCGGCTAGAAAGTTTCATGGCAAGTCCACAATTGGTAAAACTGTTGCAAAAATAACGCAGTGAGCGCCGTTACCCCTCCTGCAAAGCTAATTCGCAAGCGCTTTCTGGTAAAAGGCGGACACACCAAAGTCACGATCCGATCAGCCCCTCTATCAGAGCCCGATCAAACCATGCGCCCGCAACGCGCCCAGAATTGCCGCGAGGGCGGACCGGGCTTCCGCATCGACAGTCGCACCTCCCGATGGATCGGTTATCGCTGCCGCCTGCGCTCCCACGACCCGCGCGCCACCGATGTAAAATCCATCCCCCCGCACGCCGGAATCATGCCAGTCCACGCCGTCATGCTGCATGACGTGCCCCCTGTCCACGACCCATAGCGAAAGCCCCACACGCGGAGCGGCAAAGCGCCACCCCCCATCGGTCCAGCAGGCCAAGGCTCCGTCCTGCCCTTCCCAAGCCCCGGAAGCACCCGCCGTCACGATCCAGCAGGCACCGACCGCGGGCGAAGCCGGCGGCACGTCCTCATCGGCGCTTTCCACCGCGCCATGCAGCAGCATGTCGATCCGGGTCAGCGCCTCATTATGGAAAATTTCCTTTTGCGCCTGCCCGGCAAAAAGCTGGGGCAAGGCCCAACGGAAGGTCGAGTCCATCGTCATGATTCGATTGTCCTTTTTCGTTAGAAAGGAAGGCGCCGATCAGTCGGCCAGAACGATGCGCGCGGCCCGTCCCAACGCATAGGAGCCGACCTGCCGCACCTCCACCGCCAGCTCACCCGCACCCATATCTTCGGCCACCGTCGCCGCGTCATAGGTCCAGACGGATTGATCCGTGACGATCCGGCGCAATTCAATCGCGCCCGCCCACAAACGCAGTTCGTACCTCTCCCGGTCTTCGCCCAACGGCACATCGGTCCCGCTGGTCCAGC
Organism: Sphingobium sp. TKS; assembly: GCF_001563265.1. NCBI lineage: Bacteria > Pseudomonadati > Pseudomonadota > Alphaproteobacteria > Sphingomonadales > Sphingobiaceae > Sphingobium > Sphingobium sp. TKS. The sequence goes on along the minus strand of NZ_CP005083.1, from coordinate 1,485,430 downwards.
GCCACCCGTTCCTGCTCCGCCTCGTCCAGCCAATGATCCAGCCGCCCGCACCATCGGCCAGCGCCTTCACATGGACCGGGGAGGGCGGCACCACGGCCTCCCCCGTGATCGTCAACAGGGCATCGCTCGGTTCACTGTCTCCCACTCCGATCGCCGCGATGCGAATGCCGCCGCCGATCTCTGGCACGCCGCCATAAGCGGCAAGCGGCTCGGCCAGCCGGTCCTCCTCCAGCAGCAGGAAATTCTCTCCCTCCGCATGCGACGCCATCGCCCATTCGGTTCCGAACAATCCCCGCCGCAGTCCTTCCAGCCGGAAGCTCGCCGCACCAGTCTGAACGACATGAGTGAACTGGATCAGCTCCCGCCCGACCAGACACAGATTGCGGCCCAACGCCAGTGCCGCCTCATCCGCCCCGTTCAATTCCATGTCCTCCGCCAACAGCGTGACCTGAACGGCATGGATGCCATCGATCAACGTCGCGCTTCCCGCAGGCAATGCCGCGTCCACAAGGCCCATCACCGCCCGGCCAGCCGTCCGCCCGACAGGAGAAGCCTCCCCCGTCGCGCCGATCGCGAAAAGTGCCGCGCCACGCCACCCTTCGCCCCCGCTCGCCGCCGCCACGATGACCGGGGCCGTCGCCAGCCCTTCCCTGATCGACGGCAAGTCGGCCAGCATCAGCGTCGTGGGTCCATGCGGCCTGTCCGCCTGCCGCACGACCGCGCCCGAAGACGCTCCCGCCGGGATCGCCGCGCCAGCCCCCGGCACGCGCCGAAGGCCCATCCGCACAGCCATGGCCTCCCATTCGCGCTCCTCGATCCGCCAAAGGCCCGGCACGCCTTCGACCGTCACGACATTGCCGGGTGCATGGCGCAACGCATCCCACCCGCACCGCAATGTCATCGTCGATCGCCCCGTCCAGGCCATCCCCATCTTCCGCGCCGCCAGCGCCCGCGCATCCTCGCCCGACAGCACGACCGGCAGGTCCACCCCCTGCTCCAGCCGCCCCGGCCCAGGCCTGCCGACGCGTTGCACGCCCGCCTGATAGTCCCGCTCCGGATCATAATAGCGCACCGACAAAGCCACCGGCACGCTATCGGCAGCACCACCCGACCGCTCAAGACCGTCCAAAGCACGCCCATTGACCGACCGGCACAGTCCCACGCCCCCAAGCAGCGCCTCGCCTTCCGTCCCCGAAGCCCGCAGGCGCAATCCGGCCTCTTCCGCCACGAAGGCAAGGTCGAACGCATCCGCCAGCGGCGCCAGCGCATCGCTCACATCGGCGCCGCTCGCCGCCATGCCGTCGACCGTACCGAACCCGTCGCCGGTCAACATCCCCCCGCTCAATTCGCCGGCCAGACCGGCAATCGAAACCGCTCCCTCGTCCGCCTCGACCTCGAATGTGAGCGAAGGAATGCGATTGCCGTAATCGGCCAGCGCCAGATCCTCGAACACTGCATAGGCCATTCCCCGATGCCCCGGCGTCACGTCCACGCCTTCCGCCGCCGCGATCAATGGATCGACCGCCTGATCCTCTCCCCCCAGATGCAGCCGAAAAGCCCCCAGCTCCGTCTTGAAGTCCCCCGCCGCCCCCCGCAGCAGATTCCCATCCGCCCAGATGCGCCGCACCGACCGGACGGCCCGCGCCGACAAGGCCACGGCAAAACTGGCCGAATAGCTGTAGCTGGTGACGCTGGGCCGTCCCTTGCCCCCGCCGCTCTTGTGCTTCGTCTCCTTGAGGTCCGTCGCCCAGATCACCGTTCCCGCCACCCGCAGCGTCCCGAACAGCTTGGGTATCTGCGAACCATAAGTGGAGGTCTGGACCTGCACCTCGGTCAGCCGCCGCCCCTCCACCCCCTTGGGCTTGAACAGCACCGCATGATCGAAGGCATTGCCGATCAGCCCGCCAATGGCGCCACCCAGCGGCCCGCCAATGGCCGTGCCAAGGGCGGTCAACACAATCGTCGCCATATTTTCTCCTATTCCGTCCCGCTATTCTGGCCGCCAATAGCCCAGCACCGGCCAGGGCGACTCCCCCGGCATCTCCACCACGCGCCCCACGCCCGCATGGGCATGGACATGCCCGCCCGGCACGACGATCATCAAATGCAACTGCAATGGCCCCGGCCGCACCAGCGCCAGATCGCCAGCCCGCGCCGGCTCGACCCGCCGCAGGCCTGCCGCCCGCAACCAGTCCGCCGCCTGGCGCTCATCGCCGGAGCGCAGCCCATAACCCTGCGGCGCCACCCGCCCCAGGACCAGCGCCGCCAGCCCTACGCAATCCAGACCCCGCTCCGGCGCCCGTCCATGCAGGCGAAAGCGCACCCCCACCAGCGCCCGAGCCGCCGCCGCAATGTCGTTCAAGCCGCCCCCGGATAGCGCGTCAGCAAATCCGTCCCCGGCAGATAAGGCTCGCCCCGAAAGTTCACCCCATTGCCGAACCGCCCGGCACAGGTCGCCAACTGCCGGTCGCATCCCTCGGTCAGCAAAGCCAAAGCCCCCACCTCCACAGCAAAAGACGGCGGATCGGCCAAAGTCACGCCACTCGCGTCATTATCGACCACCCCCTGCACAATCCCGCCATTGGCCCCGGTCAACCAACGCAAAGTCCCGAAGGCATAGACCCCCGCCTCCAGCCCGGACACAGCCACGACAGCGTCCTCGACCTCCTCGACCGCCACCACGCGCCGCCGCCCGGCCAGATCCACCCGACACTGCCGGTCCCCCAGCGCCGCCCGGCAATCCGGCGAAGTCGAAGGCGCGACCGGCGCTTTCAAAGCCGCCATCGCCCCCACCAGCTCCGCCGTAAAAGCCCCGGCCTTGCGCGTGACGGCCCCGATCTCCCCCCGCGCCAGCAGCAACCACAATTCACCCGGCGCCTCCCACTCGGTCAGCCGCAATTCCAGCCCGGCCCCGTCCCAGCGCCCCGCCATCAGGTCCGCCTCGCTGATCGCATCCGCCACCAGCGCGCCCTCGACATCGCTGTCGGCTCCCTCCACCGTGATCCCGCTCCGCACGGCGGAAGGCGTCATCCCCGGCGCGGCGCGATAGCGGACGTGCCCGATCTCCAGGTCGCGATCATGGCTGGTGAGGCCGATCGTCACCCCGTCCCGCCGCTCGATCCGCCAGCAAAAGGCCAGCGTCGCCAGCGGCTTTTCCAACGCCTCCAGCCCGCTCATTCCCTGATCTCCACCAACAGCACCGAAGGCGCCTCCCCAGCCGCGAAGGTCGCCCGGTTGATGTCCAGCCGATCCTCGGCAAAGCGCACCGGCACATCGAAGCGAAAGCCCGCCGTCAACACCACGCCCTCCGCCGGAGCTTCATCAAAGGCGATCACCCCCAGGCCGGAGTGACTCCAGCCGCCGACCATCTCGACCCCATCCACGGCGACCCGGATGGTCCCCGCCACCGGCCGCGTGATCCGCCGCGCCTGCGCCTCCTCGCCAACGCCGTAGAAACGCTGCAGCGGAAACTCCGCCCGCACCCCGTCGCCCAGGCCCAGCCGCTGGTCCAACGGCCCCGGCGCTTCACCAACGCCGCAACTGCGATCATCATAGGGATCGCTGAACCGAAACCCCCGCGCCGCCCCCCGCCGCGCCCGAAAGAAAGCGATCAGCGCCGCCGTGTCCGCCTCCGACCGCACACCCGGCCCCGCATCGAAAGACAGCCGCGCATCCGCCCAGTCGCTGCTCCTCCGCTCATGCCCGGACACGCTCTCCACGATCTGCGTCGAAAAGGCGGGCGCCACACTCGCCTCCCGCCCTACGCCCAAAGGAAAAGCCACATCATCAAAGGCCTGCACATCATCCTCCCCATCCAGTCGGAAGCAGGTAAAGCCGTCCCGCGCGACCTGCGGCAGCGCCCAGACAAAGGTCGCCGCCGTCCCCCGCCGCACCGCCGCGTCCGCCGCCGCCGCAATCTCCCGCCACTGCACCGCATCCTCCGCCCGCAGCACGAAGCCCGAAAAATAATGCTGCTCATGAACCGGATAGCCCAGCCGTTCGACCGCCAGCTCAACCCCAAGCGCGGTGAGACGCTCTCGTCCCTCCGTCACCCAATCATAATCTTCCAATTGCAACACGTCGAAGGCCGGCGAAGCCCATCCCAAGGGCATATTCGCCCGCTTCGCCTCCGGCGCCAAAGGATCGAGCACGGTCGGCAAATAGGCCAGCAAATGCGTCACCGCCCCCGGCGCCAGACCTTTCACCCAGCCGCAAAGCGCCGCGGTCGAAGCCGCCAACACTTCCCCCGCCCGATCCAGCAAAGCCTTTTGAGGCGCGCTCAAGACCCCCCGGACATCCGCAATGGAAACCAGCGCCCCGCCAAAAGCCGCCCGAGCCGCATCGTCATAAAGACAGATGCGCCCATCCGGCATCACCCACCACCAAGGCTCGCCCACCTGAAAGCTGATCGCCAGTTCAGCCGACAACCCAATGGAAACAAAGGCTCCCGCGACCAACCGCAAATAGCTCATCGCCCCATCATGCGCGGGCGAGAGCAAAGTCGAAGGCGGCGACCACCCCGTCAGCGCCGGCGCACCATCCTCGGCCCGCTGCTTCCAGTCATTCCAGCAATGCGCATCGAACAATTCATAGGAAAGCGACCAGATCACCCCCAGCCCCAGCGCCTTGGCCTGCCGCGCAAAATCCGCATGCCAGGCCGCGCAAGGCGCATTCAACACGCCGCCCGCCAGACTGATATAAAATCCGCCCCCCAACGGTTCGAGCCGGAAATAATGGCTCATCCCGACATAATGATTAATGTCCCCGCGATACCCCAGAGCATGGATCGAAGCGACAATCCGCTCCGGCGTCTGGTTGAAGCAGTCGTCATAGCCCGTCGCCATCGACAGCCCATGCTCCGGCAGCACCACGTCGCCAACCCGCAGCACCGACCCCGCGCCATCGCATCTTATGCCCGAAAGCTCACACCACCCCTCAACCCCGGCGGCGAAAGCCGTAGTGCCCGCATCATAACCCGGCGCGGCGAGCGAGATGAACATCCGGTCCACATCGCCCGCCCAGACATCCTCCCCCTCACTCAACAGGAAGCCACTTCTGACGCTGGAAAAATCCAGCGTAATGACAGCATCTTCCGCCCCACCGCTCGCATAGTTCCACAAGCGCACATACCAGGCCCGCGGCGTCCCCTCCGCATCCCGCCCCTCGATGGTCAGCGTAGGCCCATGCGTCTCATCCAGCCGCCGCAGCCCCCCGCTCCGCCAGCGAAAACGCAGCATGCAGTCCCGAAAATCCCGATCCGTCTCATAAGCCAGCAGGGGATGACTCCATTTGTCCTCCGCCTCCCAGATCAGCCCCGCCAGATCCCCCGACCCATAGAAAACCGCATCCACGCGCAATCCAGGTCCAGAGGGGGCATCCGGCGCGGTCGTCACCACACTCGCCATCATCGGCCGGGGGAAATTGACGGTCCAATGCGTCGGCGCAAAGCGCTTCATGAACCGCGCCTCTTGCCCCCGCCGCACGTCAGCAAGCCAGTACCCAAGTCCGCTCATCCGCCAATCGCTCCCCTGACCGCCCGAGCCACCTGCCGCGCACTGCGCGCCAATAATCGGGCGTTATCCGCCCCCTGCCCCTGCACCGCGATGTTCACCCGCACGTCCCGCGCACCTCCACCGCCATGCGGAACGACCTGCCCGCTCGCCGTCGGCACAAAGACCTCCGGCCCCCGCTCTCCCACGACATAGGCCCGCCCCGGCGCCACCGGCCCGCCGGTAGCCCGCCCCGGCAAACCCAGCGCGGAGGCGGCCAACCCGATCAGCCCGCCATCGCCCCCGATGCTGTTCATCCCAGCCCGCAAGGCGCTGGCCGCAATGTCATCCAACACCCGCAGCGCGATGCTCTTGAGTTCCTCAAACCCGAACTGCCCGGTCCGAACCGCCCGCAACAACCCCTGCTCGATCCGCCGCCCAGCCCGCTCCGCACCGCCGGCCAGCGGCCCTTCCAATTCCCCCCGCATAGCCTCGACATCCCGGGCAAAACCCTGCGTATCCGCCCGCACCCGCACGACCAGATTGTCGATTTCCTCGTCCATCCCGCCCTCGAATCCGAAAAAGAAAGAAAAAATCCCCTCCCCTTCAGGGGAGGGGTTGGGGGTGGGGGCGTGCCCCAGGCACCCCGCCATCCGGCATCACCGCCTTCAACCTCTCCAACTCCCCGCGATCCATCCCGACCTCCGGCTCCTCTTCCCCCCGAGCCGCCCGCAACACGCTCTCCAGCTCCACCGGCGTCGAGCGCCAGAACTCATCCGGCCGCCACCCGAGCAACCACCCCGCGACCCCGGCCAACCGCGCCGCCGCCTTGAAAAAGCTCATCGTCCCCCCAGTATCTGGCCCAATATGCCCCGCAAAACCGGCGTCAGCGTCGCCAGCCCCGCCGCCACGATCGCCTCGCCCAGGGCTTCCCGCGTCAACCCGGCCGGCGGCTCCGCCAGACAATGCCAAAACAGCCCCGCCATCTCGGCCAGCGACAGCTTCCCGTCCGCCGCGCGTTCCACGAGCGAAAACAGCGGCCCCAACTCCTCCTCAGCCGCCACCAAAGCCGCGAAACTGGGCCGCAGCACCAGCCGCTCCCCTCCCAGCTCCAGCGCGGCCTCGCCCCGTGCGCCATTGGCCCCGCTCATAGCGACACCACCGCGCCGCTGCTCTCCAGGCTCAGCGCATAATTGCGCTCCCCATTATAATCCCCGGCATAATCCAGCCGCGTCACCAGAAAGCGCCCGCGCATCTTCTCGCCGCTTTCGAAGCTCAGCTCATAATCCTCGATGGTTCCCGCCAGCGCATGGTTGCGCAGCCGCACCTCCGCCGCCGATCCGGTAAAGATCCCCGCCGCCGACACGCTCACCGACCGCACGCCCGCGCCCGACAGCAACTCGCGCCAGCCGCCCGAATCCTTGTTGGTAACGTTCACCGCCTCGCCATTGACGGATAGCTGCGTCGTGCGCATTCCGGCGACCGTCGCATAGGCCACCGGAGCCCCGCCATCCCCTATTTTCAATAGAAACGCGCTTCCTTTTTCCACGCCCATGGAGCATTCTCCTCTAAGATAAACCGTGCAAGATTCGGGATATGGAGAGAGGCCCAAAATGTTCGTGACCGCCCCCCTGATGCTGTTGCTGGCCGCCGCCCCACAGAGCGGCGACGCCGTCGGCAACGGCCGCAAGACCTATTCGGCGTGCCTGGAAAAACAGATTCAGCCCGCGCTCGACAAGAAGATGTCGCTCAGTGATTTCCAGGCCTCTCTGAAGGCGCAGTGCGGCACACAGGAAACCGCCTTCCGCGCCGCCATCGTCGCGGACGACAAGTCGACCGGCATGTCGGAAAAGGATGCCCAGTCCGACGCGGACGACCAGATCAGCGAATATAGGGACAAGATCATCGGCGAGTTCGAGGACTATTCGAAGTCCTGATCGTCAGCCGCACACCACGCGCAACCGATAGTCGACCAGCGCCTGCCACCCATCCCGCGCGCCCGTCCGCGACAGGCGCGACCGGACCAGCCGCGCACTGACAACCCGCCAGCCCTCCGCTGACCCAACCGCCCGCAAGACTGCATCCACGCGCCCCAACAGCCCCGCCAGCCGCGAAGGCGCCTCTCCCACATCGAACAGGCTGACGGTCAAGGTCAGCTCCCGCCCCTCGACATCCTTCGCGCCCCAATCCAGCGCAACACAATCGCCCACCACGCCATAAGGCGCGCTGGCCCGTCCCGGCGTTCCATCGAACACCCCGTTCAACCCCGCCATCAAATCCGCATCGCCGCGCAAAGCCGCAACGACTACCCCGCGCACCGCCACTTCCGCGCTCATCGCCGCCCCCTTCCCGCTTCCCTCAGCGCCAGATCGCCCATCCACCGTCGCTTGAGGCCAGGCCCGGACAATCGCACCACCTCGCCCTCAACCCGCGCTTCAACGCCAAGCGCGCCCGCCGCCGCGACGATCCCCCGCCGCCGCGCCTCGACCCGCTCCATCACCAGCGTCCGAAGCCGCTCGATCATGCCAGCCGCATCCGCCGCCAGGGCCGCCACAACGCGCTCACCACGGCAGGCGGCGTCGCCACCTCTCCATCCCGCGCCGCGAAATGCTCGGCCGCCAGCCGCACGATCCCCTGCCGGATCGCCTCAGGCAGCCCCTCTGCATCCTCAGCCATCCCGGCCCGAAGCCGCACCGTCACCGCACCCGGCCCATCCACCAGCCGCGCCCGCACCCAGCCATCCCCCGCAGCATCGATATCGACCGCATAAGCCTCCGGCGCCAAAGCCACGTCCGCCACCTCGACGCCCAAAATCGCCACCACCGGCCGCGCCATCAGCCGCTGCCAGCTCCCATCGGCCATGATAGTTTCGGAAGCCTCCCGCACCACCAGCCACTGCCCGATAAACTGCTCGCAAAGCCCCGAAGCGCTTCCCAAAAGCCGCTCCAGCACCCCATCCTCATCATCCGACCCGATCCGCAACCAGGCCTTGAGATCCGCCAGCATGGCCCCTCCCCAAGAAAAAGGGGGACGCCCACAGGACGCCCCCACAAGTCCTTCTCCCTGCGGGAGAAGGATACGCAGCCTTAGCGGCAAAGCCGCTTAGGCGAAGTTGGATGAGGGCGCCCCTTTAGGAAGCCGCGAACTTCATCAGCTTGATCGCCTCCGAATTCGCCACGGCCCCGCCAATCCGCTTCACCGCATAGAAGTGGACAAAGGGCTTGTTGCTGAACGGATCGCGCAGGATGCTCGTCTCGCTCCGCTCCGAAATCACATAGCCCGTCTGGAAATTGCCAAAGGCAATCGACAGCGAAGCCGCCGCGATATCCGGCATATCCTCCGCCTCGATCACCGGATAGCCCAGCAAGGTCGCGGGCTGCCCCGCCGCCAATGAAGGCTGCCAGATAAACGCCCCATCGCTGGTCTTCATCTTGCGAATGACCGCCAGCGTAGCCGAATTCATCACGAAACAGGCTCCCTGACGATAGGGCGCCCGCAGGCTCTGCACCAGATCGATCAGCTTGTCCTGACCCGAGGCCGTAAAAGCGCCGGAAGCCCCCGAAGCCACATATTGCAGCGACCCGAAGGCCCGCACGCTGTCCGCCTCATTGGTGGTCGTATAGGTCAGGAACCCCTTGGGCTTGTTCGTCCCATTGCCATTGACGAAGGCCGCGCCCTCCGCCGCCGCGAACTCGCGGGCGATCTCGCCCGCCAGCCAGCCCTCGACATCGAACTGCGCATCGTCCAGCATCGCCTGAGACGCCGCCGGATTGGCATAAAGCTCACCCGAAGGCGGCACGATCTCATTGAAGCTGGGCGTCGCCGTCTCCGTCCGCGCCCCCGTCTCGCTGGCCCAGCCGGACACGATGCCGCCCGACGTCACCAGCTTGCGATAGCCCGCCGTCCCCGTCCGCACGACATTGGCGATCGAACGAATGGGCGAAATGCCCTTCAGCGTCGCATCGATGATCTGGTCGATCTCCCGCGGCACCGCATAGCCGCCCGCGGCACCGGAAGCCCCGGAAAAGCTCTTGAGTTCGACACCCGCCTCAAGCCCCTGCCGCACATAGCGATCGACAAAGGCGGCACGACGCGGATCGACCGCCCCACCCTTCACCCCATCCAGCGCCGGCCTCTGCTGGACAAGCAAAGCCCCCTTCAGCGCCGCCACCTCATTCTCAAGGCCAGCGATACGCTCACCCTGCACCACCGCATCAAAGCTCGCTTCCAACTGATCCGTCATAGCCACTCCCACGAAAAAGGGCGGCCCAAACCGGACCGCCCGAACCATTCCTTCTCCCCGCGGGAGAAGGATACGAATCCTTGCCAGCTCTGCTGGCTAGGCGAAGTTGGATGAGGGCGACGCCCCCTCCACCGCAATCACCCGAGCCAGATCCTGCATCGGATGCGTCACCACGCTCACCTCCACCACCTCCAGCTCCAACAATTCACGCGGCGCGCAACCGCGCGCCTCCCGCACCCGATAGCCAAAGGACAAGCCGTCCACCGCTTTCTCCCGAAGCGCGCGGCCAGCCTCCCGCCCGGCAGCCGTCCGCCCCGAAACCCGCCCGATCACGCGCAAGCCCCGTGCATCCTCCTCGACCTTCTCGACCGTCCCGATTACCTCTCCCGGCCGATGCTGCCACAGCAAGGGCACCCCCGCCACAACCCCGGCAAATGCCCCCGCCCGCACCACATCCCCGCCGCGATCCACCCGATCGAACACCGCCGCATATCCGGCAAACCGCACATCATTCATGCACCAGCCCCAGCAAGCCCAGCTTCACCGCCATCCCCAGCAGCAGCAGCGCCATCACCACGCGCACGACCCACGCAAAAACAGCACCCCGCGCCGCCTTCTTCGCGTCCCGCCAGGCTCCCAGCAGTTCGCGCAATTCCCGCACATCGTCCGGCGCCCCGCCATCGGCCAGCCCCAACCGCTCCAGCGCCCGCCCCGCGCCCAGCTCGCTCGCCTCCTCGATCAGCGCCCGGATCATCAGCATATCCATGCCCACCGGCTGCGCCTCGGCCTGCGCCACCAGCCGCGCCAGCATCTCCCCGTCATATTTCATCGCCCACCTCCGCGACTGCCGCCTCACCCGATGCCCAGCATCGCCCGCTTCTCTTCAGCGCTCAGGAAATCCGCCGCCGTCACCCGGTCCCACAAAGCGGAACGCTCCTCCGACAGCGCGGGCACCGCATCCAGATTCGCCCTCAGGCACAGTCCCGGCCACCAGCCGTCCAGCCCCTGCGCCAGCCCACCGCAGATCTTCGCCACCAATGGCAGGATCGTCTGCCGCCACAGCGCCCGATTGGCCTCCCGATAATTGGCGTAAGCATTATCCCCCGGCAGCCCCATCAGCATCGGCGGCACCCCGAAGGCGAGCGAAATTTCCCGCGCCGCCGCCGCCTTCAGCCCAACGAAATCCATCTCGGCCGGCGTCAGGCTCATCGCCTTCCAGTCCAGCCCGCCCTCCAGCAGCATCGGCCGGCCGGCATTGGCCGCGCCCGAAAAAGCGACCTCCATCTCCCGCTTCACCCGCTCGAACTGCTCCGGCGCCATCACCGACCCGTCCCCCGGATCATAGACCATCGCCCCCGAAGGCCGCGCCGCATTGTCCAGCAGCGCCTTGTTCCACACCGTCGCCGCATTGTGGATCGCCACCGCCCCGGCCGCCGCCCCGACACAGCCCAGCCCATAATGGTCGTCCAGCGGATGCAGCGCCTTCAGGTGAATGATGCCGGTCCGCCCCGCGCCATCTTCCGGGGACAGCCGCGTCACGCTTTCCCCGACGCGATAAAGATAGGCCGCCGGCCACCCCCGCGCATCCGCCTCCACGCTGACCCGCTCAGGCCGCAGCGCATAAAGCTCCACCGGCAACCCGTCCGCGCCGACGATCAACTGGACATAGGCATTGCCATGCAGCAGCAAATGGCTCGCCAGCGTCTCCACCAGCGATTGCCCCCCGGAACAGCGCATCAGCAAAGCCCGAACCCGCGCCTCCACATCCGCCGCAACGCCCTCGACAGCCAAAGCGGTGCCGCCCGCCCCTTCCGCGATCAGCCGCATCGCCCGCTGCGCCACCGGATTGCCGATGACCCCAGCGCGCAACTGCGCCTCATAGCTTGCCGGCCATTCCCCCAGCGCCACCCCGCCCGAACCCCAGGCCCGCGCCAACACCGGCCGCGCACTTGCCCGCGCCGCCTTCGTCCCGAAAAATTTCATAGACCCACCCACAAAAAATCCTCCCCCCGCAAGGGAGGAGGATGGTGAAACTTGGCAGCCTTCAGCCACCTGCCGAAACTTGGAAAGGGGGTTCCTCGCCCCTTTAAGGATTACGCTTCAAAACCCGATCGCAGGCATCGCCGCCCGCCTGCCCCTTCCCGATCAGATTGCCCGCAACCGCGCCCGCGGCCCCAGCCAGCAACGTCTCCCCGACGCTCCCTCCGGCGATCACGCCCGCGCCAGCACCGCCCGCCGCACCGATCACCGTGCCCTTGCGCGCATCCTTCTTCCGCTTGAGCAGGCAGTAGCGCACATCGTCGCGATCACGCGGCGCCGCCCGCGCCACCCGCGCCCTGTCCTTGCTCGACAACGTCACCGCGATCGCAGGCTCGACCATCAGGGTCAGCGCCGCCAGACCAGCCGCCAGTTTCGCGATCCTCATCGAAAATTCTCCTGCCATTTCATCGCCGCGACAACGCATGGCGCCCCCGCTTTGTTTCCTCGTTACGCAAGCGTTCGAATATAGCGTTTACACGGCCCGCACCCGCGCATCCCCGCGCCGCCCGAGCATCAACTCCGTCAGCGCCCAGACCAGCGCATCCGCCCGATCCGGCGACCGCCCCGGCCCGACATAGCCGCCCCCCAGCATCATCCCGCACATCTGGTCCTCCAACTGCGCAAAGCCGCCGCGATGCACGACCCGTCCGGCCTCATACAAAGCCGCCACCGGCTCCGCCCGCGCCACCTTGCCCCGGCTCGCATGCACCAGCCGCACCGGCAGCCCGGCTTCCGCAGCGCGCAGCACGCTTTCGACCATCGCGCCGCCATTATTGGCCTCGGCCACCACCCGGTCCGCGCCATGCACCAGCGCAGCCGCCGCGACTGCCCGCGCCCAGCCCTCGGGCGTCGCGCCCTCCACGGTCGCATCGGCAATCACATAGGCCCGGCCATCATCCCCGATCCCTGCAACCACGATCCCGCAGGCATCCCCATGCGCGGAGGCAGGCGGATCGACCGCCACCACCACCCGCACCAGCGCGCCCCGCACATGCGCCACCCGGCACCGCTCCAGCAGATCGCGGCTCCATAGCGCGCCCTCGACCTCTTCGATCAGTTCGCCCTCCAGTTCCTGCCGCCCCAGCCGCGTACCGCCATAGCTCCGCTCCATCGCCGCGATGAAGCCGTCGGCCAGATGCGCGACATTGTCCGCCGTCCGCCCCCGCGTCACCACGACGTCGCCGCCATCCCGCGCCACCAACCCCCGCACCAGCGCCACAGGCCGGGGCGTCGTCGTCGCCAGCACACGCGGCGCAACGCCCAATCGCATCCCCATCATCAGATTGTCCCAGGCCGCCTCTCCACCCGCCCATTTGGCGATTTCATCCGCCCAGCCATGGCTGAACTGCGGCCCGCGCAGACCCTCCGCCTCCGCCGCACCGAACAGGGTCGCCACCGCGCCATTGGGCCACACCAGCTTGCGCAAGGCCGGTGAAAAAGCCGGCCGGTTCCACCAGGGCGCAACGGCCAGAACGCCCGAGGCGCCCTCCACCATCACCGCCCGCGCCTCGCCCAGCGTCGCCCCCACCAGCGCGATCCGCGCCGCAGGATCGCTCTCCGCGACCGATCGCACCCACTCGGCCCCGGCGCGCGTCTTGCCAAAGCCGCGTCCCGCCATCATCAGCCAGATGCGCCAGTCCCCCTCCGGCGCCAATTGCTCCGGCCGCGCCAGCCAGCACCAGTCATACGCCAGCGCATCCGCCGCCGCGCCGCTCAGCCCGGCCAGCACCCGCTCCCGCGCCGCCTCCGGCATCAGCGCCAACCGCTCGAAATCCGACAGTTGCCCCATGCGCCGCCTCCATTCATCGATTTTCCCAGCCCGAAATTTGGCCGACCCGCCCAGCGCCCCTATATGCCCGCCATGAGCTCGATCCGCCCCGCCCGCGCCGCCGACGGCGCCCGCCTGCTCGACATCTGGCGCAAGGCCGTCGACGCGACCCATGATTTCCTGACGCCGGACGACCGCTCCGCCATAGAGGCCGAGGTTGCCGCTTTCCTCCCCTTGGCCCCCGCCTGGCTCGCCACCGATACGGACGACCTGGCCATCGGCTTCATGCTGATCGACGGCGCGCATATGGAGGCGCTGTTCATCGACCCCGCCTGGCACGGCCAGGGAATAGGCCGCCGCCTGGTCGGCCACGCCCTGTCGCTCCACCCCACGCTCACCACCGACGTCAACGAACAGAATGACCGGGCCATAGCTTTCTACGAAGCCCTGAGCTTCGCCCGCACCGGCCGCTCCGAGCAAGACGGCCAAGGCCGCCCCTACCCGTTGATCCACCTCCGCTACGCCCCCTGAGCGGATGATTTCAAATGGCCAATTCCAGCCATTGAGAGGCACGTGCTCCTGCGAAGGCAGGAGCATGGTGTACTTCAAGGAAAGCGACGCAAAAGCATACCGTCCGCCTTCCCCCCAACACCAACCTAATCCCCACTCCTCTCCCGCACCAACTCCAGCGCCGCCCGCAACCGCGCCACCGCATCCTCGCCATCGGGCCGCTCGACACTCTCCAACCGCTGCGTCTCCGCCACCTCTTTTTCATGCGCCCTGAACAGGATCGCCTGGATCATATGCGGATGCCCCCGCTTGATCTTCCGGCTTTTGACCGCGCCCTCGCCGTCCAGCACGATCTCCTCATCCTCCGTGCCGAACAGCGCCTGCCGCAGCATCAGCGCCTTCAACTCCTCATGCCCGATACTCAGCGCCTGCTTCCAGGCCCGCGCAAAGCCCGGATCGCGCCGCTTCAGATAATAGACGGTCGCCAAATTCCGCCCCACGACCCGCGCCGCCTCACTGACGTTGCAGGTCAAGGCCAGCGTTTCCAGGAACTTCTGTCGCAATTCCGGCGTAAAGCCATCCTTGCGCATCGCCCTCAATTGCGGCCCCGTGCCCTGGGCGCCCTGCTGATTATTCTCCAGAACCAGCACCCGGTCCGGCGCCTTCGCCCGCCCGCCAAAGCGCTGCCTCCCGCCCTTCTCCTTCACCTCATCCACCATGCCCATCCCCCGCGCCCAAAAGAAAAGGGCCGGCCCAACAGGACCAGCCCCTTACCGCGCCTCGTTGGCGACTCACATTTTTCCAGTGTCCGCATAACTGCCAGAACAGCGTGACGATGTCAAGAAAAATGTTCCATATAGGTTAAATCATGCCGCAGCCATCCGTTCGATCGCCTTGGCTTCCACCGCCAGCGCCGCGGCGAAGCTCGGCCGCTCCCGCATCTGCTGCAACCAGCCGCGAAGGCGCGGCCAGCGCCCCTCCGCCAGCACGGAACTGCAATAGCAGACATTGATGATCGGGCAGGCCACCGCGATGTCCGCCAGCGTAAAGCGATCCTCGACCAGGAATCCGCTGTCCGGCAGAATGTTCTCCAGATAGTCGTAAAGCTTAGGCAGGCTATCCGCCTCGGCTTTCTCGGCGGCGGCAAGATCCTGCGCCATGCCCATGAACGGCGCGACCATCCGGTTAAAGAAGATCTGAACTCCCGTCGCCTGCACGATCGTGTCGCCAAACTCCTCATACCAAATGGCCCGCGCCCGCGCCTTCGCTTCGACCGGGATCAGATTGGGCTCGGGATGCAGTGTATCCAGATAGGTTATGATCGCCGTACTGTCGCTGATCAGGAAATCCCCGTCCTGAAAGCCCGGTATCTTGCCGAAGGGCGATGTCTGGGCGAACGCCTCGCCGCCCTGCCCGAAACCGCCCGGCTTCACCTCCAGATCAATGCCCTTCTCGGCGGCAAAGACGATGACCTTGCGCACGAATGGCGAAGGCCGCGCTCCATAGAGGATCATGACAAAGGCTCCTGAAAAAAGAAGCCCATCATCACCGTCCATCTTCGACATGCAACCTGATTCACCCCATGGGGCGAAATTCACCGCCCCGATTCATCCGCTCCGGCAACGGTCCGCGTATAATCGATCCTGATCCGCACCCAGCTTCCCACCATCACCTTGCCGTTGACCCGCGGCGGCAGCACCAGAAATTGCCAGGCCGCCAGCCGCACCGCCTTGGCAAAGCCGGACCCCATGGGCGATTCGCCCAGCGTCTGGCAATTTTCGACATGATAATGATCGACCGTCTTGCAGGCCACCAGACCCCAGCCATTGCCCGGCGCACTGGGGGGCAGATAGCCGGCCAGCTCCGCAGGGCTCGGCCGCCGATACCATTCCGCCTCGAACAATTGCACTCCGCCCGGCCCCTCCCCCGGCCCGGCCACCGCCGCGCTATTGCCCGGCCCCGAAGCGCCGTCAGCCGCGCCCTTCTTCGCGATCTTCCCGATATCGGCCGACGCCATCTGCTGGGTGTCCATCACCAGAAAGGGCAGCGGCGAAGGCTGCTGCTCGGTCGGCTTCACTACCGGCCGGTCGGGCTTGGCCACCGGCTGCACCTGCCGCTGCGCCGATTTCTCCTGCCGCTTCTTCTCGCTCTTTTCAGCCTTGCTCTGCGCCTTTTCCGTCTTGGGCGCTGGCGCCATCTCGAAGGTCACGGGGTTGCGGAAATCCGGCAACCGAATCACCGGCTCGGGCGCCAGCGTCAGCAGCGCCAGCAGCAGCAGGCCGTTGAAAAGCAGAGCGAACAGCAATCCGCCGCCACGCTCGCGCCATTTCGAAGGGGATGAAAAGGTCAAATTCACTCAAATGCGCCGGGCAGGACTCATAAGGGGTCATGCCCAGACGCCGCCATCCCGTCAACGCCGTCGCGTCAACAGACATCCTCTTCGCGGACGACCGGACGGCTTTCCCGGGTCGCCCGCATCCGGCTGGCCTTGTCGTCGGGATCGGAGGTCAGCACGACATGATCCTCATGCACCTCCAGCAGCACACCGGCAAAGGGCATGCCCTCCAGACTGCCCGTCACCCGGTAGCTGACCGAATCCCCGACCTTGAACGTCACAGGGTCGGTATTGAACTCAAAGGGGCAACCGCCCTCTCCCATGCCAAGCATATTTGTCTCCTATGCCGGAAGCTTAGCGCGGCGGCACCGTGCCGATCAAGCCTCTGTCGCTTCCATCACAGCCGCGTTACAGCCCGGCCATGGATATCCGCCCCGCCTCCTCATCGGACCTCCCCCGGCTTCACCCCATCATCGAGCGCGCCTATCGCGGCGACACCGCCCGCCAAAGCTGGGCGATCGCATCCGCCCCGCCCGCCAGCCCCCGCACCAGCATTGCCGCGCTCGAAGCGATTCTCGCCAGCCCCGCCGAACGGCTGCTGGTCGCGCTGGGAACGGACGGCGCGCCCATCGGCTGCGTCCAGATCTCCGACCGGGGCGATGGCCGGGCCTATCTCGGCCTGCTGTGCGTCGATCCCGGCCTCCAGTCGGGCGGCCTTGGCCACCGCCTCATCGCCGCAGCCGAACAGCTCGCCGCAACCGCCTTCGGCGCCCGGCAGATGGAAATGACCGTCATCTCCACCCACGACAAACTTATCCAATATTATCAACGCCGTGGCTATCATCCTACCGGAGAGCACCGCCCCTACCCCGTCCCGCTCGACCCGCCTCAACAGATGATCGTCCTGGCAAAAGCACTGGCGGCCTGAAAGCAGTTCGGCTACGGCCTCAACCCGATGCTGACCAAGCTTTACCAATGGACGCTGGCGAAAGCCGCCCACGCCCACGCCGAACGCTGGCTCTTTATCATCAGTTTTCTGGAATCGAGTTTCTTCCCGATCCCGCCGCATCCGCTGCTGGGCCTGATGTGCCTGGCCCGCCCGGAACGCGCGATCCGCTTCGGCCTGATCTGCACCATCGCTTCGGTGATGGGTGGCCTGCTGGGCTATGCCATCGGCCATTTCGTCTATGAAGCCGTCGGCCAGCAGATTTTGCACGCCCTCGGCCTCGCCGCCAAATTCCCGGTCGCCGCCTGCTATCTGCGCGACTATGGAGCGGAGATCATATTGATCAAGGGCGCGACGCCCATCCCCTTCAAACTCATCACCATCACCGCGGGCTTCATCGGCCTGTCTCTCTTCACCTTCCTCTGGGCCAGCATCCTCAGCCGCGCCTTCCAGTTCATGCTGGTGGGCTTTCTGTTCTGGAAATTCGGCCGTCCTATCAAGGCGTTCATCGAAAAATATCTCGGCCTGCTGTCGGCCGGTTTCCTGGTCCTGGTGATAGGCGGCTTCATCGCGGCCTCGGCACTGTCGGGCGGCGGCGACAAGAGCGACAGGTGCAGCCACGCCACCATGGCAAGCCTGCGCTGAGCCGCACCGGCATGAAGGACATTCCGGCCCGCTTCCCGAAGCTCACCGCCCTGCTCGCCGGATTCGTGGCGGCGACCGGCTTCGAACCGCTCAAACTCTGGCCCGTCACCCTGGCCTGCTTCGCGCTCCTCATCGTCCTGATCGAGCGCGCGCCCGACCGCCGCAGCGCTTTCCTGCGCGGCTGGCTGTTCGGCGTCGGTCATTTCACCCTCGGCCTCAACTGGATCGCCCACGCCTTCACCTTCCAGGACGCGATGCCCCACTGGTTCGGCTACGGCGCGGTCATCCTCCTGTCACTCTACCTGGCAGCCTATCCCGGCCTGGCCACTCTCGCCGCCTGGTGGTTAAGAAACCACGTGTTCCTGCGAAGGCAGGAACCCAGTCCCGCCGTCAGAACTGGACTCCTGCCTCCGCAGGAGCATGCTACACTTCCTTTCACCCTCATCTTCGCCGCCACCTGGCTAGCCTCGGAATATCTCCGCGCCACCGCCTTCACCGGCTTTGCGTGGAACCCGCTGGGCGTCACCCTCCTCCCCACCGGCATGGCCATCGCCTCCACCCTCATCGGCACCTACGGCCTGGGCGCCCTCGCCATCCTCGCATCCGGCGCGCTCCTTCTGATCCTCCGCCGCCAGATCAAGCCCGCCGCCGCCATAACCGTCCCCCTCATTGCCATGGCCCTGTGGGGCCATCTCTCCCCCGCGCCATCCACCCCGACAGGCGCGCCGCGCATCCGCGTGGTCCAGCCCAATATCGGCCAGGACGAAAAATATTCCCCCGAACTCGAACAGGCGCATTTCCGCACCCTGGCGACCCTTTCAGGCACCCCCCGCCCCGCCCCGCGCCTGATCTTCTGGCCCGAAGCCGCCATCCCTGCCTATCTCGACCTGGAACCGGAATGGCGCGCCCGCCTGGCTGGACTGCTCGGCCCCGGCGACCTCCTCATGACCGGCGCCACCAAGGTCTATTTCAAACAGATCGAGAAAGAAGGCGTCACGGAAAACGCCCTGGCGGGCGCGAACAACAGCCTGTTCATCGTCGACCCGGAGGCCCGCCTGCTCGGCCGCTACGACAAGTCGCACCTGGTCCCCTATGGCGAATATCTGCCGATGCGCCAGATTCTCCAGCCGCTCGGCCTTTCCCGCCTCGTCCCCGGCGATGTCGATTTCTGGCCCGGCCCCGGCCCGCAAAGCCTGACCCTGCACGCCACCCTGGGCCGACCCCAACTCAAAATGGGCGTCCAGATCTGCTACGAGATCATCTTCTCCGGCCAGGTGGTAGATAAAGCCAACCGGCCAAACTTCCTCTTCAACCCCTCCAACGACGCCTGGTTCGGCAGTTGGGGCCCGGTCCAGCATCTCGCCCAGGCCCGCCTCCGCGCAATTGAGGAGGGCATCCCCATCATCCGCTCCACCCCCACCGGAATCTCCGCCGTGGTCGATGCCCGCGGTCATATATTGAGCAGCATCGGCCACCACCGCGCCGGTTTCCTCGACACCGCGCTCCCCACCGCCCTTTCGCCGACGCTGTTCTCGCGCCTCGGTAATTGGGCGCCGTTCGGCTTCATGATCGCGCTCGTCGCACTGGCCATTGCCACCCGCAGAACGACCCGCTAATAGCCACATAAACTTTTCTTTATGTCGCTTGTCCGCACAGCGTGCTAACGGGAGTCCCATGCGCAACAACTATCTCTTCACCTCGGAATCGGTTTCCGAAGGCCATCCCGACAAGGTCGCAGACCAGATTTCCGACGCCATCGTCGACCTGTTCCTGTCGAAGGATCCCGAAGCCCGCATCGCCTGCGAAACGCTGACCACGACTCAACTCGTGGTGCTGGCGGGCGAAATCCGCTGCAAGGGCGTCTATGAAAACGACGCCTGGGCGCCCGGCGCACAGGAAGAGATCGAGCGCACCGTCCGTGAGACTGTCAAGCGCATCGGCTACGAACAGGACGGCTTCCACTGGGAAACCTTCCGCTTCGAAAACAATCTCCACGGCCAGTCCGCGCACATCGCGCAGGGCGTCGACGCCGCGGGCAACAAGGATGAAGGCGCCGGCGACCAGGGCATCATGTTCGGCTTCGCCTGCGACGAAACGCCCGACCTCATGCCCGCCACGCTGGACTACAGCCACAAGATCCTGGCCAAGATGGCCGCCGACCGCCACTCCGGCCGCGCCCCCTTCCTGGAGCCGGACGCCAAGAGCCAGGTGACCCTGCGCTTCGAAAACGGCAAGCCCGCCGCCGCCACCGCCATCGTCGTCTCGACCCAGCACGCGCCGGGCTATGACGAGGGCGCGAAGGAAGCCGAACTCAAAAATTATGTGAAGGGCGTTATCGCGGAAGTGCTCCCCGGCGAGCTGCTCTCTGACGAAACTGTCTATCACATCAACCCGACCGGCAGCTTCGAAATCGGCGGGCCGGACGGCGACGCGGGCCTTACCGGCCGCAAGATCATCGTCGACACCTATGGCGGCGCCTCGCCCCATGGCGGCGGCGCGTTCAGCGGCAAGGACCCGACCAAGGTGGACCGCTCGGCGGCCTACATCACCCGCTATCTCGCGAAGAACATCGTCGCCGCTGGCCTCGCCAAGCGTTGCACGATCCAGCTCGCCTACGCCATCGGCGTGTCGGAGCCGCTTTCGCTCTATGTCGACACCCACGGCACCGGCACGGTGGACGACGACAAGATCGAGGACGCGATCAAGAGCATCAAGGAACTGGGCGGCCTCACCCCGCGCGGCATCCGCACCCATCTCGGCCTCAACAAGCCGATCTACCAGCCCTCGGCCGCCTATGGCCATTTCGGGCGGAAGGCTGAAGGCGACTTCTTCCCCTGGGAACGCACGGACCTGGTGGAAAAGCTGAAGGCCGCCATCGCCTGACATAGAATGGGGGAAATCATGGGACGGAAGCACCGCACGACCATCGCCACTCTGGCCATGTCAGCGGCGCTCGCCGCTTCCGTCCCATCCCCAACCCTGGCCGCTCCCGCCAGGACGGCCGCCGATGCGGCGATCTTTCGCGCCGCAGGCCTCAAGAACAACGGTCGCGGCTGGACCAGCGGCTGCGATGAATCCGGCCAGCCGCCTTCGCCCGCCACGATAGACGAACGCCCCGACCTGAACGGCGACGGCCGCCCGGAAGCCGTCGTCTCCGAATCCAGCGGCTATTGCTACGGCAATACCGGCCAGGCCTTCTGGCTGCTCAGCCAGCAGGCCGACGGCAGTTGGAAACTGATGGCGCATGAAACCGGCATCCCCGAATTTCTGGCCAGCAAGGGCGCGGGCGGCTGGCCCGATCTTTCGGTCGGCGGCCCCGGTTTCTGCTTCCCCGTCCTGCGCTGGAACGGCCGAAACTACGCCTTCCATCGCCGCGCCTATGAAGGAAAGCCCTGCCGCTGACCGGCCCCGCATGACGGCAATATGAAGAAAAGTTCATTAGGCCCGAACGGGAAAAACGCCCATAAGCAGGTCGTCGGGTCCGCACCCCTGTCGGGCCCGGCAACTCCCTCTTTTGAAAGGGAATTGCGATGACTTCGGTGTCCCGGAAGCTGACCTCCGCCCTCCTTGGCCTCGCCCTCCTGGCTGGCAGCGCCGCTCCCGCGCTCGCCGCGCCTTGCAAGGACGCCAAGGGCAAATTCGTCAAATGCCCGCCCAAGCCGGTCGCCAAAAAGGGCCCGTGCAAGGATGCCAAGGGCCGCTTCACCAAATGCAAATAAGCTGAAGGCGCCTCGCCTCAACCCCGCATCCGTTTCGCAAGTACCAGCCCAGCGCCGCTAGCCCCGGCGCTGCGGCTCCCAGCCTCCTGCCCCCGGCCAATCTCCTCAACACCGGGGGCAGGAGGCGCCCCATATCCCCGCTTGCCCCCATCGCCGCCGCCCGCTATCGGCGCGCCCATGACGACGCATGAAACGGGGCATGAAACGGGGCATGAATCCGGGTATAAATCCGGCGACCCCACCACGCTCAACCGCCTCTATGGCCGCCAGTCCGGGCACAAGCTGCGCGCAGCTCAACAGGAACTGGTCGACACGCTACTCCCCGCCCTCTCCGTCCCTGAAGAGGGCGAAATCACCGCCGCGAACCTGTTCGGCTATGACCGCCCGCTGCATTTCGAGATCGGCTTCGGCGGCGGCGAACATCTCGCCTATCGCGCCGACCTGCTGCCCGACCATGGCTTCATCGGCTGCGAACCCTTTCTGAACGGCGTCGTCACCGCGCTCGGCCATGTCCGCGACAAGGCGCTGGGCAATGTCCGCCTCCACATGGGCGACGCGCTGTCGGTCCTCAGCCGCATCCCCGACGGCGCGCTCAGCTTCGTCTACCTCCTCCATCCCGATCCCTGGCCCAAGGCGCGCCACGCCAAGCGGCGGATGATGAACCCCGGCCCCGTGGCGATGATCGCGAAAAAGCTGAAACCCGGCGGCGAATTCCGCTTCGGCACGGATCACCCCATCTATCTGCGCTGGGCGCTGATGGTGATGAACGGCCATCCCGATTTCGAATGGCTGGCCAGCGAACCCAGGGATTTCCAGGTTCGCCCCGGCGGCTGGCCCGAAACCCGCTACGAAGCCAAAGCCCGCCGCCTGGGTCACGAAGTCTGGTATTTCCGCTACAGGCGCATCTGACGACAGGCGACGGACAAGTCGCGGAACAGCCCTCCTGATCTCCCAAAACAAAGAAACCCCGCCGGAGCAAGCTCTAGGCGGGGCCAAGGTTCAGGGAGGAGTCACTCCAAGGGGAAGGAGTGACCCAACCTATCTAGGGGACGTTCGATGACGATTCAAGGACATGTCATCCTGCCGTCGCTGATGCGCCACTCCGCGGAGCGCCCCACGCTGTCTTCATTGACCGTTCAGCCATTTCATATCAGGCTGGCGACAAGATCATATCGCTCCGAAAGCCATATTGCTCCGAAAGATCGTAACGTGCGCAAATCCTATCGGGCGTTCACCCTTCCGGCGTTGCTTCTGTCATCCGGCCTCGTCGCGACGGCCCATGCCGAAACCTATTATGTCGATTCCCGTCTTGGCGATGATCGTTCCGGCGGAACGTCCGCCGATCAGCCCTGGCGATCCCTTGCCCGCGTCAATAGCTGGCCGTTTCAACCCGGCGATCAAATCCTGCTGACGGCGGGATCGACGTGGAAGGAACCGCTGACGATCACCCGATCGGGCAAGGCCGGATCGCCCATCACGATCACGGCGACAGGCTCCGGCTCCAGGCCGCGTATCGATGCAGGCGGCGTCTCCGAATATGCGATAGGCGTGATCAACGCGGAATATGTCGCGGTCAGCGGGCTGGAGGTCACCAACGACGCCCCCTCGCCAGCGCCGCGAACCGGCGTGCTGGTGCGGGCCGAAAACCGGGGCGTGACGCGGGGCATCCGCATCAGCGACAATTATGTCCACGATGTCCGGGGCACCAACGACCGCAAGGACAATGGCGGGATAGTGTTCAGCGCCACCGGCAAGACAGTGGCCACCCGCTTCCAGGATCTGACGGTCGAGCGCAACATCGTCTGGCGCGTCGATCGTTCGGGCATTGCCGGGATCAGCGACCGGGTGTCGTTCCTGGACTGGTTCCCCAGCAAGAATGTCGTCATCCGCGACAATTATCTGGAGGATATCGGCGGCGACGGCATCGTGCCCCGGGGCACCGACGGCGCGCTCATCGAGCATAATATCGTCCGCTATGCCGGCAGCCGCGCACCGGGCTATAATGCGGGCATATGGCAATGGAGCACCGACAACAGCCTGATCCAGCTCAACGAGGCGGCCCATACCCGCACCCGCTATGACGGCCAGGGTTTCGATTCCGACTATAATTCGCGGCGGACGACCTTCCTCTACAATTACAGCCACGACAATGCGGGCGGGTTCCTGCTGATCTGCTCGCCACGGCGCAACGACAAGGACAATCTGGGCAATCGCGGCACGGTGGCCCGCTACAATGTCAGCCGCAATGACGGCACCCGCATATTCCAGCTCTCCGGCAATGTGTCCGACGTGCGGATCGAAAAGAACGTCATCCATGTGGGCAAGGCGATGGACGTCCAGATGATCGTCGCGACCGAATGGCAGGGCTGGGCCCGCAATGTCCGTTTTGCAGGCAATGTCTTCAAGGTGGCGGGCACGGCGCGTTATGGCAGCGAGAAAGGACGCAGCGGCCCCGACTATCTGATCAAGGCCGGCTTCTCCCCCGCCGAAGCCATCCGCTTCAAGCGGAACAGCTATTTCGGCAGCCATGTGGACTTGCCGGAGGATGGAACCGGCCAGTCCCTCCTGCCCTATCGGGAAGCCGCGTCGGACTGGCAGGTGCCGACCTTCGATCCCGCCAGGCCGGACGGGTTCACCGAATTTCTCGCCCGTCATCGCGCCTGGATGTTGGCGATGCTGACCAGGGAGTTGGAGGCGCCCGTCACTCCGAAGCAAGCTCGCCGCAGTTCGATCTTCGAAGCCCGGCGCTGATCCGCAGCGTCAAAGAAGCCCCATCTTTACGAAGCTTGCCCACCTTCCCCGTCAAGGGGCGCGAGCATTTGCAAGCAGGGGAAAAAGGCAACGGCGCGCCGAGCCCTGCCCGCCGCGCCGTCATGGCTGCCTTCACAGCGCCCCTCCCCCCGGACGGGCGCGCCCCTTGAAAAGGCTCAGTTCGCCTTGCTCAGATCCACCTTCTCGACCCATTCGGGGTAGAAGGTCGGCTCCCGATTCGACCAACCCACTGCGGTGGCCGCCGCCTCGCTGATCGACTGGAGCAACGCCCGGCGCTTTTCCGGATGGAGATGCGGCAGGCTGGCCGCCGCGCAGAAAGCCCCCGGCAACCACGGCCGCGCACCCGCCCCGAGCAGCCGCTCATACAGGAAGCGATAGGCCGAAAAACTGCCCAGCCGGTCCTGCCCCAGATCGAAGGCCGAAATCGTCACCAGCGGCGCCATGAACGGCTCCATCTGGTCCAGGCCGCTGTCATCGGGCACGCGGGCCTTGATCTCCTCAAGCCGCCCATAGATCCGCGCCTGCGCCCGGATGCTCGCCTCCTCCACCATGTCCCGCGACCACAGCTTCATGGCATCGCGCCGGTGGAGGCCGATATCCAGCGATCTTCGGATATAACGCTGCGTAGCGGCCGGGAAACTGGCGAATTCACGCAATTCCGCCAGGGTGATCGCCCCATCCGCTGGTCTTGCACTGGTGCCCATGCTCTTGCCCTCCGACTTCAAGTCGTAAGCAGAACATGCGCCCCATATGGTTACTGCAAGCTTAAGCGCCGGTTCTGCCGACAAGCACAGGGAATCATTTTTCTTTGTGCAGCGCAACATGTAATTTTTGTGAATGCGCCCAATCGAGTAACGAAGCGGTCACCCGCCCCATTTCGTCCGCAGCGTCACGCCCACCGTGCGCGGCTCGCTGGGTGTCCCGACGATCAACCCGCTATTCCCGGCCTGCACCGTCAGATTCTGCATATAATCCTTGTCGAACAGGTTGCGCGCGAACACCGCCACTTCC